>JBEKXQ010000019.1:0-56443 GCA_049511915.1 Candidatus Korobacteraceae bacterium
ACAACACCCGGGATCCCAGCGTCCTTCGTCGTTGACAGGGGCTGGATGCCGCGAACCGAACTCGCGCCTCCGGCGGAGGGAGAAAAATGTTCTTGACATCCCCTCTTATAGAACAGCCCATTCTGATTGTGCTGCGCTGGATACACCTGTTGGCCGGGATCACCTGGGTGGGGCTGCTCTACTTCTTCACTCTGGTCAACACCCCGTTTCTGCAGGAACTGGACGCGCAGCAGCGCGGCGTGGTGATTCCAAAGCTGATGCCAAAAGCGTTGTGGTGGTTCCGCTGGAGCTCGGTGGTGACCGTGCTGGTGGGTTTTGCCTATTGGAACCACGCGGTAGCCGAAAACGCTCGCGCAGCAATGGCGGCCGGGGAGACCGCATCGGCGGGTCGCGTGATTGGCAGCTTCGTTCTGATCTGGACGCTGGCTTTCGCGGTGGAAATGGGAGTGCTGATGTCGCCGGCCCGAGTGCTGCGCAAAGGCCCAGTATTGGGGATTATTACGGCCGTGGTGATCGTCGCGGCAGCCTATGTTTTCCTCAGTCTGAACCAACAGGGATGGGAGAGCAATAGCGTCCTGGCGATCGGCATTGGCGGCGGGCTGGGCTGGTTCATGATGCTGAACGTGTGGGGCATCATCTGGCGCATGCAAAAGAAGATCATCCGCTGGACCGAGGAGAGCGTTGCCAAGGGCACGGCGCTGCCTGCCGAAGCCGCGAAGGCCGCGCGACTGACCTTCCTTTGCTCGCGGGTGAATTTCTGGCTGTCGTTTCCCATGCTGTTCTTCATGGGAGCGGCGAGCCACTACATGATGTTTGTCGCGCATTGATTGCGCGGGACGTTGGTTTCAGTGCGGTTTCTGGGGTGATGGGTGGAGCACGCCTTCAGGCGTGCAAGAAAGAAACCGCAGCCAAGAATCGGCTTCAGCCACTGAGGTAAATTCCACAAGCGTTACCTCGGCGGCTAAAGCCGGGGTCCTTCATCGGATTGTGATGCACGCCTGAACAGGCCGCTAAAAAAATCGCTTTCGACTTGTTTTGAAGGGGCGCAGCTTCAGGTGCGCTGTCACAAGTCCCTTAGATTTGTCATCCCGAGGAGGCCTTTAGGCCGACGAGGGATCTGCTTTTGAGTTTTTCAGCGGCATGTGAAAGCGTGCTCCACCCGCCGTACAGCAAACGCGAAACTAATCTAAAATCAACCTTGTCATGCCAGTGCGGTCAGTTCAGCAATCTGCCGTTTCCCCTAACGCTGCTCAGAACGCGCCCGTCCCCATGCTCGATCTGAAGCGGCAGTACGAGAGCATCAAGGACGAGATTGCCGTAGCCATTGAGCGTGTGCTCGCTTCGCAGCATTTCATTGGCGGCCCAGAGCTGGAAGGGTTCGAGCGCGAGTCGGCGGAATATCTGGGTGTGCGCGCCAGCGTTGGCTGCGCTTCCGGAACGGACGCGTTGTGGCTCGCGCTGCGGGCTGGCGGAGTTGAGGAGAACACCAGCGCCATCACCACCCCTTTCAGCTTTTCTGCGTCGGTTAGCTCGATTGTCCGATGCGGGGCGACGCCGGTTCTGGCGGACATCGATCCCGGAACGCTCAATCTCGATCCGGCCAAGGTGGAGAACGCTTTGAAACGGGGACGCAGCCAGAATGTTCGCGCCGTCATGCCGGTGCACCTGTATGGACAGTGCGCCGACATGGATCGCTTCAGCCAGCTCGCGCAAGCGTACGGGGTCGCGATGGTGGAAGACGCGGCGCAGGCCTTCGGCGCAGCGTGGAAAGGGAAGAAGGCTGGAACGCTGGGCAAGGCCGCTGGTTTCAGCTTTTATCCCACGAAGAATCTGAGCGCGTACGGCGACGCCGGCTGCGTCACCACCGACGACGAAGAGCTGGCGGCGCACGTGCGCCGCCTGGGGAACCACGGCAGCCGGCGTCGCTATTATCACGAAGAGATTGGCTGGAACAGCCGGCTGGATGCCGTGCAGGCGGCGGTGCTGCGCGTGAAGCTGAAGCACATTGACGATTGGAACCAGCGGCGGCGAATCGTCGCGTGCCGCTATCACGGCCTGTTTGCGGCGGCGGGTCTGGTGAAGACGGAGGCGAACGGTGTCACTCAGCAGGCCCCGATCGCACTGCTGTCGTCGCTGCCGGAGGCGCACCACATCTATCACCAGTTCGTGGTGCGGGCGTGGCGACGGGATGAGTTGCGCAGTTTCTTGTCTGAAAGAGGTATTGGGAGCGAGATCTACTACCCGGTACCGCTGCATCTGCAAGAGTGCTTTGCCTACCTTGGATACCGGGCCGGCGATCTGCCGGAGTCGGAGCGCGCCGCGAAAGAAGTGCTGGCGTTGCCTATCTTCCCGGAGTTGCGCGAGGACGAGCAGCAGCGGGTGGTGGCCGCGGTCGCCGAGTTCTACAGCAAGTAGAGACTTCTTCGCGCTGTTGGAAAAAGAAGTATCGCAAGCGCGAAGTCGAAGGGATCGGCTCCGCCCCGATCCCGAAGATAGGATTACGTGTGATATGGCGATTTCACGACACCTATGCTGAGGCGCACAGGTTCGAGCCAGCATCTAGGACTAGCCGACCCCAGAATCCTGGGTCCTTCGGCGGCTTCCGTTCGGCGTGCGAGACTCGCGGACACTTGTCGCGTAAGGCTTTGCCGATTGCCGCCAGCTCGGCTCGCGAGTGGTGTTTATGGAAGGCCGGGATATCGGGGTTCACACGATTGGACCTTGCCTTCGCGAGCGCGGCTGCTGATTTCATGGTTCTCCTTAATCACATGCCTCTCAGATCGATCGAGGCCTCTCGTATCAATAGCCCATTGTTATAAAAAATGCTGTGATGAACGCCACTACCGCCGAGGATCTTAAGTTTTGTGCGCGATTTCATCTGGACTGGCTCAGAAGGCGGCTATCCGTTGAATGACCCAGAACATCGCCACGGTACCGATGGCGTAGGGCGGCACAATTTCGAGGAAAGCCGACCGTTGTTGGTTGATGGGCGCGAGTTTTGAAGCAGCCTTCAGCATGGCTGCAGTAAGCGCAAGGACGCAGCCGATGAAAAGGAAATGTCCCGCCTCAACCCCGATGCTGAAGAACAACAGCGCCGTTGGGATATGTCCGTCTGGCAACCCGGCGTCTTTGAGCCCGCTGGCAAAACCCAGCCCGTGCATCAGTCCGAACATTAGGGCCACGACCCACGGCGCACGGGCGGTGATACCGACGTAGCCTTGGCGGCCACGCAGAATCTCCGCCGCAACAAAAACGATGCTCAACGCAATCGCTGCCTCGACCGGCCGTTGCGGGACGTGGACATAGCCGAGCGTTGCCAGAGTGAGAGTGATGCTGTGGGAGACAGTGAAAGCGGTGACGGTCTTGACCAGCTTCCAGCCGCCTTGCGTGATGACAATCAGCGCAAGCACGAACAGAAGATGGTCGATGCCCGTCAGGATGTGCTCGATGCCGAGCACTGTATAAGTACGAGCGACGCCTACCGCGCTCGCTGCGGCCGCGACCACGAATGAAGGCGAGGACGCAGTTAGCCGCGTCACTTGCGTGGTGCCGTCGAGCCGTTCCAGGCGCACGAGCACATCGACCGTGGTTGCACTCAGGCCGGCGATGTGAATCGAGCCGCCGCTAAGTCCGCCCTCGCACCTTGCGGTCCAGCGCTCCGTGTAGGCACTATTGGCCATCGTGCCGCGTGGGTCGCTTTCGTTGGTGCAGCCCGCGGGCAGTTCCACGTACAGTCCGAGGCGCAAGTCTCCCTGGCCCGGCACCTTCCACAGGGCGTCATACGTTTCCGTCCCGGTCTGGCGCAACTCGAGATAAGCGGGACGCACTTCGTGCGCAAACACGCTGGGCACAAGCGTGACCAGCAAAGCCAGAATGAAGATCTCGCGTTTCATATCACTTGCTGCTCGCGACCGTTTTTGTCGGCATTGCCGGGTTTTCGATCGTCACTGTGTAATGCTTGAGCAGTTCCCGATAAAACTTATCGTTCGCATCCAGCCGACGGGCATTCTCCCACTCCCGGCGAACGGCGTCGCGCACCTCTGTCAGCGCAGGCGAACCTCCCGCACTGCGTTCGCTCACGAACACTAGGTGCACACCGTAGGCGGATTCGACCGGACCTTGCCATTGGCCGAGCGGAAGCGAGCCCAAAGCCGTCGCGAACTTTTCGCCTAAAAGCCTCCCGACCTCAGCGGCTGAGAGCGCGTCGTACTGCTTGTCCAGCATGATGGAGTCGCCCAGCGCAGAGATATCGGCTTTGTTGCCTTCTCGGTTTAACTGCGCCAGTAGCTGCGCGGTGTCTTGCGCAAGACTTTTCCCGTGCTTCTCCGGGTTGATAAACACCTGGCGAAAGGTGAACCGTTGCTCCGAGCGAAACGAATCGGGGTGCGTTTGCAGATACGCTCTCAGCTCGTCGTCGGTCGGCTGGGCCTGGGCGGCGACATCGTCGGAGACGAATTCCATCTTCTGCTGCAAGCGGCGGCGGATAATGAGATCGTCCTTGTCCATGCCCAACGCCAGCGCCTCGCGGTAATAAACTTCCTCCCGCACTCGTTCGCGGATCAAGCCTTGCCACTCCTCGCGGGGCTCCCGTTGCCGGGTTTGGGTGAAGCTCTCCCACATGGACGCGAGCTGGCCCTGGGTGATAACAATCTTTCCGCCTTCACCGCTGGAGCCCTTGGACACCACGTTGTAGACGACGAAAAGCGCAGCCGCCAGCACCAGGAAATGCAGCAGCGGCTCGCGCACGAGTTTCTTCAGAAAATTCGTCATCTTCATTTCCCCAACGTGTACCAGATTGGCGAGGTGTAGGCACGATCGGTGACCGTCATCGGAACGTAGTCGGGACTAAGCGATCCCGGTCCGGCCCCACTGCTGTACCATCCAGCGATCGTTAACCTGGCACTGGCTCTGAGCTAGTTGTGCCGTCACGAGGGACTCAGGATTCTTGGCAATGCTTACCCAGCGCTGAAGCGCTGGGCCATGATCTTTCGTCCCGTGGGGCGGGAATCGCGCGTGGGCCTGTGCGCGTCCTGCCTTGCAGAACGGCGATGAGAGGGAAGAACAAAATATACCACATTGTGTGGTATACAGAGACCAGCTTTGGAGTGGGCTAGTGTCGCTATAGGGGTCCTTCGACTCCGGCGTCGCAACACCGGCGACGCCTCCGCTCAGGATGACACATCGGAGAAGAGGCAGTGGTCGGATGGCATATACCACATTGTGAGATATACACCTTGGGCTAAAACTCGGCGGTTCTCCTATCCCACATTGTAGGATATTTTGAACCAACGATTCAGGCAAAGTCTGTTTTGCTACTGGTGCTTCTTGTGCTTGTGGGCGGGCGTCTGACTGGGATGCTGGGCGCGGTTGGCGCCGATCTCTTTCATGCGGGCGGCGAGAGCGGCCTGGTGCTGCGCCTTTTCGGCTGCCTCTTCTTCGGGAGTGAGCACACGGCGCACAAGCGGCCCGTTCATCTTGTAGGTAGCTTCGATGACTTGCCCGGCGTCATTCTTCTTGCGAATCGTGAAGGTGGGCAGGTCGCCTTCCTTGCCGAAATCCTGATGTCCCACGCGCACTGGCAAATAGCCTTCCAGGTTGTGCTCGCGATACGCCGTCTCATAACGATGCTTGGCGCGATTGCGGGTGAAGATGCGGATCTGGTTGTAGTCCCATGGCAGCCCGTCTTTAGGTTCGTTCAGCAGCACGAGGTATTGGTTCTGCGGCTTGTCATCCTCCTGCACCGTGTTGAGCACGAAATACGCCACGATGCGCTGACCCTCGGCGTACTGCGCGATGTCGAGCGGAACATCGAGATCGACCATGCGCAGCAGCACCCAGCCGACATGCCCCGACGAGCTGCGCACTAAGTACCAATCTTCCATGATCGGCTTGGGCGGCGGAGGTGGTGGCTCGCCCGGCTTTGGCGCGGCAGCAGCGGGAGTTTGCGTCGCCGCACCGGGCGGCGTTGCGGGCATTGTCGCCGGAGCGGTCGATGCCGGCTTGCTTGCTTTCGAAGATGCAGCGGATTTCGACTGCGACGTCGCGCCCTTCTTCTGAGGTGAGGTCGTGGATGGCGGGGGCTTCGCAGCCTTGGGCGGATTCTTCTCAGCCGTCGCGCGCCTCAAGACCTCGACCTTCTCGCCGTCCTTGAGTTGGTAAAGGTGCTCGGCGTCGCGCGAGGCAGTGACGTGCATGTTGAGCTCGGCGCGCGTGGTTCCGTGGGCCTGCACCGGGGTGCTGGCGTTGTCCTGCGCCAGCTTCTGGAAGCCGTCGTACACATCCTGCGGGATCAGGCTGCGCTCTTCGATCCAGCCTTCCTGACCGCCATCGGTGCGCACGCGGACGAAGCGCCGCTCCTTCTCCAGCACCTCGACGCGATCGCCGTTGTGCACCGTGCCCATCTTGTTGTACATGGTGGCGACGCGATCGCGCAGACTCGTCTCGGCTGCGGAAACATACATGTACTCGTGATGCGCCATGCTCTGCCGTTTGCACGCCGCACTGAGAGCAAGCAACAGCAACACAACAGTCAGCAGAGTTCGGTTGGGATGGGGACGAGAAAATTTCACTGCGCCACAGAACACTATAAACCAGTTGTCAGTCGGCAGTGGTGAGTGGCCAGTTTGCAAACGAGATGCGTGCAACTAAAGCAAAGGGCGCGAGTTGTCGCGCGCGGCCATCCTCCCGTATAGTGTTCTCACTTACCGAATTCTTACGTGGGGTGAATGATGGAATTGCAAGTTTTCTTGACCGCGCTGGAGCAGCGCATTGCCCGCTACGATCTGCTGTGCCATCCCTATTACAAGGCGTGGACCGCTGGACAGCTCACGCGCGACGATCTTCGCGAGTATGCCGGGGATTACTACCACCACGTCGCGGCGTTTCCGGCGTACTTGAGCGCGCTGCATTCCCGGCTCGACGATGGCGAGCTGCGTCGCGCCGTGCTGCGCAACCTTTGCGGCGAGGAGATTGAAGGCCGTCCCCACAGCGAGCTGTGGCTCGACTTCGCCGAAGGCATGGGCGCCGACCGCGATGAAGTTCGGGGACGCGATCCGCTGCCGGAAGTTCGCGAGCTCATCGCCGAGTTTCGCCGCGTCGCGCGCGAGGGCTCAACCGCCGAGGCCCTGGCCGCCTTCTATGCCTATGAGTCGCAGGTGCCGCGCGTCGCCAAGGCCAAGGCCGACGGCCTCGCCGAGCGCTATGGCGCCGACGCGAAGACCTGCAGCTACTTCAAGCTGCATCAAGTTGCCGACGTCGAGCACTCTGACGTTTGGCGCGAGAGGTTGAGCGCGGAGATTGCGTCACATCCTGATCAGGCCGAGGCTGCGCTGAACGCCGCCGAGACTGCCGCTCAGTCGCTATGGCACGCTCTCGATGGAATGGAAACGCGTCGCATGGCCGTCGCGTAATCCGGCCGCGAAGTCGCGAAGAAGTCGAGCACAACTCGAGGCCGCGCCTAAGGTCCGATTGCTCCGCCCAGGTTTCTCATCGTCTTTGGGCGACATCCGAACCTCGGGCTCGAGGGGAACGACTTTCGGGTTGAAGGCTGCCCTTCAGCCCCAAAAAATGTTCCACGTGGAACAAGAACACGAAATCGTGTTCGCGTTTCAGTCGAAGTTTCGCCCTTGTAGACGCTGGGCCGCAACCGGTAAAAGAGTGCGCGGTGGAGCACGCCGCTCGAAAATCTACCATTGCAGCGGCGAAGTGGCGGGATAATGCAGGTGTTGACCTCCGCAAACGCTCAAAGTGGAACAAAACCCGAGCCGCAGGGCGGCGGCAGACGAATGTGACGCACTCTCTTTAGGAGCGTTCTCCCGGCCGTTCCTAATCCCCTAAGCCCGCTCGAACGCGTGCTTCAGGTGCAGCTCTTCCAGCGCCTGGTCTTTGGCTGCCACAAACTCTTCGCGCCGAGCCAGTAGCCCGTCGCTGGCCCGGGCGTAATCGCCTTCCAGCTCTATCATCCCGCGCCCCGCCAGGTCCCTCGCGGCAGCCGCCAGCTTGTCCGCCATATTCGGATCGGCAGCTCCCAGATATTGTGCATCGCAGGGATCGGCAATCAGCACCGGCTGGCGTTCGCTGTCCTCACCCCCGCGGGCCAGAGGAGGGCTCGCCGGGAACCCCGCGCCGCTTCCCCAAAATACCTTGCGCGCCACGAACTCCTCCACTTGCTGCGGCGTGGCGCTGGCAAACGTGAAGTGCTTGTGGCGGATGCTGTAGCAGCGGCTCGACACTGCCACCGGCTGCCGCTTGCCCGTCTTCAGCAGCTCCAGGTCTTTGTCGTCCAAGGTTTTTCGCGCGGTGTTGACCGCGACCCAGAACGCCAGCTCGCCGTCGAGCGACGGCAGCGCCTCCCGGACAGTCTGCGCCAGGTTGAGCGCTAGGTCGGCGTGCAGCGGGCCACCGTCATTCAGGCGCAGCGTGCCGTGCAACACATACCAGTCGCTGCCGCCCGCCGAGCGATGAAACGGCCATTGCAGCTCAATGCGCACGGGCATTCCGTGCAGCGTAACGCCAGTGAAGAGTTTGTCCATAGCAAGTAGCAGTTAGCAATTAGCACTTGGCATTTAGCCCAATCCAATCAGCGCCATTGTTCAATGCCAAGTGCTAAATGCTAAGTGCTAAATGCCAGCCATTGCAACTCCGCTTCATAAACCGTCTGCGCTCAACCGGTTGCGCCGTAATGTGAAATTAAGTTGACCTTCCCGCAGGGCAGTGCAACAGTGGGCCTGCGCGAGGAGGATATAGATGGCAATCCAAGGGCAAAGTGCAGCTTCGCTTCTCGATGTTAATTTGACAGCCGGATCCGCCGCGCTCGTTTTGCTGGTTCTGATCGCGACCACGGCCGTCCCGGCGGCTCAGGCGCAGACGTTCCAGGTTCTTCATACTTTCACCGGCGGGGCGGATGGTTCGGAGCCGAGCGGAGGCGGATTGACCAGCGACAGTCAAGGGAATCTGTACGGCACGGCAGCCAATGGCGGCATATACAACGCAAACTGTCTCACTTCCGGTCAGCAGTTCGGTTGCGGCACGGTTTACAAGTTGACCCACAAATCTGGAGGCTGGGCCTTCAGCTTGCTCTATAGCTTTACCGGATCGACGGACGGCTACCTTCCCAACCAGATTCTGACCTTTGACTCCGAGGGCAGCCTCTACGGTTCGACCCGGGGGGGAGGCGGATACTACTGCCAGGGCATCTATTGCGGAACGGTCTTCAAGCTGAGACCTCCGGCAGCGTTCCACTGCATCACTATCTCTTGTCCGTGGACCGAAACTACGCTCTACCAGTTTCAGGGATATCCCAACGATGGTGCACAACCGGCATTCGGGCATCTGACCTTCGATGCTGCCGGTAATTTGTATGGCACCACATCATGGGGAGCCCCGAGCGGATATTCCGGCAACGTCTACAAGCTGACGCCCGGCGGCAGTGGGTGGACGGAATCGGTGTTGTACAACTTTACGGGAGGTTACGACGGCGATGCCTCGCGCAGCGGGGTGGTTTTCGACAATGCCGGCAACCTGTACGGCACCACGACCCTGGGTGGTCTCTACGGCGATGGTGTGATTTTCCGGCTAACACCGACGGAATCGGGCTGGAGGGAAACCGTCCTGCACAACTTTCAGGATTCCACCGACGGCAGTGGGCCGAACGGCGCGGTAGTAATGGACGCGGCCGGAAATCTGTATGGCGTAACCTTCTCTGGCGGTCCCAACAAGGGGGGTACGGTCTGGGAGTTGAGTCCATCCAACGGAAGTTGGACCTTTCGTGTGCTGTATGCCCTCACCGGCAGCGGTGAAGACGGGCCGAACGGCGGACTGTTTATGGACGCGGCCGGCAATCTCTATGGCGCCACCTTACTTGAAGGCGCGTATCACAAGGGGAATGTCTTTAAGCTCAGTCCGAGCAACGGCGCCTGGGTCTATACCTCGTTGTATGACTTCACCGGCGGCAGCGACGGCTCATGGCCTAAATTACGCCGTAGTTAAGGTCGGCAAGGAGAATCGCTATGGCAAGTCGTGAGCAAAATGCAGCCTCGATTTTCGATATTAATTTTCGTACGGGAGCACTCGGGTTCGTAATGGTGGTCATCTTCACGATAACCATGATGGCCGCTCCAGCGGCGCAGGCCCAGATGTTCCAGGTCCTTCACACCTTTACCGGCGGCGACGGGATCGGTCCCGATGCAGGCTTGACCATGGATCGCGCAGGAAGACTTTACGGGACGGTCAACGGCGGCACCGGCAACTACGGGTCGGTTTTCAGGATGGCGGAGGCCGGGTCCGGATGGGTGCTCACTCCGCTGCACCAGTTTGTCCGCCCGCTCACCAATGGGAACGGACCGGATGCTAAGGTGGTCTTCGGGCCGGACGGAAACCTCTACAGTACAACGGCGATAGGCGGAGACGAACAGGCCGACTGCGTGAACGACGGCCAAGGTTGTGGCGTGGTGTTCAAGCTGCAACCGCCCGCTACGGCTTGCGTCTCGTTTTTGTGCCCCTGGACCGAGACCGTGCTTTATCGATTCACCGGGCAACCCGACGGCGACGGTCCCGGGGAAGTCATCTTCGACGCTGCCGGAAATCTTTACGGCACCACCGGCTCCGGCGGCACCGGAGACTGCAGTAACAACGGCGACCCGAACTACGGCTGCGGAACGGTTTACGAGCTCTCGCCCTCAGGCAGTGGATGGACAGAAAAAGTCATCTACAGTTTTCAGGGCGGGAACGACGGACATTCGCCTTTCGGCGGTCTCATCTTCGATGCCGCCGGCAATCTCTACGGAGTGGCCGAGGGAGGCAGCGGTGGCAAGGGCGTGGTTTACGAGTTGAGCCCGTCCAACGGCGTCTGGAATGAAACAACCGTGCATGCGTTTCAGGGCAGCGACGGAGATGGTCCGTGGGGCACGCTGGTAGCAGACCCGTCGGGAAACCTCTATGGCCTGACGAGCACTGGTGGCGCCTATAACTTTGGAACCGTGTTTGAACTGACCCAACCGGGAACCTGGAACTTTCAACTCCTATACAGCTTCTCCGGCTCCACCAGTGGAACGTATCCCCAAGACGGGTTGGCTCGCGACAACGCCGGAAATCTCTACGGCACAACGTACTCGGGTGGCACCTATGACTACGGTGTCGCTTTCAAACTCTCTTTTTCAAACGGTAATTGGATTGAGGTAATTATCCCTTGACAGTACGTACATCCAAATCGGATACTTGCTCCAGCGGCCAATGGGTGACGTATTACTCGTGGCCCAACCGGACGCCTTATCGGATTTGGGAGCGTACTGTGCCCAGAATCAGTGACATATTTACGAATGTTGCGGTCTATGTCTACCAGTGCCTGGAAGACGCCAGCAATGGGGAGGCGTTCGGCGGCAGCGGCTTTCTTGTCGCGATGCCGCTTGAGGTTAACAAAGAGTGGTACTCGTTCTATGCAGTGACCAACCGCCACGTGGTGGCGAAGGCGGGGACTCCCGTGCTGCGCCTCAATCGCAAGGACGGAAGTGTTGAGTGTATCCCCACGAGGGAAGATCAATGGCTCTTTCATCCCGGCGGCGACGATGTAGCGGTTATGCCGCTAGACATACAGTGGCAGGAGTACAAGTTCTTCGCATTTTCCATCAAGGACTTCGTTACAGAGAAGCGAATTGCAGATGAGGATATCGGGATCGGCGATGATACCGTAATGATCGGCAGGTTCATTAACCACGACGGTTGCCAGCGCAACGCGCCCGCTGTTCGCTTCGGCAATATAGCGATGATGCACCACGAGCCGATAGTCTCTGAGGAAACCGGAATCGCGCAGGAGAGCTTTCTTGTGGAGGTTCGGTCACTGCCCGGCTACAGTGGTTCCGCTGTGCTTCTGTGGTCGCCATGCGCCATAAACGATATGTCCCGCAGTCGATTGGGAGCCGGGAAACCCAACTTGGCGTGGGCGATGGCGACAAAAGAGACCGCTTTCCGGGCCGCAAGCCAGATGAGTGAGTTCACGGTTAAGCAACTCACATCACCGAAGGGGCCATACCTGTTGGGAATTGATTGGTGCCACATTCCACGAAAGGCGCCGATCCGCAGTAGGGATGGGCGACCCATTGATGATGGTTGGTACGTTCAGGAGAACACCGGAATGGCGGGCGTCATCCCGGCGTGGAAAATTGCGGATATACTTAACGGCGAGGAGTTGACAATACAGCGCCAGAAGCAAGATGAGGAAATGACAAAGCAGAAGAGCAACGCCGCGTCTGCCCTGGATTTTGCAGAGCGCCCAACGCAGATCACGGTCCATGGCGCGAAGATTCCCATTCCAACCCAAGAGCAGTTTCTTGACGACTTGACGAAGGCGAGCCGGAAGATCAATCCAGGAGGATAGGCACGGGGAGTAGCTCACCGCTTTCCGGCAGCATCTTCTGCCAAGAATTGAGCCATGAGATGGTGCCTCTCTATAAAATGCCTGTAGCGTCTACCCATCTCCATCCCGCACGCGGCCACGACCGCGAAGTAGTCGTGGCTGTTTTCTGAATCTACAGCAAAGCAATCGCTCATTTCATCGCTGCGCTGTTTAAGGGTTTGAGCGGACAATCTTGACATGGCATCCTTGTAGTCCTGTGTGTCATGCACGCTTGACCAGAGTCGTTGATCTGCACGGCACTGCTCAACTGTCGGCGCATGATCTTGAGCAAAGAGACATGGTTGTAGGGACAACAAGAACACACAGACAGTAATGGAGGTTTTCATGGCGACGCAAATCCTCGAAGACAGAAATGTCAAAGTACGTCCGATGCGACATCGTTCAACTGCTGCGGTTCCCAACCCGGAGCAACCATTATGCGTAACGCACCCCCATGCGCTCCACCAGTGCAAATGTGTCCTCCCTCGCAGATCACGCCCGTGGCAAGGATTGCGGACGAGAAGTTATAAGCTTCTCGCTTCAAGTCGCGAGATACGGTCATTGGTGCGTGAATGTACACGGGAGATTTGCAGCCTTGCTCACCGCATTCGTATTGCATACAGACACAGATTTGATCTGCACGGGGTTGACCTGGGAGAGTTCTTTGAGCGTACCCCAGCCGGAACTTATCGCGTGAGCAGGCAGTCGCACGCATGCAGCGTGGACATAGAACGTTTACTGGCAAAGCGCCCGTGGTTAACGGCAGTTGATCTATCACTAGCTGCGGAGGCTTGGTCAATGGGAGCAAAATGGTGTGCCCGCAGACACCGCGAATAGTGAGTTCAAGCACGGTCGCCTCCTATATGCGTACCGCGATTCCATTCAGAACGGCTCAACCTCAACCGGAGCACGGCGGATAACAACGTCCCGCTTCTCGATCTGGTGCATGAATGTGGTAAACATCGGCTGAGTGTCGAAGCGATGATTGTACCGGAAGCTGAATTCGTCAAGGTAGGTCTGTAGATAGTGGCGTCCGACGTTGTGGTAGACGCCCCGCAGGCCATTTTTTACTAACGACCAGAACCCCTCAATCGTATTCGTATGTATGTCGCCAACTACATAGACGCGCTCGCTGTGGTTGATTCTGCGATGCTGTTCAAACCTCGCCCCGAAACCGCCGTAGGCGCTGAAATCATCGGTAAACACTGTGGACTTGGGCAGGATGTACTCTTTGGCGAAGCCAGTGAGGGTATCGGCTTTAACGTCTGCTGCGACGAAGGCTCGGACCTCACCCTTGCGCTGCACCATACCAACAACGGGCGTTTTGGCCCTGGGGTCAGCGGACGACGCGCGACCCGAACGGCTGGACTTGCCCCCGAAGTAGGATTCGTCCATTTCGACTTGGCCGTTTTTTCCGCCGAGCGGCCCGGACTTCTCGGGATTCAGCATGGACCGAATCTGCTTGAACATGCGCCACGCGGTTTTATAGGTAACGCCAGTCTCGCGCTCGATCTGCTTCGCGGAGATTCCGCAGCGGGTCGCGGACATAAGGTACATCGCATAAAACCAAGTTGTGAGCGGGGTCGGCGACTTGTGAAAGATGGTATTCGCCGTTGGGTGAACGTGGTTGCCGCAATGCTCGCAAGAATAGGAAGGGCTGCTCGCCAGGCGATAGTGCTTCGTGATCTGCTCGCAGTTTTTGCAGTAGATGCCATCCGGGTAGAGGCGGTTCTTGAGCCATTCTAGGCAGGCCGCATCGTTTGGGAACTGGGCATCAAACTGCTTCTTTGTGTACCGTTCCATCTTTGGTTTGCGGTTCATTTACGTACCCTCAAGAAAGAGCGTACCAGAATACTTACGTACTGTCAAGGGATAATTACCTGGATTGAAAGCGCTCTGCACAACTTCACTGTTTCCGACGGTATAGATCTCACCGGTCAGTTGCTGATCGATTCCAGCGGCAATATCTATGGCACAGCTCAGGAAGGCGGAAACACCTCGGATTGCTATCCCAGTTTGGGCTGCGGCACGGTGTGGAAAATCTCGCCCTAGTGTCTCGGTATGTGATCCGCGCCTCGGACTTTTTGAAGTTTCCTGCATAGCCAGAGCTTTGTGTCAGGGCACGGCTTCAGCCGTGCCGAACCATGCACTAAAGAAAATGGCCTTCAGGCAATGCCTAGGGTGTGATTTCAAAGATGGTTCCACAGCCGTACGCGCAACTGGAACCGCTGCCTCCGTTTTCTGCGAAGCCGTAGAGGTTTCCGTCGGCGGCGAAGACCAGGGCAGTGGGACCTCCGCCGTCGGCTCCGCCGGTAAAGTCATATAGATCGGTGTAGGTCCAGCTGCCGTTGGAAGGCGTGAGTTTGAACACGTTGCCGTATCCGTACGCGCCGTCCTGACTCGATGTGCTATACAGGTTTCCCGCAGCATCCATGGTCGGCGCAGCAATGGGGCCGCCGCCGCCTTGAAGGCTCTGGAGCACATTGAAGTTCCAATTACCGCGGCTGATCATGAAGACCGTTCCGCCGCCGCCCGAGCCTCCACCTACAGTCCCGCCATAGACGTTGCCTGCGTGATCGACGATCACGCCGCCGTACACGCGAAAACCGTCTCCGCTCTCCGGGAAATCGGTGAGCCGGGTGAAAACCCAATTCCCGCCCGAAGGCGCCAATAGGTAGATGGTTCCGGCATCGCCGGGACCGCCGAAGGCAGCATTGCCATATAAGTTTCCATCGCTATCGAAGACGACTGGGCCAAGTGGGTAGGTACCATCATTGCCAGAAAAGGCGTGGATAAGCTGGAAATTCCAGCTCGAACCGTCACGGCTCATCTGGAAAACGACACCGGCGTTGTAGGGCCCGTAGTTCGGCGTGGTGCCGTACAGGTTCCCGGCCTGGTCGAAGGACACGCCGGACTCGGGATCACAACCGTCGTTGCCTTCGAAGACATGCAGAACGGTTTCGGTCCAGGGACTTAATGGCGTTGGCGGACGGGTCGGCGGAGGCCTCACATTGAACACCACGCCGCAGCCGTCATTCTGTTCTCCTCCGAAGTAGGTCGCGCCATAAATGCTGCCATCGGGGCCCAGAGCGACGCCAACCGGGTAGGCGCCATCGATCACCTGAGGAAAGGAGTACAGCGGAGTGAATATCCAGGACGTATTCTTTGGTTGCAAGCGAAAAACCGTGCCCAGTCCCGATGCGCCGTGCGAGTAGGCTGCACCATAGATGTTTCCAGCGCCATCCATGGTCAGCGGGGCTTGCGGGTACGCGCCATCGCCGCCGCCGGTGAAGGTATGAAGCACCTTGAAAGTTTGCGCTTGCCCGGGTAGCTCCCCGATTCCAAGCAGTAGCACGATTCCCAGTGCGAAAAGGACGGCACGGCCCAGTAAGCTGGAGATAGTCCAGGAGGTGTGCTTAATTTTCATAGTCCTCACCTGTGGCGAACCTAATCCAGATTGCGAAGTAGCGCCGCTGCGAAGCTCGCTTCGTTCGCGATTGCAGGAGCATTCTCGCGCTATAGCCACGGAGGGTCAACTTAATTTCGTATTACTTTAACACTTAGCCAAACTCAACCCACAGCTATCGCCCAGCGCCAAATGCTGAGTGCCAAGCACTAGCCGCTAATTGCTACCTTCACCATCTTCTTTCCTGCCCGCAGCGTGAACTCCGCGCCCAGCTTCACTGTCACCACGACTTCGCTCTTCAGTTCGCCGTCTACTTTCACCGCGTTCTGCTTCACTTTGCGCAAGCCATCGGTGACTGACGTCGCCAGTCCGGTGCGAGCCAGCAACTTGTCCAGCTTCACCTGCACATTGCCATCGACGCTCGCTGCATTCGGCGCGGCAACGTCGGCAAAAGGAACGCCAATCAGCGGCAGATCTTCCGGTACCTCGTCCTTCTGAAACATGCGCGACCAGTCCTGCGCCGCCTGCTCCGCCGCCTCGCGCGAGTGGAAATCGGCGACGATGCGCTTGCCCAGCTCCTGCTTCAGCTTCATGGGATGTGCCGCCCCGCTGCCGACCCCACGCTTCATGCGCTCGATGTCGGTCGTGCTGACGTCGGTGACCAGCTCGTAATAGCGCCACATCAGCTCGTCGGAGATCGACATCACTTTGCCGAACATCTCCGTCGGCGCTTCGGTGATTCCGATGTAATTGCCGTACGACTTCGACATCTTCTGCACGCCGTCGGTGCCTTCCAGCAGCGGCGTGGTCAGCACAATCTGCGGCGGCTGGCCGTAGTGGCGTTGCAGCTCGCGGCCCATCAGCAGGTTGAACTTCTGATCGGTGCCGCCGAGCTCGACGTCGGCCTCGAGCGCAACCGAGTCGTAGCCCTGCGCGATGGGATAGAGCAGCTCGTGCATCGCAATCGGCTTTTCTTCCATGAAGCGCTTGTGGAAGTCCTCGCGCTCCAGCATCTGCGAGACCGTGAACCTCGCCGCCAGCCGGATGAATCCCTCGAATCCGAGCCGGCTAAGCCATTCGCTGTTGAAGCGCACTTCGGTCTTCTCGCGGTCAAGGATCTTGAAGACCTGCGCCTTGTACGTCTCGGCGTTCTCATTGACCTGCTGGCGCGACAGCGGCGGCCGCGTGGCCGAACGCCCCGAAGGATCGCCGATCAGCCCGGTGAAGTCGCCGATCAGGAAGATCACCGTGTGGCCCATGTCCTGAAAGTGTTTCAGCTTGCGCATGAGCACGGTGTGGCCCAGGTGAAGGTCCGGCGCGGTCGGATCGAAGCCGGCCTTCACCCGCATGGGCCTGCCCGACGCGCGCGATTTCTCCAGCCGCTCGCGCAGGTCGCTCTCGCGAATGATCTCCGCTGCGCCCTTGCGCAGGTAGGCAAGCTGCTCATCGACCTCGGGGAACGAAGGCATAAGTTTTGATTATAGGAGTTTCGGGCGGTCAGTTGGCAGTGGTCAGTGGCTAGTTGCCAGTTTCAACCAACAATCGTAATAATCATTAGCCAGTTTAAAAAGCACGAAGTGCGGCGAACCGGAACCGATGCCGCGTCATCTCACTGCCCACTGGCCACTGACCACTGAAATGGGAACTCGCATTGTCTTCATCGTCGTCGCCCTCGGCCTCATCATCGCCGCGATCTGGGCCTATCATCACGATGAAATCCTTCGCAAAAACTCTGCCCAGGTGAATGTCGGCGACTCCAACGATGTTGTGAGTCAGTTGCTTGGCGACCCCACTACCGACGGCCCATGCGGTTCCTTGACCCCGATCCCCACGGGCTGCAGTCGCGAGTTTGTCTATCGCTACTGGTACTCCATCTTTCAGCCGCACTATTTGGTGGTCTGGTTCGACAAGTCCGGCAACGTGCTCGGCGAGCAGCATGTGCGGTCGTCGTTCTAGCTGTGGTTGTTACGGCGCGTTACTCTTTCTGTGTTCCAGCCAGAAGATCCAGCTTTTCAGCGGCTATCGCTTATCAACCGGCTTCGGCGCTGCCGCTTTGATCTCGGCCGGAGCGTCGAACTTCTCGAAGTTCTTGGCGAATCGCACCGACAGATCAGCCGCCATCTTGTCGTAGGCAGCTTTGTCCTTCCAGGAATTCCGCGGCGCCAGCAGCTCCGCCGGCACGCCCGGACAGGTCTTTGGAATACTTAGCCCGAAGGCCGGTTCCACCTCGAACTCCACGTTCGCCAGTTGGCCTTCCACCAGGGCATTTACCATGGCGCGCGTGTAGGGCAGGCTCATACGCTTGCCCACGCCATAGCCTCCGCCCTGCCACCCGGTATTCACCAGCCAGCATTGCGCGTTGTGCTCGCGCAGCCGGCGGCCCAGCATCTCGGCGTAAACCTTCGGCGCCAGCGGCATGAAGGGCGCGCCAAAGCAGGTGGAGAACGTCGCCTGCGGCTCGGTGACACCGGCTTCCGTGCCCGCAACTTTCGCGGTATAGCCCGACATGAAGTGATACATCGCCTGCTCAGGCGTGAGCTTCGAAACCGGCGGCAGCACGCCAAAAGCGTCCGCGGTCAGGAAAACAACATTCTTCGGATGTCCGCCAAAGCCGGGAATCACGGCATTGTGGATGAATTCCACGGGATAGGCGGCGCGCGTGTTCTCGGTCAGGCTGTCGTCATCGTAGTTGGGAACGCGGGTGACCGGATCGAGTACTACGTTCTCCAGCACCGATCCGAAGTGCAGCGCATTGTAGATTTGTGGCTCCGTTTCAGCCGACAGGTGAATGCACTTGGCATAGCAGCCGCCTTCGAAATTGAAGACGCCGCTGGCGCTCCAGCCGTGCTCGTCATCGCCAATCAGCCGGCGCGTGGGATCGGCGGAGAGCGTGGTCTTGCCCGTTCCTGACAGCCCGAAGAACAGCGCCGTCACTCCATCCTGGCCAATGTTGGACGAGCAATGCATCGGGAAAACGTTGCGCTCGGGCAGCAGAAAATTCATGATTCCGAAGATCGATTTCTTCATCTCCCCGGCATACTGCGTGCCACCAATCAGCACCAGCCGCTTGGCGAAGTTCACCATGATGAAGACTTCGGAGTTGGTGCCGTCGCGCTTGGGATCGGCCAGGAAGCCGGGCGCGCTGACAATCGTGAATTCGGGGTTGTGGGTCTTCAGCTCTTCCGCGGTCGGACGGATGAACAACTGGCGCACGAACAAGTTGTGCCAGGCATATTGATTGATCACCCGAATCGGCAGCTGGAACTTGGGATCGGCGCCCGCATACAGGTCCTGCACGAAGAGCTCTTTGCCGCGCAGGTATTCCAGCACGCGTTCATAAAGTGCGTCGAAAAGATCCGGCGAGATAGGTTGGTTGGCCGAGCCCCATTCCACCTTGTTTTCGGTGACGGCGTCCCGGACGGTGAACTTGTCTTTCGGAGAGCGGCCGGTGCGCTTGCCGGTGCCGGCGACCAGCGAACCACGCGCTGCCAGCTCGGCTTCGCCGCGGCGCAAAGCTGCTTCCACCAATTGCGGTGTGCGCAGATTGCGATGCACATCATTTTGCCCGAGAAGTAACGAGACCTCGGGGGTTTGCAGGAGAGAGGACATATAAAGGCTCCTTAAGAAAAAGAGACCGTCAAAAGTCGCCGGAAACCGGCTTCAAACAGCCAATGGCTCGCGCAGCGGAAAATGCGATTCTGACAGAGTAAACTGCAACCCGCCGGTTGCCTGAGACGTCAGGGTGCGACAGCGTGAAAAGCCTCGTCCATCACGGCTTTCAGCTGATCGAGTGTCTCTTCGACGGTCAGCGCGTACATCTCGCGGCCGTTGTCCTCACCCGATTCAATCGCCCACTTCAAATAATGACCGGCAATCTGCACGGCCATGGGATCGCTGATGACTTTTCCCGTTTGCCGGTTGTATTCCACCCAGGCGACATGAGGCAACGCAATCCATACCGGACGTTCGTCCACTAGGAACTTGATGTCGACTGCGTCGGCGTGGCGCGTCGCAATGGCGACAATCAACGCCTGATAGCGGCAATGTACCCGCTTGCCCGTCCAGCGGTCGACGGCATGGAATTCGTCATACATAACCAAGAATGATATCTGACAGCCGAGTAAGGGGGCAATCTCGGCGGAGGTTGCCGGTGGCGAAGGACACGGAGCGCGCCTCTTCAGGAACCCGTCTCATAAAGGGATTTGTGTCAGGGCACGTCTTCAGACGTGCCGTAAAAGGCTTGGGACGGAGTCGGGCTTTAGCCCCTGCTACGGATTCTTCGTGCAGGGGCTAAAGCCCGCCCTCAAAACGGCTGTTAACGGCACGACTAAAGGTCGTGCCCTGACACAAACCTGAATGACCTCTGCAATCAGTCTTATTCTTCAGCAGACCCCTTACGCCCGCTCGTGAGCCTCGCCCAGCACCACCTGCACATTCATCTTTTTTCGCCCGCGATAGAAGGTCACGTTCACGGTGTCGCCGGAGCGATGCTTGTTCATCACATTCGCCAAGTCCTGCTGATCGCCAATCGTATCCTTGTCGATGGCCACGATGAGATCGCCGCCAATCATAATCGCCGTTGCGCCCAGGTAGGCGCGCTCGTTGCCGCCACGCAATCCTGCGCGTTCGGCAGCGCCACCCGGGACCACGCGCACAATCAGCACACCGTAGTCAGCCGGCAGGCCCATCTCCTGCGCCATCTCCGGGCCAATCGGCAGGGAAACGATGCCCAGCGAAGGTCTCCGCACCGTGCCCAGCGTGATCAGATCGCCCAGGACTGCCTTGGCGGTGTTGATCGGGATCGCGAAGCCGATGCCTGCACTCTGATTGGATCCTCCCGTCGCGATCATGCTGTTGATCCCGATTACTTCACCGTGCGAATTCAGCAGCGGCCCGCCGGAATTGCCGGGATTGATGGCGGCATCGGTCTGGATGGCTTCTTCGATCAGCGCGCCTTGGGGAGTGCGGATGGGCCGCATCGAGCTGATGATGCCGCGCGTCATCGTCCCCGACAGTCCAAATGGGTTGCCGATCGCAAACACCTTCTGGCCCACCTGCAAGTTCTTGGACTCACCCAGCACCACGGGCACCAGGTCCGGCGCCTTGATCTGGACCACAGCTAGATCATGCCCGCGATCGCGTCCAATCACCGTCGCCTTATAGCTTTTCTTGTTGTGCAGCGTTACATCTACCTGGCTGGCGTCTCCCACAACGTGGTAGTTGGTGAGGATGTGCCCATCCTTGTCGATGATGAACCCCGAGCCTTGCCCCTCTTCCGGTACCGGCCCGAAGAACAGGTCGTAGGCGACCGTCCTTGTGGTGATGTTGACTACCGAAGGAATAACCCGGTGATAGACCTCGATGTTGTTCTGCTCTTCCGCATCCAGCTTCTCCGGGCCAGCGGCTTCGCTGATTTCGATGTGCGTAGGCCGCGAAATCACCTCGGCGACAGGGTTCGTGCCCTGGTGGTGGGTGGTGAACCAGTAAAACGCGCTGGCGAAAATCGCACCCAGGATGAATGGTCTTACGAATCTCATGCTTTTGTGATGGTCCGATCAGTTAAGAGTTTCTGAATGGGAAATAGACGTCTCCCCAACTAAAGTGTAACGAAACCGAGGAGCTTCGCGCATCTCGCCGTGGCGCTTCAACCTCCGGCCAGAGTCTGCAGTTTGCCCCAGATCTCTTCCACCTGGCGCTCAGTATCCTCTACCGCGCCGGAATTTTCGATCACGTAGTCCGCATGGCGCACCTTTCCCTCATCCGGCAATTGCGCTGCACTGCGCCGCTCCACCTCGGAGAGTGCGGCGGCTAACGAGACCCCGGCGCGCTGCGCGTAGCGCTCCACCCGGCGCTCGAAATCGCAGGTCACGACGATGATCTTGCCAAAGTCTTTGGCCACTCCCGCCTCGATGATCAGCGCGGCTTCCACCACGGCGATCCCATGGGGATTCTTGCCGGCAACGTCAGCCATCCACTGATTCTGGGCCTTGATCACGGCAGGATGCACGATGGCATTCAGCTCCCCAATGCGATTGGGAAAAGCGGCTCTGGCCAGTTTGGCGCGATCGATCGTCCCATCGACGTTGAGAATTTCGCGGCCAAAATGACGCACCACTTCGTCATACACCGCGGCTCCCGGCGCATACAACTGGTGTGCCAGCAGATCGGCTTGGAGCAGATGCGCGCCGCGCCGGACCAGCATCTCGCCCACCGTCGATTTGCCGCATGCGATCCCGCCGGTGAGCCCTACGCGGAGCACGATTCACCAGAGCCGGAACTGGACGTAAGCAAAAGGAGTGGCATGGAACGGTTGCAACCTCACGCAGTATATAAGGCAGGTTGCGGCCCTCAATGAATAATTTCGGGGGGATGCACCTGCAGCTCCGCCGGCGCTGTCATCGGATAGTCCAGCACCCGCTGGCCCAGGTCGTCAGTGAACTCGGTTGAACTCGACAGCACGACCACCCCGGCCTTCCGGTGCGGCTCGAAGCCGACAAAGGCGTGATAGCCGCCGGTGCCGCCGTTGTGACACACAACGCCATTAGCAATGTGCCAGCCCAGAGCAATCTGTATGCCGGGCGATACCGGTCTGCGAACACTCAACATCTTTTTCATCGCTGGCCGCAGCGGAGTTTGAATCAGTCCCATGTTTGCGGCCAGAAAGACCAACATGTCGTCGACATTCGACCGAATCGCGCCCGCGCCCTTCAACGCGGCAACCTCGCTGCTGAGCGCCTTAATTCCGCTGCCGTAGCCGGGAATAAGATTGGCTTTCATCTCCGGGGTTAGTTGCATGGCCGTGTGTTTCATCCCCAGCGGCTCCGTGATTCGCTCGCGCAGCAGCGTTTCGTAATCGCTGCCCGCTCGCACGGCCAACACGTGACCGAGCAGGCCGCCGCCGAGGTTGGAGTAGTCATACTTCGCGCCCGGATCGCGCGTCAGGTTGTAATTCGACAGAAATTCGTACAGCTGTTCGACGCTGTACTCCCGGTTGTAATTATTGGGCATACGCGGCAGCCCGGAGTAATGCGTCGCCAGGTCCAGCAGCGTGATCTGTTTGCCATTGCGCGTGGGCATATGCACCGAAGCGGGCAGATACTTCGAGACCGGATCGCTAAGGTTGACCTCTCCACGCACAGCCATATCAGACAGCAGCAGCGCGGTGAATACCTTGGTAACGGACCCGATTTCGAAGATGGTTTGGCCGTCCGGCAGGCGGGGATCGGTGCTTTCGAACTTCCCGTAGCTGATGATCTCCTGGCCGTGCTTGTCGATAACGCCGACCACGATGGCGTTGGCCTTGTGCTGCACGTCGACGAACTGCACCAGCATGTCGCGAATTTCTTTCGGGGTCGCCAGACGGGTCGGCAGCGTCTGCGCTCCCAGCGGCAGCGCCAGGCAGCAAAACCAAAGGAGAACAGCCGAGATTCTTTCCGCAGCCAGTGGAAGCTTAGGCAACATAGCTCGACCAGCGTACTCCATCCGCGGTGAAGCTGGGCAGGGGCTAGCTTGCACCAGCAGGACTAGTCTTGCACCACGATGGGTGATGCCGGTCACCGACGGGTTGGTTCTCAGTGGTTACTTTGGTAACACAACCTAGCAAAAAAGACGGCGGAGTTCGTCAGATGAACCTCCGAACTCTGCAGCCTCTGGGAGGTTCTGTGAGTGACCCAGGGAAGCCCGACCCTCCGATCGAGAAATTTACTCGCCGATCTGAGTCGGAAAGCGTCTGCATGTTTTGTTTCCAGACGGTACGCTCTGACCGGTATTTACCTCTCGAGAAAGCAGAAAACATTCACGCCGACCTTTGCCTGCTGCGGCCCGACTCGGCGGTACGCTACGCGATCTTATGAAGGCCCTCGGTTGGCAATGAGGACATAGCCCACCCCCGTGGCGAGACTCCTGCGCCCGGAATCCGTTACTATATCTACGCTGTCTCCCTGCTGATCCCAGCCGGCCTGCTTCCGGCGCAAAAGGAAAGTTCTGGAATGAAAAGATCGTCTGTCGTGCATTTTGCCTCAGCCGTGGTTTTGCTGCTGGCCAGCACTCTGGCCTGGTCTGCCGACACCTCTATGCTGCGGCCTCCCAAGGGATCGAAAGTGGCCATTGTTGTCTTTGAGGACCTCGAGTGTCCGCAATGTGCCAAGGCCGCGCCTCTGCTACACGACGCCTCCAAGAAGTACAACATCCCGCTGGTACAGCACGATTTTCCGTTGCGCCAGCATCCCTGGTCGCTCGATGCGGCGGTGAACGCCCGCTACTTCGACACCGTGTCGCTGAAGCTGGGTGACGACTATCGCCTGTACATCTTCCAAAATCAGAACTACATCACCAAGCAGAATCTGCGCGGCGTAACGGAAAAGTGGGCGGAGGATCACAAGGTGACCCTGCCCTTCGTGGTCGATCCCTCCGGTCAGTTGATGGCTAAGATCGATGCAGACCGGGATATGGGTACTCGCATTCCCCTGGATCACACCCCGACCATCTACATCGTTACTGATTCAGGGCACGGCGTCAGCGTCACCGAGGTCCCCGACCTCACCCAGCTCTACACCAAGCTCGACGAGGTGATGAAGGAAGCGGGCGCCAGTACGCAAGCTCACAAAACCGGGAGCACTCACTAAGCGACGCGCCACGTCCGCTGGCCGGCTTGTCTACTTCCGGGCGCTGTTCCAGGATGGGACGCAACTTCCCGTCAGTCGTTGGGTTGCTATCAACGGGTGGGGATTATGCCGGATACTACAGCTGACATTAACGCCGTGGAATCAATGCCTTCCATTTCCTCGCACGATCGCATCCTGCGCTCGGCAAAGCGTTTGTTCGCCCGCAACGGATACGAAAATACCAGCACCGTGGCCATTGCCCGCGAGGCCGGCACCAGCGAATCGCAACTGATGAAGCACTTCGGCAGCAAACAAGGACTGCTGCTCGCCATCTTCGATCGCGGCTGGGCAGGCATCATGGAACGCGTGCAGGCCTCGCATCGCACGGCCTCGCCGGCTAACCGCCTGATGGGGGTGCTGCAGGCGATGATCATCGAGATCGACAACGACTCTGACCTGAAGGAGTTGATGGCTCTGGAGGCCCGCCGCGTCCGCAAGGACAATCGCGATGTGCTGCTGAGCCGCGGCTACCAGCAGTTCGCCGAGTTGGTCCATGGCGTGCTGAGCGAGATGCGCGATCAGGGTCACATTCAGCCGGATGTCAATCTGGACGCGGTACGCGCCGCCATCCTGGGCATGACCGAGGGCTTGCTACGCGACCAGGTGGTGGCGAAGCGCTCGGAATGCCGCGCCGACTACAATTTCGACGACATCCGCAAGATACTGGAAATCATGCTCCCGGCGCTCAGCAGCCAAGCCGTGCAGCCGCTCAAAGCAGTCAACCGGTAGAAAACGCCGGTGCGCCGGTGCAAACGCTGTGCAGCGCTGCGGTGTTCATCCTCGGCTGTCGAGTGATAAACTGATCCTGACCTCGAAACCTCGCCGGTCCGCACGGATCGGATTGCTCACTCAGTCGGGACGTGGCTCAGCCTGGTAGAGCACTCGCTTGGGGTGCGAGGGGTCGGCAGTTCAAATCTGCCCGTCCCGACCAATTCTTCAATTTGAAGGCCGACCGCACTCCCCTACGCTTAACTTAGAACAGCTTGCGCCGCAGTACAGCAGCTAAACCAACAAACCCCGAAAGAAATAACGCCGGGTCATTGGGCTCTGGAGTCGAGGTGGTCGTGCTGTTACCCAGAACCGTGAACGATTCCGAAGGAAGCGTGCCGACAGCATTCGTCCCGGGTTGCATCGCATCGCAGCAATGAAAGGCTTGAGATGGTCCAGAGTTCTCATCCCAGTAAACCGGTTCACCTTCCGCTGTCGTAGCGTTCTGCAGAGTCAGCCAGTAGGTGCCGATGTTAAGAGCTGGACCACTAAAACTTGTGTTCTCGGTGCAAATGTCGTAACCGTACATGTTGCCAATGCAGCTGCCCTGGGCGAAGTTTACCGTCTCATCGAAGTAGCTGGTGCCGCCGAACGGGCGTGAGGTGATAGATAGCTGTGCCGAGGTCAGGGTGTCGCCCGGAAACAGCCACATGCCGAAGCTCGCGCCAGTGATGGTGGTGTTGTTGTCAGTGACGTTGAAGGTATCGCTGACCATAGAGCCGAAGTTGATGGCCCACGCGTCAGTGTTACCGTTGATGGGACCGTTGCTATAGACAGTCTGTGCCATTACAGGAACAGCCGACAATGTCAGGCAAAGTCCGAGAAGCGAGAGCGAAGCAAAACGCAGTTTCATCGTGGGCCACCCTCTCAGCTAAACTTTGGCTTGGCATTTAATACCCAATAGCACCCGAAGTCAATCTGCTTCCCTGGAGGTCCCGTAAACTGAACTCAACCAGAAACAGAGCAGACGGGAGCCCGCACGCAAAGGGGGCGATTAACGTCCCCACCAATCTTCTTACAGAACAAAAACGCGAGCCGCATCAACGGCCTCGACTTCAGCCCAATCTATGCCTTCTGGCCCGCGTCATGGTCACAACTTTTTTGTGGAAGAGTCTTGAATCCTGCCGGCGAATGGCTTCGAGTAGAGCTAAGACAATCAATTCCCGCGAGGTCGTCGAACTGTTCAGCACTTTTGCGACCAGGTTTCGCGCCATCGACTTCTCCACTTCCTGACGGCTCAGGCGGGCCGAATACAGATATTTGCCGGAGACCCTCTTGCGATTCAAAATTCCCTTCTGATACAGCCGGTCCAGGGTTGTCATTACCGTCGTGTAGGCCCGCTTGCGAGTCAACCTCCTCGTGACGTCCCGCACACTACATTCATCCGACTCCCAAACAACATCCAAGGTCTGACGTTCCAGCCGCCCCAAAACCATGTCCGTCATAACTGCCTCCTTTCGAACGAACCGACGAGCAGGAAAACGTTTGCTTTATCGCCAGTCCCAGTGAGAGTGTCCGACTGACGAGTCAGCAGGCTTGCTGCCGACAACTCGGCATGGCCGCCGATGCGATCAACGTTTTCTGTCTTTTTCGAGGAGCGAAACCCAAGTCAGATTGAGGCTTCTTGCACAGCGCTGCCCTCAATTCCTATTGGGCTCGAAAAGGTTGCCCAGGCCATAGGAAATGCGGTTAGGAAAGTAAAAACGATCAACCGCCTGGCCGAATGCAACAACTTTACCCTGAATGAGGGGTACGAAGTCAATAGTAAAAGTGATGTTCCGCCAGACTCCGGGCTGAATGGCGAGCGCGGCCGGTCGAGTCTGGATCTCACCAATCGAACATGTAGGGCACGGCCGACGCGACAATCATCGCCACAACAATGAGTCCTCCACCGAGGACCTGTTGCCCCGTCATCGGCTCCTTCAACCAGAAGACGCTGAGGATGGCCGCTGTCAACGGCTCAATGCAGAACAGCACCGCGGCTTCGGCTGGCCCAAGCCGCGTTTGCGCCAGCGCCTGTCCCCAGAAGGCAAACACGGTGGAGAAGAGCGCCAGGTAGATCGCCGGTCCGAATACTGTCGGCTGCCTGAGCGTTTGCGTTAGGTTCTGAAATCCATATGGCGCCGGCAAGCACCCGCCGATCGCCACGGACACCACTCCGCAGACGGCAACTTGCGATCCCGCCAGCAGCCATGCATCGGAGCGCCGCGTAAACACTCCCATCATCACAATGTGGACTCCGCACAGAATGGCGCACAGCAGGGTCTCCAGGTCTCCGCGATTCATCTGCGCAACAAAGCTCCAGAGGCCGTTGCCGCCCCATCCTCCTGCGGGATGCACCAGCAGGTAGAGGCCGTAGCTGGCGATGATCGCTCCCAGCGCGGACGCGAGCTTCACGTGCTGGCCTACGACGATAGCGATGAATGGTGTGAACAGCACGTAAAGCCCGGTGATGAAGCCGGACTTGGCCGTGGTGGTGAAGCGCATGCCGTCGGTCTGCGACCAGAAGATGGCGGCCAGCACCAGTCCCAGCCAGACGCCGTCCAGCACGCCGCGCCGGACGATCGGAATGCGCCTGGCGCGAATAATCACAAGCATCAGCAGGCCGGCCAGCACAAAGCGCACGCTCATCAATCCGCCAACGGAGATGCCGCCGTCGAGCGCAAAGCGCGTCATGGGAAAACCAAGCCCCCAGATGACCGCCGTGGATGCGATCAGGAGGACCGCAGTGGGGTGCGAGATGGTGGCGGAATGAGACGAGTCGCGGTGCATGCGTTACAAGCTAGAGAGCAGATTCATCCTAACCTGAGATGCGCGTCTCATCCATTTCGCGCTCCTTGGTCCGACCAGGCGAAGAATGGGGGCATGGCAATTACTTTGAACATAATTCGGTTTCGTGCTTTGATGGTGTCCTCGTAGGGTGACACGCAAGCCCTAGTGGTGGAGGCAATGATGAGCGAAAGAACCTATAGGGGACTATTGGCTGCTGCGCCCACGCGACGGCAAATGATCATCGGCGCCGCTGCCGCATGCGGTGCAATCGCAGTCAGACGAGTGCCGGCTTGGGCTGGCGACGAATTAGGCATTTCTCACACCTGTGCAACGATCCATCAGGAGGTCGTATTCAAGGCGAGCACAAAGCGCGTCTATGAAGCCTTGATCGACGCAAAACAGTTCAGCAAAGTGATCGAGCTTAGCGCGGCCGTGAAGTCCGGAGCGAAGCTGGGCGACAAACCCACCCAGATCAGCCGGGAAGCGGGCGGCGCCTTCACGCTCTATGGCGGCTACATCACCGGGCGCCAGATTGAACTGGTGCCCAACCAGCAAATCGTCCAGGCCTGGCGCACGGGCGGCTGGGACCCAGGTACCTATTCGATTGCCAGGTTCGAACTCACCGAACAAGGCCCAGATACCAAACTCGTCTTTGACCATACCGGCTTTCCGGAAAGCCTGGCGGAACACCTGGCAACGGGCTGGAAGATCAATTACTGGGAGCCGCTGGCGAAATACCTCGCTTGAGGTCGACCTCAAAGCCTTCGAAGCTATTTCGATTTCGCGTCCGCATCGCTGTCCTTGGGAAGCTGAACGTAAATCAGCGCAAAGTGGGTGGACTTTGGCTGAGACTTATCAATTCCGACCACGCGAAAATTATGGGGAGTGCCGGCCCGCAAATCGTGATCGGTGGAATCGGCGTGGGCGTTAGCTTGTGAGTTTCCGCTTCGCTCGTCAGAGCAAGTAAGCCCGCTACGGGTGGTCTTGAGTTTACCGACAGGCTTGCCATCCTTGCATTCCAGCACCTCGCCATAGCGGGAAAGCGGCTTTCGATAGAAGTCCAGAACTTCCGCCGGCGAGTCGCTGGTTATGTAATTGGCGACCATCAGCCTGAAGTGGGAGTCACCCGAACTGAATCCCAGATCGAAGGCAGCGTCGTTGTCCAGCTCCTTGTAAGGCGAGGCGCCGGGATAGCTGGGCAAGCCAATATCTGCCGCTGTGGCATGGTCATTCGCATGGAGTGAAAGATCGAAGCCGGAATTCTGCGCGTACGACGAGATGGCGGCACAGAACAGAATGGCGATGAAGAAAGCGCTTGTGAAGCAGGAAACGACAGTGTGGCGGATAGGCAGCGGCATACAGATCCCTCTTCGACCCAAGTCTCGATAAAGGTACGACAGGGATCGGACTCAAGTTCCACAGATGATTGACCTATGTTGGCGGATGGCCGATCCAGTCCAGCTCCAGGTCTGGAATGGATCGAAACTCAGGATCTCCCGTCACAAGCGGGCACCGATACTTGTGCGCCAGCGCCGCGGCGAACGCGTTCGCATAGGCAATCGGGTATTGCCCTTTCAGCAGTGCCGCGTCCCAGATTTCATCGGCGGTAGGTACTTCAATCGTTGCAGGTAGCGTTGCCGATAGTTCGCGCCAGTACTCCGCGACCCTTTCGCTGTGCGTTTTCCGTAGGAAGTAATACACTTCGCCGGCATTGATAGCGCTCATGAACAGCTGCGCACTGCCCGCAAGAGATTCGTCAAAGAGCTTTTCGAGTGCGTCCGTCGCAGGCTGTCTGCGATTCATCCACTCAAGGATGGGCCACGTATCAAGGACACGAGTCTTCACGTTCGCGCTCCTCCTTCCGGAAGGCTGCGAACTTTTCCATCAAGTCGGGCGTGTCGGCGGCGGCACCCTTAAGCTTTCTCCAGGCATCGCCCTTCGATAGCACAATTTCCTGCCCGCGGACTTCGAGGGTGAGCTTCGAGCCCTCGGTCAGGTTGAGCGCGTCCCGAACCTGCTTTGGGATAGCGATTTGACCCTTGGAGGAAACTGTAACCTTTTCCATAAAAACATCTTACCATGTGTAAGTCGACCTTCAATGCGCGCTCTCAGATCACAGCGTTGCGCTCTTGCTCTCGATCAGTCCCTTCACCCGCTCCACAAACGCCTCGATCTTGACCGATCCTTCGGCTTTTTCCTGGCCGCGGACGCGTACATTAACCTCCCCGGCTTCCATCTCTCTATCACCCAAGACGAGTTGGAACGGCACTTTCTGCATCGCGTGCTCGCGGATTTTGGCGTTCATCTTCTCGTTGCGCACGTCGACGTGCACGCGCACGCCCGCAGCTTTCAGTTTCTCGCCGACTTCGTTCGCGTACGCGTGATGCTTCTCGCCGATCGGGATAACGACAACCTGCACCGGCGACAGCCACACCGGAAACGCTCCCGCATAGTGCTCGATGAGCACGCCGAAGAAACGCTCCTCCGAGCCATAGAGCGCGCGATGCACCATCAGCGGCTGATGGCGCTTGCCGTCCTCGCCGACGTACTCCAGCCCGAAGCGCTCGGGCAGGGTGAAGTCGAACTGCACGGTGGAGAGCTGCCACAGACGCCCGATCGCGTCCACCAGCTTGATATCAATCTTCGGCCCGTAGAACGCGGCCTCGCCGGGAATGGTTTTGTACTCGATGTTGCGGCGCTTCAGCGCCTGCTCCAGAGAGCGCTGCGCCAGCTCCCACTGATCGTCTCGTCCGGCGTAAGTCTTGCGATCGTTCGGGTCCCAAGTCGAAAGCTCAACTTGGAACTGCTCGAAGCCGTAGGTGTGCAGCGTGGCGAGCGCAAAGTCGATGCAGCCGACCACCTCGTCTTCGATCTGTTCCGGGGTGCAGAAGATGTGCGCGTCGTCCTGGGTGAAACCGCGGACGCGCAGCAGTCCGTGCATCACGCCCGAGCGTTCGTAGCGATAGACCGTGCCCAGCTCGCCCAGCCGCACCGGCAAGTCACGATACGACTTCAGGCTGTCGCGATAGATCAGGATGTGGAACGGACAGTTCATCGGCTTCATGCGATAGACCGCATCGTCCAGTTCCATCGGAGTAAACATGTTTTGCGCGTAGTAGCCTTCGTGGCCGCTGGTCTTCCACAGATCGACGCGCGCAATGTGCGGCGTGTAGACCAGCGAGTACCCGCGCTTCAGATACTCGTTGCGCATCCAGTCTTCCATCTCTTTGCGGATAAGGCCGCCCTTGGGATGCCAGAAGATCAGCCCCGGCCCGGCGAGCTCCTGAATGGAGAACAGGTCGAGCTGCTTGCCCAGCACGCGATGGTCGCGTTTCTTCGCCTCTTCGAGTTTGTGCAGGTAGTCGTCGAGGTCCTTCTTGGAGAAGAACGAGGTGCCGTAGATGCGCTGCAGCTGCTGGTTCTTCTCGTCGCCCAGCCAGTACGCGCCGGCGATGCTGAGCACCTTGAACGCCTTGATGCGCCCGGTCGACGGGATGTGCGGCCCGCGGCAGAAGTCGGTGAACTTGCCGGTCTTGTAGATGGAGATCTTCTCGTCGGGGGCGGTGAACTGCTCGATGAAGTGGCACTTCATGAAGTCGCCTTCCGACTTGAAGCGCTCCAGGCCCTCCAGTCGCGGCAGAAACTCGCGCGCGTAGGGCAGGTCCTGCTTCACGAGTTCCTGCATCTTCCTCTCGATGGCCTCGAGGTCCTCGGGCGTAAACGGCTTCTCGCGATAGAAATCGTAGAAGAAGCCGGACTCGGTTGCGGGACCGTGGCCGAGCTTGGTCTCGGGGAAAAGTTCGAGCACTGCCGCGGCCATCAGGTGCGCCGAGGAGTGACGATAAACCTCGAGGGCCTCAGGATCGCGATCGGTGAGGATGCGCAGCTCGGCATCCTGTTCCAGCGGGCGCGCGAGGTCGACCAGTTGCGCGTTGTTCTTGGAGGGCGCTGCCGCGACGGCAGAAGAAGCTTCGGCCGTCGGAGGATGACCGTTGCCGCCGCCATTCGACGAAAATGGTTTGATCTGCGCGGCCAGTGCTGCATCCGCCAGACGCGGGCTGATGCTCTTGGCGATATCGAGTGCGGACGTCCCGCGCGGCACGTCTTTGACGCTGCCGTCAGGCAATTTCACATGAATAGTTTCAGCCATAATTTCGGACCTGTGTGCAGCTTCCGCTGCGAAGCATGAAGTCTGAGTCTAACGGAGTGAAAACGACGGGGCAATCACCGCGCCGGCCGCAACGGCACTAGAGGGATATTCGTGTTCGGCGAGCGCGCACTTCCAGCACTGCCGATCCAATTACAGCTATGCAGCCGGCCAGGATGGCGACGGGAATCGCAACGTGTTTGTAGGCGTTCGTCATATCGACTTTGTTACCACTTATCATGCCATAGATCACAGTTCCGACGATACCCAGAAACAGCCCCGCGCCCATGCCTCCGGCAGTAAAGAGCAACGTCGTGAACAGCACGCGCGCGGCCGAGGTAAAAGCGATGGAGAACTTGGAGCGGAGGCGGGTAGGCATGGCATCGCTGTACGACATACTCAGTACGATTCTAACGGGATGAGGCGCGCCTGTCAGGTGCCCAAGCCGTGATGAGCTCCCGGGCAGTGTCCGCGGCAGCTGCTTAAGCGGTGGGTTACAATCAAACATTCATGTCCTCGACGTCGCAAGCTGTAACCCGAACCCCCGCTGAGGTAGTGCGGATGGCGCCGGTTTCCCAGGCCGCAAACGGCATCTGCTACTCCGTTATGGGGGAGATGACCGCCGGCGTCGCCGATCTGGAGCGCTTGGTGAACACGGTGCCGCGCACCATCGCCGCTGCGCTCGATCGCAAGGCCTACTACTTCGTTCCGCTTACGCTGAACCTGGGCGATGAGACGATGATCGCCGACCGCTACGATGTGCAATTATCCGACAGCGCCGTCTGCCATCGCAATCAGACGCTGGGCGACTCGCAGTGCGTCTTCATCTCCACCCGGCTGATGGAAGATAGCTTCGCTATTGCCTTCGAGTTCTTCATCAACGTGGGCCACAACTTCGTGGACCGCGTCGGCGTCTCGCAGGAGTTCGCCGACCTGGCGTGGAAACAGGTGGAAAGCCGGGTCCGCGGCGAGACCTCGCTCGACGCTTATGAGTTGCGGAAGGTCGCGACCACCAACGGTCCCGAAGCGGAGAAGGCGCGCCACGAGTACCTGCTGGCGACCTTTTCTGACTCGATCGCAGTGTACATGCTGTCGGTGTATCTGGACGTGGATTACCAGGACCTGCGCGAGCGCGACTATCCTTTGCTGGCGCCGGATGCTCTGGCTGAACGCCTGCGCAAGATCAACGAACTCTTTCCGGTTAATCCAGGCTTCGAGTTCGCGATATACCACCGGAGACGGCCGTAGAACCAGTGGCCAGTGGCTAGTGAGAGCTGTGTCATGCTGAGCGAAGGCCGCCGTGGCGGGCGGAGTCGAAGCACCTCTACAATCCTTCAATTCTCTGTGTCCTCTGTGCCTTCCGTGGTGAATCGGTTTCGCGTCGCCATTTACAATGAGCGCGTGATCGCACATTTACGCGGGCGACTGATCTCGAAGCATCCCAACCAGGCCATTGTTGAGGCCAGCGGCGTCGGCTACGACGTCACCATCACTATTCCGACATTTTCCGAGCTGCCTGCCGCCGGCTCCGAGGTCGCGCTGCACATTCACACTCACGTGCGCGAGGACGCGCTGGCCCTCTACGGGTTTCTGCGTGCGGAAGAGAAGCAGCTCTTCGAAAAGCTGATCACCGTCAGCGGCATCGGACCGAAGCTGGCGATCACCATCCTCAGCGGCATGGCGACAGCCGACATGGTGGGCGCGATCCGCGGCAACGATTTCGCCCGGCTCACGAAGATTCCCGGCATTGGCCGCAAAACCGCCGAGCGCATGTGCGTCGAGCTGCGCGACAAGCTGGAAGGCTTCGGCGCGCCGCAGCCGGTAGTGTCGCATTCCGCTGTCGAAGAAGATGTGATCTCAGCGCTGACCAACCTAGGCTATCAGCGCACCATCGCCGAGAAAGCTGTCGAGCGCGCCGTGCAGTCCGCTGGGCGGGAGAACTTCGACGTAATCTTCCGTGCGGCGCTGGGAGGGTTGTCCAAGTAGTCTGTCGCGATTCGGTCGAACTGCGGATCCCTCGACTTCGCCCGAAGCGGGCTCCGCCCGGGATGACAGTTGCAGTTTGTCCTCATGCGTCGGCTGCCGACGCAGCTTCGACCATCTGCTCGTCAATGTTGTTCTCTTTCCTTGATCTGATAATTGCTCACTTTGGCCAAACACCCCACCTGCATCACGCCGGATTTCTGGGGAGTGAACGGACAGAACTCATAGTCTCCCACAACCTCGTGGTCGAAGTCGCTGAGGCTTTTCTGAAGCGCGGCGGGCAATTCGGTTCCATCGCGCAGCCCCAGCATTCGTTTGGTGCCAACGATCCAGATCCTTCTCGTGGGGTTGCCGTTCCAGTTCGATAGCCGCCCGTGTACCTGGAAGCAATCTGCAATTACGCGCGAGTCGCTACGACAAGCCGAGTTTTCCGTGTCGGAGGCGTCGAGTGCCACAGGGAGCAGCACGAAGAAGAGAGCGAGGGCCCCACTCGCGAAAAACTTCACCGATACAAAGCGGTTCTGAACTGTCTTGGTCATCGTCCTTTGCCGTACTATAACCCCGTGCGCGAGAAAGTCCGGCGATATATCCGCGAACAGGCCCTGCTGCGGGCGGGCGACCGCGTAGCCGCGGCCGTTTCCGGCGGGGCGGACTCCGTCGCGCTCCTGCGCGTGCTGCTGGAACTTCGCGCGGAATTGGGCATCGTGCTCACAGTAGCGCACTTCAATCACGGCCTGCGCGGCGAGCAATCGGACGCGGATGAGGCGTTTGTCGCGGAGCTGGCGAGGGAGCATCATCTGGACTTCTTTCCCGGGCATGGCAGCGTCCGCGACCACGCCTTTGCCAGCAAGCTGGGCATCGAGGCGGCGGGACGCGAGGTGCGTTATCGCTGGTTCGCACAGCTTGCCGGGCAGCAGCGCTTAGATTCGGTCGCGACCGCGCATACCTTCGACGATCAGGCCGAAACCGTTCTGCTGAAGTTCCTGCGTGGCGCGGGAACCAAGGGCCTGGCGGGGATTTATCCGGTAATCGGCGTGGCCGGCGATAAAAAGGTACGCATCGTCCGTCCGCTGCTGGTCGTTTCGCGTGAGGAGGTCGAAAGCTACCTTGAGTCGCTCGCTCAGAGCTGGCGCGAGGATGAAAGCAATCTCGACCATCGCTTCCTGCGCAATCGCCTGCGCCACGAATTGCTGCCGCTGCTGGAACGCGAGTACAACCCCAAGATCCGTCGCTTGTTAAACGATGTTGCCGATACTTCGCACGCCGAAGAGGACTACTGGCGAGATCTCGCTGAGCGCGAGGCGGCGGCCCGCACCAGCCCAAACCAGTTCAGCCTGGAGGGCTTCGCGCACTTGCCCCTGGCCCTGCAACGGCGCGTGCTCAAATGTTTCGCTGAAAGCGAAGGCCTCACGCTGGACTTCGCGCACGTCGAAAAACTGCGGCGCTGCGCGCTGGGCGAGGGAACCCGCGCAGAACTCCCTGGCGGCGCCGTCGTGGTGCGCAGAAGAACTTCGTTGCAGTGGCGTGCGGCTGGGCAGGAAGTTGCCTGGGCGTACTGCTACAGGTTGCCGGTTCCCGGTGAGATTCAAATCACCGAGCTGAGATTGACGTTGCGGGCGGAGATTGTGCCCGAGAAATTCGCCCGTGACCTACCGCAGGAAGAACTCCTCAACCCCAACCTGGTGGGCGGGGAATTGGTCGTTCGCAACTGGCGCCCGGGCGACCGCTTCTGGCCCGCGCACAGCCGATCTGAGGAGAAGCTAAAACGCTTGTTCACGGAGAAACACATTGCAGCAGAGCAACGTCCGAAATGGCCGGTCGCCCTCCACGGGGACGAAATCATCTGGGTGCGAGGCTTCCCGGTTGCACAAACACGTCAGTGGAGGGGCAACGGCGACGCGCTAAGGATTGGAATCATTTCTCATGGGCCGTAACGGCCCGGTTTGTCCTTGTTTCTTACGGCGGTTGCAGTTATGGCCACGTGGATCCTTGCCACTCCGCCGCCCGCATTGACCCACTGGTAGCGTTGCGGTAGGAATGATGAGCCACAGCCATGTGACCACCGACCTTGCCTAAACCGCCCGTTCAGATTTACCTTCGCGCTTCGGAGTTCCTATGATTTCCCGTTGCATTCTGGTTTGTGCTGTTTTCTGCAGCATGGTCGGCAACGCTCTGGCTGCCTCGTCCAAAGTGGAGCGCACTGGCCCGTTAACAACCGCTGGCTCGCCCGACGTCCTTCGCCAGGCGGTTGAGGATAAGGGCTATCGGGTTACGCTCGATGATGGCTGGACTGCCGAGTTTTGGTTCGTCAAAGAACTGAAGACCGCTAAGAATGAAGTTCCTGGCGCGCTCTACCCGGATCTCTCCGGCGGCGAGTTTGTCGGCGTGGCCAACTTTCCGCAAGGCATGTCGGACTACCGAGGACAACGCCTGGCTGCTGGCCTTTACACGCTACGCTACCAAACCCTGCCACAGGACGGAAATCACATGGGGGTGGCTCCCAATCCTGACTTCCTGCTGGCCAGTCCGACAGCGAACGATTCACGTCCTGACGAGAGCTACGTCTCCAAGAAGCTGGTTGCGCTGAGCACTAAGAGCACCGGCATGAACCACCCAGCCGTCATCGCGCTGGAGAGCGCAGGCGAGGCCGGAACCATCGCCAAGGACGAGCGCGGAGATGTCGTCTTTACAGTCTCCATTCCCTCTGCCGGAGGCACAGGCGAGAAGCTTGGCATCGTGCTGAAAGGCACGGCAGCGCAGTAGCCCCCGTCCGTCTGCTGGCCGAACCGTCCGTTCGGACACCGTTCGCCGCGAAATCAGCTTCGGTCGACATCTTAGGTCCTCAACTTTCGGAAAAAATATTGTCAACCTGTGTGTGGTCTTTCTTTGCGGGTGTAGCAAAGCGCATCAATGCCGATGCAAATCACAACACAGCCCTCCGACGTTTGCACAAACGACCTAAGTGACTGATTTAGCAAGCTGCAACTGGTCAATCACTGGGACGGCGCTGTCTCGTGCATGGATCTCAGATGCAGAATGCAACAAAATCGGTGTTGCAGAACGCAGCCTCCGTGCTGATGAGTTTCGCAACATGGGTACGCAACTCCCATTGCTTCTGTAACTTGCAGACGCAAACCACAATAGGGTTCTCTGCCGATAGCGTTGGTACGACGAATGCCTTAAGAAAAGTGTCAGCGCAGCAAAGAGAAAGCGCGACAAGGTTAATAAACAGGAGGCACGCCATGACAGTCCTACTCGTTCTTATGATGTTCGCCATCTTTCTAACCATCGACTTCTTCTACGCGAAAGCCAAGCATCCCGCTCTGCAGGTCGCCCCTGCGATGAGCAAAGACATGGCAACTGCTCCCCGGTTGAAACCCAGCCTGGTAGGCGGTTTTTCGGTACCTGACAACCTTCGGTATCACCCCGGACATACCTGGGCGCTGAGCGAGAGTCCAAACCTGGTGCGAATCGGCATCGACGATTTTGCCTCGAAGCTGGTTGGCAAAGTGGAGCGTGTCACCCTGCCGCAACGCGGTCAGTGGATTCGCCAAGGGCAAAAGGTGTGGAGCGTCATACGCAATGGCGTGAAGGTCGACATGGTTTCCCCGATTGAAGGCAGCGTGTCCGACATCAACGAAGCGGTGCTCAACGATCCATCGCTGGCGACCAAGGACCCATACGGCGAAGGTTGGATGATAACCGTTCAGTCTCCCGATTCGAAGACCAACTTCCGCAACCTGCTGGGCGGCGCCCTGGCCCGCTGGTGGACCGAGGAGTCTTCGATGCGGCTGCAACGAGTGATGCCGAGTGCTCTCGGAGCCCTGGCGCAGGACGGCGGCGTAGCAATCGACGATCTGGCCAGCACCATGCCGGATGAGCAGTGGACCAAGATCACCCGCGAGTTCTTCCTGACATAGATGAAACGTTAGATCAACCGCCCCGGAGGTACCTCCTGCTCCGGGGCCTTTTCTTTTGCATGCGATTCTTCCCGGCCGCGCAGCTTCGACGATTCAGTAGAGAAGCCCGCGGCCGAAGGTTCTCGCCGGGCTAGGGATAGAGTGTGGCACGGCGGGAGTATGATGTCTGTCAAATGAATCTGCCACGCGCAACCGCGAAGCGCGCTGCACTCGTGTTGTTTGTGCTGGCGATCATGCTGATCCAACCGGCACAGGCGCAGACCTTCAGCGTCATTCACAGCTTCACGGGTGGAGGAGATGGCGAAAACCCAACCGCTGGTCTGGCAATGGATGGGGCGGGAACCTTCTATGGAACCGCCGGCGTCGCTTTCAAACTGAAGAATTCAGGAAACGGTTGGGCCCTGACACCGCTGTACAATTTTGGACCTAACACTACAGGTGAAATCGTCGTGGGTCCGGCGGGCGGCCTCTACGGCACGAATCCTGAAGGGGGCTACTTCGGAGGCCTGTGCTCGGAGTACGGTTGCGGCTTGGTGTTCAATCTGCAGCCACCTTCCACGGCGTGCGCATCGGTACTCTGCAACTGGAACGAAACTACGCTCTACACATTCACCGAATACGGCGAGGCGTTCCCGAATAACGGCATTGTTTTCGACCCAACCGGCAATCTGTATGGTACGACGCTCTTCAATACGGTATTCGAGTTGTCTCCTTCCAGCGGTGGCTGGACTTTTAACATCATTTACAGCTTCAATGGCATGGACGGAGCTACTCCTTATAGCGGGTTGATCCGGGACAGCTCGGGATATCTGTATGGCACCACTGCCGCGGACGGCCCCTACGGGGGCGGAACGGTGTATCGGTTAACGCGTAGTGGTTCCGAATGGACTATCGACCTTTTGTATGCGTTTCAAGACGGAAGCGACGGAGCGGGCCCGATTGGCGGCTTGGTCTTCGACAATCAGGGCAATCTTTATGGAACGACGACAGCGGGTGGGTCAGGCGGCGCAGGTACAGTCTTCAAGCTGGCGCCCTCAAATGGACTGTGGACGCTTACCACGCTTTATAGCTTCAGCGGTATGGCCGGCACCGGATCCTACGCCAGCCTGGCGATCGATGCTTCCGGCAACCTGTACGGCACTACTTATCGTGAGGGAGCGAATGGGTATGGTTCGGTTTTCAAGCTGACAAGCTCAGGTGGAAGCTGGACCTACACCGATCTTCACGATTTTACCGCCTATGATGGCTGTTACCCTAGCGGCAACATCACACTCGACGCGCAAGACAACCTGTATTCAACTGCATCTGCCTGCGGCGAGTATCAGCACGGTGTGGTCTGGGAGATCATGCAGTAGACGTTACCCATTGCCATGCCTGGCCGCGCCTTTGGCTGGCCCCGATGTTTGCTCGGATTCCGCTGAGTTGACCTCTGCTTTTCAGTGATCCTCATCACAATTCCAGACCAGTTTTTCCGCGTCTAATTTCACGGGTTTGTACTACTCGCCACGGTGCTAGAATTTTAGTGTTATGCCGTTCCCAACTGATCGTCCCCGCCGCCTGCGTCGCTCAGAAGCGATGCGTTCGTTCGTTCGCGAAACCCGCCTCAGCCCGGAAGGCTTCGTCTATCCGCTGTTCATCTGTCCCGGCGAAGGCATTCGCAAGGAAGTGCGCTCCATGCCCGGGGTGTACAACTTGTCGATCGACGAAGCGGTGAAGGAATGCGCCGAAGTGAAGGCGCTGGGCATTCCCAGCGTCATCCTGTTCGGGCTGCCGGAGTCGAAGGACGACGTGGCTACGGGTGCCTGGGCCGAGGATGGCATCGTGCAGAAGGCGACGCGCGCCATCAAGCGCGAAGTGCCCGGCCTGCTGCTGATGGGCGACGTCTGCCTTTGCGAGTACATGTCGCACGGACACTGCGGTCTGGTGGATACCTCCGATCCCAACGCCAAAGCACTGCGTGAGGCGCTGGAGTTCAAGCGCGAACTGGAGTCGAAGGGCAAAAAGATCGTCGTAACCACTCAAGGCGCGCGTTCGCTGGCCGCCGCGATAGCCGCTTCTGGTGCGGAGTCGCAGGGCGCTGCCGTTGCCGCCGTATCGCAAGTCATGGCAGCCTCAGCCGAGGACTACGAAATCCTCAACGATCCCACGCTGGAGTTGCTGGCAAGGACAGCAGTTTCACAGGCGAAGGCGGGGATGGACATCATCGCACCCTCCGACATGATGGATGGCCGTGTAAACGCGATTCGCACGGCGCTGGATGAAAACGGTTTCCAGAACACGCCGATTCTTTCGTATGCCGCGAAGTTTGCCAGCGGCTTCTACGGGCCGTTTCGCGAAGCGGCCGACTCGGCGCCGCACTTCGGCGATCGCCGCTCCTACCAGATGGATCCCGCCAACCTGCGGGAAGCCATGCGCGAGATCGAGCTCGACCTGGACGAAGGCGCCGACATGATCATGGTGAAGCCGGCGATGCCGTACCTCGACGTGCTGCACGAAGCGCGCCTGCGTTTCGATGTGCCGCTGTCGGCTTATCAGGTCAGCGGGGAGTACGCCATGATCAAGGCCGCCGCGCTCAATGGCTGGATCGATTATGAGCGTGTAATGATGGAGTCGCTGCTATGTATCCAGCGCGCGGGTGCGTCGATTACGCTGACGTACTTCGCCAAGGAAGCGGCGCGCTTGCTGGCGTAGTACGAAGTAAACTTTCCTGACGTTCAGCCCTGGGCGATTCGTTCGCTCACCAGGCGCGCAGCCTTCACCGCGCTGACCACCTTACCAGAGAAGATGTGAATCTCTTCCGGCGCGGTCTCCTGCACGTACAGCGTCCTGCGATCCTGCTTGGGATTGTTCTCGACCACCCGAATGGTGAAGCGCGATCCAAGGTAAACCGCTTCCGCCGAGGCAGGCACTGCCAGCATCGCGTCCTGGCGCATCGCTTCGAATCTGGTCCACGAGATGGGCTCAAACCCAGGTCCATTCAGCAACGGACGATACTGCTCGGGGATGGGATCATTGGGATCGGTGGTGGTCCAGTGGTTGCTATGTTTGGCAGAGCCCCAAAGTGATCGTTGCGAGCTACCGTAGGGATCGAAGGCTGTGAACGGCCCATCGACCACCACCAGCGAGACGCCGCGCAGCTGCGGCGGCAACTGGATGAGAATTTTTTCCGCCACCTGATACTTCACCGACTTGAACAGCCCGCGCGAAGGGCCGAGCCCGTATGTCGCCCACACCACGAAGTCGTACTCAGGTCGCATCGACGGAGTGAATTCCTGCTTGTGGAAGCTGATGCCGAGCGACTCAATCTGTTTCGTCAGGACTTCGCGCAGAATTTCCGGATCGTAAATCTGCTCTTCGACTTCGTAGCACTTGTCGATGAAATCGAAGTTCATCCACTCCGGCCGGCAGGGCTGTAAGGGAATCTTGTGCTCGGCCATTACCTGCTCGAACAGCTCCGGCGGGGTCTGCGAGCCTTCGTGCGGGATGGCGTAATAGTGTCGGCTATTGCGGACGATGGCCGGCGCGAAGGTCTGGAGGAATTCTGCCCGTGCTCCCATGGTCTCGCGGATGGTCTCGGGACTGCGCGGATAGTGGTAGCCGGAATGAATGCGAAACTGGTTGATCCCCGAGGCAGCGTTCAGAATGCCCAGCGGATCGAAGAGGTGAACGTCGTGGCCCTGCTCGGCCAGGCGGATGGCGGTGGTGCCGCCGTAGATTCCGGCGCCGGCAATCGCGATTTTCGCTTTGTGTTGAGTCATGATTACGTTTCGAATTTCAAGCTCCAGGCCGCTGGGTATCCCGGGTGGAGCACGCCTTCAGGCGTGCATAGAAACCGCTCGACTCGAACCGGCTTCAGCCGCTGAGGTAACGCTTGGCTGAACTTACCTCAGCGGCTAAATCCGTTCCCTATGCGCTATTTCTGACTGCACGCCTAAAAGGCGTGCTCCACCCGATGTTGGATTCGTACTTAGCGGCAGTCTCCAACCTGCGGGTCGCCAATTGAAACCAGGAGCTCGGGACTCGGGGCTCTGGCGCTCGCAGCTACTTCCCGTGCGGCGTATTCGCGGGGTTCACCGGCACCAGAATTCCATCGCGAATGTAATAGTCATAGCCGCGCCAGCGGATGACGCTCCGGCCAAAGCTGGCAACCCAGATCATGAACGCCACTGCGTCCCACAGCGGGATCAGCAGCATCTTCGGCCACAATCCCTTCTGCTGCATCCCGTGTATTCCGATCAGCCATGTAAGGATGACGCGCAGCACAATATAACTGCCCAGATAACCAATCACGATTGAAAGCGTCGGATGGACTGCCACCGCGACGAGCGCCCAGATGAGGCCCCACGTAAAGATCAGGCCTTGATGACCGCGCCGGCGCATCAGGCGCATCACCGTCATCCAGCGAACGCGCTTGTAGAACAGGTCCTTCAAAGACTGGAAGTCAGCAACGGTTTTCACGACGTACGGCAGGAGTTTGACCTCGTAGCCCTGCGCCGCCACCAGCCGGCCAACGTTAAGGTCGTCCGCTGGCCGGTTCTCGATGACCTCGTATCCGCCAAATCCGGCAATCCGCTGGCGCGTGGTCACAATCGATTGTCCGAACATGAACTTGATGCCGTCCAGTTGCCACGCCACCAGGATTCCCGCGAAGAAGTCGGAAATCATCCCGACCGACTGAAGCTCCTGCACGAACGATGTTTCCTCGGTGGAAACGTAGAGGGTAGTCGCTCCGCCGACCTTGGGATCGCGGAAGGGATGCGCGACCGCGCGCAGGTAGTCGGGGCCGACGCGAATGTCGCCGTCGGTAATGACCAGCAGTTCGTATTGTGCCTCGCTGACCAGCCGCACCAGGCGCGCCACTTTGTCGTTGATGGCGTTCCGGCCGGAGCCGAATAGCAGGCGGATCTTGCGCTCGGGAAAGTCGGCAATCAATTTTTCCAGTACGGGCAGGGCTGGATCGTCGGGATCGACGCAGAACACGATTTCGTACTCCGGATAATCTTGGCGGCAGAAGCTGGCGTAATTCTCGTAGGCATCCTCGTCAAGCCCACGTATGGGCTTCAGGCAACTTATGGGCGGCGTGAAATCGGTGTTGGGAGGATTCTCGCGCCGGGCGACGCGGAAGTAGCGGACGGAGCTGTAGATCGCCAGCAGGTAGTACACGCCGGGGATGGCGGCCACCATCAGGACTATGTAGCCTGCGATCCGCAATGCTTTTTCTCTCGTGGGTTTGGATTAAGCCGCTTCACTGCATGAACCAGAGTGGCCGGAAGAACTGTGGGACTTTCCAGGGCCGCAACTCGATTGGGAAACGAAAGTGTAATCTAACACACGGGCAAGGCTCGGTCGAGGACATGGGCGAGGACACATGAGACAGCATCGGTCGCGAGGGTCGCACGGGCGGAGCACGCCGCGTGCAGGAGACGTGCTGTGTTGAAGAGCGCTTTAGCGCCTGAGGTGAGGCTTACTCTTTATCTCAGCGGCTAAAGCCGAAGCATTTGGCCAGCCGAAATGCACCGCTGGAGCGGTGCTCCACCCGTTATGGGTTTATTTTTGTTCACTGGCCCCCAATTGGGGTTCTAACTATGCGTATCTGCGTAACCGGTGGCACAGGATTTCTGGGCGGATTTCTGGTGCGCGACCTGCTCGCGAAAGGAGCGACGGTCCGCGTGCTGGCGCGCCCATCGCCGCGCGCTGACGCATTGCAGGACGCCGGCGTCGAGGTCGTTCGCGGCGATCTCCGCGATGCCGAGTCGATCTCTCAAGCCTTCAGAGGAGCCGACGTCATCTATCATCTGGCCGCCAAGGTTGGCGCCGCGGCGCTCAAGGACTACTTCGAGACGAACGTCGCTGGAACGGAACGGGTCCTGGTCACCTGCGAACGGCAAGGTGTTGGACAGTTCGTCTATGCCAGTTCGCTGGCGGTCTACGGTCCAGTCGAGGACGGCGCGCGTATCGATGAAAACACACCCTTCGACGACAAGCCTGAGCTGCGCGATCCCTATGCGCAATCGAAGATTGCCGCGGATCGCCTGGTGAGTTCCTTCGCCCAGCGAACCGGCCTGCCCACAATGATCCTGCGCGAGGGAATTATCTTCGGTCCCGGCCGGCCGCTACCAAGCGGTATGTTTGCCTTCCGCCTGGGGAATACGAATGTCGTCTTCGGCGATCCGCGAAGTCGCTTCCCGCTGAATTATGTCGAGAACCTGGTCGATGCCATGCAGGTCGCAGCGGCTTCGGGCAACGGGCTGCGGCACTTCAACGTTCTGGACGACGAAGAATTGACGCTGGCGCAATATCATCAGCTGAAGTGCGCTGTCGACCATTCCAGGACGCGTTTCTCATCACCGTGGCCGCTGTACGTCGCGTCGCCGCTCATGGAGGCGTTGCGGCCAATCGTTCCCATGGGTGATCTTCGCCTCTCCACACATCAGCTGCGACGCGCTTTGCAGAATCGCTGGTATGACACGCGTCTCATCCGCGAACAGACCGGATGGGCGCCACGCGTATCACTGCGTGAGGCGCTACAGAGAACGATAGATGTGGGGAAGTAATAGCAACGGCACAGCCGAAGCTGTGCCGTTTCCCAATCGACTGCAACCGAGTTTCTTACGGCTTGGCCGGCGTCGCGACAGCACCATTCTGTTTGGCGAGCCTGACGCGCGCGGTTTCCAATTCCTTCTGCACGCGGGCAACACTGTCCGCGTCCACCTCCGCGGGAATGGTCTTGTTCCACTCCTCCAGTGAACGCTCCCAGTAGGTCGCTGCCAACTTCAGGCGACCCGTCTTCTGATAAAGGTCGGCTAGATGTTCGTGGATGGTGGGATCGTCAGTCGTACGCTCCGAGGCGCGGCGCAGATTCTCTTCCGCCAGCTCATAGTTGCCCATCTTGTAGTAGGCCCAGCCAAGCGAGTCTAGATAGGCGCCGTTCTGCGGCTCCAGGGCCACGGCGCGGCGAATGTAACCGAGCGCCTCATCCAACCGCGTACCGCGGTCGGCGAGCATGTAGCCAAGATAATTCAAGGCCATGGCGTTCTTCGGATCGTCGGCCACAACCTTGCGGAAAGCCTCTTCGGCCTTGTCATACTTCTTCTGACGCTCGTAAATGGATCCGGCCACGAAGATCGCGTAGTCCTTGTCTTCCTGCTTGGTCGCGATATCGATCGCTTTGTTGACGTACAATTCCGCGTTATTCCAATCCTGGACGCGGCTGTACATTTGCGCCAAAGCAACGTAGACCTTCTCATCGTCAGTCGGATTGTCCTTGAGCAGCGACTTTACGCGCTCAATAGCTGGACCGGTGCTTCCCATATCGGCCAACTGCGAGGCTGCAACCATCTGCAGATCGCGATCGCCGGGAAACTTTTTGGCCGCTTCCTCGGCGGCATTTGTCGCTAACTGCCACTGCTTATTATCGCGATAGGTTTCGATGATCTCCTGGTAGCCGCGGACCGCGTTCTCGTCACCGAGGGCGATCATTTTGCGGAAGGTGTCGAGCGCGAGCTGAGTTTTGTTGGTCTCGCGATAGATAGTGCCCAGCCGCTCCAGGAACAGGGCGCGATTGTTCTTGTCGGACGCGGTGTAGTCGGCGTCATCGTGCTGGGTCTTCTGAAGCAACTGATTCAGGATCTGGATGGCGTCATCGTACTTGCCCTGGGCTTCGTCGACGACCGCGATGTTGTACTGCACTTCGAGCGAATCCGGAACCACCGAACTGGCCTTCTTCAACGCGTCCATTGCCTGATCGAACTTGCCATCGCGGCGATCGATCTCGGCAATCAGCATGTAGGTTTGCGCGTCGGAAGGATCGGCATCGACGATGGCCTTGTACTGCTCCAGGGCAGCTTCGGTCTGGCCGTCATTCATCAGGTTCTGCGCCAAGCCGCGCACGGCATCCAGGTTGTCGCGGTCCAGTTGCGTGGACTGGCGATAAGCCTCCACCGCCTGCTTGTACTCCTTTTGCTGCTCGTAGGTGTAGCCGAGCGCCGAGTACAGCTTCGCAGTGCGTGCGCTTTCCGGAATCGCGTTCAGCACCTGCAAGGCGCGATTGGAGTCGCCTTCCTCGTTATAGAGATAAGCCAGCGTGCTTACGGCTTCTTCGGAATCGGGCTGGATCTGGACCGCTGCTTTGAATTCATTCTCGGCCTTCAAAAGCTCATTGTTCTGGCGGTAAAGACGGCCTAGAAGCAGATGGTCCTCGACGCTCTTGGGATCGAGCTTAACGATCTGCTCATACTGCTCGATGGCGAGCTTCAGGATCTCCTGCGATTGGGTTCCTGCCTGCATGTCGCCCAGCGAACGCAGGTAGATGCTGCCCAGCAGGCGCCGTGCTTCAAGATTATTGCCGTCGCGCTTCAGGATGTCCTGAGCTTCCAGCACGGCATCGCGAATGCGTCCCATCTTGGCGTAGATTTCCGCCAGCCCGGCATTCAGATAATCGGAGCTGGGATCATTCTCAATAGCCAGACGGTATTCTTCTACGGCCTTGTTGGCGTAGTCGGAGCGGCCATACATTGAGACCATCTCCTCGTACATATGCGCCATCATGAAGTGGTAGTAAGCGGCAGCCTTGTCCGCTGCCTTCGCCGGGGCGGTTGGTGACGACTGTGGCGCAGTGGCCGACGGTACGGCGGTTGAGGAGTTCTGTTGTCCACTAGTCGCGTCCGGAGGAGTCGCCGGTTGGGCGGCAGGCGTGGAATCAGCAGGTGAACTTTGCGCGACGCTGGCGATAGAGCCAGCCATCAGCAGCGCCAGAGTAGAGACACGGATACATTTTAGGATCATTCAGGACCAGCCACTCAACAGCGATTGGATGCCGCGCCTCACACTGGAGTCTACATATATTCTAGCCGTTATTCCCTGATTGCGGGAGAACGATTCGTAGACCCTTGCAGGATGGTTCAACACCGCTGAAATCTTGGCGAATACCTTAGTTGGACGTAGAGGAGGACGAAAGGTCAAAGCCGTATTAAAAAGCGGGGACTGTCTCCAGCATCCGGACCTTGCAGGAGTTCTCCGCGGCCGTGAGCAGCGCGACGTAATGCAGGGTCGCGTCTTCCGAGTGAATGACCGTATTACCATCCATTAGTTGGAGTTGGAGACGGGCCGTGTCGTGTAACTCGATTGCCGAGCCTTCTGTGGAATAAGAAACAGCATCGACCGTATGCCCTTGGTCGACGATGCGCTGATGCAAGCCCGCCTTGCCTTGCTCGCAGACCGTGGCAGTCAGTTTATCGTTGGCGGTTCCGATGAAGTTAGCGCTCAGAAGGTCGGCACGGTTCTGATTGAGCGCGTCGGCCATCGCCTGCCATGCGGTAGCGTAGTCGCGAGCGACAGCCTTTTGGGTGGAGTCCTCAACCTGGCGCGGAGCGGCGTTCGCAACGTTGATCTTGACCGCCGGCGCGCTGGCGGCGAGAACAGAATCTGTCCCATGACTTGGGAGGACTACGGCTAACGCTGCCAGCGCCAACAGGATCGGGTTGAGCCGCAATAGGAACTTCATCGATCGACTCGCCACTGGATTTCATTGCCGACAACGACGCCCGACGCCACGGAAATCGTGGCATTGGCCGATGCAGGCAAATGCGCCTGCGCAATTCCACGCTTGATGCGGGCGTCGACTGTGTTCTTGCCTTGCGAGTCCGTGGAAGTGAAGGTGACTATGGTTCCATCGGGAACCGGATTGCCGGCGCAATCGCGAATGGGATCGGTCCGCACCAGAACGCCATTCTTGTCGCGCTCAGCGCTCATGCGGATGTTGCAGGGATCGGATGCCACTTCCTGCACCACGCGCCGCACCGAAGCAGGGCCGCTGGAAGCCATGAACTGCGCCGGCCCCTCTTTCTTCGAGGAGTCGAGCTTGATATACGCAATTCCCTGTTTCGTCATGTCCGTGCGGCTAACGGTCTGCCCGTTGACGTTGAGATCGAACTTCACGGGCTGCGGCTGCAACACCAGGTTCTGATACTTGTCGAATACGAGCGCTGTGCCAGTGATGACGTTTGGAGTATCCGCTGGCACGCGCGATGGCCGCGCCAGAAATGCGATTGATTGCACGGGACCCGCGATGACGAAGAACGTCGCACTGTTTCCGTCCAGCGAGACGACATAGCGGCCGGCGTTCTGCAGTTCATCCGCGCTGAGCTGGATTTCCTGGCCGAGCTGGACCTTTCTCTTGATCGCCGTGCCGGGACCGGCGACATACAACGTCGCGCTACCTCTGCCAGAGGTAGGAATACTCAGGCCGGAACCGGCAGCCACGCTCGTCGGTACGTTCAGTTCGGCCGCATGAGTCGCAATGACGAAGCAGCACATCAGCAAGATCGCGACTGCCATCGTGCAGCCGCACTTGACCACAACTTCGATGGGCGATTTCGTCATGGGATTAGTCTTCGTGCTCCAGCATGTACTCATTCACGGTAACGCGGTAATTGTGGACATTGGAGGCCAGGTCGTCGCGCAGATCGACGGCAAATGGAACTGGTGTCTGCGGCAACAGCGCTTGGTCGACGTAGCCGTCCTGAAACCCAGATCACCTTGCCAGAGTTGTCGTAGTAGGTCGCCAACACGTGCGGTATATTCACGACAACCCCGCTCTGGTTGACCAGGTCACCCTTCAGCACATGACTGCCACGCGTGTCCGTCTCCACGCGCTGATGCATCACGCCGATCACCGGATCGGCGGAGGCCGGCCCCAGAATCGAGTTCGGTGCCATGCGCACGCTCTTTACAGTTCCGAGCTGCACCTTAGGAAAGTCGATGCGGAACGGCGAAATCTCCTTGGGCAGAAGAGTGTGCGAGATTTTGTCGAAGCTGGTTTCCTCGCCGAGCACGCTCCCGTCCTTCCCGACCAGCGTGGCCCCGACGGATACAAATCCGGGAACCGTGTCTTCATTTTCAATTTCGCCCACGATGATGGTGTTGTTGCCTTGCGCGATGGCATTCATGGAAACAATCCGTACCCGCGGAGCTTCTACGTTCTGCGCCCCCCAATCATCGTCCGACCCGCGTGTGATGACGTCCCAGCGCAGGTAATTTTCCTGGATCACTTGCGGTGGAACTTTGGCTTCCTGCACCACCGGCCATTCCACCTGCCAGCGGTCGCCTTGCTTTACTACTTTCAAATCGCGTGTGTCGTAGAACGCGCCGACGGCGGTGGCGTACTCCAAAGTCGCGCGAACGAGCGCTTCGTCATCGGTTGCATGGAGTACCTTGGTGTCCGCTTGTTGCAAGGACGAATAAGTGCGCAGACTGCCGTCGCGCCCTGTCAGGTCACGGGCAAATGCCTGCTCGTCGTTGTCGGACGATTGCGCGACATACGAGTAGGCCCCCTTGTAATCGTGCGCTTTTGCATGCGCCAGTAATGATTGGACGGCTCCGTCCGGCGACTTCGCGGGAGACAACTCGTTGGGCTAGACGGTCGCCATGGCGATCAAAACCACGGTGAGAACGATGATCAGGATAGGCAGAACACGCTTCATTACTTGGCCTCCCGCAGTACCATGGGCTCCGCCGCCGGAGCGGGAAACTCCAACGTCGTGCCCAACCGTCGGCGCTCCGGCATCAGCAGAACCAGAAATAAGGCGAACAAGCTACTGGCCATGGGAAGAATTCCCCACATCAGCCCCTCCATCGCAGTGGGCATGAAGCCCACGAATTCCAGTCGCTTCGCCGGAGGAACGTCTTCCCTCGTCCACAAAGTCACGTTGCCGTTGTCGTAGGTCTCGGTCTTGCGCCAGCCCGCAAAGGCCAGCAGCGGTTCGTAAAACCGGTCGCGGACGAAGACGTACTTCAAGCCGTATTGATTGGCGTGCTTCAGCACTGCCCGCAGCGATTCCATGCCCGACAAGCCGTAATACTTGGCGTTGTAAAGCTGGCCGGCGCCGTAAGCTGTCATTTCAGGCAACAGACGCGCGGAGTTGTAGTCGCCATCGATGCTATCCGCCTTGGCATAGGTTGAGACTTCGGCAAAATGGGCGCCGAAGCCCAGCGTGATGTAACGGAACTTCGCATGATCATCGCGATTCAGGAACGCCACCACCTGATCGGTATTGAAGGGTGAGCTGGCGATGGGATTGATCTCGATCCATGCCACGGAAGCAGCCATGGTCGCCACCGCGGCAATGGCCAAGGCGACGGCGGCCTTTAGGCGGAAGCGCTCGATCAGTTCCACGGCCAGCAGCCCGACAAAGGGCATTGCCATGATCGTGGCCCAGAAGGTGAATCGCTCGAAGGTGAGTACCTGATAGGCGCGACCGTCGCGGGCACATGTGGCGAGAGCTGCCCGACGATACGCAGTGGTGGGAAGTGCAAATCGAGCCGGGAGACCTGGAGCGGCTGCGAGTATTTCCGAGAGCGCAGTGGCGGCGCGTGGCCAACGGCAGCTTCCTGTTGAAAGACATCGTACGGCGGATCAAGACCAAACCGTTCCGTGGCCGAACTCGCGATTTCATTGCCAAGGTGCAGGCGTTGAGCTACCAGTTGCGGAACCATGACGACAAAAGCGTGGTGCTGCTGATCGGTGTTGATGACGAGAAGCCGGTGACCGTTCTGGAGGGAAACCACCGGTTGACGGCGGCGTTGCTGGCCTCGCCCGAGGTGTTACAAAGCCGGTTCCGCGTGTTTTGCGGACTGTCGCCGCGCATGTCGCAGTCCTGCTGGTACCAAACCAATGTGCCGAACTTGTGGCGCTACGCTCGTAATCGTACGCGAAATTTGTTTTATGACCGCGACGCGGACGTCGAGCGGCTGATGAAACCTGCATCTAACCTTGAAGCAAACCCGGCGACGTCCCTGACGCCGGTCACGGCTGAAAAGGTTTTGACCAACTTGAAGTAACCGGGCCCAATGCGAAATTTCTTTCCCCTGGGAGAGCTGAAATGAGAGCTCATCAGAAAACGTTCGCGAGAATCATGCTGCTGGTGGTCGCGGTGGTTTTGTGCGGACTGCCGGAGTACGCGCAAGCCGCAGTCCCGCAAAACGGCCAGCAGGAGCAGCAAAATCAGCGAAGCGGTACAACCGTCGATCCGTCGAAGGGGCCGCTGCAACCTATACCGAATCAGAACCAGCCCAGTCCGCAAAATCCGTCGCCAAACCCGGAGAGCTCGACTGAAGCGCTTCCGGCGACTCCGGCTCCGCAGCCGAGACCGGAGCAGCAGATGCAGGAGCCTTTGGGCACGGCAACCGCCGAGGGAGTACCGACCGTGGGCGGAGCGGCCTCGCGCCCAAGCCGGCGAAGCGATTGCGCCTGCCAAGCAGAATCAGCGGCGATCCTTGTTGTTGAAGGTGGGACTGATCGCGGCAAGTGGCGTCGCGGCCGGAACGGTTTATGGGATATCCAAAGGCACGCCGAGCAAGCCGAAATAGCTGTGAGCTACGAGCCGCGAGCTACTAGCTGTTGTCTTAGAGGAAACACATGGCAGGAAGGCGACAAAAGTGAAAGCTCGAAGCTCGCAGTTCGCGGCTCGTAGCTTGCCACTCCTTATTTCCTTCTCGGGCGTTGACGGCGCCGGCAAGAGCACGCAGATTGCAAACCTGCAACGGTTTCTACACGACCGGGGCTTGAGTACGAAGCTGCTGGCTTTTTGGGACGACGTAGTGGTCCTCAGTCGCTATCGTGAAGGCTTTGTGCATAAGGTCTATGGCAGCGAGCGCGGTATCGGTGCGCCTGGCCAGCCAGTGAATCGTCAAGACAAGAATGTCCGCAAGTGGTATCTGACGATTGCGCGTCATGGACTGTATCTGCTCGACGCGATGCATCTGGTGATGGTGGTTGCCGTAGCCAGGCGGACGGGCGCCGATGTCATCATCATGGACCGGTACATCTATGACGAGCTTGCTAATTTGCCACTCGCGAATGCTGTCACGAGCGTTTTCATTCGCGTGGTCGGAGCCTTCGTTCCGCGACCTGACGTTGCTTACCTGCTGGATGCCGATCCGGAGGAAGCACGGCAGCGTAAGCCGGAATATCCGCTGGATTTCCTGCACAGCTGCCGGTCTTCCTACCATCGACTGGCGCGAATGCTGGGATACATGACCGTGATTCCTCCGCTTCCGCTCGCAGAGGCCATGGGTGAAGTGGAGAAAGCGCTGTCAGCGGTTCTGCCTTCGGTTTCGACGCCGAAGATCGACTCAGTCCAAGCGGCCTGAGGTTCCGATCTCGATTCCGGCTGTAACAATTACCCTCCCACTGCTACTTCCTACTCGTCGACCCAATCGGCATCCGGCATGTCTCATTGAAAGCAAATGGGTTAAGGGCGAATTGGCGAACACATAGTTTGGCAATTGACCTGTACTAACAAATCGCGGCCGTGCGCGATGAACTGTGCCCAGCTACCGCGGAACCGGGAGGATTCACGACCGCGGACGCCAGACAGGGCACGACCCCGACGATTTTGGAGGAGTCTGTAACATGAAGATCTCAATGCTATTCACGTTGCCTCTGGCTGCGGCGTTGGCGCTGCCCGCGGCCGCGACGACATCATCTGACAGTCAGCAGTCGGCGGCTTCGTCCGCAACCAGCAGCTCGCAGGCAAGCCAGAGCAGTTCGCAACCTGCCCAGACCACGCCGGATGCCAACTCCGACCAGAACATGTCGGCGCGGCAGCCTCTGCAACCCGAGGTGCGGGAGGGCTTCTGGGGCAAGGTCAATCCTTTCGCCCGCAAGAAGTATGTGCAGCGGCAGCTCACTCCCATTCGTGACCGGGTGAACGAGCTCGACGACCTGACCGCCGCGAACGCCCGGCAGATCAAAGACGTGGACGCGCGGGCGCAGGAAGGCATTCGCCAGGCGGACGCCAAGGCCACGCTGGCCGACCAGCACGCAGTCGAGGCCGGTAACCGCGCACAGCAAGCCAATGAGACCGCGACCCAGGCAAGCAACCGCCTGAACACGGTTGAGCATGTTGTGGGCAACATCGATCAGTATCAGCCGGCGACGCAGACCGAAATCCGTTTCCGCTCCGGCCAGACGGTGTTAAGCAGCAAAGACCGGCAGGCCCTGGATGACATGACCGCTGATCTGAAAGATCAGAAGGGTTACATCATTGAGGTGCAGGGCTTCTCGACGGGGGCTGGACAGTACGGCATCCGGAACTCGCAGGCCATGGCGAACTCGGTCGTGCGATACCTGGTGGAGAAGAACGAGATCCCGGTATACCGCGTCTTCGTGATGGGTATGGGCAATGCGAAACTTCCAGCCGAGGACGGCAGCGCTACGCGCCCGCACGGCAATCGGGTGGAGATCAGCTTGCTGAAGAACGACGTCGATCAGCTAGCCTCGGCGGCGCCGTCGAACGGAGAGATGGCCGGCGGCATGGGCGCGCAGAACAGCTACCCGGCTCAGTCATCGCAGCGGCAATCCGCCCCGATGCAGCAGCAGTCCAATGCCGCGCAGAGCAACGCCCGGCAGCAGTAAGTTGAGGTCGGTCCATTGTTGAGCAGCCCCTCGCGTTTTGCGAGGGGCTTTTTGTTGCAGAATCGGGAGAGCGTGTGCGGTACCTACAGTGTCTGTGAAGTAGCTCTGCCCGCCGCAGCGGCTGGTGAGATCCTAAATGCGATGGTTTATTCCACCGCTCCGCGCGAATTGCAGCTAAGACACAGACATCTACGGAACAACTACGATCCTGGCGGAGGCGGAGCTGTATCGGCGCTGCCGGTTGGTCCCGGCGGAGGCTCTGCGGGCGGCTGTAAGCGCTGCGGCGGCAGCGGATAGTATCCGTGCTTGGCCGAGACTTCGAGACCAGGTTTTTTCACGCGAACTTCGATGTCGCGATAATTGCTGGACGGCTTCTGCACCGTGTTGTAGCCCAAGGTGTATTGGAAGCGGGCTTCCATGGTGATCCGCTGATAGGCGCTCTCGATGGACTCCTTCGAAAACTCATTCAGCACATCGCCGCCAGTCGCATTGACGTAACGCGGCAGGATATTGCTATAGCCGAATCCGGGAATGTGCACCTTGGAAACCGGCTTGTTCAGCATCTCTGCCGTGTCCACGCCGATGGCATAGACTGCAATGCCGTCGGTCAGCAATACCTTCAACACCTGGGCATAACTGGCGCGGCTGCCAAACTCCTGGCCATCACTGATGACGAAGATGATCTTGCGGGTGGTGGGCGCGCGATGAGCAAGTTCCTGCGCGGCCATCAGAATCGCATCGTTCAGGACATGGGATTCCGGGGTGGGCGTTATTACCTGCTTCGCGCCGTCCATCGGTTTGCTGTTGGTCTGGGGTCCTGATCCAAAAGGGCCGCCTACAACCGACGCACCAGCATTGTTTCCGCTCTCATCCTTGATGCGCTGGAGTGCCATCTGCATGCGCGTGGAATTGCCGAAATCCTGACGCTTGCTCACCGTATTGCCGTAGGTAAAGACAGCTACTTCGTCGAACGGGCCGAAGGCGCCGCCCAAGGCTGAAAAGGTTTGGTTCACTTTGCGAAGCACCGGATCGGGCAGGCCTTGATCGACGATCAGGGCCGCTGACAGAGGAAACGGATCGCTGGTGAAGAAGGTGAGCTTCTGGAGTGTCCCGTCTTCATAAATACTAAAGTCTTTGGCCAGCAGGCCTTCCACCAGCTTGCCACCATCATCCTTCACGGTGACCGGAACGGTGACGAAGCTGACGGTCTTGGTGAGAGTCATCAGCTCATCGCGTCCATTCTCGCTGGTCGGCACGCTGCCCGGAGGAACGGTCTTGATCTCCTGCGATCCCGGAGGCGGCGGTTGCGGATTGGCGGCCTCGGAAGCTTGTCCCGCGGGGCGAGTATTTGCCGGCTGCTCCGGGTTTCCACTGGAGGACGAATTTCCCTGATCATCTGCGCTACTGGGCGGCGGCAGAGAAACGCTGGGCGCCGGCGCATTATTCTGTGGCGCAGGGGCATCAGGCAGCTTCTGTTCCTGGCACAAGGCAGAAACTGCCAGTGCAAGGACCGCCGTAAGAAAGGCGCCTCTTATGCAGGAGCTCAAGCGGCGAGGGAACATGGGTGTCTACGGTCTCCAGGAGTTGCCGGAACTCTGCACAGTATAACCGCAGTGGAGCTTCTGGGGCAGCTATCATCGCCGATTTAGCCGCTGTGCACTAGAATGGATACATCCGAGACGAAAGAGAAGCTATGCCGTTTCGCCAAAGTGTCATTGTCGGATGCCTGATCCTCTGTTGCTGCCTGTGGCTGCCGGCGCAGCAGCAGAATCCGCCGGCCCAACCTCCGGCCCAGGACCAGCAAGCGCAACCCTCCGATCAGGAGCCTTTGCAGACCTTCAAGGCCCAGGTCAACGTCGTCAACATCTTCTACAACGTAAAAGACAAGCATGGCCTGTTGATCCCCAACCTCACGAAGGACAACTTCGAGGTTTTCGAGGATGGCAAGCCGCAGACCATCAAGTACTTTTCGGCGGAATCGAACCAGCCGCTGACGTTGGGCATCATGATCGACACCAGCGCCAGCCAGACGCGTGTGCTGACCATTGAACAGGAGTCCTGCGCGCAGTTCCTGCGTGCCGTGCTGCGCGACAAGGACCTGGCTTTCGTAATCAACTTCGACACCGATGTCGACCTGGACCAGGACTTCACCAACAACGTCCACGACCTGACACGCGCGCTGAACAAGGTGCAGATCAACGCCGGAATGGGCGGCGGACCGCCGGGATTGGGCGGTGGACCCATCCCGACTACGCCTCGCGGCACGCTGTTGTATGACGCGATTTATCTTGGCGCCGATGAGAAGCTGAAAAACGAGGTCGGCCGCAAGGCGATGATCATCTTCACCGACGGCGAAGATCAAGGCAGCCGCTTGCGTATTCAGGACGCGATTGAAGCGGCCCAAAAAGCCGATACCATCTGCTATGTGATCCTGATCGCCGATCGCGGCTTTTACGGCGGCTTCGGCTACAGCGGCGACTCCGAAATGCGCAAACTGGCCGAGGCGACCGGCGGCCGCGTCATCGAAGTGGGCAACAAGCAAGACAAACTGAGGGACGCATTCGAACAGATCCAGAACGAGCTGCGAAGCCAGTACAACATCGGCTATACGCCGACCAACAACAAGCTCGACGGCACCTATCGCAAGATCCAGATCAAGGAGAAAGGCGACTATAAGGTGCAGGCTCGCCAGGGCTACTACGCCGTCGCCAAAGACTGACACGCTAGCAGGCGGCGGGAAAAATCGCCTTTAAGCGCTCTGTAACAGGGCACGACTTCACTCGTGCCGATAAGACTTTTATTCTGGTCGTCCCGAGCGGGCTTTAGCCTGCGAGGGACCTGCTGTTTCCGACTTTTTTCGCAGCCTGCTAGTACTACTGTGTTATAAACTGAATACCTTGTCCTGATTTTCCTGGCGCTGATGAATACGGGGTAGTACGTTGAGGGCGATGAACAGCCGCCAACCGGATTTCTCCCGCCAG
>JBEKXQ010000020.1:0-54615 GCA_049511915.1 Candidatus Korobacteraceae bacterium
GCCCTGCGTGCCGATGGTGGTCAGCAAGTCCTCGAGGTCGTCGGGGGAATGCACGTCGTGCGGGATCAGGTCGTTCACCTCGTTGTATGTGAGGTAGCCCTTCTCTTTACCCACATCGATCAATTTTTTGATATCGTCGTACTTGTCTTCTAGAGCCAAAGCGGAATTTCCCCTAGCATGGCGCCCACTGAAAGGCGCGCGCTTGTTGTATGCACACTGCGGCGGGACCGGTACTGCAGTACCGGGAACATGCACAAAGTTATAAATTTTATCATAGGCCGGTGCCGCATCCCAGCCTTTTCTTGGGTTTACAGGATTGAGTGGCTCTCCACCCGCTCTGGGAACGCCCTACCGCTTCCCGGCACACGCCGTAGTAAATTAGATGTCTCGCCCGTGGAATTAGCTTCACCCTTTTGAGTCAATCAGTTAGACGCGCGTAGGTGACTAAAGTAACCTTCCAACTATGGAAGGCCGCCAAGCTCCGATACGGGACCTCCCATAGCGGTAATGGCTCGTCGCAGGTTGATGCGCTCCTGCAGCAGCCTTGCTGCCGAGGCTGGATCCTGTCTCCGTTCCGCCTCTTTCAGTTGATGCTGCAAGTCCTCGAGCTGCCGCCGCAGCACTCGCCGTCGCAGCGAGCGAATCGCACTCTCCAGCAACTCCGGAGTCAGTTCTTCCTGTTCGTCCATTAATATCGCCGCCAGCAGGCTGCGATCGGCCTCCTCCAGCGGAAGCGACATCTGATCCAATCCCTGCTCGTGCGCGACCAGCAGCGCATCCATCAACCGCTCCGCTGCCGACCCTTCGTGCAATCGCTCGCGAGTGAGTGCGAAGTGCGCCTGCCGTGCCGGCTCGAAGTCCAGGTCCTGCCCTTCGCGGCTGCTCAGCGGACTCTGCGAAAGTTCCTGGCTGGCCAGGGCGCGAACCAATACGCGCTCGCCATCCGTCAGTCCGCCGCCGCTCACCGCGCTCACTCGCGAAGCCGATCGCGATCCCGCGGCATGGCGAAGCTCTTGCCGCACAATGGTCGAATCGATTCCCAACCGATGCGAGATTTCGTTCGCCCACTCATCGCGAACGATGCGGCTGGGCACCCGCTGAATATGCGGCAGCAGATAATTCACTGCTTTAACTTTGCCTTCCGGCGTACGCGCCGGGAACAGCGCTCGCGCCCGTTCAATGAGATAGTCAAAGTACTTTTGCGATTGTCCCAGCGCGTCCGTGTAAGCTTGCGTGCCCTTGCGCCGGATGTAGAGATCGGGATCGAAGCCGGCCTCCAGCGTCAGTACTTTGATCTGAAAATCTTCGCTGACCAAAAGCGCCAGAGAGCGTTCCACAGCGGCTGCGCCAGCCGTGTCGGGATCGAAGTTAACGACGATGTTCTTGCTGAAGCGTCCCAGCAGTTTCGCCTGGACCTCGGTGAACGCCGTGCCAGAGCTGGCGATAACGTTGTGGAATCCAGCGGTATAAACGGCGATGCAGTCCATCTGGCCCTCGACCAGAATCGCGTATTCGAGCTTGCGAATTGCCTCCTTCGCCTTATCGAGATTGAACAACACGCGCGACTTCGAGTAGATGGGCGTCTCAGGCGAGTTCAGATACTTCGGACCCGCCTTCTCGTCTGTAGAGAGTGTGCGGCCGGTGAAAGCGATGACTTTTCCTGATTCGTTCGCGATTGGGAACATCACGCGATTGCGAAACTTCGAATACAGCGACAGCTTCTGATCAGGGGCTTCTTCGCCCTTGTCTTTCCAGGAGAAGAGTCCCGACTCGCGCATCAACTCTTCGTCGTACTGAGCGCGCAAGGCATCGCGCAGCAGGAACCCGGAATCGGGCGCAAAGCCAATGCGAAACTCGGCAATCTGTGCGGGAGTCAGTCCGCGCGACGCCAGATATTCCCGGGCGTGCGCGCCGTCGGGGCGGCGCAGTTGTTCCTGAAAAAACGCGCAGGCCCGCTCGTGGATATCGATCAACCCGCCACGCAGCTTGGCAACCCGCGCCTCCTCGGGAGAGGAGTAGGTCATCTTCGGCAGCGGGATCTTCAGCTTTTCGGCGATCAGCCGCACGGCTTCGGGGAACGTTATGTTCTCGATTTTCTGCACAAAGGCGAAGACATCGCCCGAAGCGCCGCAACCAAAGCAATGGAAGAATTGCCGCGTGGCATGGACCGAAAACGACGGCGTCTTCTCCGAATGAAACGGACAAAGCCCCTGGAAGTTTTGCGCGCCGCTCTTGCGCAGCGTGACGTACTCGCCCACAATGCGGACGATGTCAGCTTGCTCCTTGAGGGTGTACGCAAAATCGCCTGGGTTTGCCATCGTCCCAGTTTGAAGGATGCGAGTCGCGTTTTCTAGAGGTCTGGTCGATTACCACCCAGATAACCGAGGAAACACTGTGCATCGCTGTGCAAAATCGATGACTAAATGGGCGGATGAGAGGCTGCCGTCCCTACGGGACTCAGGCAGTTTTCCGCACCTACCCAGCACTCCGCCTACGGCTCCGTGCTGGGCTAGACTGTCGTCGCGCCTTGATCAACGCGGCTTTTGAATTTAATCGCACCAGCAGTCCGGGACAACAGCGCGCCGAATCCTCGCCAGCCGAGCAGCTGGCGATCGTAGGAAACCTTAGGGAATCTCTAATTGAGTCGGTTCCTCGAAGGGGACGGCCTTCAGGCCGTCCGTAAATGCTGCATATCAATGCGGCTTTAGCCGCTGAGGGACTTCGCCGTGACTTGATCAGGATTGCCTTAGACCAGCCTTGACTCTGGCTTACTGCGACGGCGGCGGCGACGACCCGTGGAACTGCGCCAGCTTCCACTGCCCGTCGCGCCGCTCCAGCACTCCCGTCAGGCTATAGGGGATGCGAGTGTCCCAGGCCACCATTGCTCCATCGGCGGCGAACCACGCCACCTCGCCCGAGCAGAACACTTCTACCTGCTCCCACGCCATGGACATGTGTTGGGGCTCGACAAAGACGCGGCGGAACAGTGCTGCCACCTGCGATGCGCCGACGGCAAAGTCTCCGGAGATCGCACCGATCAGCATCGTGTCTTCGTCTCCGGTGAAGACGGAGATCAGCGCCTCCGGATCGTTGTTGCGGAGAGCCTCACCGTAGCGTTCGAGAACTGCCAGTACCTCGCGTTCTGTGACCGGGTCGGCTCGCATGTCCCCGTTTCGACTAACTCTCTACCGCGGCCGGCTGCACATTTTTCCGCGGTCGACGGTTGGCCTGCAAGATTTTCTTGCGCAACCGCAGATGGTTCGGCGTCACTTCCACCAGCTCATCGTCGGCGATGAACTCAATCGCCTGCTCCAGGTTCAAGTTCTTGAAGGGCACCAGTCGAATCGCTTCATCTGCGGTGGACGAACGCATGTTCGTCAGCTTTTTTTCGCGAACGATATTAACATCGAGGTCGTTGTCGCGAGAATTCTCGCCTACTACCATGCCTTCGTAAACTTCGGTGCCCGGACCGACAAACAGCTCGCCGCGTTCCTGCAGTCCCCACAGCGCATAGGCAGTAGTCGCGCCGCCGCGATCGGCCACCAGAGCGCCTGTCACACGATGTGGGATATCTCCCTGCCACTCGGTGTAGCCGTCGAACAGCGAATTCATCACGATGGTACCGCGCGTGTCGGTCAGCAGTTCGCTGCGCAACCCGATCAGCCCGCGGCTGGGGATAACAAATTCCATGCGCACGCGCCCGTAGCCGTGATTGTGCATCTTCTGCATCTGCGCCTTGCGCGCGCCAAGCTTCTCGATCACCACTCCCACAAACGACTCCGGCACATCGACGGTGAGCCGCTCCATCGGCTCCAGCAGTTTGCCATCGACGCGCTTGGTCACGATCTCCGGCTTGCCCACCGCGAGCTCGAAGCTTTCGCGCCGCATCATCTCGATCAGGATCGCCAGTTGCAGCTCGCCGCGTCCCATCACGGTGAACGAATCGGTATTCTCCGTTTCTTCGACGCGCAGTGAGACGTTCGTCAATAGCTCTTTTTGCAGCCGGTCGCGCAGGTTGCGCGAGGTGACGTACTGGCCCTCGCGTCCGGCGAACGGCGATGTGTTCACCATGAACTGCATCGCAATCGTCGGTTCGTCGATGGTGATCACCGGCAGCGGCGAAGGATTTTCGACGTCGGTGATGGTCTCGCCAATGTTGATGCCGGTCACACCGGCGACCGCGACAATGTCACCCAGTTCCGTCGCGACAATGTCCGTGCGCTTCAAGCCGGAGAACGAAAACATCTTGGTGATCCTGATCTTCTCCAGCGAACCGTCGCGCTTGGCGATGGCAACGTCCTCGCCCGTTCGCAGCGTGCCGTTAAACACGCGCGCAATCGCCAGCCGTCCCAGATAGTCGCTGTAGTCGAGATTGGCTACCAGCACTTGCAGCGGTCCGCTGGCATCGCCCATCGGCGTTGGAATCGTGTTTACGATCGCGTCGAACAATGGCCGTAGGTTCTCGCCCGGCTTGTTTACATCGGTGGTAGCAGTTCCGGTCTTCGCGTTGGTGTAGAGCACCGGAAAGTCTAGCTGATCTTCGGCCGCATCAAGATCGATGAACAGGTCGTAAATCTCGTTCAGGACCTCCTGCGGACGCGCGTCGGGCCGGTCGATCTTATTGATCACCACGATCGGCGGCAGCTTGGCCTCCAGCGCCTTGCTCAACACGTAGCGCGTCTGCGGCAGCGGACCTTCACTGGCGTCCACCAGCAGCATCACGCCGTCCACCATCTCCAGCGCGCGCTCCACCTCACCGCCAAAGTCGCTGTGCCCGGGCGTGTCGACGATGTTGATCTTGACCTCCGATTCCGGCGAAGGGTGGTAGAAGATGGCGGTGTTCTTGGCGAGGATGGTGATGCCGCGCTCGCGCTCCAGCTCGTTGGAGTCCATCACGCGCTCGACGTGGCTCTCGTTGGCGCGGAAGATGCCGCTCTGGTTCAGCATGGCATCCACCAGCGTGGTCTTGCCGTGGTCCACGTGCGCGATGATGGCGATATTGCGAATACTCGTGCTCAAAACTGTCCTTTCCTGCTTTGCGGAAAACACCAAGGGGAAAACCGCGTTCGATCAGCGAAACGGAGGGAGTCGGACCGGTACAACCAGTTTACAATACGCAGCAATGCGGACGCGTGATCTCGCTCTCTAATAGAATCGAGCCACCCGTTCATCACTCTCAGGGACTACCGAATGCGCTTGCTCTCACTGATCGCAATTGCGACCTGGCTTCTACTTCTGCCCGTCTGCGGCCGCGCTCAGACCAACAACTCCCAATCATCGACGGCCTCGCCCGCTGACGACCCTGCCTTCGCGTCCTTCCAGCCCGTGACGAAAGGCATCAAGCCGCCCAAAGCGACTTCAGCTCCCGATCCCAAATTTCCCGACCTGCCGGCCGACGCCGAGCCACGCGGCACGGTTGTCATGCTGATCGGCGTAAACACGAAGGGCCACGTGGAGGCGGTCCGCGTCCTCCGCAGCGACGAGCAAGCCTTCGAGACGACCGCCGTCGCCACCATGAAGAAATGGAAGTTCAAGCCCGCCCAGAAAGACGGTCGCCCCGTCCCTGTTCAGATCACAGTGGAGATGAAGTTCCAGCGGTAAGGGCGGTTCAACAGCAGGTGGATAGCAATGGGTGGAGCGCGCCTTTCAGGCGTGCAGAATGCCGCGCAACCCATAACCGCGCACTTTAGCGCCTGAGGTGATGCCCTCCGATACCGCAGCGGCTAAAGCCGGTTTATACCAGGGCTAAACCGCACCGCTGAAGCGGTGCTCCACCCTATACGCTAACTGCAGAATTGCGGTAGCCCCTACCACGTGCTATAAGCCGTGCCTTCGCTGGAGTTTTGATCGCTGCCGCTATGCACATCGATGATGCCGGGCTCGGTCTGGTCGGGCGACATGATGCTCTCGTCGCTGACTGGCACCCAGGATTCGCGAGAGTTGGTGAAGGGGTCTTTGGGAAGCTGCTTCAGGTATCCGGCTTGCACCAGGTCGTCCAATGAGGTCGGAGCTTTCTGCTTGTCCAGCGTGTACTGATCGATGAGCGACCGCATGGTGTACAGGTCGTCGCGCAATGCCGTTTCCTTGGCATGCAGAATGGACGACGAATAATTAGGGATGGCGAGCGACAGCAGGATGACGATGATGCTGATGACCACCATCAACTCAATTAAGGTAAAGCCGCGCTGGCGTAGCCGTTTTTGCATGCGATGATCTACCACGTTTTGTACTTCGTGCCGTCCAGACCCGTGCCCTCGGACTTGGTATAGATATCGAAGACGCTTTGTCCGCCCCAGGAGTCGGAGTCAGGATCGTCCTGCATCGAGCGCAGGCCCCACTCGTCCTTGCCGGTCATAGGATCAATCGGGATGCGCCGCAGAAAGCGCATCTTCTTCCCATTAGTATCAACACCCTTCACCAGCGTCTCGAGGTCGGGAGGATATCCCTGGCTGTCGACCTTCACCTGGAAAGAGCCGCGGTCGGCGGCGTCCTTGTAGCGGTCGATGGCGTCGCGGAGCTGCCAAAGGTCGCGGCGCAGCTCGCGCTCCTTGTTCCGCTGGATGACGATGCGGACCACGGGTGTGGCCGCGGCCGTCAGGATCATCAGGATGGTCATGGCGACCAGCAGCTCCACCATGGTGAAGCCGCGGAAGCCAACCTTCCGCAGCCGCGACAAGGAGGGCCCGCTGGCCGGTCGATCGGCCTCCTGAACCATAAGCGCGCGATTGGAATGTCTGAACAGCACTGATCTAATTTTAATCCTTCTGGAGATTCCCGGCGGACACTAGACGTTGGAAGTGGCACGGCTTCATAGGCCGCTGAAAAAGTCCGCTGAACGCCTTGTGTCAGGGCACAACTTTAGTCGCGCCGATAAACTGCGTATTTTGTCATCACGAGCGGGCTTCAGCCCGCGAGGGATCTGCTTTTCGGGCCTTTCCGCCACCATCGTTTAGACGGCTGTCCTAATGAACGGTCACAATCGCTTGCGAGCCGCTTGCCGGGGTGGTTTGCATAGCGGCATTCTTCAACGCAGCGCGATTGATGCTCAGTGTCGATTGTCCCGGAGTTCTGGCCTGGAACGTCAGCGTGAACACCGATCCGTCGCCGGAAATCCCATTCGTCCCCGGAGGACGCGAGGCCGTGACCTGCAGGATTCCGGCCATGCTGTCATCCCGGTTCACCAGCGCCACCGTTTGTCCGTCCTGTGAAAGCAAGGTCCCGTTGGAGACGTTCAGCAGTTGCAGGACGCGCGGGTTGTACATGATCTGCAACGGCACGGAGAATACGTTCTGTCCTCCAGCCAGGTTCACGTTCACGGTAAAGGTGGAACCTACGGGCTGGTCGAGGGTTGGAGGATCGAAGCTGACGATCGCACTTCCCATGGGTGCCGAAGCGGCGGCCGGTTGTCCCGACGCCGACGGTGCAACGTTACCTGGAGGCTGTCCCGGCGTTTTGGGTTGAGCCGGATTATTCATGGCTCCCTGCGGACTGCCCGGTTGGCCCGGTTGGCCTTGCGGTTGCGGATTGTTCGGCGGCGGGCTGTTGTCGCGCCGCAGCGAGATCGTATTGGCTGTGCCCACGTCAATCGTCTTCATGTTGCCCGGGCTGATGTCCTGGGCGCGCACGATGTGCGGTATCAGGATGAAGACAATCTCGTTGTCATTGACCTCTTTCGTTTCCTCGGAGAAAAGATACTTGAAAAGCGGAATCGATGCCAATCCTGGAATGCCCGACAGCGACTTGGTTTGGGTGCTCTCCAGAATGCCACCCAGAATATTGACTTCGCCTTCTTTCAGCCGGATCTCGTTTTCGATCTTGCGCTGCCCGATGACCGGCTGCTGGATGCCGCCAATGTTCTGGTAGGAGTCGACCGCCGAAATGTCCATCGCCATCTTCAGGGTCACTTCGTCCATGCCATGCACATGGGGCGTGATATCAATATTGACGCCGACATCAATGTAGTTGAATTGGGTGTTGACCAGCGGATTGATGCCAACGCCGCCGATGCCCGGCTGAAACGATCCCGTCGCCACCGGCACGCGCTCACCAATCTTTAACGATGCCTTCTGCCCGTCGGAGGCCCGAATCTCCGGCTGCTGGATCAGCTTGCTGCTGGTGTCCGTCATCAGGAAGTTGGCCGTCGCCTGCGGAATCGTGACAGAAAAGTTGGTGGCATTGAGAGTGCCTAGGGTGTTCAGGGAGATCGTTCCAGGGGTGCTGCCGGTGGAAGTTGAAGCCGTCCCGGTATTTCCCGCGGGCCCGGTCACGCTCGTGGTTGAGCTCGTCGACGGGGTGGACGTCTGAAGGGCAACCGAAACGCTGGTCGGCGGATTGATGCCCAGGTTGTGCATCTTGTCGCGCGTAACCTGCATGATGGCCACTTCCACCACCACTTCAGGCTTCGACTTGTCGAGGTCCTCGATCAGCTTCCCGGCCATGACAATCTGGTCGGGCGTACCCCGCACCACGATCGCTTGTTGCGACGGGAACTGCTGCAGCCGCTGCGTGTCCAGCAGCGTCCGCAGAATGTTGACCATATCCTGCAACTCATTGGGCTGGGAAAGGTTGCTCAGATAAAAAGTGCGGATGACGTTCTGTTCCAGTTCCTTGCGCTTGGCCGCGGTATCGGCAGCCACAAAGATTGTGTTGGGAGTGACCGGACGCCAAAAGGTCTTCGACTCCAACGCCGTGATCACCAGCGCTTCCTGCAGGGTGACGCCGTTCAGGTCAACGTGGATCTTGCGCGACGTGTAATCCGGGTCGAAAAGAACGTTGATGCCCGCCAGCTTCCCGATACTTTCGTAGACCGTCTTCGAGTCCTGGGTCAGATTCAACGTGATCGGAGTTTGCGAGATGGGGGCCAGTTCGACCGGTCCGGTCGCCTGTTCCATACGCTTGTCCAGTTCCGACTCCATGCCCGGCGGCCCAGCCGTGGGATTCTGGGTCTTTTGCAGCAGTTGGCGTACTTTATTGGATTCCTGTTGCGCGATGAAACTGGAAGGATCGATGGCCAGCGCCTGCTCGAAGTCGGTCAGCGCCTCCTGCAATTTGCCGCTGCTGAGAAGGAGTTGGCCTTTGTGAACGTATGCTGCCGCGGCCAGAAAGCGCACATATTCGTACGAGGAACGGTACGTAAGGTCTGTGGGTTTTAGCTGGTAAGCCTGATGATAGAAATTGTAGGCCGAAATGTAATCCTGGCGGGCTTCCGCCAGCTTGCCTTTATCATAAAGCGCCTTGGCTTGCTTGTCTGTGGAGGCGAGTGCAGCTGCAACCAACACCAGCAGCAGCGCCAGGACACCGGTAAAACGTTTCATCACGTTCCTTGAAACCCCAGGGATGCGGACCAGACTTTTTGCCTCCGTACGGCCACCGAGCCAGGCTCCGGATGTAAGACTTGGACCCATGCTAAAGGTGAGCGCGCGTGCCGCGGGCGTGCGTTTTCGCATCCCAAATACGGACAGAGACATCACGCTCGGCGCGATTATAACATTCCATACTGCGGGAAATCTGCGGCAGTTATACACGAGCGGAACAACTCCCCGATCGATATGAATGCGACATGAATGTGACCTAAGCGGAGTACAATGCGAGCACCGGAGTGAGTTGAAGGTAGGCAAGCTGGGGACTCAGCCTCGACGGCCACGAAGCGCCGGCAGGCAGGTTCCCATGTCGGGAGCGAAGATGGGTTCTGCGGGAACAGGAAGTTCTTTCGTTGGCAAGCGTGTTGAATTCTGCTCCCGTGCGGGTGGACATCGACTGAAGCGAGTTCGCCAGGGGCCGGTGTTGACTGTAGCCGTGGGGCTGTTCCTGTCTGCATTCCTGACGGGCTGCGGTGGTGGCTTCTTCCTTCATCCTTCCATCACCTCGATGTGGGTCAACCCGGCTACGGCTACGATCACGCCCACCAACACCGTTCAGCTGGCCGCAGTTGGTCTGTACTCGGACGGCAGCCAGCAGAACATCGCCGAAAATTCGGTAACCTGGTCCAGCTCCGATTCCACCGTCGCGACCGTCTCTTCGCCCGGCGGCTTGGTGACGGGCGCTGGGGCGGGCACTGCGACGATCACCGCTACGGCCACCGTAACGGTCCAGGGCCGGGGCTGCCAAGTTCAGGTTTCGATTGCCAGCGGAAGCCCGCGCCTATCGAAGGTTTGCTATGGCAACACGTCCGAGACGCTTACCGCGACGATCAACGTCAACGTGGCGGCAAGTACTGTGAACCGCGCGGTCATCACCACTACCCCGGCAAGCACGGTGTCCCAATCCACGGCGACAATCTCCGGAGCGCCGGCTGCTCTGCAGTTTTATGCCTACGCCAGTGGGGATGCCTCTAACGACGTGACCCAAACGGTAACCTGGACTTCGTCCAACCCCAGTGTGGCGACCATCAGCAGCGGGCTGCCTAGTGGCAACGGCGTGGTAACCAGTGTGGCCGCAGGCACAACCAACATCACCGCCAGCACCACCAACGGTGCGGGTCAGGTGGTGAACAGCCAAACCATCGTCCTGACCGTGCAATAAGGCGCTGGGGCACCGCTTGCATCGAGCCCCGTGATGCTTATCGCGACACGGCTGTGAACAGGTCAGACTTCATCAGCGCCTGGAAGCGCTGATCGTCGGTCTTGAAGTGCATCTGCACCAGGTCGTCAGAACTGGCGACGGTGGTGTTCTCCAGCGCCAGCTTCTCGCTGGGCGAGCCGCTCATCTTGCGGTAGAGGAGGCCGACCTGCATCAGTCCCGAGAGGCTCGCGGCGCTCACGTTGTCGGAGGTCTTCACCATCACGTCGAAAGTTACGCCGTTGGTGAAGTTCATTACGTAGTCGGAAGCCAGCAGGCGCTTCTTCACGGCATCGAAGTTGGTAAGCGCGCCGGCCTGGCCCAGCGCGGAGCGCACCATGTTCTGCGTGCCAGCTTGGTCGAGCACGCTCCACACGGGCTCGGTGTCTATGCTGGTGATCAGATCGTCGATGGCGTTGTTCGCAGCCAGCGATGCCGCGCCGTTATCGCGCACGTCGATGGCGCCCTTGATGGCCGCGTTCTCGCCAAACAGGATGGTGATGGGATCAAGAAACACCATCTGAAAGCCCGATCCCATGGGATAGATGTACGACAACAGATATTTCTCCGGCTTGATCTTCCTGGCTCTTGCCTTAGCCAGGAACTCCTTCTGCTGGAACGGTCCTTGCGCGATGCCGATGCCATAGATAATCTTCTTCGGCCCGCGATAGCTCACGAAGGTGATCTGCTCGGCGTCGCGATCAGGATCGATGCCAACGCTGCGCAGCGCCGCCTCGAACTGCTTGACGTTGTCCGGTATGACCTGGTCTTTCAGGGCGCGTGCCGTGGCCGAATCGCGCAGTTCGCGGTAGTCCACCGAGATGATTTGCTGCACTGCCTGCGGGATCACCGTGCGCGCGTTGTTGCTCAGGGGCGCGGCTGCCGCCGGAAGGCAGAGCGCGGCGCTCAACCAAACGCCGATGGCAAGCTGCTTCATGGATATCTTGTGACCCGACTGGCGCGATACAGATGTGCTGGTCATAGCTGCTGTTGCCTTAGACGGATGAGGCAGGACAACATCATCCCGCGGTTCACTCTTCGCCATTCGCTTTTCGGCAACCTCGTTTGAGGAAGGTTTGCCGAAGGTCGAGAACAAGATGGAACGTTGGCAGTCGTCTTCTTTGAAATGAAAGAAACTTTTATCTTCGTTTGATAGAATACCAAGTTGACAGTCCAAGTTGACAGTCGTCCAAGATGCTGGCAGAAGTAGTCGTTGGCTGACAGCTTCAGCGGTCGGGAGAGAAATGGGTTCTACGGGAACAGGGAGTTCTTTCGTTGACAACCGCGGTGAGTTTTCCTCCGCTGCGGGTGGACATCGACCGAAGCGAGTTCGCCAGTTGGTGGCGACCGTAGCCGTAGCCCTGTTCTCGTCCGCGTTCCTGTCATCCTGCAGTGGCTTCTTCATTAAGCCTACGATCAGTTCGATCTACATCACGCCCTCTGCGGCTACGGTCGGGATCGGCCAGACCACCCCACTAACCGCATATGCTACATACTCCGATGGCACCCAGAATCAGCTCAGTGGAGATTCGGTAGGCTGGTCAAGCTCGGCCCCCACCATCGCCAGCGTCACTTCGCCCGGCGGTTCGGTGACGGGGGTTGCCCTTGGCTCTGCGAGCATCACCGCCACCGCCCAGGGTGTAAGCGGGACGGCCACTATCAATGTGACAATAAGCAACATTACGAGCCTGGTTATCACCATCACCCCGGGAAGCACCCAGCCTATAACCACGGCGACAATCACCGGAACGAATGGTACCTTGCAGTTCTATGCCTACGCCAATGGCAGCGCCAAAAACGACGTGACCCAGGCCGTAGCCTGGAGTTCGTCGAACAGCGGCACCGTGGCGTCGATCTCTAGCGGGAATTCCAGCGGCAACGGCCTGGCGACTGCTGTGGCCGCGGGTACCACCAACATCACCGCCACCACCACCAACACTGCTACGGGTCAGCTGGTGAGCAGCCAAACCATTGTCCTGACCGTAACCCAATAAGGCGCGGACCTGGGGGTGCGCCACCCTGTCCCGGCGCCTGCCAGCGACTTTGAACCACTATCATTGACCACGAGCCACGAAACCTCGGCCGAATTTTTCATCCAGCCTCGAAAAGCCTACACTTGTTGAACGCCCCCATGGCCCGACCATCTCAAAATCCTCCACCAAAGAAGCCCGCCGGCCGTCGCGATCCTGTCGCCAGTGGCGAGCGCGATGCTTCGGTTAATCGCTCCGCCTCGCACAACTACTTTCTGCTGGAGAAATTCGAGGCGGGCATAGCGCTGCGGGGTACGGAAGTGAAGTCGGTCCGCGGCGGCCGCGCGAATCTCAAGGACGCCTACGGCCTGGTCAAGGACGGCGAACTCTGGCTGATCAATGCCCACATCGGCCCCTACGAGCACGGCAACATCTTCAATCACGAGCCTCTGCGCACCAGGAAGCTGCTGGTTCACCGCAACGAGTTGAACAAACTAATCGGCAAGGCCCAGCAGAAGGGCCTGACGCTGATTCCGACGCGCCTATACTTTCGCAATGGCCGGGTAAAGGTGGAACTCGCCGTCGCCAAGGGCAAACAGAACTGGGACAAGCGCGAAACCGAGCGCCGCAAAACCGCCGACAAGGAAGCCAGAGAGGCGGTCGCGAGGAGCAGGAAGTCATAACCGCATCACGGTTTTTGTGCGGATTGCTGAAAGCTGCCATCAACGGGGGCGACATGCGCTGCACGATCATTCGATTTTGTCTGTTGCTGGTGCTCTGCGGCACGCAGGCACTCGCACAGCAGCAATTTGATGATGCAAGGCAGTTGGAACGGAAGATATTGAGCGACAATATCCCGCAGGAGGAACAATCATTTCCTCCCCGGATTCAGGACTTGTTGTCCGCTGGAATTCTCCAGGCGCTCAATAATGGTGCAACTGCAGGGGACGTCCAGAAGAAGCTCGAGTCAGTTTTGGCGGATCCCAAGCTGGTAAACGAGCCCGGCAATGTCAGCGTTTTGGCATTCGGCGAGAGAGGGAACAGTGCTCTCGTCATCGCTTACGGAATTCCCTACTGTGTGATGTGTAACCGCACGTGGCTCGGAACATACGAAAGAGTTTCCGGCAGCTACTCGAACACATACTCGGTTAACCAGGTTCTCGACAACCATACTATTTACTTGCACCTTCTCCCTGCTAACGGTGGTCAGAAGCGATTTGTGCTCTACGGAACTGGCCTTGGGAGCGCGGATAACCCCCTCGCAGTTCAAGCCTACGAACTTTCGGCGGGATCTCTCAGGGAGTTTTGGACACTTGATGGTCTAAACAACGGATCAATCCAATTTCAGGACAACGAGATATTGCTCCGTTACATCGTTTTAGGGGGAGCACCCCGTGCTTCAAGAAGGGCACGCGTTGATAAATATAGAGTCACGGCAGAGGGCATTAGCCTTGAGAGCCGGTCTGAGCGCATGGAAGATTGATCCTGAGCCACCGCTGGCAAAGGATACGGCCGCGTGGCGGGTGCCCCACGCACTCCTGGTGTTGGAATGAGGGAGACTTGCAATAGTGAGTTGCGTTTCGACAGTGGATAAGGAAAGTCCGAAAATCGAGCGCCGTAGGCGCGAAATAATCTAGCCCAGCACGGAGCCGGAGGCGCAGTGCTGGGTGGAGTGGAAAAATTTGCCGCGTCCCGTAGGGACGGCACTGGGCTCTTTCAGGGGCAACACAAGAACGGATCAAAACTATGAACACTACTCTTACCACCGCACCACCCTCGCAGATCGAAATTGAATGCCTCGTCGTCACCGTGCTCGACGCGGCCGAAAACACAACGAACGGCGACAAATCCGACAAGCACGATCCCAAACTCCAGACCGACGACAAAGCCGTTCTCGCCGCCGCTGCCGACCTCATCGCCTCCGGCGAAGTCACCGGCAAGGCGATGGAGACCACGCTTCTCCACAAGCCGCAAGGCCTGCAGGCCAAACGTCTGCTCCTGATCGGCGGTGGCAAGGCTGCGAAGTTCTCTTCCGCTGAGCTGCGCAAGCTAGCCGGCGCCGCCGTCCGCAACGTCAAAGCCAAAGACCTGACGAGCTTCGCGCTGGTCATGCCGGCAAGAATCGACGATGCCGCCAAGGTCATCGTGGAAGGCGCGCTGGTCGGCAACTTCGATGCCGACTACTACCGCAGCGATCGCACGAAACAGAAGATCGAAGAGCTGACCATCGTCGCTCCCAAAGGCTCGAACCAGCAATCGCTGAAGAAAGGTATCGAGCAGGGCCGCATCATTGGCGAGGCGCAAAACTTCACCCGCGACCTGGTCAACGAGCCCGGCAATCGCATGACGCCGACCATCCTGGCCGACCGCGCCAAAGCCATGTGCGACGAAGTCGGCCTGGCCTGCGAGATCTACGGTCCCGACAAAATCAAAGAGCTGAAGATGGGCGCGTTCTGGAGCGTCGCGCAGGGCTCCGACGAAGAGCCGCGCCTGATCGTGATGCGCTACGAGCCGGAGCGCGCGCCCAAGAAGCGCGTGCTTGGCCTGGTCGGCAAGGGAATCACTTTCGACAGCGGCGGCATCTCCATTAAGCCCGGCGAGGGCATGGAGAAGATGAAATACGACATGGCTGGCGGCGCGGCGATGATCGGCGCCATGCGCGCCATCGCGCAGCTTAAGCCGTCCGTGCGCGTGATCGGCATTGTTTGCGCTAGCGAGAATATGCCCTCCGGCAAGGCGCAGAAGCCGGGCGACGTGCAGATTGCCATGTCGGGCAAGTCGATCGAGATCATCAACACCGATGCCGAAGGCCGTCTGGTGCTGGCCGACGGCCTGCACTACGCGCGCGAGTTGGGCGCAACGCACCTTATCGATGCGGCAACTCTGACCGGTGCGTGCGTCGTGGCGCTCGGCATGGTCAACGCCGGCGTGTTTTCCAATGACGACGACTTCTACAACCGCTTCAATCAATCACTCGAGAAGTCGGGTGAAAAGATGTGGCGGCTGCCGGCGGAGGACGACTATCGCGAACTGATCAAGTCCGACATCGCCGACATCAGAAATACGGGAAACGGGCGCTGGGCAGGCGCGACAACGGCGGCGATGTTCCTGAAGGAATTCGTCTGCGACACACCGTGGATTCATCTCGACATCGCCGGCGTAGCCTGGATGGAAGACAACAAACCGTGGATTGCCAAGGGGCCATCGGGTGTCCCGGTGCGCTCGCTCGTCGAGTTCACGCAGGACTTCGCCAAGGGCGGTGCGTAGCGGATAACACCTGGCATACAGCGGCGTATGAACATACCCGATCCAGAGCAGGAGCGAAAGAGGCTTGTCGATCTCTATGCCGCCATGTCCGACGGCGAGTTGGAGTCCATCGCGCAGGACACGCACGAACTCACCGAAACGGCGCGGCAGGCTTTGCAGGAGGAGCGGGATCGGCGCCGGTTGGATTCGCCTATTGACGAGAGCGGCGCAGCCGCGAACGACGAGGCTGCGTGGGAAGACCTGGTGGTCTTGAAACAATTCCGCGATCTTCCAGAGGCATTGCTGGCCAAGGGATCGCTCGAATCGGCTGGGATCGAGGCGTTCCTGGCCGACGACAACATGGTTCGAATGGACTGGTTTATTTCGAATCTCGTTGGCGGAATCAAGCTTTGCGTCAGGCCGGAAGATGCGGACGCCGCATTTGAGTTGCTGGGGCAGCCGATGCTCCAGGACTTTGAGATTGATGGGGTCGGAACCTATCAACAGCCGGCCTGTCCGCAGTGCCAATCGCTGGACGTTTCCTACGAAACTTTGAACAAACCGCTTGCGTATACGTCTGCGTGGATCGGCGTTCCCATTCCTGTACCGCGCAAGAGATGGATGTGTCACTCCTGCGGATCGAAATGGCAAGAATCCGTGGCCGAGTAGTATCGGCTCACAAGAAAAAGAACGCGCACGGGATCGTCCGACGGACGTTGTGGATTTCGACGATCCTACTGTTGATCTCCGCTCCCGCGTTGACCGCTCAGCAGGCCTCGATCAAGCGCCTGGATGGCAGCACTATCTCATCCTCGGAAGTCGATGCCACCGTGACTCGCCTGATGAACGCGGCCGAAGTGCCTGGCGTCGGCATCGCGATCTTCAACGACGGCAAGATCGCCTACCTGAAAACCTACGGACTTCGCGACGAAGAGAAGAACCTGCCGCTCACACCCGACTCGGTAATGACAGCTGCCTCGCTGACCAAGGCCGCGTTTGCCACCGTGGTGATGGAGCTGGTCGAGCAAGGCGTGCTCGACCTGGACAAACCCGTCTACCAGTACCTGCCTAAGCCGCTGCCGGAATATCCCGCTTATGCTGACCTCGCCGGCGATCCACGCTACAAGCTGATCACCTTGCGCATGTGCCTGGACCACACCACCGGATTCCCCAACCTGCGGGCGTTTACTGGCGATCACAAACTCAACATCAACTTCCAGCCGGGATCGAGGTTCGCTTACTCCGGCGAAGGCATCCTGCTGGCTCAGTTGGTGGTCGAGACGGTCACCAGGAAGCCGATCAACGAGCTGATGCGCGAGCGTCTCTTCTTGCCTGACAACATGACGCGCACTAGCATGGTGTGGGAAGAGCGATTCGAGAGCGATTACGCCAACGGCTACGATGAATATGGCCGCTCGCTTGGTCCCGAGCGATGGAAGCGCGCCGATGCCGCCGGCTCCATGCAGACCACTTTGCGCGATTATGCGAGCTTCCTCCAGGCGCTCTTGCAAGGCCGCAATCCGGACACAAAGACTCGCGAGCAGATGCTCACCCCGCAGGTCGAAATCCTCGAGAAGCACGAGTTCCCGTCGCTCAACACGGAGACCACGACTGAAAACAAGGTCATCCGCCTGAGCTACGGCCTTGGCTGGGGCCTCTACTTCACTCCTTATGGCCGCGCGTTCTTCAAGGAAGGCCACGACGAAGGCTGGCGTCACTACGCCGTCTGCTTCGACAAGTCGGGCACGGGAATCCTCATTATGACCAACAGCTCCAACGGCGAAGGAATTTACAAGCCGCTGCTGGAGACGTTGCTGCACGACAGCTACACGCCAATCGAGTGGGAAGGATTCACACCTTATGATCAGCTGCCGCCGCGCCCGCCGCTGAAACAGCTTAAGGAGATCACGCTCGATCCCAAGCTGCTGGACAAGTATGTGGGCCGCTACCGCTTCTCGCCGGAGGTCGTTCTCGCCATCACGCGCGAGGGCAACACGCTGTTCGTGCAGGAGAACGACGAGCCGAAGCAGGAGCTCGGCGCTGAAGGCGAGCGCCAGTTCTTCTCCGAGACGGCCGATGACGAATACAGCTTCGAGCTCGACAGCTCCGGCCGCGTGACCACGATGGTCCTGCACACCGACGGCAAAGACCTGCCGATGCAGCGGATCGAGGACACGGCTGCTCCGGCTCATGTAAAATGACTTTGCTACCAGGCGAGTAGAGAACGGCGCATCAACCGCGCCCGCCTCATTTCCCGTTGCAGTCGAAGCCGCTCCTAAGGAGCGTGGGCCGCAGACATGTGCAGCGCGCAGCCGCGCCCGTCCGCTTCGATCTCACGAAACTCCGGCCCAAGTAGACATTGGTACCGCAGCAGTCTGCGGGAGAAAACTGTAATTGTCAGGAGAAGAGAATGGCCAAGATCGCAAAAACCGCAGACCGCAAGAAGGTAATGGACACCAGCAAGAGCACCGATTGCCCCAAGTGCGGCAAGGCCACCCGCGTGGTGAAACGCGTCAAAGACCGCGAGCGCAACATCCCCGGCGGCATGTACATTTCATGCTCGGCATGTGAGTTCTACGAGAAGCTGTAATTAATCCCAATCAGGCGGGTGCCCCGGGTCTCGCGCTTTTCGAGACCTGGGCGGCTCTTCCGTTCGCAGACGTGGGCTGCTACCAGGGACAAACCGCGGATCCCTCGACTCCGCTCGGGATGACAATTCAAAATTTGTCGTCTTGATGGGAACGACAATTCGATCAGAAACGTTCAACGCGGGACCGGTACCGCCCCAGCGGCTTTCTCAATTTCTCCCGCAATCCCTGCTTCCGTCTTTTCCTTCCACTCCTCGTCCCACAGATTCCGCTTTCTCATGTAATGCTCCATGTGTTCCAGCGGATCGCGGGCCGCATCCGTCCTGCACTCGATGAGCGTCGGTCCGGCGCCGTTGCGCGCGCGATGGATTGACTCCTGCGCCACGCGCCAGACGGCGACCACATCCCGTCCATCGACAACGATGCCCGGAAAGCCGTAGTCGCGAGCCATGAAGCTGAACTGCTCCAGGTATGCAGCCTGACCGCCTGAAAGCTGCTCATGCGTAGCGCCGCTCTTCACCACGTACAAAATGGGCAGCTTGTGAACTCCGGCAAACTTCAGCGCTTCATGCCAGGGCTCGAGCGATTCGATCTCCTTCTCGCACAATGCAACCACAACGTTGTGCTTCCGCTGCAGCTTGTTGGCGAGCGCAATACCGGTTCCCAGGTTGAACGGGTCTTCAGGAAGGGAAGCGCCAGTAATCGAGCCGGGGAAACCGCCGGCGCCGTCATGCTCTGTCAGCAGCTTCTCGAAAGGCAATCCCCGAGCAACCAACGCCGCCAGATTGCGGGTCGATGCGGCGATAGTGTCCCCGGCGCCCAGGTCTGCTGTCGTTCCAGCGGTGACGGCCTCGTGGCCCAAAGCGAGTTCGTATTCGGTTGAGTGTGACAACCGCGCGCGCTCCTGTGCCAACCTGCATTTCAGCAACGCTGCGTAGAGTTTCCGCAGCGTCTCACCGTTGGATGGGGACGAGCCGTTGCTGTTGACTGAGGGAGCCGCTGCCAGCGATGGTTTCGCCAAACCTGTTTTGCGCGGAGATTTATCGGACTTACTGCTGACCCTGGTTGCCATGGCGCTCGTTTCTGGAGGATTGGTCATTGTATCGCAGGCGGGAAACGCACCCTCGACAGGCACAGGGTTGCCGCAGTTTCCGTTCAATCGCCCGCACTGTTCATGAATAGCTCGTGAAAGTTTTCAACACAAATGTGCATAACGTTGTGGAAAAGGCGACCGTATGCCCCTTAAGTAGCATAAATTCACACTCTCTAACAAAATGCACCGAACCGAGTGCGGAAGAAACGACCGCGATTCTGATTCGTGGAAAGCCTGGGATTTCGGCGCCTCGCGCTGTAGCAGGATGTCGTCGTGCTAGTCTGTCGCCGTGAAGTTGCGACTCGACAAACTGCTGGTGGAGCGCGGCTTGGTGCCCTCGCGTGAGCGAGCGCAGGCGCTCATCCTTGCAGGCAGAGTCTTGGTGAACGAGCAGAAGCTGGAAAAAGCTGGCGCCAGCGTGGACGGCGATGTCACCGTCCGCCTCCTCGGCGACGACATGCCCTATGTCAGCCGCGGTGGATTGAAGCTGGCGCGGGCGCTTGAATACTGGGCCATTGATGTTGCGGGTCAAACCTGTTTGGACATCGGCGCGTCAACAGGTGGTTTCACCGACTGTCTTCTGCAGGCAGGTGCATCGCGGGTGATCGCGGTCGACACCGGTTACGGCCAGATGGACGCCCGACTGCGCACCGACCCTCGGGTTCGCCTGCTGGAGAAGACCAACGCGCGTTATCTGACTCCTGAACAGATCTGGGAGGATGGCAACCCTGGCCGCATCAGCCTGGTGGCGATGGACGTGTCGTTCATCTCTGCTACCCTCGTTCTTCCGGCAGTTGTGGGCTGTGTTCGTTCGGCTGCGGCGGGTTTCCAACTCGTCGTCCTGGTAAAACCGCAGTTCGAGGCCGGACGTGGACAGGTGGGCAAAGGCGGGATCGTGCGCGACCCTCATGCGCAGCAGGCAGCGGGCGACAAAGTTGCGGACGCGGTAAAAAAACTCGGAGGCTCGGGGATTGAGGTTATAGACTCGCCAATCCTGGGCACGGAAGGCAATCGCGAGTTTCTGCTCCATGCTCGATTCTCCTGAGCATCGACGGCGGACGCGATAATCGCGTTACACTGGCAGTCGCAGACAGCATCGCAAAGGACAGTTGGTTCCTCACCACAGAGGACACGGAGAGCAACTGAGGAACCGCTTTTCACCAGGTTTGTGTCAGGGCACGAGTTTACTCGTGCCGCAGGCTGCGCCAAGAATGACGGGCTTTTAGCCCCTGCCGCCGGCTGAAGCCGGCTCGGAGGTCATAAAAGGCAATCCTATCGGCACGACTGAAAGTCGTGCCCTGACACTGTGAGACTGGCGAAAAGGAATTCCTCCGTGTTCTCCGTGGTGAAAATGACTTCAATGAAATCAGCCGCGATCATCTCCAAGCCGTCCAAGCCTGAACTGGCGGGCATTCTGCCAGAGTTGCTTGCCTGGTTCGGCAAGCGCGGATACAAACTCTACCTCGACGAACAAACCGCGGAATACATCGACGGGGGAGAAGTAGTTGTCCGTAAGAACATGGGCGGCAAGCATCCGGATTTTGCGCTCGTCCTGGGGGGCGATGGGACATTGCTCTCGGCGGCGCGCGCCGTCGCCCATGAAGGCGTGCCGATTATGGCGGTCAATCTCGGCTCGCTCGGATTCCTCACCGAGGTCCCGCTCAACGAGATGTATGCCACACTCGAGGCGATCGACGCCGGCACCTGTCCCATGGAGCAACGCGCTGTCATTGACTGCACGTTATTTCGCGGCACGGAAGCTATCGCCCATCATTTTGCCTTGAACGACGTGGTAGTGAACAAGAGCGCCATCGCCCGTCTGGTGGATTTCGATCTGCTGATCGACGGAGCTTTCGCCTTCAACTACAAGGCGGACGGCGTGATCATCGCCACGCCGACAGGTTCGACGGCGTATTCTCTCGCCGCAGGCGGCCCGGTGCTGATGCCAAGTGTCCAGTCCTTCGTGGTGACGCCGGTCTGCCCCCATTCGCTCACCCATCGCCCGCTGGTGGTGACCGACAAAGCGCAGATTGACCTGCGCATCGAAACCGGCGCGGAAGAGGCGTTTCTCAGTATCGACGGACAGATCGGAATGCCCGTCCATCAAGGCGACCGCGTGCTGTGCCACCGGGCACAACACTCCGTGAAACTGCTGCGAGTCCGCCGCACGTTTTTCGACGCCCTGCGCAACAAGCTGAAATGGGGACAGCGGTAAGGACAGCCCAGCCAGGGGTGCGAGGATCACTTGTGAAACGGCGATTTTACGCCAGACTGCCCCATTGCTGGATGTGCGCCATTCTCACTGCTCGATCTTCGTCCCCAACCCCGCATACAAATAGTTTTCCCCATACGCCTTCTTCAATCGCGCAAACGCCGCTTCACCCGTGCAATGTCCCGGCGCAATCCTCTGCACCTTCCACTTGGTCTTTAAATTTTCCACCAGCACATCAATCTCATCTACTGGTGTCGTCACCAGGTGCAATCCCCCAAACACAATCTCCGTTCTCGGATCGACCGCGCTTGCAGCTTCCAGAATCACTTCAATCCCCGCGTGCGAGCACCCATCCACGAGCAGCAATCCGTTCGGTCTCTTGATCGCCAGGGTCAATTCCGGCAGCTCCAGCGTCCCTTTCTTCTGCGAAACTGTCCGCACCAGGAAAATCCCCGGCGATACTTCCGTCAATTTATCCACCAACACAAAATTCCCCGTGTCATACAGCTTGCCCCATGAGAAATGTTCCGGATCCGCTCCTCCGAAATACCGCATCTTCGCGGGCAAGGTGTCGTCCGCCCGCAAAAACGTCTTCGGAAACGGCAGTCCCCCAAATCCGTTCCCGCCATCCGCGGGCACATACACAGTAACGTTCGGATTCACCTTCAGCACATATCTCAGCCCCGTCGTGTGGTCTGCGTGCCGATGCGAGATCACCACAAAATCCAGTTTCGTCAGGTCTACACCCAGCGCCTTCACGTTGTGTTCAAAAATGGTGGCATCATTTCCCGTATCGAACAAAATGCGTTTTCCGTTGTGCTCCACAAGAGCGGAAAATCCCCAGTCCTTCGTCAGTTCCTTCGATTCCCCAAACGCATCGTAGAGGATCGTCACTTTATCCTGTGCCCGGCTGGGAACTGCCGCAGCAAACACCAGCAGAAACGTCAAAATCCTCAAAGCGTGGATTCGCAATGGACACCTCCAACCGGAATTTCGGAGCAGTATAACAAACTGGATGTCGATAGCTGCTGTTAACAGGGCATCACGTAACCAATGTTTTTCCAGACCCGATGTGTAAGTTAGGTTCGCTGGTGGTACGCGTGTCACTCAGCCAAATTGAAAAGGCGCGGCTTGAGGCCGCGCCTTGTTTATTCGCTTTCGGACTTGATGCTCTCCTGCAGCCAATAGCGCGCTTCATGTTCGCACTTCTTGGAGCAAAAGGTCTGTCCGTCACGAGCTCGGCTTGTGCTTTTCAGATATTGGGAATAACACCAGAGGCAGACTGCAGTGGAAGTGGCTGCGTCATATCGATTTGGTTGCATGGGCTCTCCCAGTGGTCTGCGAGCATAGGACAAGTTGCCGCCAAACGCAATCAGCAAAATCGTGGATACCAAGAGAGTCAAGTGGGGTGGGACAGAAGTGGACTGGCCGCCCAAGAACCGAAGTGCTACGGAACGTCTGATCAAGTCGGTTCCTTGAAGGGGACGGCCTTCAGGCCGTCCGTAAACGCCTCAATATCAAACTCGGCTTTAGCCGCTGAGGGACTTCGCCGTGACCTGACCATAGTCGCCCTACATGACCTCAGGTGCCAGCAAATCGGCCACCGTCTCTCGCATGCGGACCAGCCGCGCACGCTTGCCATCCACCAGCACCTCAGCCGCGCGTGGCCGGGTGTTGTAGTTAGAGGCCAGCGACATGCCGTACGCGCCCGTGTCTAAAATGGCGAGCAGTTCTCCTTCTTCCAACTCGCCGACTTCCCGGTCGCGAGCAAAGAAGTCGCCACTCTCGCAGACCGGCCCGACAATGTCGACTTTCTCCCGGGCTTCGCGTCCCGGCTTGAGTATGACCGGCACAATCTCGTGATAGGCGTCGTACAACGATGGCCGAAGCAGATCGTTCATGGCCGCGTCCACTACAACGAAGCGCTTGCGGTCATTCTGTTTGCGGTAGACAACGCGGGTTAGCAGCGCTCCCGCCGGGGCAATGATCGCCCGTCCCGGCTCTAACAGCAGATGCACGCCCAGACCATTCAGCGGCTGCATCACAGCCTTGGCGTAGCGCTTGACCTCGCCGGAGAAGTTGGCAGCGGACCGATGGTCATAAGAGATTCCCAATCCGCCACCCGCGTCCACGTAGCGCATGTCGAGGCCGTCCTCCCGCAACGAACGCACCAGCGCGGCCACGCGCTCCATGGTTTCGCGGAAGGGATCCACGTCCGTGATCTGCGAACCAATGTGCACGCTGACGCCGGAGGGCTTCAGCCAACGTTCTTCGGCGCCGCGGCGGTAAAGCGCCGTCGCATCACGCCACGGAACCCCGAACTTGTGTTGGTGCAATCCGGTTGAGATGTAGGGATGGGTTTGGGCCGCGACGTGGGGATTTACCCGGACAGCGAACTGCGCCGGCTTGCGATGATGTGTTGCCCGCGCGGCCAGCAGCTCCAATTCGCTCGCGCTTTCGACGTTGAACAGCAGGATCCCGGTCAGAAGCGCTTGATCGATCTCTTCCGCCAGCTTGCCGACTCCGGAGAAAACTACCGTCATCCCGAGATGGGTGCCCCGTTCTAGCCTTCTTTTGGCTAGGGCGGGGTCTGCGGCGATCACGCGCTGCAACTCGCCGCCAGATACGATGTCGAACCCCGCTCCCAGACGCGCTAGCATCCGCAGAATCGACAGGTTCGAGTTCGCCTTGATCGAGTAGCAGATAGTGTGCTCACAGCCGTGGAAGGCCTGATCGAATTGGCGATATCGCTCCCGGATGGTCGATGCCGAGTACACATACAACGGTGTGCCAAAGCGCGCTGCCAGTCGTGTCAACGGTATAGCCTCCGCATGCAGTTGGCGAACGGAGCTGCCGATGCTTCGCTTTCCCCCGAAGTAAGTGAAGCCAGGCGGGCGCTGCTGCGGCTGATCGGCTTTCACTTCTTGGGCGAAGGTCCTTTCACCTTCAGGGCGACGATCGTCTGGTCATCGAAGGCTTCCACGCCCTCAGCGTGGTTTGACACCGCAGTAAAGATCGCGTCGACCAACTCCTCGGCGCTGCGATGCGCGTTGGCTCGAGCGATCTCCTCAAGGCGATGACGCCCGAACATTTCGCCCTTGGAGCTGGTGGCATCCAGAATGCCGTCGCTGAAGAACAGAAACGCGTCGCCCTTGCGGCCGCGCACATCCAACTCATCGTAAGTGGCGTGGCTGAACAGGCCGATGGGCAAACCCGTGGCCTGGATTTCCTGGACCTTGCCGCCGCGACAGTGGATCGGCCGGGGCAGGCCGGAGTTGGCCAGCTGCAGTTGTTGCTGGTTGTCGTCCCAGATGGCATAGATCATAGAGACGTATTGTCCGTCGATCGGGCGCTCCGCCAGCGAGAGATTCAGGGCTTCCAGCATTCCGGCAGCGGTTGGTTCCTCCATCGCGTGCGAGCGGACGATGCCGCTGACCAGCGCTGCATAGATTGCAGCCGGCGCTCCCTTGCCGCTGACGTCGCCAACGGCAATTCCTGTCACGCCATGGCCACCGTATTTCAAGAAATCGTAGAGGTCGCCGCCGATCTGGCGCGCGGGTGCGAAGCGCGACGCCACTTCCACATGCTTGAAGACCGGCAGCTTCTGCGGCAGCAGGCGGAACTGCAACTCGCGCGCCAACATCAGGTCCTGCTCCAGGCGCTTTTCCTGGCGGGCAATGCGTTCGTACAGGGTCGCGTTTTCGATGGCGATGGCAACTTGCGCGGCCATCGTCGTCATGATGCGCACGTGATCTTCGTTGAAATATCCGCGGCGGGTGTGCTCGATGTCGAGCACGCCAATCACCTTGTCTTTGTAGATCAGCGGAATACACAGCTCCGAACGGGTCTCGGGATTGGCCGGGATGTAACGCGGGTCCTTGCTGACATCCGGCACCAGCACTGCCTCGCCATGTTGCGCGGCGTACCCAACCAGGCCCACGCCCAGCGGAATCTCGTGCTTGAGTTGCACATTTTCCTTGAAGCGCAGCGAGAAGCGGTGCTGCAGCACGTTGCCACTGGCATCGAGCAGCAGGATGGAAAACATCTGGTAGTCGATGATGCGGGTCAGCAAGTCGGCAATCCGCTTCAGCAACTGGTCGACGTTCAGGATTGATGTGAGTTCGCGGCTGATCTCGGTCAGCAACGTAAGTTGCCGCGCCTGCCGCGACACTCGCGTATAGAGGCGGGCATTCTCAATGCCGATGGAGATGCGCGAGGCAAACAGTGTCAGCAGGCGCTTGTGCTCTTCCGTGAAGGCGCCAGGCTGAGCGGCCTCAACATCGATGACGCCGATGACTTTGTTCTTGGCGATCAGCGGCACCGCCAACTCGGAGTGCACACCGGGAGCCGAGTTGATGAAGTTTTCTTCCTCGGTGACGTCGTTCACCAGGACCGCAGCGCGCTGCTGCACCGCCCGTCCGGTCACGCCTTGGCCAACCTTGATGCGGATGCGCTCGGCAACCTCAGGCGGGTGACCGACCTGGAAGCGGACGCGAAGATCCTGGGTCTTCTCGTTCAACAGCAGAATGGCGAAGATTTCGTAGTCGATGACGCGCTTCAACATCTCCGCCACCCGCTGCAGAAGCGTGTTCAGATCCAGCGTGGTGTTGACCGCGTCGGCGACCTCAAGCAGATAGGAATCCAGCGTCGCGGAGACCAACGGTTGTGGGGTGACGGATGGCATTGCGTTCGATTGTTCATGATATCAGCGGTCGCCGGGGCAGTAGGGCTTTCGGTCTATGCAGAGAGCAGAGTTCGCGAGCGCCATCGCATGTTCGTTATTGACAGTGCGTTGTCAAATATGACAACATTCATAGTTGAGCGGGACGAGCGATGATTCCTAAGACCCGACCAATCTCTTGGATTAGCCCCGCGCTTAAGGAATTCCAGACATTCCCCGAGGGTGCCAAATCTATTTGCCTGACGGCGTTGACGATTGCGGCCGAAGGCGGCAAAGCGGAAATAGCGAAGCCCATGCACGGGATGGGCTCTGGGGTCTTCGAGATTGCTCTGCCATTTCGTGGTAACGCGTACCGCGTAGTGTATGCCGTGCAATTGGCGCAGGCGGTTTGGGTCGTGCATGCCTTCCAGAAGAAGTCGACTCAGGGGATTAAAACACCGGCCGGGGAGTTGGAATTGGTGCGTGAGCGATTGAAGAGGCTGAAGGAGACTCTGTCATGAAGGGCGAAAAGCTGGAAGTGGTGCATGGAAGCGGCAATGTCTTTCGCGATCTCAAACGAGATCATGCTGACGTAGAGCAATTCAAGGCCATTCTGGCGGCGGAGATCATCAAGCTTCTCGACCAGGAGCAACTCACCGTGCGGGGTGCGCATGGTCGTACCGGCATCGCTGCCGCTGATTTCTCGCGTATTCGTAACGCAGATCTTAGGCGCTTTACTGTCGATCGCCTTATGTCAATCGTCAATCGCCTTGGATCGCGCATCGAAGTGAAGGTTAGAGTCCGACCGAATGACGCGATGGGGCATCGGTTGCCTGCGTGACCCTTGGTCGACACCGGGATCCGCTCCCATGATCACGCTTCAACGCTGCTTGCCGAATGGCCGCAAACGCACGAAGGCCACGACGCCGACAGGATGACTTTTGTACAACGCCGTCGCCGTCGCGGGAGTGGAATACAGCGTGACTTGTGCACCCAGAGCGGTTGCGAGGTGCGGGATCAACTTAAAGTCGTGGTCATAACCGGCGGTATAGGCCTGCACGCGGCCGATGACACTCTCCTGGAAATCCGGCGGCTCGAATTCGTTCTTCAACAGTAACTCGTTGGTGCGGTCGACATTTTCAATTCGTCCCCAGATGTAGTTTCTTTGTGCGAATCGCAGCGTCGACTCCGCCAGATAGCCGTTCCAGACCAGACCAGTTTGCAGGACTCGATTGCGTCCCCAAAGCAGCGTGCTTGCCCAATTGCCGTGCGTTAGCGGGCGGTTGTACATAATCGACCCAGTCATTCGCTGGATGTCGTCGCCAGGTTGCAAGGCTTCCGGGCTGGTCAGATGCGCGAAGGAATATTGTGCGCTCCAGTTTTGGCCCGGCTGCACAGTCAACCGTGTCGACCAGGAATCAATCGCGCCGGCTTCGATGGTCCAGCGATTCTCGTCCGGCTCTCGTCCATGAAAGCCTGACGCCTCCAGGCGCACAATCTCGTGCGTAATGCCCACAGTGATTACGTCGTAGGAGATGTGGGTCGAGTCCTCCAGGTGATGACCCAGCGGTGCGATGGGATCTTCCGACGCCGAAGCGCGATGGGGATAAGCCGTCGGGCCCATCGCGGGATCACCCACAGCTGCAACGTAAAACGACAGCAGGCTCTGCTCGCCCAGATCCAAGTCATACAGCGCGGCCAGCTCCATAACGAAGTTATGCGGATGTTGGCCATCGACGATGGGCTTGCCAAAGGCGGTTTCGCCCTGCTGGAACAGCTCTGGATAATAGCGGCCGGTGATGGTGGCGGGCTCGAAGCTCAACATCGTACGCGCTGTGAACGTTCCCGGTCCGAGGCGCCGCTGGGCCATTGGCATAAGCCAGTTGGTGGAGAACACTTTGTCGGCGCCGCGCGGACCCGTCTGCTGCTGGACATTCAGGAATGCGACTCCGTGGAACATCAGCGTCCAATTGCCTTTCATGGTCATGAGCATCGGCACCGGCGTGGAGTTCGGCTCAGCGCTGGTGCCGGAGGTTGCGTGCTGCTCGATTTCCTCGACCAAGGTTTTGGGTTTCTCATCCATGTTCATCGCCCCATGCTGCATCCCCGGCATTTGCATGTCTGACATGTCCGGCTTGTCCGGATTGGTTTGCTGACCATTGTCGGGATGCTGACTGGGCTTGGTCTGTAGTTGCTGCGACTGCTCAGTTACAGAGACCTGCTGCCCAGCCTGAATCGGCTGCTGCTGGGCGTGCGTGTCCAAAACAGCTGCGCACATCAAACTAAAAAAAACGACGCCGATGTAAATACATTTTGGCGAGCGCACTACACTCTCCGAACTGCGGGAAGAGAAAATAGATATCGACCACGGCCGCAGCTGCGTCCGCAATCAATGGTGGCAAGAAGGGAAGCGAATCAGATGCGAAGCACGGTGGAGAGCGGAGGTGAAGAGTCCTCGATGTCGACTTTGGGGACAAAACGAGCGGCGGGCTCGACGACCGCATGCACCGCAATCGATCGGAGCATTGCGTTCAGAACCGGTTGAGGCGAGGCAGCCGTTTTTAATGCCGCGGGTTGCGGATGTTGGGCGTAGCAACACCTATGGATCGGACAATGCATAGGCCCATGGTGGCCGTGACAACCACCTTGCATGCTGCCGGATCCAGCGGCGACATTCGCCGGCGGCGCAAGACACATGACGGCCAGCATTGAGCCAACCATCAGAAACAGGACCAGAACCGTTAGTGTCCGTGTGGTGCGCATACGATCAAGTTCGGCGAGTGCCACGCTCTAACTGGCAGAGCAACATTGTAGCCCAGGGACACTCAGTTGCGGCAGCGCTGGTCAGCCACTAGAATTCTCCCGGATCAAGGAGTGTCAATTATGCCCTTGCCCGAGTTTAAGCAATTGGTGGATGAGGCCAAGTCGCAGATCAGCGAGATCAGTTCGGACGAACTCAAGCAGATGCGGCAATCGGGCGAAGATTTCACGCTGATCGACGTGCGTGAACCCGACGAGCAGGCGATGGGGACGATTTCCGGCGCGGTGAAAATGCCGCGAGGCGTTCTGGAAAGGGACATCGACCAGATCACCACCGACAAGGACCGCAAGCTGGTGCTGTATTGCCGCGGAGGCGGCCGTTCGGCGCTGGCTGCTCTCAATCTCAAGAAGATGGGATTTCGGAACGTCGTCTCTCTGTCCGGCGGCTATCGCGGCTGGCGCGAAGCGGAAACCCAATAGCAATTCCTTCACTCTAATTCCGTACACTTTTGTTTCTTACGAGGCAAATATGAATCTGCAAGGACACCGGTTGACGTGGCTTGGTCACGCAACCTTCCGCATTGAAACGAAGGACGGAACCGTAATCTACGTTGATCCCTGGCTGAGCAATCCTCTCTGTCCAGAGAACGAAAAGGACGTGAAGAAGTGCGACGTGCTGATCTGCACGCACGGCCACGGCGACCACATTGGCGATGCCGTCAAGATCGCGAAGCAACACAATCCTATGGTGGTTGGCATCTTCGAGCTCTGCGCCTGGATGGCGAAGAAGGGCGCAAAACAGATCTCGCCCATGAACAAGGGCGGTACGCAAACCGTTGCCGGCATCAAGATCACTATGGTGCACGCTGTCCACTCCTGCGGCATTGAGGATGACGATGGGAGCATGGTATACGGTGGCGAGGCTTGCGGATACGTGCTTGAGCTGCCGGGTGGCGTGAAGCTCTATCATGCAGGCGACACTGCGGTCTTCGGCGACATGCAGATCATTCGCGAACTCTACGCGCCCGAGACTGCACTTCTGCCTATTGGCGACCATTTCACCATGGGCCCGCGCGAAGCAGCTCACGCCTGCATGCTGCTTCAGCCGAAAACTGTCATACCCATGCACTTTGGTACGTTTCCGTTGCTGACCGGACGGCCCGGCGAGCTGAAGAAGCTCCTTGGTCCGGGTGGCCCGGAGATACTGGAGATGAAGCCCGGACAAACACTGTGAATTTCGCACTTAGCATTTGGCACTCAGCGCTTGGCCAATTGCTAAATGCCAACTGCTAAAGGCTAATTACTATGATCAGCTTCACCGATGAACATGTAGAGAATTACCTCTATGCCATGCTTCCGCCGCGCGAGCCGGTGCTGCAGGAAATGGAGCGTCAGGCCAAGGAGCGCGACATTCCAATCGTCGGGCCTGCCGTCGGCCGTTTGTTCTACCAATACGCGAAGCTGATTCAGGCGAAGACAATCTTCGAGATGGGTTCGGCCATCGGCTACTCCACCATCTGGTGGGCAAGGGCGGCGGGCGAAGGCGGCAAGGTCTATTACACCGATGGCAGCCGCAAGAATGCTGACGAAGCCCGGCGTTACTTCGCGGAGGCAGGCGTCGCCGATCGCATCGAAATTCATACCGGCGATGCCCTGGAGCTGCTGTCCGAGCGCAAAGAGCAGTTCGACATCCTATTTTGCGACGTGGACAAACATGACTACCCGCGTGTCTTTAACATGGCGGCGGCGAGGGTGCGCAAAGGCGGGCTGTTCATCACCGACAACACGCTGTGGAGCGGCCGTGTCGCATACGCTGCCGGCAATTCCGATCTGCCTAAGCCTCAGCCGGACAAACATACCGAGGGTGTCGTCGAACTCAACCGGCTGCTCTACTCCTCACCCGATTGGTACACCACCATCATTCCGTTACGCGACGGGGTTGCCGTCGCCATGAGGCTCTAGCCTTGATCGCTGACGAATTCCAAGCCGATATCCTTGCCGTTGCCGCGCATCGCGACGATGTGGAGCAGACTTGCGGCGGCACGCTGCTCAAAATGGCCGAACTCGGCCATCGCACCGCCATTCTCGACCTGACCCAGGGAGAGATGGGGACGCGCGGCACCGTCGAGGACCGCGCCCTCGAAGCGGACGAAGCGGCGCGCATCCTCAAAGTCTGCTGGCGTCATGCGCTCGACATTCCCGACGGCCGCGTGGAGAACACCTACAAGAACCGCCTGAATGTCGCCAGCGTCATCCGCCAACTCCGGCCGCGCGTACTCATCCTGCCCTATTGGCAGGCGCGTCATCCTGACCATGCCACCGCGTCGGTGCTGGGCTACGAAGCGGCGTTTCTGTCGGGACTCGCCAAGCTGGATCTCGACGAGCAGCCTCATCGCCCCTTCAAGATCATCTACGCCAGCCTATATGCCGATGTGCGCCCGACGTTCGTGGTGGACATCTCGGAGCAATTCGAAACGCGCTTTGCCTCGCTGATGGCCTATCGCTCGCAGTATGAAGACCAGAAGGCCGGCAGCGGGCTGTTTCCGCGGCAGGCGGAAATTCGCGAACGCGTCGCCGCCATGGCTGGCTACTATGGCGTGCTCGCCGGAGTGAAGTACGCTGAGCCGTTCGTGCAGAAGGAAGTCGGGCTAGTGGAGGACCTCTTATCGCTGCCAGTGCAGTCGATCTAGATGTGATATCATGATATCGAAAGAGAGCTGTCGATGGCCCAGCTAGTTGTTCGCAACCTGGAGAACAGCGTTAAGGAGCGGCTACAGCGCCGTGCGGCCAAACATGGTCGCAGTATGGAGGAAGAGGTCAGGGACATTCTGCGCAATGCCGCCAAGGACGAATCTGTGCCCTCTAAGGGGCTGGGCACGGAGATCGCTGCGCTGTTTAAAGGGATCGGCCTCACCGAGGACATTCCGGAGCTGCGCGGATTCACAATTGAGCCTGTAAAGTTCGACGAATGATCGTACTGGACACTAATGTACTTTCAGCGTTGATGCGTGATGTGCCTGAGAAGGAGATCGAGGATTGGCTAGACCGGCAACCGCGGACATCGATTTGGACGACTTCGATCACCGTATTTGAGCTGCACTTTGGACTACAGATCATGGCCACTGGCAGGCGCCGCTCGGCACTGGGCGAAAAGTTCGAGCTTCTCATTAGTAAGTTTGACGGCAGGATTGCTCCGCTGGACACCGACGCGGCACAGCGCACCGCCGAGTTGATGGCAACACGACAGAAGCAAGGCAATCCCCGGGACCTCCGCGACACAATGATCGCAGGTATCGTTTTGGCCCGTCATGCCACGCTGGCCACCCGCAACACCGCGCATTTCGAAGATGCCGGCGTATCACTGATTAATCCCTGGGCCGCTTAGATTCAGTCGCACTCGCCTCACTTCTTCCTCTCCACAAGAAAGTGCGCAATCTCGCGCAGGGTTGCGGCGCGATCGCCGAAGCTGTCCAGGGCGTCGGAAGCCTTAGCCACCAGTTCATCGGCTTTCTTCAGCGAGGCGTCAATCCCAAAAAGCGCCGGATAAGTCGCCTTCTCGGTCGCGGTGTCCTTGCCGGCGGTCTTGCCTAGTTGCTCCGACGTCTGCGTCACGTCCAGCACATCGTCGACGATCTGGAACGCCAATCCGATGTTCTGTCCGAAGTCGCGCAGGCTTTGAATCTGCTCCTCGCTGGCTCCTGCATAGATACCGCCGGTAATCACGCTGGCCGTCAGCAGCGCGCCGGTCTTGGAGCGATGAATGTACTCCAGTGTTTGCGCGTCGGGGCGTGTGTGCTGGGCCTCCAAGTCCATCACCTGGCCGCCAATCATGCCGTCGATAGTGCCCGTTGCACGCGCTATGTCGGCAATGATGGCGACTCGCGCCGCTGCTGAACACTGCAACTTCGCCAGCACTTCGTAGGCGTAGGTCTGCAAAGCATCGCCGGCCAGAATGGCCGTCGCCTCGCCAAAGGCCTTGTGGCAAGTGGGCAGCCCGCGCCGCAGGTCATCGTTGTCGAGCGCGGGCAGATCGTCGTGGATCAGCGAGTAAGTGTGCAGCATCTCCAGCGCCGCGCCCAGTTCTTCAACGCCGGGCGGAACGCATCCCTCAATCATCTGCGCGCTCTCCATACAGAGGATGGGGCGCAGGCGCTTGCCTCCGGCAAATACGCTGTGGCGCATGGCCCGATGGATCGATGAGGGATACTGATCGGCCGCTGGCAGCAGGCGCTCCAGCGCGGTATCGGTAAGGACTCGGCCTTCTTCCAGGATTTCCTTGAGCATCAGGATGGAAGTATAACAATGGCGCTCGGTCCAGGTTGGGCATCGTCAAGTCCACACCCATCACACGCCCCCGGCACCGTGCCGGAGCTTGTGCGCCATGTCCGCCTGCCTTGTGACGTACGCCACAGACTGTATGTACATACCCCAGCAGAATCAAATGTGGAGGGTACCCGTGTACGAGATCGTGGAAGCGCGTCCATTGGCGCGAGGTATCAAGCTATTTGTCATCAAGGCTCCCCGCATCGCCAAGAAGCAAAAGCCGGGGCAGTTTGTAATCGTACGGCTGGACGATTGCGGTGAGCGCATCCCGCTGACCATTGCCGACGCCAACCCCGAGGCCGGCACCGTCACCATCGTCGTGCAAGCCATCGGCAAGACAACGATGCTGCTCAGCATGCTGGAGGCGGGTGACTCGATCCTCGACGTCGTCGGTCCGCTCGGCAAGCCCTCAGAGATCGAAAACTTCGGCACAGCGGTGATCGTCAGCGGCAGCGTCGGCACGGCGATGGCCTACCCCACGGCTCGCGAGCTGAAGCGCGCCGGAAACAAGGTCATCTCCATCGTGGGCGCGCGCAGCAAAGAGCTGATGGTGCTGGAAGACGAGGTCCGCGTGGTCAGCGACGAAACCCACGTCGTCACCGATGATGGCAGCTACGGTACCAAAGGACTGGTGACGGACAAGCTGAAAGAAGTTATGGCCGCTGGCAAAGTGGATTACGTGCTGGCTGTCGGCCCGGTGCCGATGATGCGCGCCGTGGCCAGGATGACCGGCCCGGAGAAGATCAAGACCATCGTCAGCCTGAACTCCATCATGGTGGATGGCACCGGAATGTGCGGCGGCTGCCGCGTTCTGGTCAACGACAGCAGCCAATTCGCCTGCGTGGACGGACCGGAATTCGATGCCACCCAGGTCAACTTTGAGGTTCTGATGCAGCGCAACAACATGTATCGCGAGCAGGAGAAGGTGAGTATCGACCGGTTGCAGGCTGATCCTGAGGGCGAGTTGGACAGGCTTCGCCGAAAAAATCATAAGCATGAGTGCGCCGCTGAAGCGGTGGGGGTGACCAATGAGTGATGCGACCCAGACTAAAGTTACCCATAACCCCCTGCCCAACAAAGCGCGCTCCAAGTTGCCACGCCAGCGCGTGCCCGAGCAGGATGCGCAGGTTCGCGCCCACAACTTCCAGGAAGTGAATCTGGGATTTCCGCCCGAGCTGGCGCGCCAGGAGTCGCTGCGCTGCATCGAGTGTCCCAAGCCGGGATGCGTCCTGAAGTGTCCGGTGTCGGTGGATGTGCGTGCGGTCATCGATCTGATTCTGGCGGAGGATTATCTTGGCGCCGCTGCCAAAGTGCGCGAAGACAATGCGCTGCCTGCCATCACGGGCCGCGTTTGCCCGGTGGAAGATCAATGCGAATCCGGCTGCGTGCTGGGCAAGAAGGGCGAGCCCGTTGGTATCGCCTACCTGGAGCGCTTCGTGGCCGATTGGGAGCGGGAGTCTGGGCAATTCGGTTTGCCGAAGACTGCGCCTCCCACCGGCAAGAAAGTTGGCATCATCGGCAGCGGCCCCGCGGGTCTGGCCTGCGCCGGCGATCTCATTCAGATGGGACATAAAGTCCATGTCTTCGAGGCGCTGCATGAGCTCGGGGGCGTGCTGGTATATGGCATTCCGGAATTCCGCCTTCCTAAGGAGATTGTGCGCCACGAAATCGATGTGCTGCGCCGTCGCGGAGTGGAGTTCGAGACCAACGTTGTCGTCGGCAAGACGGTCACCGTCGACGAGTTGATGAACGAGGAAGACTTCGACGCCCTCTTCATCGCGACCGGGGCTGGGCTGCCGCGCTTCCTCAACGTACCCGGCGAGCACTTCAACGGTATCTATTCGGCCAATGAGTTCCTGACGCGCGTGAACCTGATGCGCGCCTATCGTTTCCCGGAATACGACGAGCCGCTCTATCCGTGCAAAGACCGCGACGTGATCGTGGTAGGCGGCGGAAACACCGCCATGGATGCGGTGCGCAGCGCGTTGCGTTTGGGTGCGCACAGCGCCAGCATTTACTATCGCCGGACTGAAATCGAGATGCCCGCCCGTGTGGAAGAAGTCCACCACGCGAAAGATGAAGGCGTGCATTTTGAAATGCTGGTGAATCCGGTGGAGTTCCTCGGCGACGAGAAGGGGAATCTCACGTCGGTACGCTGCATCCGCATGGAGCTTGGCGAGCCCGACGATTCGGGCCGCCGCAGTCCCGTTCCGATCAAGGGCTCGGAGTTCGTTGCGCCATGCTCGGTTGCCATCATTGCGGCGGGCACATCGGCTAACCCACTGATTCAGTCGACCACGCCTGGCTTGGCTACCACCAAGCGAGGCTACATCTCCGCCAACGACGACACGCTGGCAACGTCAAAGCCAGGCGTCTTCGCCGGCGGCGACATTGTGACTGGCGGCGCAACGGTGATCCTGGCGATGGGCGCCGGCCGCAAAGCCGCGAAGTCGATTGATGATTTCTTGAAGGGACTGGTTCAGATCGCAAACTGACGTGAAGCGAGCTGTCAGCCGTTCGGACACAAGCGGACGGGAGAGCTGATGGACGTCCAGGGTTGCAGCCTTTCTCCGTAGCGACAGGAATTAGAAACATCGACATGCGAGGGTGGAGCACCGCTTCAGCGGTGCATTGAACTAACCCACATTCGGATGGCTTTAGCCGCTGAGGTAACTCCTTGTTGACCATTACCTCAGCGGCTGAAGCCGATTTCCTCACCGGACCTTTATTATGCACGCCTGAAAGGCGTGCTCCACCCGTGACCAGCAACCGGGCAGGCAGATCACCGCAGCGCCATGACCAGCAGCTTGCGCTCGGTCATGTCTTCAATCGCGTACCGAAGGCCCTCACGGCCTAATCCGGAATCCTTCACACCTCCATACGGCATCTGGTCGACACGAAAAGTGGGAACATCGCCGACGATAACGCTGCCAACCTCGAGCTCCTCAAACGCGGTTTGGATGAGCCGCGCATCGTGCGTCATGATCCCGGCTTGCAGCCCGTAAACCGAATTGTTGATGGTGCTCAGGGCCTCGTCGAACGTCTCGTACGACTCGACCGTTACCACAGGGCCGAAAATTTCAGCGCAGTTCACGCGCATGTTCGGCGATGTGTCGGTGAGCACCGTCGGTTCCACCAGCGCGCCTTTGCGCTTGCCGCCACATAGGAGCTTGGCTCCAGCCTGCACCGCTTCGTCAATCCATTCGACCACGCGTACCGCGTCCTGCTCGCGGATGAGCGGAGGGACATCCGTCGTCTCCAGCATGGGATCGCCGGACTTAAGTTTGCGAACCCCTTGCACCAGTTGCTCGGTGAACTTCTGGAACAGTGATTCGTGCACCAGGATTCGCTGCACTGAAATGCAGGTTTGCCCGCCATAGGAAAAGCCACCGGCGACGCAGCGCTGCGCAGCGTATTGCACGTCGGCATCGCTATGCACAATCACGCCGGCGTTGCCACCGAGCTCCAGGGTGACGCGCTTTTTGCCGGCGTGGCTCTTGAGCTGCCATCCCACGGCAGCGCTGCCGGTAAAGGTCAGCAGCTTGATGCGATCGTCGGCGATCAGTATTCCGGCATCGTCGTTGGACAGCGGCATGACGGCGAGCGCGCCCTCCGGCCAGCCTGACTCCTGCACGATCTCAGCCAGGAGAAACGACGAGATGGGGGTTTGCGGCGCGGGTTTCAGAATGATGGGGCAGCCGGCGGCGATCGCTGGCGCGACCTTGTGAGCGACGAGGTTGAGGGGAAAGTTAAACGGCGTAATGCCGAAGATCGGTCCGAGCGGAAACCGCCGCACCAGGCCCCAGCGTCCGGCGGCGGATTCCAGCGTGTCCAGCGGGATATACTCGCCGTAGATCCGGGTGCTCTCCTCGGCCGCGACCTGGAAGGTATAGATGGCGCGATCGACCTCGACGCGAGCGGTCCTGATCGGCTTGCCGGCCTCCTGGCAGATAGTACGAGCAAACTCCTCGCGACGCGAAGTGATGCCCTCGACGATCTTGTGCAAGACGTCGGCGCGCTGTTGCGAGGTCATCTTGCGGGTGACCGCGAAAGCCTGCACCGCTGACTCGAGTGCGACCTCGACATCGTCGCTGCCGGCTTCACTGATGACCGCAAGGACGCTGTGATCATAGGGCGAGGTAACAACCGCTTCGCGTCCATGCGTGCTCCAATTGCCATTCAGGAAAAATCCAAAGCTGCGGATGGTGGAAGTAGTTTGACTCATGGTGTTCTCTCGATTCGGAAAAGCTTAACTAGGCTAGATCAGCACTGCCACTCGTGGCAAAGATTACGCAATTGGGCATTGTCCTAAAGTTGCGTTGGTCGTTTTAAACGATAGCCGAGACTGATCATCCTAAGTCCGCTTATCATCCAGGCTGTGACCCATATTCCGGAGAGGATATATCCTAGCAGCGTGGAAGTCCGGAACCACTTGATCATGACCATTCCCAAACAGAACATGAACGGCACATACAGAAGAAGAAGGGCTACAAAGAACGCGCACGTTCTTCGGAACTGCTTTTCTACGCCCCGCGATGTCGTCAGGTCGCCAGCAGTTCCTTTAGTGTCCATATATGGTCCGTAACATCCGCTTCCATCGCTAGTTTAGGACACTACCGCAATCGAGCAGAAGAATTCAATGCGGTTGCTCGACGCCAGCCACTGCAAGGCGGAATCTAATTCTCCAGAGGAATCATGGGGGACTCCGAGACCGAGTACATCGTCGAATTGCAGCCTAAGGTCGCTCAGCGACTGGACGAGTTAGGCTTTGGTGCAAATGCACATGCCCTTGTCTTGGCGCACGGTCTTGCCGAGATCGCCTCGCGAAGCCGAACCCTGGAACAGCAGGCGCTACCGTTGTTTCTGTCACTCGACAGCAAACACCGTCGCTCGCTGGCTGAAGTGACGGTAGCGTTGAAGAACCATCTGGATGCCATGCAAGATGCGATTGCGGACGTGCGCTCGTCGCTGAATGCCCTGATAGATTTCCTGTCGCGTGAGGAAGAGTAGGTCAGAAGCGCCGTCCTGCCAACTCCGCGGGGATGCAGAAATCCTCGTTCTCAGTTCGGCGTTCTTAGTTAACCAGGGAAAAGCGTCGCGCCAGCGTTGCCAGCTTCAGCACCCTGTAAATGTCGAGGTTGACCCCGCGCAACATGATCTTTATGCTCTTCTCGTCAGCCGTGCGAGCCACCACGTCCAGCGCCCGAAGTGCGCTCGAGTCGATCCGGGTCACGGAGGAGAAGTCCAATGTCACTTCGCCATCGGCGCTGCCCAACTGGGCAGCGATAGCTTGCAGCGCTTCGGCCACGCGTTCACTATCGATTGCAAAACACACGGGAGCTATTGCAGTAGTCATACGCACACTTCTTCCTTGACCGGCCGGCTCGCGACTGGCGGCTCATCCCCGGCTGCACTGCGGCCACGATACGCGCTCCAGTAGAGCTCAGCTAATTCGCTGATCAGCGGCATGCGCGGGTTCGATCGCCAGGAGGGATCGTCAAAGGCGTTCTTGGTCAGGTCGGGCATGGCACGTTCGAACTCTTCTTTGCTGATGCCGAGGTCGGCAATCGAGCGTGGAACGCCCAGGCGGTCGAGCAACTGTTCTGTCGCCCTGACCAGCTTGTTCACCTTCTCCTCAACCGTATGGCCACCGAGGCCCAGCAGGTCGGCAATCACGGCGTATTTCTTGTGGGCAACATACGCCCGGGTGTTCGGCGACGGCATGAACTTCGTGGGCACCGACGCGTTGTAAGCAATCACGTGCGGCAGCATGAGGGCGTTGGCACGGCCATGGGCAACATGGAAGCGCGCGCCGAAAGCGTGGGCCAACGCGTGATTGACGCCGACCGAGGCGTTGGAGAACGCGATACCCGCGATGCAGGCGGCGTTGTGCATCATGGTGCGCGCCTCTTCGTCCCCAGGATTCTCGTAAGCCTCAGGAAGGTACTTGAAGACCAGCCGGATCGCTTGCATCGCGTTGGAGTCGGTAAAGGCGGAAGCATAAATCGAAACCCCGGCTTCCAGCGCGTGCGTCAGGCAGTCAATGCCGGTGTCAGCCGTAAGACCCTTGGGCATCGACATGACGAACTGCGGATCGACAATCGCGACATCGGGAGTAAGCGAATAGTCGGCAAGCGTGACTTTGATGCCGCGCTCTTTGTTGGTCATGACCGCGAAGGGCGTGACTTCGCTTCCGGTCCCGCTGGTCGTGGAGATGGCAATCAGCCGCGAGTGGTTCACCTTCTCGGTTGGGTACTGCACCACACGCTTACGGATGTCGAGGAAGGGAGCGGCCAGTTCTTCCAGGTCGGCCTCAGGCGACTCGTACTTCAGCTTCATGATCTTCGCCGCATCGATGACCGAACCGCCGCCCAGCGCGATGATCTGGTCCGCCTTGTAGAAATTCAGCGTCTCGACTCCTTGCGCGATGATCTTGATGTCGGGTTCGGCATCGGGAATGATGCTCACCCGCACCTGAGTGTGGGGCGGAAGCGAGCGGCGGACAACGTCGACATGGCCGATCTGCTCCAGCGCTGGATTGGAGATGATCACGGTCGAGCGCGACGGGCAGTTACGCAAATTCTCCACCGCATTCATGTTGAAGTAGATCTGGTTGGGAACTCGGAACCACATATGAGCTGGCGTCCTTCGCGCCATGCGCTTGATGTTCAGGTAGTGGTAGACGTTGATGTTGTCGGTGGTGCTGTTGCCGCCTCCGGTGCCGCAGCCGAAAGAAAATGTGGGCACCATGTCGTTATAGACGCCGCCCAGCGCGCCTATCGATCCGGGCGAGTTTACGATGATCCGGCCGGCGTTGATGACCTCGCCAAACTTGCGGATGATGGCTTCGTTCTTGGAGAAGACCACCGCGGTATGCCCGAGCCCGCCAGCGCGGTTCACGTCCACGCAAATCTTCAGCGCTTCCTCGGCGGACATTGCGCGATAGACCGCCAACACGGGAAACAGCTTCTCGACGGAAAGGGGAAACTCGCGGCCAACGCCCTTGATCGGCGCGATCAGTAGTTTGGTATTCGGCTTGACGGAGATGCCGGCAAAGCGGGCGATGTCGACGGCCTTCTGGCCAACGGCCATGGGCTGCATGAATCCAGTCGCGGGATCGATCACCGTGCGTCCCAGCAGCTCGGTTTCCTTCGCATTGCAGATGTGTGTGCCCAGATCGGCAAACTTCTTCAGCACCCGATCATAAATCTCGTCGTCGATCACGACCGTCTGTTCGGAGGCGCAAATGGTTCCGTTGTCGAATGTCTTCGAGGTGATGATGTCCACCACTGCCATGTCGAGGTCGGCGGTCTTTTCCAGATATACCGGCGTGTTGCCGGGTCCTACACCGAGCGCAGGCTTTCCGGAACTGTAGGCAGCCTTCACCGCGCCCGGGCCGCCGGTGGCATCGATCAGGCCGACGTCCTTGTGATGCATCAGATAAGCGTTGTCCTGCAGGGTATGCGATTCCAGGCAGGTGAAGACGCCTTCGGGGGCGCCTTGCTTCACCGCGGTCTCGTACATGATCCTTACCGCCTCAGAGCAGCAACGCCAGGAGCTGGGATGCGGGCTGAAGATCACCGCATTCCGCGTCTTGATCGCCATGATGCACTTGAAGAGAACGGTGGAAGTGGGGTTCGTGATCGGGGTAAGCGAGAAGATGACGCCGATGGGCTCGGCCAGCTCGATTAAGCCGCGTTCCGGGTACTCGGCGATGACGCCGACGGTGCGTTTGTTCCTGACGTAGTTGTAGACAAACTCGGTGGCCACCATGTTCTTGAGGGCCTTATCTTCCAGGACGCCGATGCGGGTCTCTTCAACGGCCAGTCGCGCCAGATACTGCGCGTTCTCAAGCCCAGCCAGGACCATTGGCTTCACGATGCGGTCTACGTCTTCCTGCGTGCATTGGGAAAAGACAGCAGCAGCCATCCTGGCCTGGCTGACCAACCCTTCCAGATAAGCGATACGTTCTTCGCTGAGCGGTACGAGGTTCTCAGGCATACTTCCTTCTTTCACGTTTCTCCTGGCTCATCTGCACGAAAGAGACTCGATCGGCCTTGCACAAATCGGAGACCGTTTCCACCCCGGCCACCTGTAGGGTCGCAACTGGCTTGGTGCTCGCGCCCACTCCTACGATGGCGACGGCTAACTGCAAGCCGGAACTGGGAGAAACAACAAAGCGATGCCCTTCTCAAGGGCTGCCAAAGGTGCGGCCATCCTTAAGGGGGACACTGGTTACAGTATCGCCGGGCCATAAACCATGGGGCTGTGAGCGCCGTCACTACAAAGTGTGAGAGTTGGCCACGCATCCAGAGGAGCTCTCAGGAGTTATCAAAATTAGATGTCCGGATTCTGCAACCGGATCACAATCGGGAAACGTGGGAGGTTTGCTGAAAAAGAGTTGGTTACTACCGATGGTAGTACGAAATACCTGCAGGATAGCCTTGGCCTTCTACTTATCTGGCGCCAGAAGTACTTGCCAGTTGGAGGTAGCAACCTCATGCTGTCCGCTCCCGGAACGTCGCATCCACTCCGCCGTACGCTATTGATTGCATTCGCTCTTCTGCTGGTTCCACTCACGGTCCGCGCGCAGAATGCTACCAGCACATTGCGAGGTGTGGTGCAGGACGCAAGCGCCAGGCGAGTGGTGGGTGCAAAGGTCGTCGTCCGGTTAAGAGGATCAGGATCCTCCATCGCCCGCGAGGCGACGGCAAATGATCGCGGACAATTTCGCATTGACGGCCTTCTGCCCGGTCCCTATCAGGTAGCCGTTACGGCCAAAGGTTTCGCGGAGGCCACGGCCGATGTAGACACCGCCGTCAGCGTGGTGCGCGATATCACTATTACGCTCAAACCCGCAGCCGCACACGAGACGGTGAATGTTCAAGGGAGCCCTTCCTCGATTACGACCGAAACGCTGGATACCTCGAGCGCTGTGCGGGGCGGCGTAGTGGACAGCCAGGACCTCGAAACGTTTCCGCTGCCGGCGCGCAGCTTTGCCAATATCGCGTATCTGGTACCCGGAACTGAGCCGGTCGAGCCTTCCGATCCAACCAAGGCACGCATAACCGCCGTCTCCACCGGCGGAAGTTCCGGCTTGAACAACGAACTGTCGGTTGACGGCGCCGACAACTCCGACGACTGGATCGGCGGCTTTCTGCAGAATTTCTCGCCCGACGGGCTTCAGGAATTTGCCGTGCGCACCTCGAATGAAGAAGCCGATACAGGGTGGACGACGGCCGGGTCGGTCGTGATCACCACCAAGCACGGAACCAACGATTGGCACGGCGACATGGCTGTCTACGAGCGCGCGGCAGCACTCAACGCCCGCTTCCCAATTGAGAATCCGGCGGAAACATGCACTAACGGGGTTTGCGTGCACAATCCCAAGGCGCCGTTCTCACGCCAGAACTATGTTGGCACTATCGGCGGTCCCATCGTAAAAGACAAGTTATGGGTCTTCAGCTCATTCGAGACCGTGCAAGAGGATGCCAGCGTCGCCTACAGCCCCGCCAGCATGACGCAATTTAACGCGCTCTCGCAATTGGCGGCACAGGGATTGATCACCGGCGCTCCGTATATCGCCACCCCCAACTTTGTTTCGGTTCCCTTTCGCGACTACATCGGTACGGTGCGCTTTGACTGGGCGCAATCGCCGAAATCGAGTTGGTTCCTGCGTACCTCGGAAGACAGCTACGTGACCAACAACAACCTGGTGGAGCAGGGCACATTGCCGTCCACTGGTTTGCTGACGCACAACAATTACTGGAATACGGCGATCAGCAATACCTATACGTTCAATAACAGCACGGTTGGCACGCTGGTTCTCGATTTCAGCCTATTGCATCTCACGCAGACCCGGAACTCCAATCTGGGCTTCGCGCTGGCCTTCCCCTTCAGTTCCACAGCCCTGACCATTTCCGGTTTCGAAACCTATGGCGACAACCAGTTCGCTACTCCTATTACCTTTTTCCCCGACCTGCGCAACCAGCAGAAATACCAGTTCCGCTACGATCTGAGCCACATTGTGGGCGCCCATTCGCTCAAGTTCGGAGTTGACTTTATTCACGAACCGGTGCTGAGCGGGGCGTTCCCTGGCACGGCCGAGACTCTTGCCAGCTACGTCAATAACCCAACCTATTACATAGACAACCCCGGCAGTTTCGGAACCTTCACCCCACAGTGTGTCAACTTCACTACTTCGGACGGCTCAACGTGCACGTACACTGGTGCCGGCGACGGCAGCTTTTCGCAGAATGTTCAGCGCATGGCGCTGTACGCAGAGGACTCCTGGAGAATCAAGCCCAACCTCACGATCAACTACGGCTTGCGTTGGCAGTCGACTTGGGGATTGTTTGAGGCTTCGGGACGAACCGAGGCGGATAACGCCGCGTACATCACCATGCAAACCTTGCAGATTCCAGTTGTGCCCAGCCTGCCGCAGGATGACCACCATCAATTCGCGCCTCGCCTTGGGTTCGCCTGGTCTCCCGGCGGCAGCGGGAACACTGTAATTCGCGGCGGCTTCGGTATGTTTTACGACGATCTGGCGCAGAATGGATGGGCGACTGCATTCCAGGGTGTCAACAACACGAACTACACCACCGGACCGTGCACGCTAACTGGAGGCCCAGGCACGTATGCGCTTAGCGGCTCCGGCTGCCTGGGCTACAACCCGACCACGGGAACTGTGAAAGGAGCCAGTGGGTTCACGGGAAATCTAGTGGGCTCCCCTTACAAGACGCCCTATGCCATTCATATAACCGGCGGCGTGCAGCACGCTTTCAACAGCCAATGGCTGATGAGCGCCGATTATGTCTACGAGGACGGCGTGCATGGATACCGCGCCTTTCCCTATACCAGCGGCACCAACTTATTCACTCCACTCATTCCCAAGTCAGACCCGGACTATGCCGCGGACCAGGCGAATGTGGTGCCCAATGTCAACGTGTTCGAGTCTGACAACCGTTCCAAGTACAACGCGCTGATGCTGCATCTGGCAGGCAATACGAAGCGCTTCAATCTGGTCGCGAACTATACGCTTTCGCGGGCGGACACATGGGGTTGCCTGCTGGGCGAACTGTTTGATTATGTCGATGGCGTCTGCCAACAGCCGAACGGGCAGCTGAATGCCTTCGGACCCGGAGACTACGGACCATCCGGCGAAAACGTTACCAGCCGCTTCATGCTGGCCTTCACGGTGAACATTCCCGGTGGATTCCAAATCAGCAGCGTCAATCAGTTCGAGAGCGCCCGCCCCATCACCATCACGAACGCGGACAATACCGGCCGCATCTATGTGAATGGCGTGTACACAAGCCTTGACGAATTCCGCGGCACGCCTTACATCCAGTCAGACCTGCGCGTCGCGCGTCCTTTCAAACTCAACGAGCGCTGGCAGCTCTACCCGTTCATCGAGTTCTTCAATCTCTTCAACCGTAACAATCCCGGGGCGAACTACGCTGTCAATGTGGTCCAGCTCCCGGTTCCAGGGAACCAGATGGTGCCCAATCCGGTGACGGGCATCACCAATGTCACCAGCGTTTGCACGAACCCAGCCTGCTCCACAACCGCGCCCATTACCAGCCTGAACCAGCTTGAGATACCCGAGGGCGCGCTCGGCGATTTCTTTGGACCGGGAACGACGGTGGGAATTCCGTTTGCCGCGCAGATAGGTTTGCGAGTGACGTTCTGAACGGTAGAGCGGGCCTTCAGGCCACGCGTCACGGCAGCCCTAAAAGGGTTTCGGGCGCGGAGGTCGGACGACCTCCGCGCCTGATTTTTTCCAATTGCACCGATTGACGCTTGCCTGAAGTGTCTGCGTGAGAACCGTGTCGCCGCTCTGCGGCTCAGCTCAATTTTCCACTCTACCCGGCGCTTACGCGCCGGGCTAACTTCATGCCGCCGCTGCGCGGCTTAATTAACGCCGATCCAGCGGTCGTCTCCCACCCTAAAAATTCAAATCGAGTACTCGCGCAGACAACTGAAGGCCAGCTCTACCCGGAAGCGGTGCTCCACCCCGAAAAGCAAGCGTAAAATTCCAGGCTAACTTGCAGAGCAAGGAAAAGCCGGCCCTGTAATGGGGCCGGCTTTGTAATTGGCCGCGAATCTACTTCTTGAGAGAAGCGACGTAGGTTGCGATCGACGATGCCTGATCGGCTGATAGCCCGGCAACTCCCTTGGTGTGAGGTGCTTTCTTGCCGGCAGCGCCATTGGTAAGCAGATCGGTGATCTGCTGCGTGGATAAAGACGTTTTCTGCAATGATGGCCCGACTTTGCCTTCGCCCATGGCACCGTGGCACATGGCGCACTTCGATTTGTAAAGGGCGGCTCCATCCTGCGCCCAGGCTATGCTAGACAACGCTGTCAGTGCGGCCAAAATGATGATGTAACGCTTCATGCAAAGCTCCTTAGTTTATGAGTTGGTATGTAGTCAGGCAGCCAGTCCTGATGCGACTGGATGACTTGCTCTACAACTTTTGTGGGAACGTGGGCGTCATTCCGCACAACAACTCGATTGTAGAGCGGATTTGTAATCTTGCAATGGAATTCAGCGCCGCCGGCAGTATTGGGCCGATTACAGAGCAGCGCCAATGCGAAGCGAGATAGCAATGTTGCGGAACTCTCGTAATATGATGGATGTTCCAATCACCATCTGGCGGAAGTTTCGCAGCCTGGTGTCTATAGAACTGTTATGGACATGGCGCACACATTCGGCTTGCTGGCGGCGCTGCTGATATTGGCGGTTGCTGCCAATCGTCTGTCCAAGCTGACCCGTGTTCCCGACATCATCGTGCTGCTGCTGATCGGCATCACGCTGGGCCCCATACTGCATTGGGTCAATCCGCAAACGTTCCAGGGAGCAATCCGCGTTCTGGGAACGCTGGCCCTGGTCCTCATCCTCTTCGAGGGCGGACTGGAACTGCGGCTTCGCCAGGCGTTGCGCTATTTTCCCGCCGGCTTGTTTCTGGTAGTGCTGAGTTTCGGACTGAGCCTGGCTCTCATCGCGCTGATGGGCAGGGCCCTGCTGCATCTGCAGTGGACGGACTGCCTGCTGCTGGGTGCTGCCCTGGGATGCACGAGCGGGACCATTGTGATTCCGGCACTACAGCAAATCGATACTCCCGATCCGGTCAAGATAACACTCACCGTGGAGTCCTCGCTGGGCGAGGTAATCGCTGTGCTGATGGTCGGGAGCCTGCTGAAAACCGAAACCAGCCAGTCGCTGATCAGCGGGTTGGCGATCGACTTTTCTCATCACATCGCCATATCAGCGATCGTTGGCGTGGCCGTGGGAGTGGCGTGGTACAAGTTATTTCCACGGCTGGCTGGTATGCCGTATACCAATATTCTGAACCTGGGCGTGGTGTTGGGAGTCTACGCCGTCGGCGACTACCTGAAGGGCAGCGGTCTGCTGACGGTTTTGATCTTCGGCGTCACCCTGGCCAATTTGCCGCGTACTCCTCACCTGACGCGGCAGGGCGCGCGTCTGCTGGCCTTCCACGCCGAGTTCAGCTTCCTGGTGCGCTCCTTCTTTTTTGTTTTGCTCGGAATTGTCGCCCAATTCGTCAGCCGGCACTACATCATTCCCATCCTCGGCATCCTGGCAGCGCTGGTAATGGCGAGGTTCCTGGCGGTGCAGGGCAGCCGCTGGGTCATTCGCGATGTCAGCCCCGGCGATACCGAGCTGCTCTTCTGGATGCTTCCCCGCGGACTGATCACCGCGGTCCTGGCGCTGGAGATTGTTAATGATCGAGGAGCGACCTTCGGATTTCTGCCGGCTATGGCCTTCACGGTGGTGATGGTGACAAATCTGTTTATCGTGTGGGCCTCGATCAGGTCGGGACGCCGTGCCATGCCACAGCTTGAAGACGCCGTATCCGCTGCCTTGCAGGAGGCGACGACGTTACCCGCAGCTCAAGAAGGTGTGGCAGCGAAGGTCGCCAGCGCCTCAGGTGAAGCATCATGAAGCGAGCCCCGGCTGCGGGATTGGCAGAGCTGGAGGCAGCCAGGAGCCAATACGGACCAGGTTCCGCGGCCCACGTGGAGCGAGCGCTGGCGTCACTGCGAGGCCAGACCTTCGCCGACGCGGAATCGCTTGCCGCTTTTCACGACGCGCTGTTGTTCCTGCGTGCCTTTCCGCAAAGCCGCAAGGTCGTTACCCTGACAGAAGGTTTGCTGAGCAGCATCGGGCAACAAGTGAAGGCGTTGCGCAACTCCGACGCCGATCTCGATCTCTTCGAGTCAGAAGAATTCTCCGGCATCGCCGGAACGGCAATCCGCGATACGTTCACCTACGAAGTGGCGCGCTGGCTGGCGCAGCGGTTTCCCCGCGAACTTCGAGTCAATTGGGACCTGGACGCGCAGAGCCGGCAGATGTCCAGCAGCTTGCCGCAACAGCTTCCGCTGCTGGCGGACGATTGCCTGGTGGAGGCGGACACTCCTTATCTCGATTGGCTCGGAAGCGCCGCCGGAGGCGCCGATCGAATTCTGTCGTGGCTGATGCAGCGGCTGGAAAGCTCGCCGCGCACGATTCTGGAAAAGACAGCTTGGTACGACGCGCTGAAAATCGAGATCGAATGGGAGCTGGGGGAATCGGCCGCAAGCCGCACGCACGCTCGTCGCAATCCGCCGGATCCCTATTGCCACATAGGTCCGCTGATTCGCCGCAACCAGGTTTCGCTGGAGGAGGAGTTGGCTTCGCCACCGCTTCCCGTGCGCAAACTTTCGCGCCGCCAAGGCGAGCAGGTTATGGACTTTGTCCGCACTGCTATCACCGTGCGCTACCGCGAACTGTATGGCACAACCCGTGGAGATGCGGAGCACGTGGTGGAGGCCGATGTGGGACGAGGGGTCCACATCTTTCTTTGGGGATTGCCTCCGGAGCGCCGTCTGCCGCTGCGCGGCTATTATGCAGGTCTTACGGTAAAGAATGGCGTGCCCATCAACTACATCGAGGGCATCGGGCTGTTCGAGTGGATGGAGGTTGGCTTCAACACCTTCTACGCCTTTCGCGATGGTGAGACTGCGTGGGTTTACTCCAAGGTCCTTCACTTGATGCATCAACTGGCGAACGTCACGTGCTTTTCCGTCTATCCCTATCAGATCGGCGAGGGAAATGAAGAAGCCATCAAGTCGGGTGCGTTTTGGTTCTATCGCAAGCTAGGCTTTAGGCCGGGTAAGCCGGAGCTGTTGGCGCTGACGGAAACGGAAGAGGCACGGATTTCGAAGACGCCGGGATACCGGACGCCGGCACGCACGCTGCGCAAGCTGGCTGCGGAGCATGTCTTCTACGAGTTCGGCGATGGGCCGCGAGGGCTGTGGGACAGCTTCTCCATCCGCAACATTGGCTTTGCCGTGGAGCGGCGGATGGCGGAGAAGTTCAAGGGCGGTCCGGGCAAGATGCGTGAGGCTGCGGTGGCATCTTTGGCGCGAGAGTTGGGAACTGATTTGCGGAAATGGACTCCGCTGGAGCAATCGGCATTCTCGGACTTCGCGCTGGTGTTGGCGTTAGCGCCGGAAGTCAAAGGCTGGAGCAGTCGTGAAAAAGAGAGCCTCGCGGAGATAATTCGCGCGAAGGCGGGTGCGACGGAGGCAGAGTATCTGCGATTGACGCAGGGGCATGAAAAGCTGAAGCAAGTGATGTGGCGGCTGGGAAGCGGTCTGCAACAATAGGGGTCCTTCGACTCCGGTTCGCAAAAGCGGCGAACCTCCGCTCAGGATGACACACACGTGGGCTGGTGGCTGCACACGGTACTCCGCCCAGGTCTCGAAAAGCGCGAGACCCGGGGCACCCTGGAGTGTGGATGGGGAAGTTCTGGCGGAACGCGCGACAAACGAACGTTCGTTAGTTAGCACCGAAGTGCAGACGCTTCTTTGTTGTCAATCGCTTGGCAGGTTACTTTGTGATATTTCGCAAATGTTCCACGTGGAACAATTTGTAAAGTTACAGGTCTACCGCAGTTTTTCGCCGCCTCGGCGCCCCGATCCTCGAAAAAGCAACTGTTACCCAAGATCGCTCGTCATGATGAACAGCGGCTTCATCTCGAAGCTCTTGTAGCGCGGCCGCAGCCGTTCGGTGTTGTATTGCTCTTTGATATTGACGACCTTCTTCGTGGCCACGATGACCTCGATCGGCATGTTGTCGTAGCGGCCGTTGCGCAGCACGACCAGGCGTCCGTGAACATTGGTGAGGATGAGGTCGAGCGCGAGATTTCCGTACGCCATGGGAACAATCGAGTCGATGGCGTCGGGATCGCCGCAGCGCACCAGATATCCCAGGCTCTGAGTCATCACGTCCAGAGCTTTGCCCCCGTTGAATCGCGCCGACAGCTCCTTGATCCGTTCGGAAATCACATTGCCGATCCCGCCCAGTTTCTTGTGCCCGAAAGCATCTTTGACCTCGCGCTCGAAGATCATGTCGCCGCCCTCAAACATCGCGCCTTCCGACACCAGGACGACCGAATACTTGCTGGGGTTCTTGTTGCGATCGAAGATCAGCAACTCGGTCAGGCGATCGATGTTGAACTTGAACTCGGGTATGACGCAGCGATTGGCAGCGCCCGCCATAGTTGGGAGCATGGCGGTGAATCCGGCGTAGCGGCCAAAGACCTCCAGCACCAGAAGCCGTTCATGCGAGCCGGCAGAGGTGCGCAGCCGATTGGCCATTTCGATGATACGGGTAACACAGGTGCTGAAGCCGATGCAGTAGTCGGTGCCCGGAACATCGTTATCCATGGTCTTCGGAATGGCGACCACCTTCACGCCTTCCTGAAACAAACGGACGGCGTAGCTGAGCGTGTCGTCGCCGCCAATCGGTATCAGGTAGTTGACGCCAAGCCAGGAAAGGTTTTTCAGCACCTCGGGAGTCAGATCGTTGCGCTCGGCCTGGTAGCTCTCGCGCAGGTGAGGAGGAACGTCGGCCTTGCTGATGCGGCTGGGGTTGGTCCGAGAGGTATGCAGGAAAGTGCCTCCTGTGCGGCCCGCGCGATTCACCAGCTCTTCGGTGAGGCGCTGGAAATTGTCGCTGTTGTCGTAATCCTTGTCGCGCACCATGTCGACCAGGCTGGCCCATCCGCGCCGCAGTCCAATGACGTCGTATCCTTCGCGCAGCGCTCGAATGGTGACCGCACGTATCGCCGGATTCAAGCCGGGCACATCGCCGCCTCCGGTAAGAATTGCGATCACGCCCTTCTTGCTGTTACCACTTGCCATGATGAAAACCTTATCCTTCCAAGAAAAAGCAGACCAATACAGTGTAGCCGGAGTGTATGGAATCGCGCGACGCTCGGCGGTAGTGCTCGGCGGTAGTGGGTAGTGGGTCGGTTTGAATTTGTGATCAAGTGATCTTGGGTGGAGCACGCCTTCAGGCGTGCAGTTGAGAGCCTCTAATTGTCTCGGCTTCAGCCGCTGAGGTAAGGGGTAGATTTACCTCAGGCGCTAAAGCGCGTTTCAAAATTGGGGCTGCAATATGCACGCCTGAAGGCGTGCTCCACCCGACACAGGGTGAGCACATGAATTTCAAACTGACCGAGTACGACGCTCCTTACCGCCCGGTGACCTGGCGGGCGATTGCAGTGCAAGAATCAGGAATGACGATGCTCGGTTTGTGAAATGAGGAACATTCTGGCACTGTAGTATGGAGTCCTTGGGCGGAGATTTCTCCGCTGGCGCGTTATCAGCAGCATCGGTTACAAGAATGTCAGGCCTCCACGGGAGAAGAAACGGATGATCGTGTGGCACCGCAGGCAATCGTTATCATTGGTCCTTTGTTTTATTCTGCTACTGCTCACCGTGCCGCTGGATTCAGGCGGGGCAGCGCTTTACCAGGCGGCCTCAATGTCAGGAGGGTCTGACTACTCCGGTCAGGGAATACCACTCACCCCGGAGGAGCTGCAAAGTCTGGTCGCGCCAATTGCGTTGTATCCCGACGCTCTGCTGGCGCAAGTCTTGGTTGCGGCGACCTATCCGGACCAGGTCCTGGTGGCCAACATGTGGGTGGGACATAGCATGGATCTCCCGCAGGGGGTTTTCATTCAGCAAGTCAGCGCTCAACCTTGGGACCCCAGCGTCAAAGGACTCACGCCGTTTGCGGCGGTGCTGAACATCATGTCACGCAATCTCATCTGGACCTCCCAGCTAGGCGAGGCCTACCACAATCAACATTCCGCGGTCATGGCTGCGGTCCAGGCGTTGCGCAACAAGGCCAAGACGGAAGAACATCTCAAGTCCACTCCGCAGATGATGTTGGCGCAGCCGAGCGGGGACATTATCACCCTGCAGCCGGGAAATCCCATGATGGTGGTCGTCCCGCAGTACAACCCTGCTGCGGTTTATGGAGCTCCGCTGCAGACGCCGAATTACGTCAACAAGAACACGCCGGAAAATGGATTGGTTGCGTTCGGGGACGGGGTGGCCATTGGCGCCTTGTCGGGCACCGACTGGGGCTGGGGCAACTGGAGCTGCAATTGGTATCAGGGCGTGGCTAATTACCGGAACTATCCGTACTTCGGCAACCACGCGTGGCACGGCGGCTACTATGGTGGTTATCTCTACTACGGCAATCATCCCTACCATGACGATGCCAACCGGCCGTTCAGTTCACAAGCCGGCGGCGCACCCCCCGCAAGCACACCGCCCAGCGCCGCAACCGTCGACACTTCCGCCAGCAAGCACGCTTTCAGCGTCAGCGGTACCGCAGCCGCCGCGGCCCCGAAGGCCGGCTTTCCGGTTTTCAACGCCTGGTCTCGCGAGGGCGGAGGCTGGCCCAGCGGCGATGGTCCTCTCGGCTGGGGACCGCCCGACCCGGCGCTGAGGTTGACCGCATTCAGCAGTTGGGGCAGTCAGGCCGGCACAACCTTCGCTATTGGCGGCTGGGGCGATCGCTCCGCCAGCTATCGAGGCTGGGCCATCCGTGGCGGAGCTTCTGGCTGGGGTATTGGAGGCCGCTCCAGCGGATTGCACTGGTGAAGCCGGTGGCTGATTCGAGGTTACACAAATCAAGGGAGGCGTGGATGAGGATGATGTCGCGGGCGGGCGGTAAGTGCGGGTCGGTGCGTTACTGGGGTTGGATGGTTTTCGCGCTTTTGGCACTGACAATTGTACTTCCAGCCTGCCGCAAGCACACCACCGCGACCAACGAGCCTGCGCGCGGTCAAAAGACGTTTTCCACGCCCGAAGAAGCGGGTCTGGCTCTGGCCCTCGCTGCCAAGAACGACAACCAGCAGCAGTTGCAGGCGATGTTCGGCCCGGATTCGAAAGACGTCATCTCCTCCGGCAATGCGGAAGAGGACAAACGTTCGTTCGCAGGATTCGCCTCGGCCTACGACAGAATGAATCGCTGGCGCAGGCTGGAGAATGGAACGGAAATCCTGCTGGTCGACGTAAGCAATACCGCTTTCCCCATACCGCTCCGCAAAGGCACGTCCGGGCAATGGTACTTCGATACCACGTTGGGGAAGGCTGAGCTTCTCAATCGCACGATTGGTGCAAACGAACTGGCGACCATCGATACTCTCGGTGCGCTGGCCTATGCGCAAACCGAGTATTTCTCGCGGGAGCACGACGGAGTGAAGCAGTACGCGCGCAAGTTCATCAGCGATAGCGGCGCCGAAAACGGACTGTACTGGCCCGATGCTCCGGGCAAGCCGAAGAGTCCGCTGGGACCCCTGGTGGCGTTTGCCACCGCGGAGGGAGCCAAACTTCAACCCAGCCAGCACAAGCCTTTCCACGGTTATTACTTCGGCTTATTGACCACGCAAGGGTTCTTTGCCAACGGTGGTCTTAGAGATTATGTCCGCGGGGGTGTCCAGAACCGGGGATTTGGTTTCGTCGCGTATCCAGCCGAATACGGTGTCACCGGCGTTATGACCTTCGTTATTGATCAGGACCGCATGGTCTTTCAGAAAGACTTGGGAGAGCAGACCAAAGACCAGGCGCCCTTCATGAACCAATTCAATCCCGACTCCAATTGGAGCGAGGTGAGGGAGTAGCACTACGCCCTTCGGCCGGAAACAGTCCCGCCCGTCGCGCCACAGGAAACGACAACCAGTCACTACAGTTTGGTCGGAAGTTGGTCGGCAGTGGAGTATGATGCAGGACAAACCTGTTCCTTCTGACTGCGACGTCACTATGCCTGTGTCCCGCGATCGCCAGGAATCTGTCCGGTTTCGTGCAGCTTGAGAGGAGTCACGAAATCTTTCGGCGATAAGATCGTTTTAATTGACGGTCGACGTGGGGGGAGTCATGCAGAAGTTAGCGCTCCTATGTTGTTTGCCTGTGCTTTGCATGCTGTGGGCCTCATGCGGAGGAACACACACTACGAATGTCCAGCAAAGCAACGTAGCGGCAGCCTCGTATACCGTCGGTACGCCAATTCTGTACATCGATGGCACTCCCGACTCCCAGGGAAACCAGTTGTATGCTTACTTGATCCGCCCCGACGGTAGTCTGAGCTTTCTCCAGGGAGTGAATTCGCTCGCGGCCGCGGTTTCTTCAGGTCAGTTCATCTACACAGTGGCGCAGGCTCAAGGCAACAACTTGAATGCCTATGGATGGCAGCCTCGCGCTGACGGTACATTGGTTCCGGTGCCGGGCTCGCCTTTTTCCGTAATGGGCGGCGGTGACACTCAGGTTCTTTGCGGAAAGTACTACTACGTAAGCATACCGTTTAACTGGGGTGCTTTATACGGATATAACATCGCGGCGAACGGAGCTTTGAGTCCCATCCCTGGCTCGCCCAATGATTCTGGAAGTCGGGTTTATATGCCCTTCTCAGACCCGTCTTGCCAACATTTATTTCTGCCGGTGGCAGTGGAATATCAAGTCTTCGCCATCGATCCCGCAACAGGAATGCTCACTCTGCTGTCGAATACGCCGGGGAGCCACCTGCCCTCGACTTCCGTTACGGATGATTCCGGAAAATATCTTTATAACTTTACTCTATCTGATCAAGGCTCTTTGATTTATGTCTATCAAATTACTTCAAATGGAACCCTTACGCAGATACCGGGTTCCCCCTTTACGGTGCCAGCTGTTGTCGAGGTAGACGCCGCGTATTCGATCGCGACTCCTACAGGAAATTATATCTATTGAGTCCCGCATAATATAGTTACAAAGGAAAGAGTTGGGCCTGTTCCCAGAAGGCGCAGACCAAGGTAGGTCGCCGCCGCATACGCTGTAACGCCCGGCGAGCATGAACGCTCAGT
>JBEKXQ010000021.1:0-52356 GCA_049511915.1 Candidatus Korobacteraceae bacterium
GCTCGTAGTCCACCTGCGGATTGCGCAAAGGATCGTAATTGTCGTGGTTAGTGGCCATGTCCCGATCCTTGATGCAGGAAATTCGGTATCTGCGGGTCATACAGCGGCAACAACGGCCGCTGCCGGAAGTTGTAGAAGAAGAATCCCAGCCACAAGCCTCCGATGGCAATGACCGGCACCACGTACCAGATGCTGAGGTAGAAGTGTCCGCGCTCGTGCGCGAAGTTGGGCACTACGTACCAGTAGATGTCGACGACTCGCATGCACATCAGGAGAATCGCAACGCCGATGAGGCGGCTGCCGGCGCGTTTGCGCTCGCGCGATAGCAGAAGGCAGAAGGGCAACGCGAAGTGGAACAAAATAATGATGAGCGCCACCACACCCCAGCCGCCATGGATGCGGTTCAGGAAGAAACCGATCTCCTCCGGCAGATTGCCCGCCCAGATGATGAGCCACTGCGAGAAGGAGAAATAGGCAAACAGCATGACGAAGGCCAGCATCAGCTTGCCGAGGTCGTGGAACTGCGTCGGCTTGATGATCTCGCGATATGGGCTCACGCGCGTCAACAGGGTAAGGATGACAACGCAGAACGCCAGCGCCGACAGGCCTTGGCCGGCGATGAAGATCAAACCGTAGATCGTCGATCCCCAGTGCGGATCGAGTGACATCACCCAATCGACCGCGGCAAAGGAAATCGTCAGTGAGTAAACCACGGCACCCAATCCGCTGAAGCCTTGGAAGAATGGTAGCGGTCCGCTCAACGGCTCGTAGAGCCGCTTCCCGCGGTTATACAGAACCGTCTGAAAGGAGATCCAAAGGGCGAAGTAAATGATGGCGCGGGCGATCCAGCCGCCGAAGCCACCCACATGCAGATACCAACTGTTGTGCTCGGTGAGTGCGGGATTGGTCATCCAGGCGTAAAGCTGGTTGCGCCCAAACAGGATCGGCAGAAAGAGGACAGCCATCAGCAACAGGCCGCGGGAGCCCGCTTCCAGCGTGCTGCGAATCGCCAGGCCCCAGAAGCCGCCGGAGAGATACTGCACCATCAGCAATCCCAGGCAGCCCATGCTCAGGCCGAGCCAGAACATAAAGCCGATGAGGTAGCCGCGCAGCAGTTGCTCGGGCGACATCACAAATCCAACGATGGCGAGCACCACGCCGACAAGGCCGACCCCAAGCCACATATTCTGCCAATGGCCAGTCTGCGCCGGCACAACATTATCGGTCTGGCGAAGTGTGATGGTTTGCTGGCTCATGGCTTCGCGCTTCCTGTAGCTGGCGCCGCTTGTGGCGGGGGCGGAGTAGAGGTGGCTGTGTTCGCGCCCTGAGTGTCATACGGAGGCATGATGAAGACGTCGGACGGCGGCGTGCTGGCGACTCGTTCGCCTGAGGGGACATCAGCCTCGGTGGCGTGCTGGCTCAACTGCAGCGCGCGAATGTAGGCAGCGATCGCCCAGCGGTCGGATGCCGGAATTTGCTGTGAGTAGTCGGGCATGGCGCCGAAACCGTTGGTCGCCACGTCGAAGAAATATCCGATGGGCGCGCGCCGCAGCCGCTCGATGTGATATGACGGCGGACGCTTGAAGCCACGCTGCACAATCATCCCGTTGCCGTCACCAACTTCGGAATGGCAGGGAGCGCAGTATATGTTGAAGCGTTGTTGTCCGCGCGCCATCACCTCCGGAGTGACGGGAAACGGCAGGTAGTCGCCGTCGTTGCTGCCAATCTTGCCGGTGTAGAAATAACTGTCGGCGTCCAGATGTCCGCGGGCCACGGTGCCGGAAATGATGGGACGCTCGGAACGGTGGTCGGCGTAGAAATCGCTCTCCACCAGCGGACGCTGATACGGCTGGACCTGCATGTCCTGCCGGCAGCCTGCCAACAGCAGCAACGTCATAGCGGCCAGCAGCCAAGCGGAGGGCGCAGTCTTGAATTTTGTTGACCGATTAATGCGGCACCTCCGAAATCGACGCCGGCTGCAGGCTCCGCATGAAGCTTTCCGTGTCCTCCAGATCGAACTTGGGGTCGGCGGCTTCCACGCAGAGGAAAAACTTATCGCGGGTCACCCGCGAGAAACGGTCGACATTGAACAGCGGGTGGTGTGGCATCGGCAAGCCATTCAGGGCGAACATTCCGAATACCCCACACAGTCCGGCAAACAAGATCGTCAATTCGAAGGTCGGGACGATAAATGCCGGCCATGACAGATAAGGTTTGCCGCCGATGTTCAGCGGATAGGAAATGCAATTGATCCAATACTGCAAGCCGAATCCGGAAGCTCCGCCCAGAATACCGCCCACCAGCACGATCAAGGGAACGCGGCTCTTGTGGAAGCCAACGGCTTCGCTAGCCTCTTCGATGGGAAACGGACTGTAGGCGTCCATCTTGCGATAACCTGCGGCATAGGCCGCCTTGGTCGCATTCACCAGTTCGGTAGCGGTGTCGAACTCCGCGAGCAGGCCGTAGATGGGGGGTGCGAGCTGTGCGTGACTCACTTGGTCTCCACCTCCGCCTCCGGCAGCAGTGTCCGCATTTCGAATATCGAGATGGCGGGCATGATACGAATGAAAATAAACATCGCCGTGGTGAACAATCCTATGGTTCCGAAAAACACCGCATAGTCCCAACGCGTTGCGGTGTAATGACCCCACGACGACGGCAGGTAGTCGCGCGACAGGCTGGTGACGATGATGACGAAACGCTCCAGCCACATACCCACCAGGATCACCAGCGAGATCAGGAACAGCCATCCCGTTTTGGCGCGGACCTTGGGGAACCACAGGACTTGCGGAATCAGGATATTGAACAGGATCAGCATCCAGTAGAAGACGGCGTACTGCCCAAACCAGCGGTTCTGCATCATGAAGCGCTCATAGGTTGAGCCGCTGTAGAACGCGATGAAAGCCTCGAAGGCGTAACCATAGGCCACGATCAGACCCGTCGCCAGCATGATCTTGGCCGAGTTCTGCAGGTGGCGCATGGTGATCATGCCTTCCAGGTGGTAGAACTTGCGAATCGGGATGGCCAGCACCAGCACCATGGCAAAGCCGGAATAGATTGCGCCCGCCACGAAGTAAGGCGGGAAGATGGTCGTGTGCCAGCCGGGCATGATCGCGACGGCGAAATCGAAGCTGACGACGGTGTGAACCGACAACACCAGCGGCGTCGCAATGCCGGCCAGCAGAATGTACAACGCCTCGTAATTCTTCCAGTGCCGCGACGATCCGCGCCAGCCCATGCCGAGAAGGCCGTAGATTTTCTTGGTGAGCGGATGTTTTGCCTTCTCGCGCATGGTGGCGAAGTCAGGCACCAGACCGACATACCAGAACACGGCGGAGATGGTGGCGTAGGTCGAGACTGCGAAGACGTCCCACACCAGCGGACTTCGGAATTGCGGCCACACACCCATGCTGCTGGGATACGGGAACATCCAGTACGCCAGCCAGGGACGGCCCATGTGCAGCAAAGGGAACATGCCGGCGCAGGCCACGGCGAACAACGTCATGGCTTCAGCGAAGCGGTTGATCGAGTTGCGCCAGGTCTGCTTCAACAGCAGCAGAATTGCGGAGATCAGCGTGCCGGCGTGGCCGATGCCGATCCACCACACAAAATTGATAATGGCGAAGCCCCACGCGACCGGAACCTCAATGCCCCAGATGCCGACGCCCACCAGGAACAAGTAAGTCACGGCCGCCATCAGCACGCCCAGCAGCGTCATGCCGACAAACAGGCCGAACAGCCAGCCCAGGCCAATGGGGCGCGTCAAGACCGCATCGGCGATGGTGTCAGTTACGCTGCCGAACGTCTGGTCCGGCGCCATCACGGGTGGCTCGTCCGGCCAGGGCACGTCCTGCAGAATCGTTTTTTCTTCTGGTCCCTGCTGCATCGCTAACTGGGCTCCGACGTTTCAAGTTCAGGATTCGGGTTTTGCACGATCGCCATATACGACGTCCGTGGACGAGTATTCAGATCTTCCAGCAAGTTGTAATTGCGCTGTTGCGCCTTGATCTTCGAGACCCGGCTGTTGGGATCGTTGAGATCGCCAAAGACAATGGCTCCTGCCGGGCAAGCCTGCTGGCACGCGGTAATCACTTCGCCGTCGCGCAGCTTGCGGCTTTCCTTCTCGGCGGTGATACGGCCATGGGTGATGCGCTGGATGCAATACGTGCACTTCTCCATGACGCCGCGGCTCCGCACGCTGACCTCGGGGTTGCGCATCATCTTGAATTGCGGCGTGGTGAAATCCTGGAAGAGCAGGAAGTTGAAGCGGCGCACCTTATAGGGACAGTTGTTGGAGCAGTAGCGCGTGCCGACGCAGCGGTTGTAGACCATGTCGTTCAGGCCTTCGGTGCTGTGCACGGTGGCGCCGACCGGGCAAACCACTTCGCAGGGCGCGTTCTCGCACTGCTGGCACGGCACCGGCTGATAGAACACATTCGGATTCTCCGTGCCGCCCTCGTAGTACACGTCGACGCGCAACCATTGCATCTGGCGGCCACGCATCGTCTGCTCTTTGCCGACTACCGGGATATTGTTCTCAGCCTGGCAAGCTACGATGCAAGTCTTGCAGCCGACACAGGAGTTCATGTCGATGGTCATGCCCCACTTCAGTTCGGTGTACTGGTAGTTGGGGTAGAGCGTCATCTCCGGCGGCGGCGACTCAATGCCTTCGTGGGCAAAATCGGGATTGCTGATGAAGTCCGCCAGTGTCGCCTTGCGGATGATGTGCCGGTTCTTCAGCGGCTCGGTGCCCTTGGGCAGATCGGAGTAGTCGATGTACTGGAAGCCCTGCGGATGCGCAAAGCCGAACCCCTCGCCGACTTTCCTGATCCTCGTCTCGGCATACCACGGAGCGTCGCTGCTGCGAATTTTGTAGGCGCTGAAACCTACGTCCGTCCCGACGCGACCGGCCTTGGTGCGGCCATAACCGAGAAAGACGGTGATGGAGTTGTCGGGATGTCCGGGCTGCGGCCAGATTGGTCCTTTTACCTTGCGGCCATTGACGTCGATCTCAATGATGTCGCCGGTGACCAGCCCCGACTTCTGCGCCTGGTTAGGGCTGATGAGGACGCCATTGTCCCAGCAGAAGTTCATCACCGGCTTAGGCGTCTCTTGAAGCCAGGCATTGTTGGCCTTGCTGCCGTCGTAGATCAGCGGATCGCGGCGGAAGATCACTTCCATCACGTCCGGACTGAGGCTGCTGGTCGCGGGAATATTGCCGCCCTTGGAGGAGACCGTCTTCGCCGGAAACGCAGTATTGGCGATATAGCCGTCGTTCAGGGCCTTGCGCCACGCCGTATCGAAGTCGCTCTTGACCTGGTCCTGCCAGTATTTGCGAACGATGTTATAGCCCGTGGTCTCCGAAGAACCGACCAGCGCGAAGATGAACTCGTACGCGCTCTTGCCGTTGTACAGAGGAGCGATGAGCGGTTGAACGATGGAAGCCGTGCCGTCAAAGGAGCGGGTGTCGCCCCACTGCTCCAGATAGTGGGTGCCGTTGATGTGCCAATGAACGTGGTCGTAGGTTTCGTCCTGATTGAGGCCGTGCTGCACGCGTAGCGGGACCTTGTCCATGGCATCGGCGAAGCCGAAGTCGGCAGGCGCGTCATAGACTGGGTTGGCGCCCACGATAAGCAATAGATCGACCTTGCCGGCGTTCATTTCGCCGACCAGATCTTTCAACGCGGCGGTCTGGTCTTGCGGTTTGACCTGCACCGATTCGGTGTAGATGACCGTGTTGCCATTAGCGCCCAGCGCCGCATTCATCGCGTGCGCCAGTGCATGAACTGCCGGTGGCTGATTGTCGCCCGGGATCACGACGGCCGCGCCCTTGTGCGCTTGAAGGTCTTTTACAACCGCGGCGACGAACTTCTGATATTGCGGTGGAACGCTTCCGCCACCGCCGGCTCCCAGCCCGGCTGCGATGGCTCGCGCCAATTGTTCCACTTCCGAAGCCCGCACCGGCAAACGGTGGTCAGCCTTGCCGCTGGTATTGGTCGGCGTGCTCTGGATGGAGTAGAAGCGCGACATCTTCTCCTTCAAATCAGGATTGCGTCGCGCCGCGAACTGACGTGCGTAATAAAGAAATCCCGGATAGCCACTGGAGAGGAAATCGCCATCGAGCGCAAGAATGATGTCGGCCTTCTCCAGGTTGTAGCGCGTTTCCACGTACTGCCCAAAGGCCAACTGCGATCCCGCGCGCACGTTGTCGCGGTTCACCGGCTCCCACTGCACCCACTTGGATTGCGGAAATGCCGTCTGCACCTGCTCCATCAGCGATCCCATGGTGGGCGAACTCGTGGGACAGCTGAGAATGCGCAGGCCGGCCCCCTGCAATGCTTTCTGCGAATTCAGCGCGCCCTTCAACGCGAGTACGTAATCGCTCCACGTCCTCAACTCACCGACATACGTGATGATTTGCGAGCGGTCGGGGTCGTACATGTCGAGGATAGAAGCTTGCGAAAAGACATCGCTGCCACCCAGCCCCGCGGGATGTTCCGGATTGCCCTCGATCTTGGTGGGACGGCCTTCGTGGCTCTCCACCAGCACTGGCGACCCGTACGCGCCGAACGGCATAGCGCTGGCGAAGAACAGAGGATTACCCAGGACAACTTCATTGGGCTGCCGCACGTAGGGGACGATCGGCTGCACCGGAATCTTGACGCAAGCGGAAAGGCCGGCCAGCGCCATGGAGGCGCTCATCAGCTTCAGGAAGTCGCGGCGCGATGCGCTCTCCGGCCAAACCGAGGCCTGACGCGGGAATTCGCGGTGCAGCATCTCGAAGAAACCATCGCTTTGCGCCAGTTCTTCCAGGCTGCGCCAATACTGCGGACCGCTCTTGGCGCTCGAAAGCTTCGCCTGCACGTCAGCGAGTTCCATCTTGCTGGGACAGACCGCCTCGGTTCTCTTTAGACTCTCTTTTTCCATTCCTCTTGAGTTTCCAGTTTCGAGTTTCCAGTTTCGAGTTGTTGTCAGTCGCCCTTCCTGAAACTCGAAACTCGAAACCTGAAACTTAGCCACGCCTTAGCGATGGCATGTACTGCAACTAGTAATGTCCTCAACCGTACGAATGTTGTAGCGGTGCTTCAACTCGTTACCCAGAGCAATCTGGTCGGTGAAGACGGTTCCGTCCAACTTCACCGGAGTATTGGAGCTGGGCTGCTGGTACGACATGTTGAACACCTGATCGCGGGGCCGCAGGAATTTTTCCGGGGCGCGATGGCAGTTCAAACACCACTCCATCTGCAGCGAATTGGCTTCGTAGGTCAGAGGCATTTTGTCCACCGGCCCATGGCAACTGGCGCAACCCACACCCTTATTGACGTGAATGCTGTGGTCGAAATAAACGAAGTCGGGCAGATAGTTCACGCGGGTCCAAATCAGCGACTTGCCGCTGCGATAGCTCTCGCGCACCGGTTCCAGCATGGGAGCGTTGGTCCAGATCTGGGCGTGACAGTTCATGCAGGTTTTGGTGGGAGGAATACCGGCGAAACTGGAATTTTCGACCGAAGTGTGACAATAACGGCAATCGATGCCATCGCCGGCAACGTGATGCTGATGGCTGAAAGGGATCGGTTGCGCTTGGGCGACATCCTGATAGGTGGCATAGGGCGAGCGCTGCATCTCCAAGGCCGCCCATAGCGACACCGACACGATCACCACCACCCCAATGATCGAGAGCCGCGCAAGTGTATTCGCACTTCGATGGAAGATCTGGGCCATTTATGTGAAGCTTTCCACTTTGCAGGTTCGGGTTCCGACTCCCCATCGGGACCCAGCTTTGTGCGGGTAAGGCGACAACTGCCACAGCCCGGTGTGACGTGCATCACCCAAGCGAGTGATTATAACAAGTGAAGTTGTATGTAATGCAAGTGCGGTCCGGAGGGAGAGAAAAAATTCGCGGCTGGCGACTTGATGTTGCGGGAAAAATCAGGAGCTGGCGCGAAGAACCAGCTCCCGAAAGCTGCCGATTTTACTGCAATAAACCAAACACCGCGACTCCGGTTTGCGTTCCCACGAACACTTTGCCGTTGGCGACGACGGGCGTGATGAACTTATTGCCGGAACCGAACTGGTCGCGCGATCCCGCCTGATTGCTGTTGTACAACTGGTTGGACAGGTTGGTAGCATCGAAGGCATACAAGACAGCGGGGTTGCTGTTCGCGACAGCCCAGACGATGGCATTCGAGGTTTGATTGGCGGACACCGTCGGAGTCGTCCCCGGATAAATAAACAGGTTCGGCGATTGCGAACTTGGCGTGGTGGCAAGCATCGCGTTGGTGATGGGAAAGGCCTTCAGGGTCTCGCCCGTGTCACCGAAATACATCGTGTTGTTGAAGTACGCCCCGCTCGCCCACATGCCCCCCGGCAGCGCACCGTCGATTTCCTGGTAGATAGCGCTGTCATTGTTGGGATTGAACTTCCCCATGTTGTCGCGATTCACGACGTAGATGTTGCTATCTTTGCCGGCGCCCACGGCAAGATGATGCACCTGCCCGTTGTTGTCCTTCAGATCGGGAAGCACGATCGCTCCCCCGGAGCCGAGGTCCTCATCGTTATCCGATTCTTGTACAGTGTCGTACATGTTGAAGTAGTCGACCACCGTGAGTGTGCCGGTTGAGTTCGAAAGCTTCATGAACGCGTTGCCGTAGTCGCCGCTGACCGGAAAGCCTTGCGAGGTCAGCGTCGTGTCGAAGGTGCCGTTGCCGTCAAGAAAGTAGATGTTGCCGGATGAGTCGGCGGCCAGTCCCTCACCGGACATCCAGATAGCGCCCTCATGTCCGTTCGGGGTGATGTCGAGTACCGTGCTTTGCGCCAGGGTGCGCGCGTTGTAAGCCATGATCCATCCGGTGTAAGGACGGGAGTCGCAATGCGATGTGAATGAAATGTAGAGAGTGCTGCCGTATTCCAAAATCCCAGCGCGCTCGGCAAACTGGCCGGGAGCGAAAATGACCTCGCCATTCTGGCTGCCATCTCCGGTGCCAGGATACATAGCGCTAATCTCCGTCGGACCGCCGAACAACTCCGCGCCGCTGGTCAGGTCGAGAGCATGCAGCCGCTGATGATAATTGCCGGAAGAATCCTTGGTCATGGCGACAAAGTAGATGGCTCCGTTGGGTCCATTTCCTTTGTCGATCACGGGAGTGTCCGTGATGCCGATTTGCGGTGAAATCTGGTTACAACCATGATCGTCACTGGGAGTTTCTCCCTGCTCGAGGGCCGAGGATTTCCAGAATTGCTTTCCGGAGTTGGCACTGAACGCGTAAATGCTGTCGTTCTCCGTGACCACATACACCGTGTCATTCAAACTTCCGGCAATGAATTGTCTGTTCACGAAGAGAGGCTGGGCATCGACTTTGCCATCCACCGTGAAGAAATTGATTTTGCCGAAGGTATTGAAGTTGACATTGCTGGTCGTCAGAGTGGTTTCCTGATTGGTCGCTCCCTGGCGGAAGACATTGTAGTGATAGGTGAGCACATCGGTGGGATATGGAATCGGCAGACCTTCATTCGCCGGCGTAGCTGTGGCTGGTGTTGCGGAACTTGCCGGCGTTGGGGAACTGGCTGGTGTTGCGGAACTGGAAGCGCTGGCAGTGCTTGCCGCACAACACAGCATTCCAAATCCAAGGAACAGGAGGACGGTCAATTTGGCTTGATCTCGCACAGGTCACCCCACGGGGAAAACATTCCCCGAATGATAAGAGTATATGCGCGATGGTGGTTTCGGGTTGTGGAACTTTTGTATACGAGAATTGGATTCGCATAGCCTTTTAGTGCCGACTGCCGGAATAGGAGACCGCCGGACGGAAGCCATCTTGCAACCGTGCGTTCCAATGGCGCTGCTCCAGTGTTAGTCTCGATTGTGGACTGGCTGATAGTGTGCGGCTGTTGTCCAGCAGGACCACGCGCTCAGACGGAGATCCAGTCCGGCGATTTCCCTTCGCAACACAAGCCTCGAATCTGCCCGAGTAAGGCATTCGATTGAGTGCGATTGTGTGGTTTGTGGCATAAACTGTAACTATCGCTTCAAAATAGAAAGAACCAGCACGGAATGTCATCCAACGGCTTTTATAGCAGTAGCTCGTCCCGCTTCGGAAACATGCGCTCGTTGTTCAGCGTGTTCTCCAGCGATCTCGCCATCGACCTGGGAACCGCGAACACGCTGGTCTACGCACGCGGCAAGGGCATCGTGGTCAATGAGCCCTCCATCGTCGCCATCAACAAAAACACCGGTGAAGTTGAGGCCGTAGGCAAAGAGGCCAAGGAGATGCTTGGCCGCACGCCTGGCAATATCGTCGCGATCAAGCCGATGAAAGACGGCGTCATCGCCGACTTCAAAGTCACCGAAAAGATGCTGAACTATTTCATCCAGAAGGCGCACAACCGCAAGATGCTGGTGCATCCGCGCATCGTCATCGGCGTGCCTTCGGAGATCACGCAGGTGGAGAAGCGCGCGGTCATGGACTCGGCGTATCGCGCCAAGGCCAGCGAAGTGCATCTGGTGGAGCAGGCGATGGTGGCCGCGATCGGTGCGGGTTTGCCCATCACCGAGCCCAGCGGCAACATGGTGGTCGATATCGGCGGCGGTACCACTGACATCGCAGTCATTTCTCTCAGCGGCATCGTGTATTCGCGCTCGGTGCGCATGGCGGGTAATCAGATGGACGAAGCCATCATGAATTACCTGAAGCGCAAGTACAACCTGCTGATCGGCGAGCGCACCGCGGAGCAAATCAAGATCGAGATTGGCTCGGGCTATCCGCTGGAGAGGCCGCTGACCATGGAGATCAAGGGGCGCAATTTGATCGAAGGCGTGCCCAAGACGATCACTATCGACGACAGCGAGATTCGTGAGTCGTTGACCGAGTGCGTCTCGACAATCATGAACGCCATCCGCGTTGCGCTGGAGCGCACGCCGCCTGAGTTGTCGGCAGACATCAGCGACCGCGGCATCGTGCTGACCGGCGGCGGCGCGCTGCTGAAGAACCTGGACAAGCGCATCCGCGAAGAAACGGGGCTGCCGGTATCGATCGCCGACGACCCGTTGTGCAGCGTGGTTCTAGGCACGGGAAAGATGTTGAGCGATTTCAAACTTCTGCGCAAGATATCGATTGACTGAAGGGGCGCAGCTTCAGCTGCGCCGTTGCGGTCAAGTAAACCCAAGTTCCGTAGGGACGGTAGGGTTGAAAAACCTGCCGTGCCGACGGCACTCGGGCTGTTATTGCGATGCGTACCCAGCGCTGAAGCGCTGGGCTATCATCTTTCGTCCCGCGAGCGGGACTCGGATCTGGTTCGATCAGCGGCCACCGCGACGCCGCACAATTCATCGCTCGCGTGATCAGGTCCGGCTTCGCTACCGGCAATAGTATGGATACATTCCTTGGCCGCTATAGAAATCTGATTGTACTGGCGGCCATCCTGTTCGCCCAGATCATCGGTCTCGCGCTGCAGGTGCGCCGTCCAACCGACGCGGGCGAAACACGCCTCATCCGCCTATGGGCGGTCTCCGCGGTTACTCCCATCGAAAGCGCGGTCATTCACAGCCAGGAGTGGGTGAAGAATCTTTGGACTACCTACATTTATCTTCACGGCGTGCGACGGGAAAACCGTGAGCTACGCGCCGAAATCGGTCAGATGAAGATCGAACAGGCGCGGTTGAGCGAGGACGCCCGCATGGCGCACCGCATCCAGGCGCTGCTCGCCTTTAAGGAACAATACGTCGACTCAACCATTGCGGCGCAGGTGATCGGCACCAGCGGGAGCGAGCAGTCGCGCGTGCTTTACATCGACAAGGGCTCCAACGACGGCATTACTGTCGATATGGCAGTCATCACCCCCGGCGGCATCGTGGGCAAGATCGCGCAGGTGTTTCCTGACTCGGCTCAGGTATTGCCTATCAACGACCAGTTCAGCGGCGTCGGCGCCGCGCTGAAGGACTCGCGGCTGCAAGGCATTCTGAAAGGCGCTCCCAACGGTGCGACCACACTGCAGTACATCATGAGCGACGAGAAAGTCGTGCCGGGTGAAGAGGTCATCACCAGCGGTGGCGATCGCATCTTCCCCAAAGGCCTGCCCGTCGGCAGAGTTGTCTCAAGCGAGCCCGGCAAAGACCTGTTCCTCAATATCCGTGTGATTCCGTCGGCGCGGCTCGATCAGTTGGAAGAGGTGCTGGTGGTCACCAAGATCACCGAGAAGATGCCAGACGCCAAGGACCTTGGACCGCTGCGCGCTTCCGACATTCTCGCCGAGCGCTTGCCGACCGTTCCTAACAAGACTGAAGTTGATGCCGCCGGCAACGCTAAGCCAAGTGGCGCGGCTGCTTCTGGAACGCCCCCGGCGGGAGTTGGAACTGGAACCGCAGCCGGCACAGCCGCTCATCCTGCCACTCCAGGAACTGGAAGCAACAAGCCCGGCGTTGGCGGGACGACGATTTCGAATAAGCCCGGCGGAGCGGTGCCTGCTCCTCACGCAACTTCGCCAGATACAACTGGCGGAACGAACGGGACGGGGAAGCCGAAGGTGGCAACTCCGGCGAACAGTCGCGCCGCGGGAACAGGCGCGAAGCCATCGAGCAACACTGTACCCGCTGCAACCACGCAGCCGGGCGAAGCCGGAGCGCAAGATAACGGCGAAGCTTCGCCGCCCGCGAAAAAGCAAGTCAAGCCCGCGCCAGAACCGGCGCCCAACGCGCCTCCCGAGCAACCCTCGACTCCTCCTGCAGGAGCGCCCCCACAATGAGCACCCGGGTGATGCCGTTTCGCGGAAGCCTTACATCCCGGGAGCAGGTCTCGGTTTACGAGTTCAGTTGGGCGGCGATTATCTTGATCCCGCTGGTCGCGGTGCTGATCCAGATCTTCATTCCGGTGAAGGTCCGCTTCCTGCCGATTGTCGATCTGCCCTTCATGGTCACGATCTTCTTCGCGACGGCACGGCGCAACCCGATCACTGGATGCCTCACGGGCTGCGTTATCGGACTGATGCAGGATTTGTTCGCGGGGCCGGGCCTAAGCCATCCCTTAGGAATGTACGGCATTGCCCTGACCGTCATTGGATATCTGGCATCCTCGTTGGGAGTGAAGATCGACGTCGACAATCCGGGCTCGCGCTTCCTGATTACGTTTGGCTTCTTCGGCCTCCATCAGGGCGTGTACTACGGTGTGGCACATGCCCTGCTGCGCCAGGGCCTGCAATGGAGCTGGAGTCACACCGCGATCTCCGCGCTGGCCAACGCGGTGCTTGGGATCTTCGTCTACAAGTTCTTGGACAGGTTCAAGCAGCGGTAGAAGAATAATGGTGCGATGGCTGATGCACTCTGTCCTTTTCCGCCCGCTCCTCGGCCCAAAGGACGCTACAATAAAGTGGACTCCGGTCCTCACTTGTCATGGAATCGGGCTGATCGCCGGAAGAGGACTGGCACGTGCTAGCTGCTCCGCCGCAATATGACGCTATTGATGTCAATATCGTTTCACAGTAAGACCTGGGAAAGATGTAATTCCTGATGTTAGGTCGCGAGGAAAAAGTCTCTCAGCTCCGCCTCACCGCAGTGCAATACGTCCTGCTGGGAGTTTTTCTGGTGCTTGCCTTCGGGCTGTGGCGCCTGCAAGTCGCGCGCAACGATTACTACAACACCCTGGCCGAGCAGAACCGCATCAAGCAGGTCCCCATCCTGGCCCCTCGCGGCAAAATCCTGGACCGCGAAGGGCGCATCATCGTCGACAACTATCCTTCGTTTTCCGTGCTGCTGCTGCGCGATCAGAAGCGGGACCTGGACGCCGATGCCGACAAGATCGCGGCCGGCCTGCACATGCCGCCCGATGAACTGCGCGCGCGCTTGAAGCGCATGGCTGCGGTGCCGGGCTATCAGCCGCTGTTCCTGAAAGACGACATCACGCCGGACGAGCTGGCCTTCATCGAATCGCATCGCGCCGAACTGCCCGAGCTTGACACCATCACTGTGCACCGCCGCCTGTATCCCAAGAACGGATTCATGGCGCACGTGATCGGCTACGTCGGCCAGGTCAGCGAAGACATGCTGACCCAGCCGCAATGGGAGCTGTACAACCCCGGCGACATTGTCGGTATGTCGGGCGTCGAGCAGTACTACAACGATGTTCTGATGGGCAAGAACGGCTCGCGCCAGGTGCTGGTGAACAGCCGCGGCAAGGAAGTTGGCACGCTCAGCGATGTGCAGGCAGTTCCCGGCAAGCAACTGAAACTCACCATCGATCTGGATTTGCAGATTGCCGCCGAAGAGGCGCTGGAGGGAAAACCCGGCGCAATCGTTGCCATGGACCCGCGCAACGGCGAAATCCTGGCGATGGTCAGCCGTCCAGCATTTGATCCTAACGAGTTCGCGGTGCGCATTTCGCGCGACGAATGGAACGCGCTGATGGCCGATCCTGGCAAGCCGCTGCTCAATAAAGCAATCCAAGCACAGCTGGCGCCGGGCTCCGTTTTCAAGATCATCATGGCGACCGCCGGTCTGCAAGAGAACGTCGCGCAGAGCCTGATCGTCAATTGCGGCGGCGGCAAGACATTCTATGGACGCTTCTTCAAATGCTGGATCGCTTCCACGCACGGCTCGCACGGCAGCGTTGGCATCAGCAAGGCTATTTACCAGTCCTGCGATTCGTACTTTTACACGCTGGCAGAGAAGCTGGGCATTGGGCGCATTGCAAAATACGCGACCATGCTCGGACTTGGGCAGAAGACCGGCATCGATCTGCCGCAGGAAGTTTCCGGAGTGATGCCGTCGGAAGAATGGAAGATCAGGAACTTCAAGCAGAAGTGGTACGCCGGCGAAACGATCTCCGTTGGCATCGGCCAAGGCGCGGTGGCGACGACTCCGATCCAGCTCGCACATGCCCTCGGCGCGATTACCAGCGGCGGCGTGCTGGTGCATCCGCACGTAGCCTTCCCTGATCAATTTCCCGCAGGATTCAAGCAGGTTTCCACCTACAACGACAGGGTTAAGTTCACGCTCGACGAGGACAATTGGACGACCATCACCGATGCGATGGCGAACGTGGTGTCGCCGATGGGAACGGCGGGCAGCGCGCGCCTGCCGGGCATCGATTTCGCCGGCAAGACCGGCAGCGCGCAGACCATTTCCAACGACCTGAAGAAGAAGCTGGGCGCTGAAGGCAAGAAGGACTACAAAGACAACGGATGGTTCGTGGGCGTTACGCCGCGCCGCAATCCGGAGATTGTCGTCGCCTGCCTGTTTGAAGGTGGTGAGCACGGAGCGCTGGCTGCGCGTGTCGCGGCCAAGGTGATTGCTGCTTACGTTGCCAAACAACGCAGCATTCAGACTAATGTCGCCAAAGCCAACCAGGCTGTACAGGGGAACAAGCAGGCCGAAGTTGCCGCCGTCTGGCACGACGGCGATGCAAAAAATCCTGACAAGCTGCAAGCCGGGCGCTTCGCGGTCCCGACCGGCAGCGCCGCCAAGCCAGTGAGCGCAGCTCCAGGTGTTGAGGCTGACGAGAAGCCGATTCCCGCAGCCGACCTGGAAGCCACTGAGTCGCACGCCGAGATGGCGCACCCCGAAGCTGCTGTGGTTCCCATTCCGGCAGGGCCGAAGCCTGATGATCTAAAACCTGACGCACGGCCTGCCCAACAGAGTCCCGCTAAGAAGAACACCGGCGCGCCGGTCGCACCTCCGGCCGTAGCTCTTCCCCGGAGGCAGCCGTGAGCCGCTACGTCTCATTCCGCGATTTCGACTGGGTGCTGCTGGTGCTGGTGCTGCTGATCTGCGCCCTGGGAGTGGTCGAGATCTACAGTGCGACGCTCAGCACGAAGTTCGTCGGCGTGCACCTGAAGCAGATTTACTGGATCCTGGGCGGCGTGTCGCTCATGTTTATCGTCAGCGTCCTGAACTACCAGGCGCTGCTGGAGCGGGTGCCGCTGATGTACGTGATCGCTATTGGGTCCTTGCTTGCGGTGGCGCTGTTCGGACACAAATCTTTGGGAGCGAAGCGCTGGGTGCAGCTGGGATCCTTCCACTTCCAGCCGTCGGAGTGGGTGAAGCTTGTCCTCATCCTTGCGATGGCGAAATACTTCGCCGACACGAAGTCGGAATGCAGCGCTCAGGACATCGTTAAGGCAGGCGCTCTAGTAGGCGTGCCCATGCTGATGGTGCTGGTGCAGCCCGACCTGGGCACTGCGCTCACCTACCTGCCGATCGCTATCATGGGCTTGTTCCTCGGCGGAATGAAAGCCAAGCACGCGGTCGTCATCCTGATAATAGGAGCGCTGCTGGCGCCGGTGGCGTGGCATGTGCTCAAGCCTTACCAGCGCGACCGGCTCACCAGCTTCATGCAGCCGGAAGCCGACGCGCAAGGCCACGGCTATCAGGTGATTCAGTCGCTCGTGGCCGTGGGTTCGGGCGGCATCTTTGGCAAGGGCACGGCGCACGGGAGTCAGACGCAAGGACAGTTTCTTCCGGTGCCGCACACCGACTTCATCTTTGCGGCCTTCGCCGAGGAGCACGGATTCATAGGCGCGATGGGCGTCCTCCTGCTATACTTTATCGTGCTGATGCGTCTGATTCAGAACGCTCAGACGGCCCCCGACCGGGCTGGAGCCTTCGTGGTCATGGGTGTGGTTGCGGTTCTCGCATTCCATCTCCTGGTTAACGTAGGCATGGTAGTTGGGTTCATGCCGGTCACGGGTATTCCCTTGCCGTTAATGAGTTACGGGGGATCGTCAGTACTGTTCATGTTCCTGGCGCTGGGTATTGTGATGAACATTCGTATGCGCCGGTTTGTGAACTAACGGTCGAAGGCGCCATCGGGGCGCGAGCAGAAAACAGCCGGCCGCATCCGCCGGGAGACCATAGCAGTGACAACTCTGGTTTCCGAAGGATGACAAAAGATTACGATAGCCCTCACGTACGAGGGCACAGCCGGCCGCAAGCAGATATAAAGGCCGGACAGGATTGCAGGGCGCTTGGTTTCGGGGCGGGAAACGGCCCCTCGGCGTGACGAAACGCCGGGTGTGACGCCACAAACCCAGAACGACGCGCTTTATACGGTGCTTAAGATTCCTCAAACTATTGGGTTACGAATCAGGTCAGGATCGCATCCGGACGACAGTCCCGGTGTGTCTCTAGCCTAGCCTCCGTACAGTATTCCTGTCCCTCCACCTGCGTCCGGTCACCGGAGCATCCATGAACAAAGAACTTTACGTGTCCTCTACGCCGCACGAAACCAAAGTGGCGTTGATGGAGGACGATCAGCTCGCCGAAGTTTTCTTCGAGCGGGAAAACGAATACACCTTAGCAGGCTCCATTTACAAAGGCCGGGTGACGCGCGTGCTTCCCGGCATGCAGTCCGCATTTGTCGATATCGGCCTGGAGCGCGACGCGTTCCTCTACGTCTCCGACTTCCTCGAGCTTTCGGGCGATGAAGAAGAGGACGAGGAGTTCGGCGAGATTCCGGCTCCGCGCGGCACCATCGAGTTGGGCAAGGCGCAGCCTGCCCCGGAATTCCACGCTGCCGAAACGCAGCCGGCGACGACCATTCCGGACAGCGAAGACGACGCCGATCTTGAATCGATCTTCGAGGAGGAAGCGCCGGCTCCGACCGGAGATCAACTGGAGTCGGCATCGGGCGAAGAGCAAGAATCGGACGACGGAGCTCGCCGCTGGCGCGGACGCCGTCGGCGTCGCGGCGGTCGCCGTGGCCGCGGACCCGAGCCAGAGCGCGCCGAGTCGAAACCGGCAGCACCGCCAACGCCAGCACCGCCGGTGGAAGAGCCGGCGCCTCGGACCGAATCGCGTCCGCGTCCCAGCTATGGACCGCCCGCTGGATACACGCCCATCATCCTGCCCGGAGAGTCGATTTCAAAATACCGTAACTTGCCTCAGGCCACGGTCGAGCCGCAGCAGAGTGCGGATGACGTTGCGCTTTCTGCGATGGGTGAGACCGAGGTTCAAGTTGTCGAGGAGATTCAGGAAGAGTCGACCCACCTCGATCAGGGCTTTTCCGTCGCCGAGCCGGAACAGACGGAAGCGCCTTCCGCCGTGGAGTCCGAGCAGGTCGAAGTTGTTGCTGTGAGCGAAGAAGAACAGCAGCCTCGATCGAAGCGGCGGTGGGGAAGCTGGCGCCGCAAATCGGCAAATGCTGAAGTCGCTGCTCCCGTTGAACCGGGGCAGACGCAAACGATTCCGCTAGCTGAGGAGCATCCGATTATTGAGGCGCAGGCTTCCGAGTCCGGGCAAGCTCAGGTTAGTGAAGACAAAGCTCAACCCGGTCATGCGAACGAAGCTGCCTCGGTTGAGAGCGGTCTGCATCAGCAAGATCAGACTTCGCATCACGACGCGGACCAATCGGTCGCTGCTGAAGCGGAGCATGATAGCTCAGCACAGCCTGAGGCTGAGCAGCCGGCCGAGCACGAGGTGGAAACGCCTGCCGGCAACTACGAGCTATCCAACCCTGAACAGCACGACGCGCCGTCCGTCGCTCCCGCGGGACATACCCTGGAGCACGAGGTTCTGGAAGACGAGGAAGAGGAATTCCGCCCAGTCCCCGACGATGTAACCGCGATGCGCGAAATCGCGGGCGATGAAGAGCTGGTGCTGGAAGAAGAAACTCTGGATGCTGCAAACGGCTATTCCGAGCGCTGGGTGCCCAAGATCGCCGACGTTGACGAGGATGAAGTGGTGGCGGCCGAAGAGCGCGGGGAAAAGCTTTACCCGGCGGAGGAAGAAGAAGAGGTAGAGGAGAACGGCGAGGAAGAGGAAGTCAACGATCACGCTGAGTTGCGGGCCGCTGCTCCCACCGCCGGATATCAGCAGCGCAATGCGCAGCGTCCCGGCTACGGGCGTCGCGACTTTCGCGATCGCGGCCGCCAAGGCGGTTCGCGCCGCAACATGCGCAGCCGCCCCAACAACAATCGCAACCAACCGCTCATTACCGACCTGCTGAAAGAAGGGCAGGAGGTGCTGATCCAGATTGCCAAGGAGCCCATCGGCAAGAAGGGCGCGCGCATCACCAGCCACATCGCGTTGCCGGGCAGGTTCCTGGTCTACATGCCGACGGTCAACCATGTCGGCGTCTCGCGCAAGATCGCTTCCGACGAAGAGCGCCAACGGTTAAAGCGCATCGTGACCAGCGAGCGTGAGAACGGCCTCGGAGGATTCATCGTTCGCACCGCAGCCGTCAATATCAAGGAAGAAGATCTTCGCGCCGACATTCGTTTCCTCAAACATTTGTGGGCCGAGATCAAGACCCGCACCGAGAACAGCAAGTCGCCGGCGCTGATCTATCACGACCTCAACCTTGTCGAGCGCGTGCTGCGCGACCAGGTCAACGCCGACTTCTCGCAGATCTGGGTGGACACGGAAGACGAGTACGAGCGCGTAGTGCGCTTCGCCAATCGCTTCCAGCCGTCGCTGGTGCGACGCATCAAGCTCTACACCAAGGACACGCCGCTGTTCGAGCAGTTCGGCATTCAGGAAGAGATTAACCGCTCGCTGAAGTCGAAGGTGTGGCTGAAGAGCGGCGGCCACATCGTCATCAACCAGACGGAAGCGCTGGTGGCCATCGACGTCAACACCGGCAAGTTTGTCGGCAAGACGCAGCGGTTGGAAGACACCATCGTGAAGGTCAACGTTGATGCCATCAAGGAAATCGTGCGGCAAGTCCGGCTGCGTGATCTGGGCGGCATCATCGTGATCGACTTCATCGACATGGACGAGCGCAAGAACCGCCAGAAAGTGATGCAGGCGCTGGAAGAGGCGCTGCGCAACGACCGCGCCCCGTCGAAGGTTCTTCAGTTCAACGATTTTGGGCTGGTGGCCATCACCCGCAAACGCGTGAAGCAATCGCTGGAGCGCACGCTGGGCGAGCCTTGTCCTTATTGCACCGGAGCGGGCTTTGTGAAGTCGGTGCCGACGGTGTGCAACGAACTCTACATCGAGATGCGCAAGATGGCCAAAGTACACGATAAGGACGACATCACCATTCGAGTGCATCCGGAAGTTGCCAAGGCGCTGAAGGCCAACAATGGCAAGCTGATCACCGAACTGGAAGACCTTACGGGTAAGACGGTGCTGGTGAAGAGCGATCCTGCGCTGCACCAGGAGATGTTCGACATCCACTAACTAGTGGTCAGTGGCTAGTGGCTAGCGGTCGGTAAGACCGGACGCGGGTGCCCCATTCAAGGCCTTTTTTTGGCCTTGAGTGGGATTTCGCTTATATAGCCAATGTTCGCGCTCAAGCTCCGCTTGAACGGGGGCACCCGGCAAACCTATCAGACGACCCGCCCTTATAATGAACAGGTAACTGAGATCAGGCTCGCTCGAAATGTTTCTCTGCCGACCCTGCCTTTGAGGACTTCATGGCCGCCCTAATTGATGCCATCAACATTAAGCGCAAGATGTTTTTTGAATTCGAGAACACCCCGTACCACTGCCTGGAAGCCGAGGTGAATACTCCAACCGCTCGCGGCGGACAGACCCTGGTGCGCCTGAAGATGCGCAACCTGCTTACCAGCGCGGTCTTTGAGAAGACCTTCAAAGCCAGTGACAAATTCAAGGAGCCGGACCTCCAGATCGGCCCTGCGTCTTACCTGTACAGCGACAAGGATGGTTCCCACTTTCTGGACCAGGAAACCTACGAGACGCTCACGCTCAACGAAGAGATGATCGGTAACGCCATGGACTTTCTGGTGGAAGGCGGCGTGATCCAGCTGCACAAATTCAACGGCAACCCTATCGGCCTTGAGCTGCCGCTGCAGGTTGAGTTGCAGGTGGTTTATGCGGAGCCTGGCGCGCGTGGCGACTCCTCGGGCGGCAGCGTGACCAAGACCGTCAAGCTGGAAACCGGCCTCGAGATCCGCGTTCCGCTGTTCATCAAAGAGGGAGAAAAGGTGAAAGTCTCGACCGAGACGCGGGAGTTTGCGGGACGAGCCTAGGTTGTGGCGTCTCCGCCCAGGTTAGCGTCCAAGCGACGGACGCGAACCTGGGGCACATGCAAAACCTTTCAGGGTCCTGCTGCAGGATCCAGATCCAGCACCCAATCCGGGTTACCGTCATGATTGTTGCCGGGCAGCGTGAAATTGTGGCTGCCCGAGTTACGGAATGGCGATCCACTGATTCGGATGAAGGTTCCGCTCGAGGGATCGTACCAGCGGGCCCGCGTGAAGCCCTTGAATTCCGCCAGGTTGACGGTGAGCGTGGTGGCTTGGGGACAGTAGGTAAGCGCGTACGATCCCGGCACCCATGAGGTCGTGCAGTAGGTGGCGGTGGTCAGGTTTTCATTGCCGCCATCGTAGGTGCCATAGCCGGCGGTGACCACCTGATGCGCCACATCGGGGACCAGGTTCTGCCAGGGCAGCGTGCCGAACAGGCCGTTGATGTACTTTATTTCCCGCGCGCCAGGGCTGAGGAGATACAACTGCCATCCCGGCGGGAACAGCCAGGTGTAGTGATTGCCGTAGAGTTGGCCGGCGCCGCCGCTGGTCAGCGTCCAATATGCTTCCTCACGCAGAACGTACGGTCCCGCCGGCCCGGGCAGCTGGCCGGTATTGTTCTCGTATTCGTAGTTGGCCTCCGTCAGGAACAGCGGCAAGACAGGCGTGCTGGCGTAGGCTTGCACGAAGCAATCGTAGGTTTCGTAGTAGGTGTAGCAGGCATCCCACGTCAGAACGTCGCTCAGCGTGGTGTCCTGGTTGGAGTAGCTGAAGTTGTAATTCAGTTCGATGGTTTGCAGATGTGCGGGATCGGTGCTGGCGATTCCCAGCATCACGTGGTGCACCAGGTTGTTGTCTGTCTCGCTGCTGTTCCAGGTCTGAAAGTCGTTGCCGCTTTGCCAGACGATGTTGGCAAAGCTACGATAGCGGCTCCCCAGATAGGCTCCGAAATTGTAGGCCTTCTGCGGCCCGTTGTTTTCCAGAGTCACCAGCCAACCGCCGGTTTCGATAGGGTCAAGGACGACCACGAGATGATAGTTTGCGGCCAGGTTGACCAAGGCATCGACTTCGGTGAAGTAGGCGGGATTGGGCGTCGAGAGGTCGTAATTTGAAGGGTCGGTGCCGCTGGTGAATGGAGGCGTGCCATCGTACGCCGTACCGTTGCCGTTTCCTCCTGTATAAGTCGTGCACAGCGCGTCCACCAGGATGGAGTTGAATCCCAGCGCTTGCCGGTTCTGCATATAACCGGACATCTGGTGCGGGGGAAGATTGGCGATCATAGATTGCGGCGAATCTCCCATGAGCAGAAATGGCACGCCGTTGCTGTCGGTGAGATAGCGGCCATTGGCGCTGGCGTTGAGCGGATAGACGGGGGAAGCGAGAGGTATCGTTTGCGCTGCGAGAGTCACACAGGCCAAGGTGGCGGCGAAGAAAAACAAGGCTGTGGTTCGCACGGAGTCCTCCTTCGATTGCGTAACTCCTGAAGCGGAGTGCCGTGAACTACCGCCAACTATACATAGATATTGGCCCTCCGCCCAGGTTAACGTCCAAAAATGGCGCGAAGCTGGGGCATAAGACAAATGCCATTATATGCCTTGACACGTATATGCTCTAGGAGGTATATTAAGCGAGTGGAATCTGTCTTCGAAATCATTGCGGAGCCGAACCGTCGCGCGATATTGGGCCTCCTGGTCGCATCGCAACAGTCGGTAGGAGAGATCGAGCGCCGGCTCGGTATGCCGCAGCCGGCCGTGTCCAAGCACCTTCGAGTACTGCGCGACGCCGGTTTCGTGGAGTCTACCGTGGATGCACAGCGCCGTCTCTACCGGCTGAAACCCGAACCATTTCAGGAAGTCGATGCCTGGCTGGCCCAGTTCCGGCGGTTCTGGTCGGCTCACGTAGACGCTCTCGAACGCTACCTCGATCGCATGGATCCATCGACGCCAACTAAAACTAAAAGGAAAAACAAGGAGAAGACGACGCGGCTCAAACCGCGAACGTGACAAAGGAGAAACGAAATGAAGATAAAACTGACCAGCGTATACGTGGACGACCAGGACAAGGCCCTGCGCTTCTATACCGAAGTGCTGGGCTTCGTGAAGAAGTCCGATTTCAGTCAGGGCCCATTTCGCTGGCTGACCGTGGCCTCGCCCGAGGAACCGGAGGGCACGGAGCTGCAACTGGCGCTGAACAACAATCCGGCGGCCAAAGCGTATCAGCAGGCGATTTTTCAGCAGAGCCAGCCCGCGGCCATGTTCTTCTCCGACGACGTGCAGGCTGATTACGAGCATATGAAAGCGCGCGGCGCCGAGTTCACCATGCCACCATCGGACGTGACGGCCTCGAAGATCGCCATGGTCAAAGATACTTGCGGCAATCTCATTCAGATCACGCAGCTGGTGCGCTGGTCGGGCTAAGGATTGGTTTTGAAAGAAACGGTCTTCAGGCCGTCCGTAAAGTCGCCCCTTTTTAGGTGACGGTTTTTAGCCGCTGAGTATCTAACCAGGAACTCCCTGAGGAGCAGAAGATGATCGGTCGTGAACAGTACGCGCCGGGTCCGGCCAGTGGGGCGCAGGCACGAAAGGACGGAGACAAGTGGACGCTCATTCTCGTCCGAGAGCTGCGCCATCCGCCGGAAAAAGTCTGGCAGGCGCTCCCGACCCGGCGCATCTGCGCGAGTGGGCGCCCTTCGACGCCGATGGAAGCCTGGCTACGGTTGGAAGCACTGTAAAGCTCACCTGGGTGGGAACCGCCGCGACGATCGAAACCAGAGTAGCGCGAGCCGACGCTCCCGAGTTGCTTGAGTTCGGCGATATTCAGTGGGAACTCGAGCCACTTGGCAGCGGCACGCGGCTGACGCTGTGGCACCGCATAGATCGCCGCTTCATCTCGTGGGGCGCCGCAGGTTGGCACATTTGTTTCGACGTTCTGGACCGCCTGCTCAGCGGTACGCCCATCGGCCGCATGGCTGGCGGCGACGCCATGAAAGTCGACGCTTGGCAGCGATTGACCGTCGAGTACGCCAAGCAGCTCGGCGTGGAAGCGCCCAACTGGCCACCTAAGCCGGCCCAAGAGTCGTGAAATCGAGGTCATTATGAATCAAGGAACCATACGTACGGTTTTTCGCTGGGTTCACATCGTCGTTGCCATCCCGATATTCGGCTATATCTATAGTCCGTTTGAAAAACTTCCCAGCTATGCTCCAGCCACGCGGTTTGTCTTCATGCCGGTGATGGTTTTCTCGGGATTGTGGATGTGGAAAGGACATTCGGTGCGACGACTGATTTCGCAACGATCGGCCCAACCAGGGCACGCGGAACGAGAACTATGGCAAAAGTAACTCTTGCAAAAAAACAACGCGAAGAACTTCTCGGAGTTTTGCAAGCCCGCTTCGAGAAAAATATGAACCGCCATAAAGGTCTGGCATGGCCCCAAGTACAAGCCAGGCTGGAAGCGAATGCTGAGGCGCTGTGGTCACTCAGTGAAATGGAAAGAACTGGCGGTGAACCGGATGTTGTTGGTTACGACAAAAAGACGGGCGAATACATTTTCTATGATTGCTCAGCGGAAAGCCCTAACGGCCGCAGAAGTATTTGCTACGACCGCGAAGCGCTGGAGGCAAGGAAAGAAAATAAACCAAAAGATAGCGCTGTGAACATGGCAGCTGCCATGGGCATTGAGCTTTTGACGGAAGAACAATATCGGGAGTTGCAGCAGCTTGGAACGTTCGATACGAAAACGTCTAGTTGGGTGAAAGCGCCTTCTGCTGTCAGAAAGCTCGGCGGCGCGATCTTTTGTGATCGCCGCTACGACACTGTTTTCGTCTATTACAACGGTGCGGAATCCTACTATGCCGGCAGGGCATTCCGGGGCTCGCTAAGGGTTTGAGCAGTCAGCAGTGGCCAGTTTTAAGTGGCCGGTGGCCAGTATGAATGCTGGCTGACGCATCACTGATTTCTGGCCACTGACCACATGCCACTGGCTTTACGCTCCCGATCTGCTTACTTGTCCGCACCTGTTTCTCGGCGATCAACTTCACGAGGTGCATAAAACTTTCTAGATGGAGTTCCTGCACTATGGACTTGGGGTCCCTATAATCAAACTGACAGCCGAACTGTTTGCGTGTTTTGTTGGCAAGAGGCCCGCGGGTACATGGTGAACCAGTTGTAAGTCTTGACCGAAACCCCAACGCTCCTCACGCGATTCGGGGGTCGCCACCGCCTACCTTTGGCAAAAGGGCGGGACTGACCTGATCCCGCGCCGGCTGAGACGCGCCTCGAACACAAAACCACCTCTTGCTAAGATGTTGGGATGAGTCCTGCCTCAGCTGGTCTGAAGCTGCGTTCGCTCCAAGGCCTGCTGCTGATCGCGATCTTCCTGATTGCTTTGATATTGCGGGTTGAAGTAGCGCGCCATCTCCCCAGCATCGAACGGCCCGACGAAATCTTTAACACGCTGGAGCCGGCCCATCGCCTGGCCTATGGTTATGGAATTGTCGTCTGGGAATGGCGAGAGGGAATTCGCTCCTGGGCGTTTCCCACGTTTCTCGCCGGGATCATGCGAGCGACCGGCTGGATGGCGCCCGGTTCGCAAGGATACTTAACCGCGATCGTCATTGTCTTGTCACTGCTTTCCCTCACCAGCGTGTGGTTCGGCTACGCCTGGGCGAAGCGGGCCAGCGGAAACGCCGCGGCCCTGATCGCCGCCGCGGGCTGCGCCTTCTGGTACCAGTTGGTATATTTCGGGCCGAAGGCATTCAACGAAGTTGTGGCCACCGCGTTCCTGCTGCCGGGCCTTTATCTCGGCATGTACGCCGAAGAGCCGGGGGAGAAGAAGCGGCTGTTCTTTGCCGGGCTATTCCTGGGAGCGGCGCTTGCGTTGCGCCTGCAGTTGGCGCCCGCGGTCGCGTTTGCTGTGCTTTATTTCTGTCACCAGCGGTGGGCCAGCCGAGCGCCGGCGCTGCTGACGGGTGTGATCGTGATTGTGCTCGCTTCCGGCTTGCTAGATGCCTTCACATGGTCCTACCCGTTCCAGTCCTACATTCGCTATGTCCAGGCCAATATTGGGCGAAGCTCAAGGTACGGTATCGAGCCTTGGTATTGGTATTTGGAGCTGTTAGCGAAATCGTTATGGCCGATGCTCTTGTTGGCGCTGCCGGGAGTCCGGCGGAATGCCTTCCTGGGTTGGGTGGCGCTGGTCATCGCGGCCTCACACTCGGTCATCGCCCACAAGGAATTTCGCTTCGTCTATTCCGTGATCCCTATTGTGATTACGCTGGCCGCGCTCGGCTTTGTGGAGATTGTTTCCGCGTTGGCCGCACTGCGAAAGATCACGCTGTCGCCGCGAACGATGGTGGTTGCGGGACTGATTCTCTTCACGCTGACTTCGGGCATTTTCGCCCGCTGGGTTTTCCGCTGGGGCGTTGGTTCCGGCGGCTTGATCGCTCTCGATCGCCTCAGCCGCGATCCGTCAGTGTGCGCGGTGGGACTCTACAGGCTTCCCTGGGACCTGACCGGCGGGTATGTCCACCTGCATCGAGATATCCCGATTCTTCTTGCCAATCCGAATCTCAATCTGGAGCGGCAGATGTTGAACTTCAATGCCATGTTGACGCTAGGGCCGCTGGTCGACCCGAAGATGGGTTTTCAGAACGAGGGCTGCTGGGACGGAGTTTGTCTATATCAGAGGTCTGGTCCGTGTCTTACGTCCCCGCCGTTCTATGAAGTGAACAAGATGCTTCAGCTGAGCGATCAGTAAGCAATCCTGGGCCTACTGCCTTGGCGCGTAATATCCCTTGCGAGCGCGCACGTGGTACTTCTTGTTCTCGGCGAGAATCTCGATCTTGCGGTACTTGCCATCGGGAACGAAGTCAGCCGGCTTATACGAGATGGCATACTGGCTGCGCAGTTCGTCGGAAATCTCGCTGAAGTCGTTGGCCACGTCTTCGATTTTGAACGGGAAGAACGCCTTGCCTCCGGTCTGCTCCGCAAAGTACTCCAGGATCTTGTCGCCCCGCAACTTGATCCCGCTGGTGTTGGTGGAGATGGCGTAAATGATCACCTCAGCGCGCAACGCCATTTCGAGGGCCTCTTCGCGCGATACGCGGCTCTGATTGTCTTCTCCGTCACTCAGGAGAATGATAGTTCGCCGGGTAGCCAGTTCGCCTCTGTCGGCGTTCATCAGCTTGTCGCGGCAGGCGAAGTAAATGGCGTCGTACATGGCTGTGCCGCCGCCGGCCCGCAGCATGCGCACACCATGGGAAAGCGCTTGCGTGTCGTCGGTGAAATCCTGGGTAACTTCGGGCGTGGTATCGAAGCCAATGACAAATCCCTTATCGTCCTTCGGCCGGATAATCTGGTTCAGGAACTCGATCGCCGCCTCCTGCTCAAACTTGAAGCGGTCGCGTACCGAATTACTGGCGTCGATCAACAGGCCGACCCGCAGCGGCAGGTTGGTCTGGCGGCTGAACGATTGAATGCTCAGCGCGGGCTTGTTGTTGTCGATGACCCGGAAATCGGCCTGCGTCAGGTCCTTCACAAAGTGGTCGCGCTTGTCAGTGACGGTGAAGACGACATTCACTTCGTCGACGCGTTTGCGAATCACGGTGACTGTGTCATCGGTGTCGGCTTGGGATTCTCCTGCCGGACTCGCACTGGGCTTGGCCGCCACGCCGGGTTTGGCGGCATCGGATGGTAATGACCCACTGGATGGCGGCGCACTGCTCTGCGGCGAAGCGGTCGAGCCATTGCCGCTTTGAGCGGAGGGCTGGGATTCTGCCGGCGCTGCCGTCTGAGGCGTCTGAGGCGGAGCAGGTGCTGGTTCAGTTGCCGGAAGCGGCGTGGGTGGCGGCGGAGGATACTTGATCGCCGAGGGCGCCGTCGGAAGTTGCTGTTGTGACGTGTCTTGGGCGACGAGCCCACACGGCAACGTCGCCGCCACAACAAGAATCAGCCAGAATTTCATTCGAAACTTTATTATAGCTGTCCGCGATTCTCGCGCCGGATCAGGAGCCCGCTCTGCTACTACTTAGTACAGCTCTCACTGCAACAAGCCAAACACTGCGACTCCTGTCGGTGTTCCCACAAACACTCTGCCATGGCGATGACCGGCGTGATGAACTTGTTGCCCGGCCCGAACTGATCGCGCGCTCCCGCCTGGGTGCTGTCGTAAAACTCGTGCGCGAGGTTGGTGGCGTCGAAGGCATACAAGACAGCCGGGTCGCTGTTGGATACAGCCCAGACTATGGCGTTAGACGTCTGATTGGCGGAAATGGCAGGAGTTGGCCCCGGGTAAGGAAAGGCGTTCGTCGTCTGCGAAGTTGGCGTAATGGAGAGCTTTGCATTCGAGATGGTAAACGCCTTCAGGTTGTCACTCACATCGCCGTAGTAGACCGTGCTGTTGAAGTACGCCGGGGCCGACCAAACGCCGTCCGGCAGCGCGCCGTCGATTTCCTGGTAGATGGCATTGTCGTTGTAGGGGTTAAACTTCCCCAGGTCGTTGCGATCGACGACGTAGATGTTGGTATCTTCGCCGGCGCCCACAGCGAGGGCGTGCAACTGGCCCTTGTCGTCGGGAAGATCGGGCAACACCATTACCCCTCCGGAGCCGAGGTCTTCATCGGCATCCGACTCCGCAACTGTGTCATACATGGTGAAGTAGTCAGCCACGGCCAGCCTGCCGGAAGAGTTGGAGAGCTTCATGAACGCGTTGCCGTAGTCTCCGTTGATGGGAAAGTCCTGCGAGTTGAGCGTAGTGTCGAAGGTGCCATTGGCGGCCAGAAAGTAGATGCTCCCCGTGGGGTCGGCCGCGAGCCCTCCGCCAGCCATCCACACCGAGCCCGAATTCCCGTTAGCGGTAATGTCGATCACCGATTCTTGCGCCAAGGTTCGGGAGTCGTAAGCCATGACCCATCCGGTGTAAGGACGGTCGTCACAGTGCGATGTGAAAGAAAGGTAGAGCGTCGTGCCGTATTCCAGAATCGCGGCGCGCTCGGCGTACTGTGCGGGGTAAAACTTCACCACCCCGTTCTGGCTGCCATCGCCCGTCCCCGGAAACTTCGCTTTAATCTCCGTAGGGACGCCGAACAGCTCGGCGCCCGTCGACAGGTCGAGCGCATGCAACCTCTGGTGGTAGTTGCCGATCGAATCCTTGGTCATCGCCACAAAGTAGATCGCACCGTTGGGCCCATATCCCTTGTCGATTACCGGGGTGTCGGTAATACCGATTTCAGGCGTGATCGCCGGGCAGTTACGATCGTCGCTGGGAGTTTCGCCCTCGCCTACCACCGAGACATGCCAGAACTGCCTGCCGGAGTCGGCGCTGAAGGCGTAAACGCTGTCGTTCTCCGTGACCACATACACCGTGTCATTCAAACTTCCGCCAATGAATTGTTTGTTCACAAACAGGGGCTGAGCGTCGACTTTGCCATCCGCCGTCAGGAAGTTGATTCTGCCGAACGTGTGGTAGTTAACATTGCTGGGCGTCAGCGTGGTTTCGCGCAGGTTCGCTCCCTGGCGGTAGATGTTGTAGTGGTAGGTGAGAACGTCGGTGGGATACGGAATCGGCAGGCTCTCGCTGGCCGTTGTGGTTGGTGTTGGCGTCGCGGAATCGGCGGCAGCGGCAGTGCTTCCCGCACAGCACAGGATTCCGAGGCTGATAAGTAGAAGAACGGTAAATTTGGCTTGATCGCGCACGGTTCACCCGGGATGTGTTCATCCGACATAGGAAGGATACGACATATCACTGTCACGGAGCAGAAGCGGCGGCCAGGTGATGCCAGCCTGCGTTTTCGATAAGATGGGTGACATCAAGAGCGGGGTGCCGTACCCAGGCACGACCTTTTCGGCAGGCTCTCGCAACAAGTCGATTCGCATATGGAGAGCGAAAGATGAATCATCCGATGGGGCCGATTCGAGCAGCGCGAGGAACGCTGCAGACCCTCTGCATCGCAATCGCAGTATTGCTGTTGAGTTGCTGCGCGCTCCCGGCGCAGAACAATGACCATCGCATTCGGAATATCGTTCTGGTTCACGGCGCATGGGCCGACGGCTCTGGCTGGAGAGGTGTTTACGACATTCTTGTCAAGCACGGCTACAACGTCAGCATCGTACAAGAGCCGGAAACGTCCTTCCAGGATGACGTCACCGCGACCAAGCGCATTCTTGCCCTGCAAGAGGGGCCCTGCATTCTTGTCGCTCACAGTTATGGCGGCTCTGTAATTACCGAAGCGGGGACGGACCCATCGGTTGTTGGTTTGGTGTACATTGCCGCCCACATGCCGGACGCGGGCGAGAATGAGGCTGACGACGGTAAGCGCTTCCCCAGTGACCTCAGTAAGTCCAGCGCGATCAAGAAGACAGCCGACGGTTTCACTTACCTTGACCCCGCGCAGTTTCACGAATACTTCGCGGCCGACCTCCCTGCTGCGCAGGCTGCTTTCATGGCGCGGTCGCAGGTGCTGAATAAGGCCGAGAATTTCAGTGCAGTCATTACTGCGGCGGCATGGAGAAGCAAACCAAGCTGGATGTTGGTCGCCGCAAGCGACAGAGCCATCAATCCTGAACTCGAACGGTGGTATGCCACGCGGGCCAAAAGCCATATGATCGAAGTCGCAGGCGCCAGTCACGCAGTCTACGTCTCGCACCCGAAGGAGGTTGCGGCTCTGATCGAACAAGCTGCAGCGCAGGTTCGGTAGAAGGCTTGCGAATGGCGGTTGTCACGCTACTGCGCCTACCTACGGGCAATCAGGCCGTCTAATATGTTTATTCGAACAATGAGGACACGCTAGCATCATGATTTCTAGTTCATTTCGCGGTGCTGTGGTGTGTGGATTGGCGGTCGTGCTGTGGAGTTCCTGCCTTCTGGCGAGCACCGGGCGTCCACACGAGATCACCAACATCCACTTCGAGAACGCTACGCAAACCACAGTCGACGTGGTATGGACCACCGCTCATCCCAGCACTTCACAGGTGCTGATCTCGAACAGCAACGATTTCGAGGCCGACCGCTGGGCTCTACCAGTTGCCGATCCCGCTCTGGTGACTACCCATCGCGTGACTGTGGATCACCTGATCCCGTTCAACCCCAAGACCGGCGATGGGACCTATTACATCTATGTGGCGTCGGTCGATGCCAAAGGAGAGATGTCCACCGCTCCCGGCCCGCAGACGCAAGACGGGAAGAATCCCTCGATTACGATGCGAACCGCGCCGGCCGCCCCGATGGGTCCGCCGAGCATGAAGTTTTACACCTCAGGTCCCGACGAAACCTTCCCGGGCTACGACATGTACTTTCAGGTGCAGCCCATCATAACGGCTGGGCCGACGGGCACCAATCTCTACATCCACAACGAGCGGGGATACAACAACAGCAGCGATGGCGTAGTGAAATATCTGGGCGCGGACAAGGGCAATCCCGAGACCATTAGCGTCCACTTCTCCTGCGAGTGGGGCAGCTCCACCGGCCAAGATAGCGAAGAACAGCAACTCGATCGCGACCGGAACATGGGCTACTGTTCCGGAGCCAACGCCAACGTGCGTGACCTGACCATTCGTCTGCGGACCTCGGCCAACACTGTTCCTGGAAAATACGAGGTTGCCTTCACCCTGGAAAGCAACGGACAGACGCAGACGGGAACCTACGAATTCACGGTGCAGCCGGCTCCTACTGCGCCTCCGCATCCGCAATTGACGCCCAAGCCGATTCCCGGGCTTTCGACCTGGGAAAAGCAGATGTTCGATCTGGGGAAGAAGTGGTGCATCTATCGCGACGAACAAAACGCCGCCGGCAACTTCGTAGACAACTGGGGCTGGACGGGCGATGCCTGGTTCTATGACGGCGGCCGCGTGTATCAGAACATAGACACCTATACCGCTGCGGCCGGACATCCGATGCATGCGGCGTGGCAGCACTGCGCCCTCACGCTGCTCGATCCTTACGCGAACTATCTGGTAGCCAACAATGGCACCATGGCAGGCTATTCCATTTTCCCTTATGGGATGGCGATGAACTACTACCGCACCAAAGCGGAAGTGATGCGAAACGGCATCAAGGCAGTGGCAACGCTGGGACCGCAACGACAGTCGTGCGGCTACGTTGACCCGGGTGGCATTCGCGAGAACTCCTACCGCAGTAATGCCTGGATGGCGAACGAGATGCCCGGCGCGCCGCGCTGGCCGCTCCTGCAGCGCAACATCGACAAGGTCATGGGAAACCTGAATATGGCGAACCGTGGGCTGGCCGGCTCGGTCCATCCTTTCATGCTTGGCATTGGCATGGAGACGCTGATCCACTGGTACGACCTCAATCTGGCCGAGGGCCATCCCGACTATCGCGTGCTGCCGGTCATTAAAGAGACGATCGACGCCATGTGGCGCGACCTTTGGATACCCAAGCAAAATATCCTGGTCTATGAGCGCTACACACTGCCGCCGAATCACAGCACCACCTACACCACTCTCAACAACCTGGTGTCAGTGGCATACGCGTGGTACTGGATGCAGACCGGCGATACCGTCGAGCGCGATCACGGAGACCTGCTCTTCCAGCACGCCTTCGATGATCCCGATGGCTACGATTCGAGCGGCAAGCAGTTCAGTCAGGAGTTTGAATTCAGTTTCGATTTTGTGCGCTATCGTCAGGGACTGACGACTTCCAGCGTGGTTCAGGAGAACAATCCCTATACCGGCCCTTACGCCGACACGAATCCTCCGATCAGCGAGAAGGTGAATTGCGATCCCAACTATTTTCCGAATTGCAAGGCAGGCACGATCGGAAGCACAACTGCAACCATCTTCTGGGGAACCTATAAGCCGGCCACAACCCAGCTGATCTATGGAAAGACCGATAGCTACGGGCAAGTCTCGCCGATCGACAAAGCGATGGTCTACTCGCACGTCGTGAAGCTGACAAGTTTGGAGCCGGGCACGACCTATCACTTCCGCACCAGATCGGTGGACCGCGTGGGCAATGTCGGCTCCATGAAGGACCTGACGTTTACCACCTCACCGGCGGAGGCGCCGGCCGCGAAGACACCGTAAAGTCGCCAAAGGGTGGAGCACCGCTTCAGCGGTGCAGTTTAGAAGCTCGACGACGCATCGGCTTTAGCCGCTGAGGGAAGTCCGTCCCTCAGGGCCTAAAGGCCAATCTCTCTCTCAAACACGCTCTGACGGCACGGCTAAAGCCGTGCCCCTTCAAGGCCGCACAGACGCAACATTCGCGCCACTCTACCCGCGCACTCTTTCCAAGAACTCCACCAACTCCTCTGGCAACGGCGCTTCGAACTTCAGCAATTCACCGGTTCGCGGCTGCCTGAACTCAATCGCTGCCGCGTGAAGAAAGTTCCTCTCCAGCGCTGGCGGCGATGCTGGATGCCCCATCCCTTGGCCTGCCTGTTGCGAAGGTTTAGGAGCCTTTGTCCCCACTCGCTTCAACTCCTTCGCAGCACCGTACAGCGCGTCTCCGGCTACCGGATGCCTCATCGACGACATGTGTACCCGGATCTGGTGCGTGCGTCCCGTCTCGATGCGCACGTCCACCAGCGCGAACTTTCCATAGGCCGATTCGATTCGCTCGCGTACTTCATAATGCGATATCGCCGAGCGGCCTCCGCTGCCGCGGGTGGTCATGCGCGTTCTCCGCACGGCGTCGCGGCTGATGGGATCGTTGATCGTCCCGCGATCTTTTACCGGCCAGCCATGCACTAGCGCCAAGTAGCGTTTCTTGATCTCGCGCTTAGAAAACTGAAGCGCCAGCTTGCGGTGTGCCACATCGTTCTTGGCGACGATGATCAGCCCGCTCGTCTCCTTGTCCAGGCGATGCACGATGCCTGGCCGCAGATCGCCACCGACCTCGGACAACGCGCCAAAGCGATGCAGCAAAGCATTGACCAGCGTGCCGCGATTGCGCTCATCGTCGGTCGCACCGGCTCCGGCATGGACCATCATTCCGGAAGGCTTGTTCACCACCGCCAGGTCGTCGTCTTCATAAATAATGTCGAGAGAGATGTCCTCGGCGATAGCTCGCAACGGCGGGTGCTCCGCTTCACCCAGGATGGTGATTGGCTCGCCGCCGCGTAGTTTCAGAGATGACTTCGCGATCGCTCCATTGACCAACGCCTTCCCTTCGCGAAGCATCTGCTGCACCCGCGCCCGGCTGACGTCAGGAATCTGTTCAGCGAGGAACTGGTCCAGCCGCTGGCCGGCAGCCTCGGCGGGAACGGAAATGGTCAGTGGAGACGGCGAGGGCATTCGCGATGAGAATACAACAGGCAGAGGAATTAACCACAGAGACACAGAGGCAAGGAGGAACTATTTTCAAAAGAATTTCCGCGCCACTCGCTGCGCTGAACTGGCATCGATTGCACGGGGTTTCGACGGCGTGTCCAAATCACTGTCCAGCGCCAACACCGCAGTGGAAAATGACTCCCAGACTCCGTAGTCTCTGTGCCTCTGTGGTGAAAAGGTCCTATCTTGTGGCTTTGACTGCCACTGGCGGCGCCAGCGCCACGCGTCGCATCCACAGCAGGCCGCCGAAGATGACGAGGCACAGGGCAATCGCCTGCGTGCCGCTCATGAACCCGAGGAACTCGCCGCGGCCGGGATCGCCTCGGAAGAACTCGATGAAATAGCGCCCGACGCCATAAATGATCATGTACGTGCCGATGATTTCGCCTTCAAACTTCTTGCGCCGGATCAGCCACACCAGGAACAGGCAGTTGCACAGTTCCAGCACCATCTCGTAGAGCTGTGTCGGGTGCAGCGGAATATTCAGCGGCGTTCCGACGATCTCGCTGGCCAGCGGATTGTGAAAGGTGACGGCCCATGGCACATGGGTCTCGCGCCCATAGCAGCATCCGGCGGCAAAGCAGCCGACGCGTCCAAAGGCGTGGCCCAGCGCCAGGCCCGGCGCGAACACATCGCAAGTGCGGAGCACCGGCATGTGATTGCGGCGCATGTACCACACGCACATAGCGAGCGCCAGTAGAAATCCGCCTGAAAAGACGCCGCCGGCCTGCAGCGTAGCCAGGGAAAAAATGTGGTTCCGGGCATCTGCATCGGTGATCAAGTAAAGAATCTTCGCGCCCAATATGCCGGAGAGGATGGCGATCAAGCCAAGGTTCCACAGGTGGTCGGGATCGAGACCTTGTTCGCGGCCGAGTTTGACGATGAGCAGCAGGCCGAAGATCAGGCCCAGCGCCGCCATCAAACCATAGGTCGGGAGACTGAAACTGCCAAGGTGAAATAAACGGGGAAACACGCTTCTATTTTAGACGCGGAAAGGGGTCGAACGCTTCACGCGGATAAGCCGTCAGCTCTCAGCCGTCAGCTTTCAGCTTAAACCCGGAATCCTACCCGAGTCCTAAGCGCATCCCGAACGAAGCCCATATTCATCAGCTTGTCCCGAACTCACCTCTGATGACTAGGATTTAAGCTGATGGCTGAAAGCTGACGGCTGACAGCTAGAAGAAAAAACCGACCCGCGGGGCCGTGTTCAGTGGGCCGTCAATGAACCCGCATTATACGGTGGGAACTCGCCGCAGCTCTTTAGGCATCTCCGCATGGCGGAGCACTGCACACCGAACCGTATACGAGTCGAGTCCCCTGTTCATTGAGCATTGGTTCAAAAAACGGTTGCCACCAACACCAACTTTGCAGGCCGGTTTAATGTTCAGATGCTATGGAAAAGGCAGGCCGATGACAAGAGGCGTCAGGTAAATAGTTGGCCAATAACGTGCCGCCCACAGCACAGAAGTGGCAGGCAGGCGGCGAACAGATCTGTCCGCCGAGCGGTTAGTCACGTCGCCATTAACTATCGATGAAGGGTGATGGGTGGAGCACCCTTTCAGGCGTGCATTCAGGACGGTGGTCGGGCGAGGCGCTTCAGCGCCTGAGGTCACTCTTTGGCTTTACCTCAGCGGCTAAAGCCAGATTTATTCCTTAGCCGAAAATGCACCGCTAAAGCGGTGCTCCACCTAAAGCACCGCACTACCCGCACGGTAAATTCCAGGGTGGGACCGTCTACCGCACCGCGATAACGCCGTTTTCCACCGGCTGCACCAGTTGCTCGGGGTTGGCGAAGTTAGCCTGCGCGATACGGATCTGCTCTTTGAAATTGTCGACCATGTCCTCGCGCAAACGCACTTCGGTGGGCTTCTTGGCGATGCTCATTTTGTCGATCTTGTCCTGCAGGCGCAGCAGTCCGTAGAAGAGATTTTCCGGCCGCGGCGGGCAGCCCACAATGTACACGTCCACTGGCACAATGCGATCGACGCCTTGCAGCACGGCGTAGGTATTGAACGGGCCACCGACCGACGAGCATGCGCCCATCGAGATGCACCACTTGGGATCGGGCATCTGGTCGTAGATGCGCTGCACCACCGGCGCCATCTTCAGCGTGACCGTTCCGGCGACGATCATCAGATCGCTTTGCCGCGGGCTGGGGCGGAAGACCTCTGAGCCAAAGCGCGCGATGTCGAAGCGCGACGTGGAAGCGGCGATCATCTCGATCGCGCAGCAAGCCAGGCCAAACGTCATGGGCCAAATCGCCGACTTCCGCGCCCAGTTGAAGACGTAATCGACCGTGGTCACCAGAAAGTTTTTCTCGAACTTGTTCTCAATCCAACCCATGCAATACCTTCCTCGATGGCAGGCTAACCTGATATCTTCGCCGATCCCTCTACCATCGGGCTGTGATGAGCGTCACAGGCGCCCACAAACCCGAGTCTAGGCCGCGTTGGCGGCGGGTTCAAGGGGAAGTTCCTGGGTCGCAGTTCGATGAGGAGAGCATGTCGGCCCAATCGTCAGTTTCCCAGCGCCAGAAATATTTCCCGACTTCTGGCCAACGCATCCTGTTCAGGCAACCCGCCTGCATCTAACTTATGCAGAATATTGACTTGCGTCAGGCTGGCCGCCGCTTCGTCGGGATTGCGCCCGGAGCAAATTGACAGTGCGCTCCGTGTTCGCTAGGATACGCCCTTGTGTTCGAAGCCGGGGCCTTCCCGCGAGATGTGGGGGCGGGATGGGCCGAGGAAACTCGGGCTAAGACGCAATCTCTTTTCTGAAGACCCATCATGGAACGTGTACCCACTGTTTCGGGAACGGCGAACCTGCTCGACATCCTTGACCGGGTGCTGGACAAGGGGTTGGTGATTGCCGGCGACGTGCGAATATCGCTCGCCAATGTTGAACTGCTGACCATTCGCATACGGCTGCTGGTGTGTTCGGTCGACAAAGCCGAGGAGATCGGACTGAACTGGTGGAAGTTCGATCCGAACCTGACTCATCCCGCCGGGCTGCCTGACGTCCCCCGCACGCGTTTGCCACGAGCCGGACCGGGAGCGGAGTTGCGAGCGCCCAGCGCGCCCGCCAAGACAGTTAAGAAGGTTTCCAAGAAGAGGAAGAAAGCCTGACGCAAGCCTAAGGACTCAGAGATAAAGATCGGCAGGAGGATCTGCAATGGCAGTTGAGAGAGTTTCGGGCGGCTCAAGTCTGATTGACGTACTCGATCGGGTCTTGGACAAGGGCATCGTGATCGACGCCTGGGTGCGCATCTCGCTCGTAGGCATCGACCTGATTACGGTGGAAGCGCGTATCGTGGTGGCCTCTATCGATACCTATTTGAAATATGCCGATGCCGTGGGACTCACCGGACTGGTGTCGCGCCCGCAGTTGGGCGCCGGCGAGGAAGAGGAAATTACAACTGTGGAAACGACGCGGCGACCGGCCCGCACCCGGCGGACGGCGGTCCGCTAGCGGAGCTCATACCCAGGAGAGCTTGCAGTGGCTTCCCCGCAGATGCACGTGCGCTCCGATACTCCCGACGTAACCGGGCGGAATCGCCGTTCCGCCCTTCGCTTGCTCGGAATGGAGCGCAGCGAAGAAATCTTTCCTGTGTTGCTGGAGGAGATCGTTGCCCTGGGTCATCCCCGGGCGCTGGTCGCCAAGGTTGATTTCGAGACCTCCGAGATCACCCCAGTCGCCTCGCTGAATTGCCCCAAGAACCTGGTGCAACGTTTTCGGAGCTCGCTGTTTGCCGTGGAAACTCCGCTGGTGCGCATACTCCATAGCCAGCAGCCAGAGTTGGTTCGTAGCCGGGCCAGGCGGGCCTCCAGTTTCTACTACTACCCTCTGATCTACCGTAACCGCACGGCTTGCTGGGAAGCCGACCGCGCCCGCGGACGCAAGTGCATCGCGGTAGAAAACTTTCATTCACGACTCCGCCTGCAGTTACAGGAGCAGGTGTGCGGCATCTGCGACATGCGGGCCTACGCCGCCGTCGTGGTCGTCGAGGTGAGCCCCAACGCTTCCGCAGCAGAAATCGCGGGACTGCGCTCGCTTATCGAGCTGGCCAACAGGTACCTGTCGCGGCTCTTCAAGGTCGAGCACTATCACAACCGCATGGTCGACATGGAGACCATCATCACGCAGATGCAGACCGTGATGGAGAGCATGACCGACCCGGTGATCCTCACCGATCCTCAGCATCGCGTGATCACCCAGAACAAGGCCGCGGAACGCTACTTCCGGCTTCCCGAGGATGTGAGCGAAGGCCGGGTCCGAGCGGTGGAACTGAACAATCTGCTGTTCTCGGCGGCGTTATCTTCCATGGCAGTTTCGGGCAGTGATTCTTCGCGCGATATGACGCTGGTGGACGCGATTGAAGGCGATGAAGTGTTGTTCGAAGCTGTGTCGGCGCCCAGCTTCGCCCCCGATGGACGCCGCACCGGCATGGTGAGCGTGTTGCGCGACGTGACCGACCTGCGGCGCGCCGATGATGAACTGCGCGCCAATTATGACAAGTTGCGCCAGGCTGAGGAGGTCGTGCGTCAGGACCGCGACCGCTTGAACCTGGTCATTGAAAATGTCGGCGATCCCATCGTGGTTTGCGATCGCGATGCCAAGGTCGCGTTGCTCGATCCCCGGGCGCAGGAGCTATTCGGTTCCGAACAGGGCCGCACCGCGCTCAACATCCGCAACCAGGCGACACTGGATGCCTACATCACCCAGTTCACGTACTCCTTTTCCGATCGCGAGAGCGCTCCCATTCAGCTCACCCATCCGGAAACCCATCAAGAGGTGGAATACGACGCGCGCTCCGGAAAAATTTACGACGAGCGCGGACTGGTGGCTTACACCGTCACCGTGCTGCGTGACCTGACCGCGGTGCGCCGCCTGGAGCAGTTGAAGATGGAGCGGCGCATGCTCGAGATGGAGAAATTCGCCGTGGCCGGTCGCCTGGCCGGGACCATCGCCCATGAAGTCAACAACCCGATGGAGGCGATCAAGAACTGCATCTTCCTGCTGACCGACAAGATGGAGCCGGAAGCCACGCCGGTGTACGAGATCCTGAAGGCGGAGACCGAACGCGTTGCGCGCATCGTCCGCCAGATGCTCGGTCTGTATCGCAATACCGAGCAGGTCGGCAATTTCGACGTCAACAGCGTGGTGGAAGATACGCTGTTGCTGTTTACCCGGCAACTGGAGCGCGCCGGCATTCGAGTTGAAAAAGAACTTGGTACTCTGCCCCCGGCGCTGGGCTCGGCCGACCAAATTCGCCAGGTCTTATCGAACCTGGTGGTGAACGCAAAAGACAGCATGAGCCAGGGCGGAGCGTTGCGAGTACGAAGCCGTCTGGTCCGCAAGGATGACTTGCGCGAGGTCATCCGCATTGTGGTGGCCGACTCCGGCTGCGGCATCTCGCAGAACATGCTGCATTCCATGTTCGAACCCTTCGTGACCACTAAGGGAGAACGTGGAACGGGCTTAGGCCTGTGGATTGTAAAAGGAATCATCGAGAACCATGGCGGCAAACTTCGAGTGCGCAGCACCCTAGGCAAGGGGACGGTGTTTGCGATTGAGCTGCCGGCCGTTCAATGAAACCAGGTGCTTGTATGAAAGATAAGTCGCATATCCTTGTGGTGGACGATGAGCCCAACGTCCTTGTGACGTACCGGCTCATTTTGCAACAGCAAGGCTATGAAGTAAGCGCCGCGATATCGTCGGGCGAAGCTCGGGAAGCGCTATCGGAGAAAGAGATCGACCTTCTGTTGTGCGATCTCTCCCTGGAGAAGCAGAAAAACGGATTCGACGTGATCGATTTTGCGCATGATAAGAGTCCCCACATGCCGACGGTGTTACTAACGGGATATGCCACCCCGGAGGCGAACGATCACGCCCGGAAGCTCGGCATCCCAGTATTGTTCAAGCCGATTGACATCAAGGAGCTGCTGGAAACGATTTCCGGATTGCTGAAGGAGAACTATGAGCGGCACGAGGCGGCCGGTTAAGACATCGGCGGCAAGCAAAACAAAATCCGCGAAAAAGCAATCGTCAAAGGCCCATCCCATCACCATGGCGCCTCCACCCCAGCAAGTGCAAAAACGGCACTTGCCGGGGACCGCGGTTCCGGCGCCGGTGCTTGCGCGTGAGCCCAAACTGGCGCCGGCCAACGATTTTGCGTCCGGGCCTATTCCGGTGCCCGATGTACGCCAGGAGGGCCGTTACGTCTACGGCATCATCCAGTCAAGGGAGCCGGTGACGTTCGGTAGGATGGGCATCGGCGGCAGCGGCGAGATGGTGTATGTGGTCACGCATGGCGACATTGCCGCGGTGGTGAGCCGCACGCCGGTCTTCATCTTCGATCCCACCCGCGAGAATGCGTTGGCGCACGAGCACGTCATCGAGACCGTGATGAAGGCGCACACCATCATCCCAATGAGCTTCGGCACCGTCTTTCGCACCGACGACGACATTCGCGAAGTGCTGCGCAGCATCTATCCGTCGGTGAAGGACGTGCTGAAACAGATGGCCGGCAAGGTGGAGTTCGGCCTGAAGGTGACGTGGGACCGCGATCACATTGTCGAGGAGTTGCAACGGGAACACGATGAGATCCACCGCTTTCACCAGGAGATCACGCGCAAGCACCTGCAGTCGACGTATTTTGCCCGCATGCAACTGGGTCGCATGATCGACAAGGCGCTGGAGGAGCAGTCGGCCGAGTACGTTCGGGAGATTTGCGAAACATTGCGCGCCATCTGCGTCGCCTCGCGCGATAACAAGCCGATTGGCGACAAGATGATCATGAAGGCGGCTTTCCTGCTGGAGCGCGAGCGCGAAGCCGAGTTTGACGCCGCGGTCAACCGCGTGGCCAAGAAATTCGGTGAGCGCCTGAATTTCAAGTACACGGGTCCGTGGCCGCCGTATAACTTTGTGAACATCCGGCTGAAACTTGAACCCAGCAGCACAGGGTGAGGGTGACGGGGCGAGAAGCAGATCCCTCGCTTAGCTTGTGATGACAATTCATACGGTCGCAGCGCTCCGAAAGGATTGGGACTCACCATGCTCCTCATCGACGATCTCCTGCTCTCGCCCATCTCGGGCTTCCAATTCATCATGCGGACACTGGCCCGCGCCGCCGAAGAGCAGTACACCGACGACGCGCCCATCAAGGAACGCCTGCTGGAATTGCAGACTCTTCTGGAAGAAGGCTCGATCAGCGAGGAAGAATACATCGAGCAGGAGCGCGAAGTTCTGGCGGAGTTGCGCGAGATCCAGAACCGCCGCATGCAGATGGCCGGCATCTCTCCCGAGGAAGCCGCGCGCCTGGGCCGTCCGATGATCGAGATGCCGGTGCAGATTCGGCAGGCGAAGAAAAATAGATTCAGTTCACGACGTATTGCATCACGTACTGCTAAGCAACTAGCGATAATCCGCAGTAAATCAAGCCCTTCCTTATAGAGACAAACCCCATTTTTCTCTAGCGATCACTTTTGTGAATTCACAAACAGGTGACATTAGTTCCACATCTCCATGACAAGTGCCGCTGCCGGCGCCGTTACCGTGAACTACATAGTCCAGCCAACTAGGATTCTGGACGTGAGAGGAACAGTGATGGAAAACATGGAAGATGTACTGACGCGGCCGGTAAATCGCCGGTCGTTCATAAAAAACGGAGCTATTGCAGCTGGCGCTGCCACGGTTGGCGCCGGGCTGTTAAGCCACGGCCTCGCCGCCTTTGCCCAGGACACTAACGCGAGCCTTAATAAAGGAGATATCGCAATTCTCCAGTTCCTGGCGGCGGCAGAACTGATTGAGTCAGACCTGTGGACACAGTACGCGGAACTGGGTGGTATCGGCAATAATCCACCTATCGAAGTAGACCCGAACCAGTCTTTGAACAACTACCAGATAGCTTTGTCGAACCTCGATTCCGATGCGCCGCAATATATCTCCAGCAATACCCTGGACGAAGTAAGCCACGCCGCTTTCCTGAATGCCTACTTGGAATCGAAGGGCGCCGATCCAGTCAACCTCGACAAATTTCGTACCTTGCAGGGTAGCAAAGCCGGGCCGGCTGCCAATATTGGACGGCTCACCAACCTCATGCAGCTGGATGTCGACACCAGTTGGTACGTTCGCTATCGCAGCACTACCAATCCTGACTTCGGCGCAACCTTTCCGCAGGCGCTCACTCTGAACGGCGTCTACGCCATTCCGCGGACGGATGCCGATTTCGACGGCCCGCCGTTCTCCAATGCGACCAGCATTCCCGGCAACGTTCACATCCAGGCGATCGCCAATGTGGCCGCCTTTCACTTCGGCACGATCGAGCAAGGCGGCTCCAGCCTCTATGGCGCGCTAAGCCAGAAGGTCAGCAGCCCGGAAGTCTTGAAGATCACGCTGGGTATTGGTGGAGACGAGATCGCTCACTTCCTGGAGTGGGTGGATTTTGCGGGCAACGCAGTGCAGGCTCCGGTGGCGCCGTTTACGGATCCCATAACTGGCCTGACGTTCCCCAACTTCTTCAGCCCACTCAATCCGCTGATTCAACCCAGCCTGATCTTTCCCGTGCCGTGCGAATTCATCAGCTCGAACCTGCCGCACTGCGCTGTAATTCGGCCCAGCGATGACAAGTTTGCCGGCGCAATGGCGGCGGCGAAGGGCTTCACGGCTGACGGACTGTTCATTGGCCAGTCGAGCGAGTTCTTTACCGTTCTCAATCAACTGGCAACTGCAGCTGATGCAGCCATCCGGCAGTCGTGAAGCTGGCGGCGCCAACAATTGTGGCGACGATGCCTCCACAGGACATCGACACCATCGCAACGACGGACAGGGTCATTGGAGACTGACAATGATTCCATTCTTGCCAGGTAAATCCAAGATCCTGTTCGTTACGTACTTCATTCGTTCTATACAGGAGGCCTTATGTTTGAAGGTTTGTTTCAACCTATGCATTTGCTGGTGGTTCTTTTCATTGCCCTGCTAGTATTCGGGCCGAAGAAATTGCCCGAACTTGGCAGGGGGCTGGGTGACGGCATTCGTAGCTTTAAAGACTCGATACGAGGGAAAGACGACAGCGCGCCACCAGCCGAGCAGGAAAAAGAAACCGTACGTGGGTAATCTCCTCGCGCAAGGAAAATTCCCGACCCACGTCGAGGATTAGTAAATGCCGGACCTACTATTCATTCTATTTCTCGGGCTGATAATTCTTGGACCCAAGAAGCTACCGCAGATCGCTGCTCAGGCGGCGAAGTTCCTGGCACAATTCCAGCGCATGAAGCGCGATCTGCTGGATCAAGTTAACGGGGAACTGCTTCGTATAGAAGAGAAACAGACCATCGAGAAAGCGAGTGATAGCAGTGGTGAAGTTGCGGAGACGCTGGCAAGCGTGAGATCCGAAACCCCGGCTGCCTGATGTCCGCTGTCTCGCCCACGAGGCGCCATTACGCGTCCCTGTCACTTCTCTGCGCGCTCATTCGTTGCGCAAGGCCTGCATGGGATCGATGGACGCCGCGCGGTGTGCGGGTAGATAGCCTGCCGCCAGGCTGATGCCGACAACTCCCGTCAAAGCCAGCAAAAGGCTCACGCTATCGAAGGGGTCAAGTGCGTACAGCATGGATCCCATGAGGTGACCGGTGAGCAATGCGGCTGGGATTCCAATTCCGATTCCGATGGCCGCGATCTGGAGAGATTCGCGCAACACCATGCGCGAGACTTGCTGCCTTTGCGCCCCCAGCGCCATGCGAACGCCTATTTCCGTACTCCTGCGGCTGATGCGATATGACAGTGTCCCGTACAGGCCGATGCCCACCAGCAGGGCAGCAAGCAAGCCGAAGAACATAGCCAGCCGGGAAAACAGGCGCGGCTGCGAATAGGAATCCTCGAAGACCGCAGCCTGGGTCATCGGCTTTTCCAGTGGAACATTCGCATCCATTTCATGAACAGCGCGTTCCACCAACGGCAAGAGCGAGAGCGGATCGCCGCTGGTGCGGAGTTCCACCTGTACGGTGGCGAACGCGCCTCCATTTTGCGTGTATGGGTAATACGCCATGGCACGCGGTTTCTCGTCCACGCTGCGATACTTGCTGTCCCTGGCAACGCCAACGATGGTGTAGGGATGGTCTTTAGGATCTCCCAGATGATGACCGATGGGACTGGTGTTCGGCAGCAGCTTTTTTACGAAGGTCTCATTGACCACGACCACGCGAGGAGACGACTGAGTATCGCTGTCGAGGATGTCGCGGCCCACGAGTAGCGGGATGCCGAGCACGTGCAGGTAGTCGGGCCCTGCGTTGTTCGTCCGGAGTGGCACTTGCTCAGACGAATACTTGACGCCATCGACAGTGGGCTCGTCGTTGTTACTCCAGCCGCTTCCCAGGCGGTTATCCATCAAGGTCGCGGACTCGACGCCGGGAAGGCTGCGCATGCGGTCGAGGAGCTCCCGGTAAAAGATGAACTTGGCATCACTGTCCATCGTCCTTTGCGGTGTAATCCCGAAGACCAGCAGCCCCTGCGTGCGCATACCCAGATTCGTCTGCTCATACTTGAGCAGTGTCCGCAGCAACAATCCAGCCGCGGTCAATAACGTGAAGCAAAGTGCAACTTGCAACACGAGTACGGCGCTGCTTCTCCGCTTTCGCTGGTAGCTGGTGGAGGGCGTCGCCCGCAAAGCCGCGGTTACCGGAGCGTTGGTCGCGGTTCGCAATGGGGCCAGACCGAAGACCAGTGCGGCGAAAACAGAAACGATGCAGGCGAAGAGCAATATGGTGCGGTCCGGCTTCAAGTTCACTTCCAGTTGCGACCATGCTGCCAGTGCCCGTGCGCCACCCAGCGCAAACAGCCAGCCAAGCAGCGTTCCGGCGAGCACCAGCAGCCCGCTTTCGGTCAGCAATTGCCGCAGCAGGGCGCTGCGCCGGGCTCCTAGTGCCATGCGCAAACTGAAATCGCGCTGGCGCGACGCATTGCGCGCGACGAGCAGCATGGCCACGTTGCAGCACGCAATAATCAAGACTAACGTGACCAGGGCCATCAGAATCGTGATGGGTTCACGATAGTTATCGCCCAAGCCCTGAATGCCCTTTGCCGGCAGCAGCGCCAGAGTCACTTTCGGATGACTGGGGTCGGGGGTGCCGAGGCTCGCATAAGCCGCGGCCTGGAATGCCGGAGTTGCCTCGGCCACGGCTTGTCGCGCGGTAACGCCTGGCGCAAGCCGTGCGATCAGCATCAGGCACCACCAGTTGGGTGAGCCGTAGAGCTTAAGGTCGCCAGACTGACCCCATGGACTGAGCTCCGGACCGCGCTGCAACGGTATCCAAAGGTCGGTCAATTGGCCCGGCTCAACCCCGGGAAAATCTTCGCCTGCGACTCCGATGATAGTAAACGGAAGCCCCTTGATGTAGATGCTCTGGCCCAGCACCGACGGGTTACGCGAGAAGCGGCGCGTCCAATAGGCATAGTTCAGGACGGCGACCGCTGCATGTTGCTTCTCGTCCTCAAGGGTAAATCCCCGTCCGCGGGCCATGGGTACGCCCAGTCCAGAGAAGAAATTTCCGCTGACCATGTCTCCAAAGGCCTGTTCAGGTGAGTCGTCGCCGATTCTGATCGCAACTTTGTCATTGCTGAGCGGCGCGAACGCCATCACATCCGAGAATGCGCGATGGTCCTGGCGCAGGGCCTCGAAGACCGGGCGCGAGAACGAGGTATCGCCATTGCCGGTGTTCCATGCGCCGTAGGGTTGTTGGGTCGGCACATTCAGGTAAAACAGTTGCCGCGGATTCGGCACCGGCAGCGAGCGCAGCAAGACCGCATTCATCACCGTGAAGATCGCCGTCGTCGCGCCAATTCCCAGCGCGAGCGTCAGTATCGTAGTAGCTGCGAAGATGGGGAACTTTCGCACTTGACGAAGGGCATATCGGATGTCCGACCAGATATTTTCCAGAGCCAGCGCAACATCCATGGCGGCAACTCGCTCCCTCGTCGTTACTGGATTACCGAAGCGCAGCAGCGCATCCCGGCGGGCTTGCTCGGGCGACATACCGGCGGCGAGGTTGTCTTCCATCCGCATGTCTAGGTGAGAGCGCAATTCGTCTTCAATATCCCGCTCCACTCGCGAGCGCGAAAGCAAATTTGAAATGCGGCGATAAAGCGACATGAAGATTACTCACGCGTAACGCAATATAGCGCGAACGCCTTTCACCAGTTGCTCAAAGTCCTTCTCGGCTTCCTGCAACTGCTTTCGGCCGGCGGCGGTGAGCTTGTAATACTTTGCCTTGCGGCCAGTCTCCGTCAGCGCCCAATCCGAAGCAATCCACCCATTCTGCTCCATCCGATGTAGTGCCGGGTACAGCGAACCCTCCTCCGCGCGCAGCAATTCATCGGACGCCCGCTGGATGTGGAGGACAATTCCGTATCCGTGCAAAGAACCGGTTTGCGACAGCGTCTTCAGAACCAGCAGATCCAAGGTTCCCTGTAGATCGTTCTTCGCCATGTCGACGGACCCCTAGACAACTCGGTAAGAGGCGAGAATACCCATAGATCCTTAGGTGTGTCAAGGCGTTGACGCAAAAGTAAACGGGGCGCATGGTGCGCCCCGTGTCGTTGACCCGCTCTCTCGCGAAATCAGGTCGATGCTTATTCGTTAGCTCCAAATTGTTTCAGGTCTTCCGGTCCATCCATCAGAGCCACCTTCTCCTTGCCCTGAACCATTACCCGGACACTTTCCACCACGTCAGGATTGGCCAACGTCGTGATATCTCCGGTGTTCATGTTGTTGGAGAGGGCTGCGAGAACACGCCGCATGAGCTTGCCGGACCGTGTTTTTGGCATATCCGGAACAATGAGGATCCGGCGCGGGCGGGCAATCTTGCCAATCATGGTTTCAATGACGTGATTGACCTTTTCCAGGATCTCCTGATGCTGAGGCTGCAGTATGTCAGGCTGGAGGACGATATAGACCTCGGGCACGCGGCCTTTGATCTCGTCTACCACCGGCACCACCGCCGCTTCTGCCACTTCGGGGATCGTCAAGCACGCAGACTCGATTTCCTTGGTGCCGAGGCGGTGCCCGGCGACGTTGATGACGTCGTCCACGCGTCCCAGAATCCGGAAATAGCCGTCCACGGCCAGCACGGCTCCGTCCGCCGCGAAGTATGGCCAGTCCTGCCAGTTCTTGCTGTCTTTATTCTTGCAATATTTGGCATAGTACTGGGTAACGAAGCGCTCGCGATCGCCCCAGATGGTTTGCATGATTCCCGGCCAGGGATTTCGAATGCAGATGTTCCCCGCCTTGCCGGAACCGGCGTGCACTTCCTCACCCATTTCGTCGAGGATCATGGGGTAGATGCCCGGCATACCTGGGCCTGCGCTTCCCGGCTTCATGGGATCCAGCGCCGGCTTGGTGGTGCATAGGAAGCCGCCGTTTTCGGTTTGCCACCATGTGTCCACAATCACGGCTTCGCCCTTGCCGACGGTTTCGTAATACCAGCGCCAAACCTCCGGCTCGATGGGCTCTCCCACCGTGGTCATGTGTTTGAAATGGTAGTTGTACTTGGTGGGTTCATCGTGACCCGATTTGCGCAACATGCGAATAGCCGTGGGAGACGTGTGGAAGATGTTGACATCCAGACGCTCGGCGATTCTCCATACTCTACCCGCGTCGGGATACGTCGGAACACCTTCGTAGATGACGCTGGTAGCAGCCAACGCCAAAGGTCCATAGACGATAAACGAGTGACCGGTAATCCAGCCGATGTCAGCCATGCACCAGTACACGTCTTCGGGATGAATGTCCTGAATGTATTTGGAGCAGCCCGTCACATAGGCGAGGTAGCCACCAGTGCGGTGTTGACAGCCTTTCGGTTTTCCCGTGCTGCCGCTGGTGTACATCAGGAACAGCGGCGCCTCGGCATCCATGGGAACCGGAGCGACGATTTCACCCGAGAAGTTGGGGAGGATCTCGTCAACCCAGAAATCGCGCCCTTCCACAAACGGTGAAGCGGTCGCACTCTGGCCGGCGTGACGCCTCCAGACCAGCACCTTGTCCACCGTCGTGCCTTCTTTCTTGGCCATGTCCAGCGCTATATCGGCACCTGCTTTGTGGTCGAGCAGCTTGCCATTGCGATAGTAGCCATCCATGGTGATCAGAACCGAGCTGCCTGAATCGGCGGCGCGCATGCCGCAAGCCTCGCCGCTGAAGCCTCCAAACACAACCGAGTGGATTATGCCCAGGCGGGCGCATGCCAGCATGGTAATCGGCAACTCGGGAACCATCGGCATATGAATGGTGACGCGATCGCCGGCTTTCAGCTTGCAGAAATCGCGCAGTAGTGCGGCGAATTCATTCACTCTGACATACAGTTCGCGGTAGGTGACCGATACGGGCGCTTCGGATTCAGGTTCCGGAACGAAGATGAGCGCCGCTTTGTTCTTGTACTTGTCGAGATGCCGGTCCACGCAGTTGTACGAGGCGTTGATCTTGCCGCCTACGAACCACTTCCAGAACGGTGGATCATTGGTGTCGAGCGTGGTGTGCCAGTACTGATCCCAGCTCAGGAGATCAGCGTATTCGCGGAAGCATTCCGGGAAATTTTTCTCGCTGAAGCGTTCGTTGATGTCGGGATCGGTGATATTTGCCTGGCCGATGAATTTCGCGGAGGGATAATAGTATTCTTCCTCCCGCCAATGGACTGCGATCTGAGCTTCGCTGGTCTGCGCCACCGGGTTCTGCTGCTGAAGAGTTCGAGCCATATCAAGTCACTCCTTAAAGATTTTCTGATTTGATCGTTATTTGCGCTAATACTGTACCGCGTTAGGCTGGGCGCTGCGATGCATTTTACTGCCGAGCCGGGACTTTTGAACTATTTCCTGACATGTTCCGGCCCGCCATTAGAGCGGGCCGGATATCCTCCAGTTACTCTTTCATTTGACTTCGCTCTTAGCGGGAGCCCCTGCGGCTTGCGCATCCAGCGCCGTCCTCATCTGATGCCATGCATGCCGGGCTTCCTCCACCGAGCCTTCGTCTTCAATGGTGGTGATGTCGCCTGGGTTCTTCTCCTGCGTGACTGCCTTAAGCACGCGCCGCATGATTTTGCCGCTACGCGTCTTAGGCAACATGTCGACGAAGTTCAAGTCGCCGATGACCGCCACGGGCCCAAGCTCGTGACGTACCTGGTCGAGCAGCGTTCGCTTCAGTTCCTCGGATGGGGTGAAGCCTTGTTTCAACACCACAAAGGCGGAGATGACTTCGCCGCGCAACTCGTCGGGCCGGCCAATTACGCCCGACTCGGCAACTGCGGGATGGCCGAGCAAAGCTGTCTCGACTTCGATGGTGCCGATGCGATGTCCGGCGATCTTGATGATCTCGTCGGCGCGACCGGCAAACCACACGTAACCATCCTGGTCGATCTGCGCTGAATCGCCCGTGTAATAGACACCGGGAATGATCTGCCAATAATCGCGCCCGTAGCGTTCTTTTTCGCCCCACAACGCCGGAGTCAATCCCGGGAACGGCCGCTTGATCACCATGATGCCTTTTTCGTTTACGCCACATGGTGTACCGTCCATCCCCACTACTTCGGCTTCAATCCCCGGCATGGGAACGGTTGCGCTGCCCGGCTTGATGGGCAGCATTCCCAAGCCATACGGATTTCCGAAGACGGGGCCGCTGGTTTCGGTCTGCCACATGTGATCGATTACCGGAATCCGGTTCTTGAAGATCTTCTTCTGCAGCCACTCCCAGGCCGGAGCATTCAGCACTTCTCCAGCGCAAAACACGCGTTCGAGATGACTGTAGTCGATCTTGCCAAACGGGCCGTCCCCGTACTTCATCAGCAGCCGCACTGCGGTCGGCGAGGTGAAGATACCGGTGACCCGATACTCCTCGATAAGTGCCTTCCAATTTGTTTCCGGGGCCGGATAATCCAGCGCGCCCTCAAAGGCGATCGTGGTCGCGCCTGCAATCAGAGGCGCGTAGATGATGTAACTATGACCAACGATCCAGCCGATGTCTGACGTTGACCACCACACATCCGATTCCTTCAGGCCGAACAGCCACTTGCCCATGGCATCGATGTGTACCTGATAACCACCGTGCGTGTGGATCGCCAGCTTAGGGGTCGCGGTGGTGCCGGAAGTCGCCAGAATGAAAGCCGGCTCGTTGGATTCCATGCTGACGTAGTCACCGCTGTGGCCCGGAGCGCGGGTTAGGAACTCCTCCCATGAGATATCGCGTCCGGCTTGCATGGGCGTTTCACCGGGCATCCGCTTCAGAACGATGACGTGCTCAACCAGGTCGCCCGCGTTGTCCAGTGCGTCGTCGACGATCTCCTTCAGACGCGTCTCCTTGCCTTTGCGATAGGTAACGTCTGCGGTAAACACCAATTTCGAGCCGCTCGCTTGAATGCGATCACCCAGTGCCTTCGAGCCAAAACCCGCGAACACAACCGAGTGAATCGCGCCAATGCGAACCGTCGCCAACATCAGAATGATGGCCTCGGGACTGGTCGGCATGTAGACCGTGAGGCGGTCGCCTTTGTTGATGCCCATGCCGCGTAGCGCCGCCGCCACTTGCTCGACCTCGTGCAACAGGTGGGCGTAGGTGTAGATCCGGCGCTCGCCGCGCTCGTTCAGATAGATCAAGGCCGTGTGTCCGCCCCGGCCGCGCTTTACGTGATAATCCAGCGCATTGTAGGCCAGGTTCGTCTGTCCTCCAACGAACCACTTGAAGGTTGGCCGCGTCCATTCCAGCACACGGTCCCACTTACGGAACCAGGGCAACTGTTCGGCCGCCCGGCCCCAAAACGCTTCCGGATCTTGTTTGCCTTCGTCGATCCACCGCTGCACTACCGGGCTAATCAGGTCGTGGGATACAGCGTGCAGATGGTGTTCGTCGATCGCTCCGGTTGGTACCACTTCAGCCATCTTTGTTGCGCTATCCATGATGAGGACACTCCTTGCAAGCCTATGAAGTCAGATAAACGGATGAGGCCCAAAAACGTTTGGGCCGGGTCTGTATGAGCCCCGGCCCAAAATAACCGAATCAGACATGCTTCGGACGCTTTGCCAGGAACTCGGAGATCAGCGCCACCAAGGCCAGCACCGCAGCCGTGTAGAACGCCGCCTGGTAATTGTGATACTTGTCGTAGAGCTTGCCGCCGATGCGGCCACCCAGGAGGCCAGCCACGCCCCAGGCGGTAAACAGCATCCCGTAGTTAATTCCGGCGTTTTTAGTGCCCCAGAAGTCGGCAGCGGCAGCGCCGTTTACGGACAGCTGGGTACCGTAGCACCAGTAAACGATAAACAGCATGACGAAGAGGCCTACCACGTTGCCGCCCACGGCATAAAGAATGGGCATAGCCACCATGGAGATGCCGATCATCAAGCGCAACACGTTGATGCGGCCCAGGTGGTCTGACATCCAACCCGAGAGGATGCGGCCCATGGCGTTTCCTGTCGCGCCCACGATCAGCCCCACCGAAGCCAGGGTGGTGCTGGGTATGCCCACGCTTTTGGCGAAAGGCACCAACTGGCTGATGACCATGAGACCCGCTGCGCAGCCGAACGCATACGCAATCCACATAAAGTAGAAGGTCGGCGTGGCCAGTGTTTCACTCGGGGAGAAGTCATAGGTGGTCGCCGCAGCTTTCGAGCTCGGAGCGGGCGTCCAACCCTCGGGCTTGTATCCAGCGGGAGGGTTCTTTAGCAGAAACGCGCCGATCACGGTCATGAATAGGAAGATCACACCCAGCACCTGGAAGGTCGTGCGCCAGCCAAAGTGAGGGATCAGGTAGCTGGCGGACAGGGGGCCGAAGATGGCTGAACCTGCGCCATAACCGCCCACCGCCAGTCCCACGGCAAGACCGCGCTTGTCCGGGAACCACTTCGACATGACCGGGATCGGGGTCGCGTAGCCGAAGCCATTGCCCAACCCTCCAATCACGCCGAAGCAGACGAACAGGTAGTTCAGGCTGCTGGTGTACGCGCATAGAAAAAAGCCCAGGCTCACCAGAATTGCGCCGGTGAGCGATATCCAGAAGGGCCCAAACTTGTCTTGCAGCCGCCCGGCAACGATAAAGGTGAGAGCGAACACCACCACCGCGATGGTGAAGATCGTCGAGGTATCGGCGCGCTTCCAATGAAACTCCTTCTCCAGCGGAGCCACGAACAC
>JBEKXQ010000022.1:0-51118 GCA_049511915.1 Candidatus Korobacteraceae bacterium
AGACCTCATTCTGCTTGGAGAACACGTCGATTACTGGAATTACATAGGATGGACGGACCGCTTTTCTTCCGCCCAATTCAGCCAGCGTCAAAACGACTACGCGCGCAGCTTTCACCTGGCATCCGTATACACGCCGCAGATGGTGATCGATGGGAAGGTTCAATTCGTAGGCAATGAAGCTTCTGAGGTTCATCGCAAGATTGACGAGGCGACCAAGGAACCCAAGCCGGCGCAGGTTTTGCTGCAATGGGAGAAAAATGGTCGCTTGCACGTGACGGTGCAGTCGCAAGCGGCATCGCGCGCCAAAGTGCTGTTGGCAGTAACCGAAGACGGGCTGAGCACCGCCGTCGGTGGCGGCGAGAACGGTGGACGAACGTTACGGCACGCGGCGGTCGTGCGCCAGTTACGTGAATTGGGCAGCACCGATAAGAACAGCTTCGACACCAATGTTGATGTTTCGATACGCCCAAACTGGAATCCTGCACAACTGAAGGTTGCCGTGCTGGTGCAGGATTCCCGGCAGTGAAAATAGCCGGCCGTTACGATCAGAATTTCGCCTTGTAACTTTTGGGCAGTATGCGATTCCTATATCTGGCTGGCGATGAGTTGCCGCTAATTCAGACACAAAGGAAGAGGAATGAAGAAGAAAGTATTGAGCATCATGGCCATGTGCGTGCTGGCCGGTTCGTTGAGTGGGTTTGCGCAGGACAACATGAAGCAGGATAGCAAGGACCAGGCGCAGTCCAGCGATGGCATGAAGCACGACAACATGTCCAACGACAACATGAAGAATGACAACGCTGCCAATAAGAGTACGAAGTCGTCCACCAAGAAGAAGGAATCCAGCCAGCCGAGCAAAATGTCGAACGACAGCATGAAGAACGATGGCATGAAGGGCGATCAACAAGACCAGATGAAGCATTGATTCCAAGGCCGGCCGATCGATAAGATCGGGCACAGCGGACAGGTGCAACCCCTGTCCGCACCCGTTGTTTGATGACTGTGGGTCATCAAAACTTCGCACACACGCAATATCAATAACTTAGCAACAAAAGCTCAATTGGCGATGTTCCAGTAAGATTCTTGCCATGATTGTTGGACTTTGGGCTTTGCCCATAGAGTCGGCCGAACGGAGCTCATAGCAGTCGAAGACCACGCCATGCAAAGCCTTGCTGTCCAAGAAAGGGCCCTCCTTCATCGAAAACTCGGCAGCGTTTAGTTTTGATCAACCGCAGGAGGAGCCGTGACAGGGCCGGATGATAGTGGTTTGGCTAGTTTGGTTTCTTTGTGGGTTGCCATTTCAGCAACAGCTCTTCAGCCTTTGACTGAATCTCGGCTGTCTCGATTGATTGAAGCAGACCCGAAATTATCGGGCCGTATTTCTCGTCCATCAGCGTCTTTAGGGCCGGGTTCTCCCTTGCCGCAACGATAATCTGGCCCCAGTCGCTAACAGAAATCACGCCTTGCTGCTCCATGATGAAGGCAGCGAAATTGTAAACCAAGATTTCAGTCTCTAACTCGCGCAACCTATCAAACAGGCTAATGACGAGATTTCTTAATTGTTCTGGCTTCATCTCCATAGCGCCGCGATTATACGCCCTCCTGCTATCATCGGCTGTGCGCTTCAGCGAATCCAGAGCCAACATCGACCGGGCCAATCATCACGTCTCCGATATTGAGGCTAGACTTGCAAGCCTTAAGAACAGTGTTGTTCGTTCTGTCGAGATAAATCCGAACGGCGGAAATGAAAAGAGGAAAGCGTACAACCTCCGGATGGCCGATAACTCGCCTACTATCGCGCCAACCCATGCAAACCGCCGATATGACTACGAGAGTCGCGATGTCGCCAATATCTGCCGACAACGCCTCACCTTTCCAGATCTCAGGAGTTGGATACCGCGTGGGCAGAACGAAATGCATGAAGATACCGAAACTCGGGAACCACCTGGAAATGGACTTGTCGGCGCAGTGAGAATTTCGCCTGCTTGATCGACCAGCCCCGGTGAAGCGTTACCAAGGAATCGGGAGCCCTCGCGAATGTGCACGATTCGGCTGGGTTCGAATCCCATCAAACGCGCACAGGTTGCATCGGCAGCCACCGGATCATCCGCAAGCACAATCGTTCCCAGAGGACGAGGAGTGCCATTAAGGGGACCGTTCCCTTCCATCGCCACGATGCCATCCGCGATAACGAAGTGGATCGGAACGGTGGCGCAGAGATCGAGAATGCTCTCCTGGATGCCCTTCCAGTGGAGAATGTTCTTTGGCCATCCGTATCTCATGCCTGGTACCACGCCGAACATGTTCTTCATGCTGAGCGTGACGCCGGACCAGTGATGTGCCTTTATTTTGGGCATCGAAACCAGAAAGTCAGCTTCCAGCACAGTCCGAGGGAGCCAGAGATCCTTCAAGCCCGTATAGCTGGCGCGTAGCGGAGTGCGAATCAGTTCGTCGCGATTCAGATCTGCGAATCGGATCTTTTCGTCTCTGAGACTTTGCTCATAACCACTTTGTGAGAGCACCAGTTGAGTGTCCCGCTGATGTCCAGGTCCTTCGGCAACGATCACGGATTTGGCGCCCAGCCGGCGGAATGATTCAGCCGCTGCAAGGACCAGCAAAGGATGGGTATTGATGGCATTCCCAGGAATGTAATCGACCAGATTGGGCTTGAGGACTACCGTCTTGCCGAGGACGTCGATCGGAAAGAGGCGAAGACCTGCGGCGAGTATTTGGTTAAGTTGTTGGGAGTATTGCTGTGCATCCAGGATCGCAACTCGAGATCGCTTCGGTCGTCGATCTGAATGATATTTGGGCAGAAAAAATGGAGTCGTAACCGTCGCGCCAGCGGCCAAAGCCGCGCTGCCGATTAGAAAGTCCCGACGAGTGACGCTCACAGCGTCACCCCAAATGCAGATAGGGCGCGCTCGTAGTCAAGCGCGAGGCAGACTAACGCCAGTGTGCTAGTGTCCTCAATGCTTACGAGGTCAGGAAGTGCGACAAGAGAACCGCGAAGCGAAGCAATCGGCCGACGGTGAGCGGCAAGCGCCAGGATTGCCCACGCGAGACTGCAAGGGGCCGTAAGGGCTGGAGCAGTACGTTCCAAGTAGTCGACGGAGCCTTGCACAACTGGGTCCTCCGCCCGATCACGCAGCGCCAACAGCGCGATCGCCGTATCATCGGCGTGCGGTAGTACTCTCAGATGAAGCTGCAGATGAAGCGCGAAGCTTTAATCAAGCTGAATCGCCAGGCAAACGAGCAGGGCATCGGTTTTGACACAGCGAGGGTCAACTGATGGGGTTTTGGCACAGTTTTGACACAGTTTTAGCGGAGTTGGCGCCGAAAGAGGGCATCGCTCCGTGGTTCCATTGGTTGAAGTGGTTTAGAATCAGTGAAGCAACAGAGTCGGGGCGTAGCGCAGCCTGGTAGCGCACCTGCCTTGGGCGCAGGGGGTCGGAGGTTCAAATCCTCTCGCCCCGACCATTAACCCCTTAGTTGTTCATTACTTCTTTCTTCCGGGCTTGGTGTTCAAGTCGAAACTTGGGTCCATTTGGGTCCAAATATCAACCTCTCCACATTGCAGACCGCGCGGCGCAGCTCTTCGGGAATTGCGTGCAGGTAAACCTCGCGCGTGATCTCCGGAGCCGAATGACCGAGCAATGATTGCATCGTTCCCAGGGGCCCTCCCCCGCGACTCGCAAACACGGCTGATTCAATTCAGCCTGCGTTCAGAGAAGACGGCGAATCCGTTCATTTTTCGGATGCACCGGCATCCTCGCGGCTTGCTAGCGTCTGGGCTTTGGCCAGCATCGCGTCGAGCGCGGCACGTTGGAAAAGCCTGCCGTTGAGCACGACCGCTTGAATGGAGCGGGTGTTATGAATGTCGGCGAGTGGGTCCTTATCGAGTAAAACGAGATCAGCGGTCTTGCCGACCTCGATAGTCCCACGGCTGTCAAGTTGACCGACGAACTGGGCGGCATTGCGAGTGGCGGCCTGGAGAGCGGCGAGGGGAGATAAACCGGCTTCGACCAGCAACGCGAGCTCGTCATGAATGCCAAAGCCGGGGAAACAGTCCGGATTCATCGTGTCAGTGCCGGCGAGGATGGGAACACCCGCCTGGTACATGAGACCCACAATCTTCTTGGATTCGTCGAATTCGGCTTTGGCCAGCTGGATCATTGCGGCTCGAGCCGGGGGCGGAAAGTGACTGTAATAACCGGCATCCCATTTGGCCCGCACTTCTTTGCTCAGAAATTTCAATCGTGAGTCATTCGCATTCAGTGGATCGTCGATCTGTGCTTGCAGCAAGGTGAGGGTGGGAGTTTGCCAGGTACCATTCTTTATGAACTGCGCGAGCAAAGACTGGGCCGTGGCGTCGTCGAAGGTTTCAACTACATGAAAATTGAGCCGAATGATATTTTGGCCGGCGGCAATTTTTTGAGGCATGCTCGCGTCCGGCGACCGGAACGAGGCTTCTAGCCGCTGCCGTTCTGCGGCCATGGTCTTCTCTTCTTTTGAACAACCCTCAGCCACCAGCGTAAGATGCTCGATGCTTTTTTGGCCTGCGCGGGATGCTTCGGCGGCGCTCACGGCTTCTGGCACATGCCCTTCGAACGGGATGCCCCGCTTATTGGCCTCGTCGGCAATCGCGAAGTAAACGTTGCGCGGCAACCCACTATAGACTTTGACGAAGTCCGCGCCACGTTGTTGCTGCTGATCCACTACTTCGCGCCCCTGTGCTTCATCCGCGGCAACAATTGAATCCGGCCAAGTTGGGTCTGGACCATCAACGATGGGACTGCCCAGATAAATGGTGGGCGACGGATCTGGATTGGAGGCCTGTGTAGCGCGCCACGCATGGGCGTCGGGCGGACCTGACATGTCACGAACGCCCACCACCCCGTTCGCCACAAAAAGAAGTTGACTCCAGGGAGCGCGGCCGTCTGACGCGCCGTGGACATGCATGTCCCACAAGCCGGGGATGAGGAACTTGCCCATGCCATCGACGATTGTGGCGTTCTTTGGGGTGTGGGCCTTCTTCGACGGACCCACGGCAACGATATGACCACCCTCAATGTCCACGGACATATTTGGCTCGGCTGCGTGACCGGTGGAGTCGATGACGGTAACGTCTTTGATCACGAGCGACTGGGACCAGCCGGGAAAACTGCATAGAGCGAGCAGGAACATCAGGTAAATAAAACGCAAATTACATCTATGCACAGACCGTAGCCGATCTGGCGTGAACAGCGGAACCAGAATTCGAGTCATTTCAATTCCTCGGGCTGATTTCCTTCTGCGAGACGGAGCCGTGCTCAACGGTCGCCTGGACCTCTGCGCGCAATAACTTAACTGAATTCTGTAGATAATATCGCAGAACAGCCAAACGTGAACGCACGCAGGGGGTCGGAGGTTCAAATCCTCTCGCCCCGACCAATCCTTCATCACTCCATCCCGTCGCTCGACTGCAATCGCCAGCCGATGAACCAGGGGCTTGGGGATCGGCAACCACTGCGTTTGAGTTCCCTTGCCGCGCTGATCCTTTGCCGGATTCGGGGAAGATACTAAGAGGTGTACGATAAAAGCTCGGTTTACGAGCTGCGCGCTATCAGGCGAGAATGCGGTACTGACCGGGTCTAAAGGGAGAGTCCTTTGCGGATTGCGATTCTAGGTTGTGGATACGTCGGTTTGGTTTCGGGCGCATGTCTGGCTGAAATCGGCCACTCCGTAATGTGCACCGATAACGACGAGAGCAAGATCCATGCCCTTAAACAGGGTCGCTTGCCAATTTATGAGCCGTGTCTGGACGAAACCGTGGCGCGGAATGTTTCGTCAGGAAGGCTCAGCTTCACCGCCGATCTGGGAGAGGCTGTCCGCTACGGAGATGCCATCTTCATCTGTGTCGGCACCCCACCGCTGCGCGACGGAGATGCCGACCTCAGCAGTATCGATAGTGCAGCGCGTCTGATCGCACTGGAATCCCGCAGCTCTAAACTGGTAGTTGAGAAGAGCACGGTCCCCATGCAGACGGGACAAAAGTTGACCCGCGCGCTGGCGATTTACGGTCGCAACTCGAATTGCAGCTTTTCTGTCGCTTCCAATCCCGAATTCCTGCGGGAAGGCACAGCCGTACTGGATTTTCTGCACCCGGATCGGATCGTCATCGGGGTAAGCGATGAAACCGCGGAGACACAGCTTCGCCAGATCTACCAGCCGATTCTAGAGCAGAGCGTCCTTCCTTGTGCCGTTCATGGGCGAGCTTGCCCGGCCAAGAACATTCCCCCGCTGCTGGTAACCAGTATCAATACCGCCGAACTGATTAAACATGCATGCAATTCTTTTCTGGCGGTCAAGATCTCCTACGCGAACCTCATCGCCGATATCTGCGAAAAGATGGGCGCGGACGCCGGGGAGGTGGAACGGGCCATGGGACTGGATCCGCGCATCGGACCTGCCTTCCTTCGTCCCGGACTTGGGTTCGGGGGCTTCTGTCTGCCCAAGGATGTTCAGGCTTTTATCCGGCTGGGCGAAAAGGCGGGCGTGGACGTCTCTTTGCTGAAAGATGCGGAGTCGATTAACAAGCGCCGGATCGATCACTTCCTGGCGAAGGCTACGCAGTGGCTGTGGACGCTGAAGGACAAACGTATTGGTGTGCTGGGACTGGCGTTCAAGCCCAACACCGACGATATCCGTTTCGCCCCGGCCATCGAGTTGATCAGCAGGCTGCGGCAGGAGCAGGCTCAAATTCGCGTCTACGATCCGCAAGCCATGGCGCGGACCCGCGAGGTATTACCAACCATCCACTATTGCGCCGACCCCTATGAGGTCGCTGAAGGCTCCGAGGCGCTCATGATCGTTACCGAGTGGGCCAGCTTTAAGGAGCTGGACTGGATTCGAATCAGGAACCTGATGCTGCGGCCACTGGTGTTGGACGGCCGAAATCTCTTAAATCGCGACGACATGGTTGCTCTGGGCTTCGAGTATGAGGGAGTAGGTAAACCATCGCTGGAGTTTTCGGCGTCGACCGGACAGGTTGCCCGTGTACGCGCATAGAAGTATCCGATAAGGCCTGCGAAGAGGAATCTTACGATGATGATAACCGTCTTCGTCGGCACCAGTGTCGACGGCTTTATTGCTCGAGCCAACGGCGACCTCGACTTTCTGCCCGAGGGCGGCGGCGAACCCCACGGTTACAGTGAGTTTATTGCAACCGTCGACGCGATTGTCATAGGTCGCAACACCTTCGAAAAAGTCCTGACCTTTGACAGTTGGCCGTATAGCAAGAAGCGGGTGGTGGTCCTGAGTAGCCGTCCGGTTGACTTATCGTTGGCCGTCGGGGGCGTTGTGGAACAGATGGCAGGGTCTCCGGCTGACATTGTTTCGCGGCTCGCTGCCAGTGGCGCCAAGCATCTCTATGTCGATGGTGGAATCACGATTCAACGATTCCTCGCCGCAGGACTCGTCCAACGTCTCATTATCACGCGCGTGCCTGTGCTGATCGGGGATGGGATTCCTCTTTTTGGCGCCTTGCCGCGCGACGTTCGTCTTCGCCACGTAGCGACTCGGCACTATCCCAGCGGCCTGGTGCAAAGCGAGTACGAAATTGTCGACTAACCCATCCTGCCTGTTATTTTCGCCTCCCACTTTAGTTAGCCATTGACAACACCTTCGCGCTCGCCCAGAATCCTAAGACCAATCAGTCCACATCAGCTACTAAGCTTCGCTCATGAAAGGAGCGTCCTATGCGCCGTGTCAGTACCGCGTTCGCTCTCGCTCTCTCCGTCGTGTTGTTAGTTTCCTTTCTCTCAGCCCAACAAACGCCGACGACCGCCGTTCCTAGTCTCATCCGCTATAGCGGAACGCTGAAGGACGTGCAGGACAAGGCGTCAGTTCCGGCCACCACCGTTGGCGTCACCTTCGCCATCTACAACCAGCAGGACGGCGGTGCGGCCGTGTGGCAAGAGACACAGAACGTCTCTATCGACGCTAACGGACAATACAACGTCGTTCTGGGTAGCACCACTGCCACAGGACTGCCTGGCGATCTTTTCTCGCAACAGGAACAGCGTTGGCTGGGCGTTCAAGTGGAGGGGCAAGCAGAGCAGCCGCGTGTGCTGATGGTCAGCGTCCCCTATGCCTTCAAGGCACATGAGGCGGAGACCCTGGGCGGCAAGAGCGTTTCCGACTTTGTGCTGGCCAATAGCTCGAATTCCGCGACGAATGGCAGCAGCACCACCGGCCTGGCGTCGGCGTCCGCGGCTAATAATCCCTCAGCAGCGGCAGTGGGAACGAAGAAGGGCGCTGCCAGTGACGGGCCGACGAACTTCAGCGGTTCCACCACCGACCAAATTGTGGGAGTGACCCAAAGCGGTACGGGATGGGCGGTGAATGCCTCTGCCGGCACCGATGGCATCGCCGGTACGGCAACGGCCGCCAGCGGTACCGCCCTCGGCGTGGAGGGAGTCGCCGCCAGTACAAGCGGATACGGAGTTTATGGCAACGCGACTTCGGCCACCGGTTCGAGCATCGGCGTGAAAGGCAACTCGTCCAGCGCTTCGGGAACAGGGGTGCGCGGCACGGCGACCGCTAGCAGCGGCAGCACGACGGGAGTTAGCGCTTACGTCGCCAGCGCGGCGGGCATCGCCGGCGTGTTTAACAACGCTGCCGGGGGCGAGATTCTCAGTGGGCAGAACAACGGCTCGGAAGTGTTCGCCGTGGACAGCATCGGGAATGTTAACTCGGTCGCGGGCAGTTTCCAGATCGGCGGGAACAACGTGGTCAGCATTAACCACAACAGCTTATTTCTTGGCGTGGGAGCAGGCGCCCACACCACGGGTACCGCCAATGCTTTCTGTGGCTACCAGGCTGGAGCTACCAACACAACCGGCGCCAACAACACCTTCTCCGGCTACCAGGCCGGTTTCAGCAACACCATCGGGACGTCCAATACCTTCTCGGGCTTAGACGTTGGCTACGCCAACCAGTCCGGTTCCTACAATACCTTCGCCGGCGACAATGCAGGCTTCAGCAGCACCACCGGTTCGTACAACACCTTCACCGGTCACAAAGTCGGCTACAGCAACACCGTCGGCCAGAAGAACACCTTTTCCGGTCTCCTCGCCGGCTTCAGCAACACTACCGGCTCCGACAATCTCTTCGACGGCGAGAATGCCGGCTATCGCAACACCACTGGCAGCGATGACGTGTACATAGCCAATCAGGGTCCCACTTCCGGCACCGAATCCAACACCATCCGCATCGGTACGCAGGGCACGGGCGAGGCCCAGCAGAACGCTGCTTACATCGCCGGCATCTATGGTTCCACCACCAACGGCGGTTCGGCGGTATTTGTTGATTCCACCGGCATGCTGGGCACGGGCGGAGGCGGCGGACTGGTGACGTCGTTCAACGGGCGTACCGGCGCGGTCCTGCCCGTGGCAACCGACTACGGCACTGACTACATTCAGAACGGAACTGCGCAGCAGGCCAGCGCGAACTTTAACATCAGCGGCAACGGAACCCTCGGCGGAGCGCTTTCGGCTACCTTTGTAAATGCCGCTACCAGCTACAACATCAGCGGCAGCACCGTGCTGAGCATTAGCAGCAGCAGCTTACTTCTGGGTATCGGAGCAGGTAGCAACACCACCGGTATCGACAACACCTTCTTCGGCAACAACGCCGGCAACGGTAATACCACCGGCGCCGCTAATGTCTTCTCCGGCGACAGTGCCGGCTTCAGCAACGTCGGCGGTTCCTACAACGCTTTCTATGGCCACAAAGCCGGCTACAGCAATACCGCCGGCCAGAACAACACCTTTGCCGGGCTCTATGCCGGATACAGCAACACCACCGGCTCAGACAACGTCTTCTACGGCCAGAATGCCGGATACGGGAACACCACCGGCAGCAATGACGTGTACGTTGCCAACTCGGGTCCCAGTTCGGGCACCGAATCGAATACCATCCGCATCGGCACGCAGGGCACCGGCGCAGGTCAGCAGAACGCTGCTTACATCGCGGGTATCTTCGGTTCAACCTCATCGTCCGGCGTTCCGGTATTCGTCAATTCGAGCGGACTGCTCGGAACGCTGACCTCCTCCATGCGCTTCAAAGAGCAGATCAACGATATGGGCGACAGTACCAGTGCGCTGATGAAGCTGCGGCCGGTGACCTTCTTCTACAAGCCGGAATACGACAAGGGTGAGAGAACGCTGCAGTACGGATTGCTGGCGGAAGAAGTCGCCCAGGTTTATCCCGAGCTGGTGGCCTACGATAACGACGGGCAGCCCTACACCGTGCGCTATCAATATCTCGCGTCGATGCTGTTGAACGAGGTGCAAAAGCAATATCGGCGGGCGCAGGAGGCAGCGACGGTGATCCAGGCGCAACAGAAAGAAATCGAGAGCCTCAAGGGTGAACTGCAAATGCAGAACGCCGACCTCCTGGAGCGGTTGTCACGACTGGAGAAGCTGGTGGGAAATCAGGCGCAGACGATCGCACTCAAATAGGCGGACGTGACTCCCGGCGTCGATAGCTCTACTATTCACACCGGGAGTTGCGTCGTCCGCCTTCGTCCTGGTGCGCAACTGTGGTTCATGGCGACAACGACTGCCGTTGTTCGCACCACAATGGACTAAACTTATTGGGAGCTACAACGTGATTCTCGGGCCTCGCGGCTATGCGGACTTTCGCCAGACTTAGTTGCGCCTTCTTCTTCCTTGTTCCTTGCCTGTTAGCCCAGAACTGGAGGCAAGTCCACAAGAAGGACGATGCGAAATGGGCGAAAGCGACGGGGCTGGACCCAATTACCGTCCACAAAATCTGGCGGGCGGCGTCGAGTGTTCCCGACGAACAGGACGACGACTCGCGCATTGCCAATCTCGACCTTGAAGGTCTTGCGGAACGTCACCACGTGCTGCTGGTCACCTACGCCGGCGAGAAAAACTGCCTGACCATCACCGTCTTCCGCCAGCTTTCAGATATTAATTTCTCAAAGTTATGGTCGGTCTCCCAGCCACCGGACGGGAGTGCTTTTTGCGATACCGCACTCGACAGCGCCTACGCCGGCGCCCAGGACGGCGTCATCAACGTCCGCGTGCCCACCTCGGCTGCCGACGGCTCTCTGAAATATGTGATCTACGCTTACGATTGGAACGGCATCACCTACCGGTTTGCCGGGCAGAAGGAAGTGCAAGGCAAATAGACGATCGGATGATGTGCTTCAGGCTCCGATCGAGTGAGGGGTTCTGGCTAGACCGAGGCGAAGTCCCTCAGGGTCTAAAGCCGGCGCTATGTCGGCATTCACGGACGGCCTGAAGGCCGTCCCCTTCAAACTTAGTGCAACGCACCCGCCAGGAATCCGGATACATCCTGCTTCAACCGATCCAGCGAATCGCTTCGCAGATACATCATGTGTCCGGCGTCGTAATAGCCCAAGGTAATCTTCGCGTGCTGCTGGGGGTCGAGCTCCATATGATTTAGCGTGTACTGTGTGGCGACGTACGGCGTGGCCAAGTCGTAATATCCCGAGGCCACAAACAACTTCATGTAGGGATTCTTTACGAAAGCCTGCCGCAGCGCTTCGCTGGTGTCCGCAAAGCCCTCGCCCGCCGATCCCCAATCCCATTCCAGAGAGTCGAGAATGTTGTAGGCCAGGTCGGTCTTGTAGCCAAGATCGGAGCGTACATAGTTGTTGAACGTCGCTGTGAAGGGCGGCCGCACCACCGACATTGTGGGATCGTAGAAGTTCCCTGCCGGCCCTTGCGAGAGCCGCGGGCCGGTGAAGCGGCTATCAAGCCGGCCCACGATAAGGCGTTGCGAACGCAGTAGCTCGCCGCAGAAAATCCATTGCTTGATGCGAAGATCGTTCTCCTCGATGACGCTGCGGTCGAGGCCGGTAAACCGCGTCAGCTGATCGACTACGCTTTGCCGCTCCTGCTGGCTTAAGGCGTCGCCCTTCGCCAGCGCAGTGGCATAGGGGCCGGAAGCAAACTGCTCGGCTTCCCGCAACACGCTTTGCAGATCGCGCTGTTGCAGATCGGCAGGCAGCTTCTTGTGGTACCACGCGGTGGAAGCGTAACTGGGCAGGTAGAGAATATATGGCAGATCGTTGCCGCTGGAGAATCCCAGCGTCTCGAAATTCAGGACCGATGAAACCAGCACTACGCCGCTCAGCGCGATGCCCTTGTCGATGAGATATCCGCTCAATCCGGCGGCGCGGGTGGTGCCGTAGCTCTCGCCTACCAGGAACAGCGGGAAGGTCCAGCGTTGGTAGCGCGTCAAATACAAGCGAATAAATTCGCCCACGGAAGAGATGTCGCCCTTTACGCCATAAAATTTCTTGGCATATTCCTTCTTCGTGGCGCGGCTATAGCCGGTGCCGACCGGATCGATGAATACCAGATCAGTCTGGTCAAGCCAGGTCTGCTGGTTGTCGATGAGTTCGAAAGGCGGCGGCGGCATGCTTCCGTCAGGCAACATCTTCACCCGCCGCGGACCGATCGCGCCCATGTGCAGCCACACCGACGCCGAGCCTGGCCCGCCATTGAAGGAAAACATCAGCGGGCGATTGGCACCCGCGTTGTCCAGCGTGTAGGCGACGAAGAAAATGTTGGCCTCGACCTCATCGTTCTCAGTGTTGCGGATGGGCATGAGCCCGGTGGTCGCGGTGTAATGCAGTACGCGGCCGTCAAAGTGGATCTCATGGTGGGTTATGACTGGGAGAGTTTCTTTTTGTCCCTCGCCTGGTTTCGGCGTTTCTCCCGGCGACTTTAGCTGGGCAGACTTCTCGACCGTCTGCTCGGGCGCCGACTCGCTTTTCTGTTCGGCGTCTTTCTGCTGGGCCGGAAGCTGGAATGAGAATAAGCCGACTAAGACAACGAGGACTGCAGTTAGACGATGCAATGCTTATCTCCTGGCCGCTTGCCTGCGCTCGCGTTCATTCCGTGAAGCCTCGCGACGTCGCAGCGCGCCTTCATAGCGCCGCTGTTCTTCTTCTGTCTCGGGAATGACGGGTGCCACTTGCAGCTTCCTTCCATGACGATCGACGGCAACGAACGTCAGGTAGGCTGTCGCGACCTTCTGCCGCGTCCCGGAGATATAGTTTTCCACCAGGACTTTCACTCCCACCTCCATCGAGGTGTGGAAGACGCGATTGACCGCCGACTGCAGGATCACCATGTCGCCGACATGCACGGGCACCAGGAAATCGATGTGGTCCATGGAAGCGGTCACCGCGTAGGAGTGCGAATGACGATGCGCCGCCAGCGCTCCCGCTAAGTCGATCCAGTGCATCAAACGGCCGCCCAGCAGGGCTCCCAGCGGGTTGGTGTCGTTCGGCAAGACGAGTTCGATCATCTCGGACGTCGACTCGCTCACCGGCCTCGGTCGTAGATTTCCGTCATTCTGGTCCATAACAATTCCTAATAGAAAACGTAATGAGATTCAGCAAAGCTAAAAGTCGCTATTGGCGCCCGCTCGCCGTTCGATCTGCGCCTGCACATAGCACTCGGCCATGCGCTGCACGCACGCGTTGTCGTGTTGCTGGAGCCAAGTCCCGCTTGCCTTCACATACAACAGTTCGCCGTGGCTGGCCGGCAGATACGACCGCTCGCAGACGAACAGCACACGCACGATTCCATCGCGCTCTTCTCCCAGCACAAAGCGCACCGCGTCGGCGTGGCGTTCGGCGGGAATACGGCCGCAAGTTTTCGCATAGCCGAGGTTGCAACCCGACTTAAGTTCCTCTTCCCGCGGACGAGCGCCTTCGTGACCGGGCGCGGTACAGACACCCGCCCATCCCGCGCCCAACGGAAGTCGCTGCGGAAATGGCCAATCCGAGTCAAATCGAGAATCCGGCATGAAGAAAGGACAGGCCACTCAGCTCCTCACAAATGAGATCAAGTGCCAATTGTACTGTTCGGCCTTCATCGCAGCCACCGTGGGAGACGATGGACTTTCAGAATCTGCCTCTGGCGTGCGATTATCGATCGCGGGAGAACCGCTCCATGCCTGACGAAACCCGCGTAGCCGCGCTCAAAGAGATCCTCGCAGCCAAACCCGACGACGCCTTCGCCCGCTATGCGCTCGGCCTGGAGTATTCCGGTAGTGGAGAAACTGACGCTGCTCTCACCGAGTTCCAGCAGCTGCTGGCGGCGCACCCTGACTATACGAACGGGTACTTCATGGCCGCCCAGACCCTGGCCCGCTCCGAACGCACAGAAGAGGCGCGTGCGATGCTGCGGCAAGGCATCGACTGCGCCCGGCGCACCCGCAATCAGCACGCCCTCTCCGAAATGGAGGGCATGCTGGACGAGTTGGAGCGCGCCTGAACCGCTGCGATCGGATTTCGTTCAAAGCTTGCTGTGATCGGCGATAATGTCGGCAGCATGTCCCAACGGCCCTCTACCTTCGGTACTGGCGGAGCCAAAGCCAGACCTCGCGGTGTCTCTTATCTGTTCTTCCTGGTGTTCGCACTAGCATTTCCGGGTGTCGCACAGACTGGTGCAGCGGCCAAGCTGCTGCTCGGAACCTCTGAACCAAAGCCTGCGGCTTCAGCGCCCGCTCCAGCGCCTGCAGCTCCGGCAGCGCCGGCTTCGGTCGACATTCCCTTGCCCGATGTCGCCGCCCGTTCCGAAGATCTCAAGCGCATCCTGCGCGAGATTTCAGATGGGTTGCCCTCGCCCGATCAACTGAGTGCCACCAAAGCCACCCTCGACGCGCGAAACGATCAGTTGCAATCGCGGGAAAAGGAGACGGATGCGCTGCTGAGCGCATCTCCTACGGCTCTGGAGATTCGCGAACAGGAAAATTATTGGCGCGCCGTGCAGAAAGAAACGGCAGCCACGCGTCGAGAGCTGCTGGACTGGGCCAATACCGCGCAATCGGCAGTTCAACAATTGCAGGCGCAGCAGCCACAGTGGAATGCCACACTCGAAGAGAATAAATCGACTCCCGACCTCGGCCCGACTTTGGATGTCATCCGGCAATCGGTTGCCGACCTGCACAAGCTCACGGCGCAGGCGCAGGACCAGTTGCGGGTCCTGGTGAATCTGCAGGTCCGGGCCGGCAGCCAGGACCAGCTTGCGCTGGATGTCCTATACCGCCTGAATAAAGCGCAACAAGACCAGGACAGTCGCCTCTTTGAACGCGACAGCTTGCCTCTGTGGCAGATCAATCAGCGTCGGCAAGAGGGCGAGAGCAAAGACATTTACCTGACTGCTTCCGCGCGGCTGTCGGCCATCGGCGCCTTTGCCACGCAGACGCGGGGCGGACTCATCCTCCTGGCGATGTCCCTGTTCCTCTCGTTGTTTGGCGCCTACCGGCTGCACATCGCGACCCGCTATGCCCAGCCGACGGATGCTCAACCCGCCCTGATGCTGCATATCGCTCGTCACTGGATTGCGCTCGGTCTGCTGCCTCCTATGCTGTGCGCCTACCTGCTGGCGCCCATGGCCCCTTTGCCGCTGGTTGGCCTGGTCATCCTGTTCTCTTTCATCCCTATTGTTGTCCTCTTGCCGCCCTTCATCGCACCACCGTTTCGCATCGTGCTGTATTGCCTCGCGGTCGTTTACGGGCTCAGCGCGTTTACCGCGTGGATGGCGTTCTCCCCTGCAACCAAGCGGGAGGTGCAGTCCGTCCTGCAACTGGTCGTCTTCGTTTTCTTCGCCATTCTGCTCCGGCCCTCACGCACACCGCGTCCGCAGGGCGAAGGCAACTCGGGGTGGCTTCGCCTCCAGGCCATAAGACTCGCCGTCCTCATTCTGGGCGTCTCGCTGGTGGCAAACATTTTGGGCTATGTCAGGCTGGCGCAGTTCCTGGCAATCCTGTGCCTCTACAGTACGTTTATCGCCATCTGCATGCTCACCGTGGTGCGCGTGTTCACTTTGCTATTGCTTGAGGGCATTGACTGGCCCGGCGCACAGCAACTGGCTGCCGTCCGCTGCCACCGCGATACCATCGCCCGCTGGGTACCCCGAACCCTGCAATGGGCGGGAGTCCTGATCTGGCTGAGGGTCACGGTGGATCTGCTAGGCCTGGGCGAATGGGTCACCGCTCGCATTAAGGATGTGCGCGACTTTCACATCGCCGGCGGATCGGCGAGCGTTACGCTGGGCGGCGTGCTGGGCTTTTTCGTGATCCTGTTGGTCGGGTATGCCCTATCCAGCTCCGTCCGGTTTCTCTTCCGCGAGGAACTCCTCAGCCGCTTTCATCTGTCCCGCGGTCTTCCTGAGCTCATCTCGTCGATGCTGCACTACCTTTTGCTGCTGCTGGTCTTCTTTTTCGCCGTCAATGCCGGCGGGGTGGAGCTGAACAAATTCACGGTGCTGACTGGCGCGCTTGGCGTGGGCGTAGGCTTTGGCTTGCAGAACATCGTGAACAATTTTATTTCCGGACTTATCCTGCAATTCGAGCGGCCGATTCACATCGGCGATGTTCTGGATGTCGACGGAACCACCGGCACGGTAACGCGCATCGGAATTCGTTCCAGCACGGTGAAGACCTTCCAGGGCGCCGAGGTCATCATCCCCAACGGCAACTTCATCTCCGGCAAAGTAATTAATTGGACGCTGTCAGAATCACTGCGCCGCGTGGACCTGCCGGTAGGGGTTGCCTATGGCAGCGACGTCAAGCTGGTCTGCAAGCTGCTCGAACAGGCCGCCACCGCGAACGAAAGCGTGCTCACCTCGCCAGCGCCCGCCGTCTTCTTCAAGGAATTCGCCGACAGCTCCCTCAACTTCGAAGCGCAGTTCTGGGTGATGCAGGAGAGCAACACGACCAAAGTGAAGAGTGAAGTGGCTCTGGAAGTGATGCGCCTGCTGGACGAGGCCGGCATCGAAATTCCCTTCCCGCAACGCGATCTCCGCCTGCGTGCAGTAGACGCAGATGCGGCGGCGACGTTGCTATCGCCAAACGGCGACCTAGCGGCCAGCAACGGCAGTAACGCGCCGAAACCAAGCCTGGTTTTGGATCAATCCAAGCGCGGCGCCGCAGGCGAAGAATAATTCAATGAAAAGTGTCATCCTGAGCGGAGCACTAGCACGGGCCGCTTCTGCCGGTGCGGAGTCGAAGAGCCTGCCCTGAGCTTGCCGAAGGCCCCCTATAGACGCGGCCACCGTTGACATTCAACCAACCTCATGGTGATTTCTGTCACCCGCGCGTGTGATAGCGACTGGCGTAGAATACGGACATCCGTAATTGTTTCGGCCTGCCGTTGGACGAGGGCAGCCGTGACCCCGGAGGTGACCAGCCCTTGAGCGATCTCCCACAGACTTTGGCCGAGCTTCGCCGCAGCCAGCGATTTTCCGAAGAGCGGGTGCGCAACCGCCGCGTGAAGGACGAGATGCGCGATAACCTCATGGAACGTCTGCGCGGCAGCGGCCCCATTTTCCCCGGCATCGTCGGATATGACGACACGGTTGTGCCCCAGATCGTTAATGCAATTCTTTCCCGTCATAATTTCATTCTTTTGGGATTGCGCGGGCAGGCCAAGAGCCGCATACTCCGGGCGCTCACCACCCTGCTCGATCCGCAACTGCCCTACCTGCTCGGGTGCGAGATCCATGACAATCCCTACGATCCGATCTGCCGCCGCTGCCGCGAGCTGTTGGCCAACAATCCTGAAGACGCACCGATTGCATATCTGACACCGGAAGCGCGTTACGTCGAGAAGCTGGCGACGCCTGATGTGACCATCGCCGACCTCATCGGTGATCTCGACCCCATCAAGGCGGCCAAGGGCGGTCACGCACTGGGCAGCGAGTACACCGTGCACTACGGACTGCTGCCGCGCGCCAATCGCGGCATCTTCGCCATCAATGAACTGCCTGACCTGGCCGGCAAAATACAAGTTGGCCTGTTCAACATCATGCAGGAAGGCGACGTGCAGATTAAGGGTTATCCAGTGCGCCTGCCGCTGGATGTAGCGCTCGTCTTCAGCGCCAATCCCGAGGACTACACCGCGCGCGGCAAGATCATCACGCCGCTCAAAGACCGTATCGGCTCCGAGATTCGCACTCACTACCCGGCGACTGTCGACGAAGGTATCGCGATTACCGCACAGGAAGCGTGGACGGAACGCGACGGCCATCAGCTACAGGTTCCCGAGTTCGTGAAACAGGTCATCGAGCAGATCGCGTTTGTGGCGCGTGAGGACAAGCGCATTGACAAGCGCTCGGGCGTGAGCCAGCGGCTGCCCATCAGCGCGATGGAGAACGTGATCTCGAATGCGGAGCGGCGCGCGATTCGTTCCGGGGAGAAGCTGGTGGTGCCGCGCATTGGCGATATCTACGCTGCCATGCCGGCGATGACCGGCAAGCTGGAACTGGAATACGAAGGCGAGCTGAAGGGTGCCGACAACGTAGTGCGCGAGATCATCCGCGCCGCCGTCGCCCGCACCTACGACAAGTATTTTCACGGCAACAACAACGTGAACCAGGTCGTGCAGTGGTTCGATCTGGGCGGCGAGATCCAATTGCGCGATGCCGCCAGTGCGCATGAGATGCTGGGCAAGCTGCGCGGCATCCAGGGACTGCTCGACAAGCTGAGCGCGCTCGGACTCAGCGGCAAAGAGCCGTCGGAACTGATCGTGTCGGGAGCGGAGTTCATCCTGGAAGGGCTATACGCCCACAAACGCATCGGCCGCACCGAAGAGCGGACCTTCACGGCCGGCGAGAAGCAACCGCAGCGCGAGAAACCGCGGGTGCGCGACGAAGAGGACGAGCGGGAATTTCGTAGACAGAGGAGGCCATTTAATTAGGGCTAGGGGTCAGTGGCTAGGAGTTTGGGGGTTTCTCGGGTGACATAACCGGGCGTTGCATTCTTGGCTGATGGCTGAAAGCTGATAGCTAAAAGCTAGTTGCTAATTGGCTAGTTGCTTCTTTATGCGATTCATCAAGTACAAGAAATACGTTCCCGAGCCGGCCTCCGAGATGAGCATGGAGGACCTGCTCAGCGCGCTCTCGAACTACCTACTGCAGAGCGGCTTTCAGCAGCAGTACATGGATTTCTACGATCTGAACGATGCCGAGCAGACGCTGGAAAACCTGCGCCAGGCCATCGCCGAGGCGCTGCTGAACAGCGACATGCTGGACGAGCAGATGCGCCAGCAGATCGAGAACATGAGCAACGAGCAGCTCGAGCAGCTGATCGAGCAGCTGATCGAGCGCATGGAGCAGGAAAGCTATATCAACGTCGATCAGCCGCACGATCCTTCGCGATCGTCGACTGCCGGCGGCCAGGTCGGCGAGACACAGGGCCAAACGCGCTTCGAGATCACCGACAAAGGCCTCGACTTTCTTGGCTTCCGCGCACTGCGCGATCTGCTCGGTTCACTCGGCAAGTCCAGCTTCGGCCGTCACGACACGCGCGACACTGCGACTGGCATCGAAGCCAGCGGCGCTTCGAAGACCTACGAGTTTGGTGACACGCTGAATCTCGACATCACCGCGACGCTCTCCAATGCGATTCAGCGTGAGGGCTTGAGCCTGCCGCTCAATATCGAGTACAGCGACCTTCAGGTGCATCAATGCGAATATCAGTCATCCTGCGCGACCGTGCTGATGCTCGACTGTTCGCACTCGATGATTCTCTACGGCGAAGACCGCTTCACGCCTGCGAAAAAAGTTGCGATGGCGCTGTCGCATCTTATTCGTACGCAGTACCCCGGCGACTCGCTGTCACTGGTGCTGTTCCACGACTCGGCGGAAGAGTTGCCGCTGTCGCAACTGGCGCGCGTCAAGGTGGGGCCGTACTACACCAATACGCGCGAGGGCCTGCGCATGGCGCAGCGCATTCTGCAACGCCAGCGCAAGGACATGAAGCAGATCGTGATGATCACCGACGGCAAGCCGTCGGCGTTGACGCTGGAAGACGGCCGGATTTACAAGAACGCTTTTGGCCTCGATCCGCTGGTGGTGAGCGAGACGCTGAAGGAAGTGTCGAAGTGCAAACGCGCCGGCGTGCTAATCAACACTTTTATGCTCGCGTCCGATTACGGGCTGGTGCAGTTTGTGCAGAAGGTCACCGAGATGTGCCGCGGCAAGGCCTACTTCACGACGCCTTACACGCTGGGGCAGTATCTGTTGATGGACTACATGTCGCGCAAGACGAAGACGGTGCATTGAAAGCTCAGCGGCCAGTTAGCGCAACGGTGTTGTGAAATTGCGACTGGTTTTTGGCGACGCTGACACATTCCGTTGACATCGCAGCATCGCTACTTGCGACATAATCAACACAACACTGGCGCAAGACCGGGGTTAGTATGCATCAAAAGATGATGGGGACCAACGTCCGGCAGATGAAGCTATCGCAACAAATTCGCAGGAGTGTATTACTGGTGAGCGTGGTGCTCACGTTCGGATGCGTGGGATTCGCTTCGCCTCCTAAGCAAACCGATTCTTCGCCTAACCTGGATCGCGGCTTCCAACAGATGTACAACCTGGACTTCCCTGCCGCCCACGAGACGTTTCGTGCCTACCAACAGGTCAATCCGCAAGACCCGATGGGATACGTTTCCAACGCGGCAGCGTATCTTTTCTCTGAGTTCGATCGTTTGCATATTCTGGAATCGGATTTGTTCACCGACGATCACAAGTTCGAACAGCGCGGCAAGCAGGTTCCTGATCCGGCGGTAAAGACGCAGTTCGACAGCGAGCTCAACAAGAGCGATGCCGCGGCAAGTAAGATTCTGGCGCAGAATCCAAACGACAAGAACGCCTTGTTCTCGGAAGTCCTCGCCAATGGATTAAGGGGCGACTACACGGCGCTGATCGAAAAACGGAATCTCGCCAGCCTGGGCTACATGAAAACCTCGCGAACGATTGCCGAGAAGCTGTTGGCTCTTGATCCGACCTGCTATGACGCCTATCTGGCGGTCGGAGTGGAGAATTATCTTCTGGGACTCAATCCCGCGCCCGTGCGCTGGTTCCTGCGCGTGACCGGCTCGCAAACTGACAAGGAGCAGGGCCTGCAACGGCTTCGTCTTACCGCTGAAAAGGGACACTACCTGGCGCCCTTCGCGCGACTGCTATTGGCGGTGGCGGCGTTGCGCGATAAGGACCGGCCCACGGCGCGGGTGCTGCTCGCAGGCCTGGCGAAAGAATTCCCCAACAATCAACTGTACGTGACGGAACTCGCGCGCATTCAGTAATGCACTACCCACGCTCAACCTGGCGTGGTCCCAGCGCCGGGAAATATATAATTCACTACCCATGAGTCGGAGTCCCGCTTCCGTGATCCGCTGGCTGTTCGATTCTGCAGTGGGCGCCTCCGACCGGCTCATTCCTCGCTGGATCTTTCTGCGTGCTCTCGGCCTAATTTATTTTTCCGCGTTCTACGCGCTCGCCTTCCAGATTCGCGGGCTGATCGGCCCCGACGGCATTCTCCCCGCCGGCGAGTACCTTGAAGCCGTGACGCGGCAGTTCGGCCAGGCCCGATTCTGGTTCGCTCCCACCGTGCTCTGGCTCTCCAGCAGCGGACACATGCTCACGGCCATCTGCTGGATCGGCATGATTGCCTCTCTGCTGCTCGTTTTGAATGTGTGGCCGCGAGCGACGCTGCTGATCTGCTTCGTGTGCTATCTCTCGTTCGTTGCGGCGGCGCAGGATTTTTCCGGCTACCAATCGGACGGCATGCTGCTGGAGGCGGGATGCATCTCGCTATTCCTTGCTCCGGCGGGACTCTGGCCGGGATTGGGCAGAAGCAGTCTGCCTTCGCGCGCCAGCCTTTTCCTGCTGCAGTGGGAGTGGTTCCGTATCTATTTCGAATCCGGCGTAGTGAAGCTGGCCAGCGGAGATATCGAGTGGCGCAACTTCACCGCCATGGACGAATACTACCAGAACGGTCCGCTGCCGACATGGGTTGGATGGTATGTGCAACATCTGCCGCATGGAGTTCACGCGTTCGCCACCGGAGCGACACTAGTGCTCGAGCTCGGCCTGGTGTTCATGCTGTTTCTGCCGCGGCGCTGGCGCATTGCATGTTTCTTCATCGTGACCGCGTGGCAGATTCCGGTTATTCTCACAGCGAACTACACGTTTCTGAACTACCTTGTCCTTGTGTTGGGATTTCTGCTGTTGGACGATCGTTTCATTCTTCGGATCATGCCTGTGCGCTGGAAGGAACGGCTGCGGCTACAGGAAGTCGCAATTCAACCCGCGGACTCAGAGCCTGAAGCTGACCGGCCCGAGATCTCACCGATTCGAAAAGCGCCGCATCCCATTGCCGCATTCCGACTCGCGCTCGCCAGCGTGATGTTGATCTGGATTTTCTACGCAACAACCGTGCAGATGGTGTGGATACTATTGCCCCAGGCGCCGTTTCCGGTCTCGCCGGTCGGCGCGCTGGAGCCTTTTCGCATTGCCAACCGCTATGGGTTGTTTGCGGTAATGACGCGCGGCCGCTACGAGATCGAGTTTCAAGGTTCAGACGACGGCGAGAACTGGACTCCTTATCCGTTCCGCTATAAGCCGCAGGGGCTGGCTGAGAGACCGCGCATTTATGCGCCGTACCAGCCGCGCTTCGATTGGAACTTATGGTTTGCCTCGTTCGGCTCGTGGCGCGAGAACATTATTGTGCCAAGTACCGAGGAGCGCTTACTGGATGGCGCGCCGGATGTGCTCGCGCTGTTTGCAGGAAATCCTTTCCCGCAATCGCCGCCGAAACAGGTGCGCGCGGTGCTGTGGCAATACTGGTTTACGACGATGGCGGAGAAGCATGCCACCGGAGCGTGGTGGAAGCGCAAGCAACTGGGGCTCTACGCGCCCGTGCTGGAACGCGAAGCTGACGGGAAGGTCGTCGTGGTGCAGTGGCCGGATCCTCTGCCGCCGCACCTGTAGGGCGAGTTCAACACGGCCTCGAGCCGTGCTAGTGTTAGTAGTGTCCCAAGGCGCCACCTAACATGAAACGTCTGCTCGTCGTGATTGTGGTTCTCATCCTGATCTGCGCCTTGTTTTTCTTCCAGGCCGGTAGCTACCTGGTAGTGAATGCTCCCGAGAAGTCGGATGCAATTGTCGTGCTCGCGGGTGATGCGGCCGACAACCGGTATTGGCGGGGGATGGAGTTGCTCCGCTCCGGCTACGGGCAGCATCTGGTATTGGACGCCACGACTGGCGTCACTTATGGACATTCGTACGCAGACCTGGCGGCCGACTTCGCGGCGCGCACGGCGGGACCAAACGTCTCGCAAGTCAGCGTGTGCCGCATCACCGGAGACTCGACTAAAGAAGAAGCAACGCAGGTGGGCGATTGTCTACAGCGCTTGCAGCCGCCGCCACATTCCGTCATCGTGGCAACCGACAACTATCACACGCGGCGCGCGCTATCGATTTTTCGCAATCGGCTGCCGCAGTATCAATGGAGCGCGGCCGCAGCCAGGAATGACTTCCTCTTCGGGCAACCGTGGTGGAGCAATCGCGAATGGGCAAAGACCTACCTCACCGAATGGCAGAAGCTGATCTGGTGGCAGCTGTTTGACCGCTGGCGAAATTAGAACGGAATGCTTTAACAATCTTCGCCACAAATCAAGGCAAACGAAAGCAAGCTGCTCGGATTCGGGCAGAACGAAGAACAAAGGTTGAATGCAGGACTTCATGACCACAGATTCTTTGAAAAGCCAGTTCGATGAAGAGATGCTAGGAATATACAAACGTGCACTGGCCGAGGCGCATTACAATGCAACTCGCTTCCTGGCATGGTTGTCGAACACGGAGGCCTGGAAACGGCCCGTATCCTAATCAACTCGTCCACTGTTTCGGAAGGGTATACGGCACTTTGGCAGCTCAAGAGACTTGATCTAACCGTAGAGGCCACGATTATTGATCACCCCAAGTGGAACCCTTTGTTTACAGATCAAGAGCTGGCGATATGCCGCCAACGCCTAGTGGCTTATGGATATTTCTGACAAGGCGTGGCTCGCTATCAAACTTGTCGCATGAGCCAATGTATCGACCAGCCTGATCTCGGACCGAGCGGCCTCTACACTCCAGTGCCGCTGGGCACCTTGGGCTCCGGGGAAGGCGCTTGCTCGGCGATGGAAGCTCGATACGAAACGTCCTTCCACAAGCTGGTGGGCTGCACGAAATAAACTTGCACTGCGGTGAGCGAAGCCGCCATCAGCACGACAAATGTACGTATCGGCGAGGTCAGTTTCTTAAGTCCCACATTGTCAGACACCATGCCATCGACCGCCGCCAGGCCGTAGAATAGTACCTGTCCCCACGCAGCAGCTGCTCGCCAGTAGGGCGGCAAACCAATCGTCGCCAGTGCCACGGCGATCATGCAATATGGTATGACGATGCGTCCATATTTCCCGGAGACGAAGTGGAATCGCATCCGGTTTCGCGAGCTCAGCAGCTCGGGCATGATCTTCAACATCTGATACAGGCCCGCCTGCAACCGCACCTTGCGCCGAAACTCCGAGTGCAATGCCGTTGGAAAGTCATACATTGTGGCAGTCGGCTCCAGCAGGATGCGGTAGCCCTGGAAGAACGCGACCAGTGGCTCATAGGCATCGTCAAGCAGCGTGCCCGGGGGCAGCGGCGTCCACAGCGAGCGTCGCATCGCTGCAAAGGCGCCGGTATAACCGAAGGTCGAGTCGATGCGCGTCATCCGCTGCCGGATCCACAGCTCGTAGCGCCAGTAGAGGCTCGTCGTCGTCTCCTCGTGCGTTTCGCCTTTCACGATGATGGTCTGGGGACTGACGGAGCCGACCTTGGGATCGCCGAAGCAGGCGATCACGTTGCGCAGGCAGTCGCGATCGAGCGTCTGGCGCACGTCGTTGAGCACCAGGATCTCGCCCGACATCAGGGGCACGCCCGCGTTGAGGGCGGCGGCTTTTCCGCCGTGAGGAACGCGCAGAAACTTCACGCCTTCCTTCGCGAAGCCGCGCGCGAGCTCATCGGTACGATCGGTAGAGCCATCGGAGACCACCAGAACTTCCATCAGCTCGCGGGGATAGTTTTGCGCGAAGATGTCCTTGAGCTTGCGCTCCAGGAATTTGTCGCCGTTGTAAACCGCGATGACAAAGGAGACGGTGCGCAGCTTGCCGTCTTTGCGGACGGGATTGTCGGCGCGCCTGGCCAGGAAATCGAGCAGCAGGGGATAGCCAAACAGCGCGTAGAACATGACCGCGCAGGCCAGCGTGAAGACGGCGACACAGATGATCTGGACAGGAGCCAACATCGCGCAGCTATTAAGATACAGGATAGGAACAGGCGATGCGTGCCGATTGTCCGCGATATAATCAATAGCTTGCTGCAACTTCGAGTTCCAGCTGGAGACCCCGCGGAAGGACAATATGCCAACAGATATCATCATGCCCCAGATGGGGGAATCGATTTTTGAAGGGACCATCACCAAGTGGCTGAAGCAGCCGGGCGAGAAGGTTCAGCGCGATGAGCCGCTGTTTGAAATTTCGACTGACAAGGTCGATGCCGAAATTCCAGCCCCTGCTTCGGGGACTTTGCAGGACATCAAGGTGCAGGCCGGCGCTACGGTCCAGGTCAATACCGTAGTTGGCACCATCTCCGAAGAAGGAGCAGCGGCGGGTGCAGCACCCCCGGCAGCCGCTCAGCCGCCCAAGCCCGCAGCAGGCGGAGATGGAAGAGGCGCAACCCAGAGCGCCGCTGCGCAGACTCTCAGCGCCGAAGAGCCGAAGGCCGCGCAGAAGATTCCTGCGGATCTTTCCGAAGGCGAGAAGCTTGGGGTGGAGCGGCAACAGCAAGGCAAGGTCGAGGAAGATGTTGAAGGCGGCGAGCAGGAGCGCGTTCGCTCCAGTCCGTTGGTCCGTCGCATGGCTAAAGAGAATAACGTTGACCTCACCAAGGTTTCGGGCAGCGGTGTGGGCGGGCGAATCACCAAAGATGACATCGAGGCTTTCATCGCCAAGCACGGAGCAGGCGCACCTGCAGCGGCTCCCATTGCAGCGACGCCCGCTCCAGCACTATTATCCGCGGCGCCTGCTGCACCTGCGACGCCGGCGGTCACGGCGCCTCTGCAGCCCGTGGGCGGCGTCACTCCGGGCGAAGTCGTGCCCATGTCCGTCATGCGCAAAAAGATTGCTGAGCACATGGTGATGTCGAAGCGCACCTCCGCACATGTGCATGGGATCTTCGAGGTCGACGTTACCCGCATCGTCAAACTCCGCGAGAGCATGAAGGGCAAGTTCGAGCAGGCTACCGGCAACAAGCTCACCTACACACCGTTCTTCGCGCGCGCCGTGATTCACGGCATCCGCAAGTGGCCCATCATCAACTCGTCTGTCGAAGGCGACAACATTCACTATCACGCCTCCATCAACCTCGGCATCGCGGTCGCGTTGGATTGGGGGCTGATCGTTCCGGTGGTCAAGAATGCCGAGGAGCGCAGCTTCGTCGGATTGCAACGCGCCATCAGCGACCTCGGCGAACGGGCTCGCAGCAAGAAGCTGAAGCCCGATGAAGTTCAGGGCGGCACCTTCACCATCACGAACCCCGGCATCTTCGGCGCGAAGTTCGGGCTGCCGATCATCAATCAGCCACAGGTCGCGATCATGGGCGTCGGCGGGATCACCAAGAAGCCTGTCGTCGTGACCGACCGCGACGGCAACGACTCGATCGCGATCCGCTCGATGATGCACCTCAGCATCGGATACGACCATCGCATCATCGACGGCGCCGTCGCCGATCAGTTCATGGATGAGGTGAAGAAGTTCCTGCAAAACTGGAACGAGGAGTTGCTGTAGTCGAGCAGCTTTGAAGAACTGCCTCCGAAGAAAAATTCGATTCAACAAAGAGGTCGACTGCTCCGCGCAGTCGGCCTTTTCCTTTTCTGATGAAAATGTTCCACGTGGAACAATTGCGAAATATCACAAAGTAACCGTTTAACCGTATGACAACAAAGATGCTGGCGCACCTTGGTGCTCGTGAACGAACGCTCGTTCGAGGTGCCCTCAGGGCTCAACGCTTGCCCCTCACTCCAGCCGGTTGATAATCGACGCCACGTAGCCCGCGCCGAAGCCGTTATCGATGTTGACCACGGTAACATTCGACGCGCACGAGTTCAGCATCCCAAGCAGTGCCGCGATTCCTTTGTACGAAGCTCCATAGCCCACGCTCGTCGGCACCGCGATGACCGGCACGCCGACCAACCCGCCTACTACGCTCGGCAGCGCGCCCTCCATCCCCGCGCATACTATGACGACTCGCGCCTGCGTCAACGCCTCGCGGCGCGCCAGCAGGCGATGAATGCCGGCCACTCCCACGTCATAGACATGCTGCACCTCGTTGCCCATGATCTGCGCGGTGACCAGCGCCTCTTCTGCAACGGGAATGTCGCTGGTGCCCGCCGAGACGACGACGATCTTGCCTTTGCCATAAACCGTTGCGTCGCGGTCAAGAGTGATCGCGCGCGCCAACTCGTGAAACTCGGCTTTCCGGAATTTGCGCTTCACCGCGCGAACCTGCTCCGGCGAAACCCGTGTGGCCAAAACATTGTGGCCGTGCTCCGCCAGGCGCGAAAAGATCGTCGCTAGTTGTTCAGGAGTTTTTCCCGGACCGAAGATTATCTCCGGCATTCCCGCCCGGAGCGCACGGTGGTGATCGACGTTGGCAAATCCCAGGTCTTCGAAGGGCAGATGCCGCAATCGCTGCACCGCTTCGTCGGGCGAGACCTTGCCTCGCTTCACCTGCTCGAAGAGCTTCTTGAGTGACGCTGCATCCATGGTTCGATTAGTTTCCAGTTTCGCGTTTCAAGTTTCAAGTGCAAGCTCAACTCGGTACCCGTTCAAACCAGAACCAGTACCCTTAGCTCGCCTTCCTGCAGAATTGGCTTAGGTCAATGCCTTCCCTCAGAATTGGTTTGGGTTTGTAACAGGGCACGACTTTAACAGGCCGCTGAAAAAGTCGATTTCGCCAAGTTTTGAAGAGGCGCACCTTTAGGTGCGCCGTCACGAGTCCTTTGAATTTGTCATCCCGAGGAGGCCTTTAGGCCGACGAGGGATCTGCTTTTGAGTTTTTCAGCGGCCTGTTTCAGTCGTGCCGAAACGCGTCGTCAAAACCCTGGGCTTTAGCCCCTGCGATTCCCTGCCCAATCACCTACGCTCCGCCCACAGCGCCGCAGGCGCGGCATAGTCCAGCCCGGCGCCGAGCCGTAGGCGGAGTGCTGGGTAATCCGGATAGAATCATTGAAGTCCCGTAGGGACGACACCATGCCCGATCCAACTCCCCGCACTCTCACCGTCGCCATCACCGGCGCCAGCGGCTCCATCTTTCCCAAACATTTGTTGGAAGCTTTGGAGCGCGACGAGCGCGTGGGCACCATCAACCTTATCGTTTCTGACAGTGGCCTGCGCGTGATGGCCGAGGAGCTCGGCGTCTCCGGCCGCAACGAAATCGTAGCCAAGCTGCTGGGCCGCGACGCCAACAAGATTCAGCAGCAGAACAACAACGATATCGGGGCCAACGTCGCCAGCGGATCGTACGCCACGGATGCCATGATTGTGCTGCCCTGCAGTATGGGAACGCTGGCCCGCATTGCGAACGGCATGGCGATTCACCTCATCGAACGCGCCGCCGACGTCTGCCTCAAAGAACGTCGCCCGCTGATTCTCTGTGTACGGGAGACGCCCTTCAATCGTATTCACCTGCGCAACATGACTCTCGCGGCCGAAGCCGGAGCGACCATTTTCCCCATCATCCCGGCCTTCTACTTTCACCCTGTCTCCACCGACGAAATCGCGCGCGAGTTTGACAACCGCGTGCTGTCACACGTCGGCCTGCCGCAGCCGGCCGCGTATCACTGGAAGGCGGAGTGAGATGGGGGAACGCCCTTGGACTCCACTCCGGGCAGGCTTTCAGCGCCGCGTCAACAACCGCCAAAGGAATGCTGACCGTTACCCTCATTGACGAGGGCCAGAGTTTGAACTGTAATCGCCTGTTAGCGACGATCATCATGTGCAAGAATTCCCGCAGGGTCCGTTCTAAAGCGGAGAGCAGTCCTTTGTTGCAGATGAAGACACGCACGCTAGTTCTTATTGCCATGCTGGTCGGCTCGGCACACGCACAGTTTGTCGGCGATTCCGAAGACCATTCAGCTGCGCAACAAGGCGGTTCGATTGCCTCTGCAGAGTCGTCGGATGGAGACCAGAAGGAGTACGAGAGCTGGATCCGACCATACCGGCAGGCGCCTCCTCAATCTGTGGATGGTGTCGATCCCTCGGGACATGGAATCGTCACCCCCGCCTTGCTGGGCATCATCGTCGAAAAAGGAGACGACATCCCAATTAACGAGAAGCGGGCGCGGCTGTCGGGCAATGGCTATCGCATCGTGACTTATGGCTGCACCGTATCCGCTGATGGTCGAATCTCGTATTTCGATGGCAGGTTCAACGGTTTCGGAGGATTCAATCTGCCGAAAAAAGACTTGCTGGAATTGATGCGACTTCTGCACCAGTTGCCGGACGATCACTCACGACTGCCACCGCCCGGGCGGCGGCTCGTGATTCAGGCGGCGGCAGCAGGCGGAGTTGGGGTTCGAGTATACGATCGTGCGAACCCGCCCGATCCTGTGCTCGAAATCATCAGACTGGTCCGCGTGCGCTTTGCGCTATGGAGCATCGACTTTCCTCCAGAGAAAACGGGTTCACCGGCAGAATTCTCGCAAGCGGGTATCGAGGTGCGTTGGCCGCGGGCGACCAGTCCTGATGGCTCGCTTGAGGCCACTCAGGGTGCTTACGAAATCGTTATCAGCAGTTCGACCAAAGGCGATTTCCGCTGGCTGAGAGAGCCGGAGGTGAACCGCCACGTGGATGCCCTCTTCGGTCCTTTCTTTTCTCTCGATGGACGCTTTCTTCTGGTGCAGAGCACCCATCCCGCGGTCCACATCTACGACACTAGTACCTGGGAGCAGATTCAGACTCTGCCCGGCCTTCCGCCTGATGTGGTGGGCTATTTTCCAGATAAGGACTGGAAGCTTGGAGTTTTCGCCTCTTCGAAAGGCGATATTGGTCTATGGGATTCACACACGCGGCGGCAGATCGCCAGCTTCGCCAGCGGCGAGGAACTTATGGACGCCGCATTCTCTCCAGATCACTCGTTGGTAGCCGTTGCGGTGCAACGCAAGACCGAAGAACAAACCAGTGGGCTGCATGTACGAATCTGGCGGACGGATGGCGCGCCGGTGTCGGAACTTGAGCCCTGGAACCAGATCATGCCACTTGGGTTGTCGGGATTTAGTAAACTTGCCGGACTTCTGGCGTGGTGGTCCGATAGCGAGCACCTGCTCACCGTTGTGCAGCCGGATGTGTTCTACACCGACCACAACCTTGCGTTGTGGAACGCAAAGACCGGCAGGTATGAAGGGGACCTCTCCGGCTGTGGCCTCTCGATCGAGCGATTTATGGTATCCACGAAGGACGGGCACGTATTTGCGGAATGTTCTCCATGGGGCATCTATGTGTGGGATGCGTCTGGGGCGATCAACCGAATAACGAACTTTGAGCAGTCCTTGCGTGATCCAAACTGACATCATGTCAAGCGCGAGATGCCCCAGTCCGCCAAGTATTGCTAAATCGCCTTATCGCCAGCTGCCGGACGAACACAGACGTAGCGCTCAAGATGCCAGCCTTTTCAATAACATAGCCCTGTGATGCAGGTCACCATTCAATGTGAGATTGTCCCGCTAAAGGGCTAATTCCGTCCGTTCAGCCCATCCTGCTTGGCCCATTCGCGTTCTGGTCATTACCTTAGTAACAGTAGAGAAGTGTGGGGCTTAGCCCAACGTGGGGTAGCAGCACCATCATCCAAACTCGAGAGGCGTAAATGCATAAACCCGTAAAGTATGTTGAAAAGGCTGTCACCGTTGCCGCCAGAGGCGCATGGGTAGTTTTCGACAAACTGAACAGCATCCATCCCAACCCTTCGTTTACGCCCAAGTGGTCTGACAAGCCACTGCTGAAGTCTTATCAGAAATCCAAGCCGCCGCTCGGCTGGCCGCGCAGCACAGATTCGCTCTGCCCCAAGTGTGTGCCCGAAATTCGCCAGCAGATCATCGACGGCAAGCTGCCGGTCGAAGTGTTGATGAACGAGAAGGCGGGCGAGATCAAAGCCCAGATCATTGAGCGCGACGGCAAAATCCTGATGGTGAAGGACTGCCCGACGCATGGCCACTTCGAAGATGTGATGGCCATGGACACCGCCTTCTTCAAGCACCTCGAGGAAGTCTTCCCTGGCCGCGACATCCGCGCTCACAACGACGAGAAGCTACATCATCACGGCAGCAGCACCGTGCTGCACGGCCGTGGATCGGTGCTCACGATCGACCTCACCAACCGCTGCAACATGATGTGCGATCCCTGCTTCATGGACGCCAACCAGGTTGGCTTTGTCCACGAGCTCACATGGGACGAGATCAAGACCATGCTCGACAACGCCATCACCATCAAGCCGCGGCGTCAGATGTCGGTGCAGTTTTCCGGTGGCGAGCCCACGCTGTCGCCCTATTTCCTCGATGCGGTCGCGTACTCGCGCAAGGTCGGCTACAACAGCGTGCAAGCTGCGACCAACGGCATCGAGTTTGCCAAGAGTTTTGAGTTCGCCAAGCAGGCCGCGGAAGCCGGTCTGCGTTATGCGTACTTGCAGTTCGACGGCATCGGCAACGCCGCCAACTCGCACCGCCTGGTCGGTAATTTGTTCGATGTGAAGCTGCAGGCCATAGAGAACTTGCACAAGGCCGGCGTCGAGATCGTGCCGGTCGTCACCATCGTCAACGACCTCAACAACGAGCAGGTTGGCCGCATCATTCAGTTCGCGCTCGACAATCCCAAGCGCATCTCGTTCCTCTCGTTCCAGCCGGTTTCGTTTACCGGACGCGACGAGGCCATCACCGACGAGCGCCGTCAGGCGCAGCGCTACACCTTGTCGCACCTGGCGCACGACGTCAAGAATCAAACCGGATTAGGTGAGCCCACACGCGACTGGTTCCCGATTTCCTTCATGAGCACCTTCTCCGACTGGGCCGACCTGGTTCACGGGCCCGACAAAGATTGGGGTTCGTTGAGCTGCGGCTGCCACCCGAATTGCGGCGTCGGCATGGCCGTCATGATCGACAAGGAAACCAAGGAAGCAGTTCCGGTCACGGCGTTCCTCAACGGCGACACCATCGCGAAAGACATCGCGAAGGTGAACGATGCATCCCGCGGCAAGTGGATGTCGATTGCCGGCATGACCCTGGCGCTGCTGAAGAATTACGATCCCTTCAAGTCGCCCAGGCATTTCAAATTTACCGACCTGCTGAAGAAGTTCGACAAGACCTTCGGCGCCACCGGCAAAGATTACGGCAAGGTCAGCGGCGACCGCACCGAGACCGACATCGAGCGCCGCCGCCGCGATCGCTGGAATTTCCTCTTCGTCGCCGGCATGTGGTTCCAGGACCTGTTCAACTACGACTTCCGCCGCACCGAGCAGTGCATCATTCCCTATGCCACGCAGGAAGGCGAGATCAGCTTCTGCGCCTACAACACCGGCGTGGGCTGGCGCAATATTGTCGAGAAGATGCACATGACGGCGACTCTGACAAAGTGGTACGAGGAGCACGGTCGACATGAGATCTTTGCCGGCGGCAAGAAGGTCGGCCTCGAAACCACCGCGCACACGCTCAAGCTGGTAGAAGACCACGTCAACGCCAGCGCCAACGATACGCTGGACAAGCTCGGCATCGCCAAGAACGCGCGCCAGGAGAAGTTCGCGGCTCGCGATGCGAAGGTGAAGGCCGATGCTGAGAAGGCGCGCATGATGGCCCTCTACAAGGAGCACGTGCTGGGCGAAAAGCCGGTCAGCCAGGAAGGATTTATTCCTCTCGGCAGCATCGGCGGCATCCAGCCAGCGGCACCAGTGGAAGAGCGCGAAGCGGTCTACGGAGACTAGCTACCGTTCAACATTCGTTCTGAATTACTGGCCGCGAAAGCGGCCATTTTTGCTTCGCGGGTTGCTTTCCAGCCAGGCTCGTCTGCGCTCGCCTTTTTTTGCGGCGTGACCATCGCTGATTGCCTTCGGCGATAGGATAGGCACATATGGTCGAAGACGACTGCCAGCTCGTGTCCGCGCGTGATTTCGAAAACCTGCTTGCGGAACTGAAAACATCGGTGCCAGAGACTTCCCGGAGCATCTTCGTACCTGACTCGATCACCTGGAAAATCAATCGCGAATCGGCTCTCTTTCTGGCGGCAGGCCGCGCCGCGCTGCTGCAACTCGCTCATCCCTGGGTCGCAACTGCCATCGCGCAACATTCCCGAACCCTGAACGATCCCATCGGCCGCTTTCACCAGACCCTTCGCGTGATGTTTACCATGGTTTTTGGCACGGTCGACCAAGCCTGTGGTGCCGCGCGACATCTGCACCGCCGGCACCAAAGCATTCGCGGATCGCTTTCCGAGACGACAGGTCGATTCCCGCAAGGAACATCGTACGAAGCCAACGAAGTCTCCGCGCTGCGCTGGGTCTATGCAACGCTCGTCGACAGTGCCCTGCTGGCTTACGAACTCGTGCTGCCGCCGCTGAGCGACGCAGAGCGGGAACAGTATTACGCCGAGAGCCACCTCACAGCAGCGCTCTTCGGTATTCCGCGCGATTCCTTGCCACAAGATTGGGCGGGCTTCTGCCTGTACATGAAATCTGCTTTGCAATCAGACATGTTGGGCGTGAGCGCCGCCACGCGCGAGATGGCGCACCGTCTGCAAGACGGCGCCGGCCTCAGATTGCGCCCACCCTTCTGGTATCGCGCGCTGACAACGGAATTATTGCCGCCGCGCTTTCGCGAGCAGTTCCAGTTCACCTATGGAGAGCGCGAACGACGCGCCGCGTCACGGGCGGTACGTTGGCTTCGCCGGACTTATCCGCGCTTGCCGGCGTCGCTGCGCTTCGTCGGGCCTTATAACGAGGTCCAGTCGCGATTAAGCGGCAGAGCGCAACCGAGCCGGGCGATACGCCTGAGCAACAAGCTCTGGATCGGCCAACCCTCGCTGCTGGCCTCAACAGATCAAAGCTGATTCCCTGCTCCTCCGCACCGTCTTATAACGGATTATCGTGCCGCAAATCGCCTGACCTCGCATCCAACTTCGGTGTAGCATGTACAGCAACATCTGTTCCGGTTCGTGGGGAACCGGCCGCAATGTCAGCGAGAATGAAGCAATGAATATTCTGCTGCTCTCCATGCCCGACTCGTTCGAGCATATGCCGACCGTCGCGGTGCGAATGCCAAATGGAGCTCTTTCCTCGCTGGCTGGAAATATCGACCCGCATCACAAACTCGCGGTCGCGGACCTGATTCTGGTACAGGACAAAGTTCGCGAGACAGTCGAGCGGCTCGTGGCTGAGCTCAACCCTGACATTGTGGGACTCTCGGTAATGACCTTCCAGCGGAAGACGGCGATGCAGATCGTCGCCCTGGTGCGCTCGCTACGACCGAACGTGCGTGTGATCGTGGGCGGCTACGATCCCAGCCTGGCGCCCGCAGCTTACATGGAAGGCGGCAGCGGCGTTGATTTCATCGTGCGCGGCGAAGGCGAAATCACCTTCCGTGAACTGCTCCGGGCCATGGAACACGGCGCGAGTTTCGCCAAAATCTCCGGTCTCACCTATCGGGCACACGACGGCTGGCATGAAAATCCTGCGCGACCGGTGCATAGCCTGGAGGGCGATGAGATTCGCTTACCCAAGCGCGACGCGCGGGTGCTGAACAATTACACCATGATGGGACGTCCGGTCGATGTGGTCGAGACCTCGCGCGGCTGCACCTTCGATTGCGGCTTCTGTTCCATCATCGAGATGCGTGGCCGTAACTTCCACACGTACACGTTCGACCGCGTCCTGGCCGACATTCGCGATGCGCACGATCACGGCGCGCGCGCCATCTTCATCGTCGACGACAATATCAGCCTCAACATCAAGCGCTTCGAGGCGCTTTGCCAGGCCATCATTGATGCCGGGCTGAATGACATTACTTACACCGTGCAGGCGATGACATCGCCGATCGCGATGCATGGCGATACGCTGGCGCCCCTGATGCGCAAGGCGGGGTTCCGCTACGTCTTCCTCGGCATCGAGAACATTCTCGAAGACGATCTTCAGTTCCTGAAGGCCGCAGCCAAGAACGAGTTTCGCGAGGCCGGACGCAAGACCGGCAATGCGACCTTGCGCGCGATTGACTACCTGCACCAGAACAACATGTTTGTCGTGGGCGGACTCATCGTTGGCAATCCCGACGACACGCGCGAGTCCATCCAGTCAAACCTGGAATTCGCTCGCGAGTACGTGGACTGGCCCTACATCCAACATCCGACGCCATATCCGGGCACGCCCATGACGAAGGACTTCCGCGCCCGCAACCTGATCAAGATCGAACGTCTGGAGGAGTACGACGGCACCACTGCCGTAGTCGCCACGCAGCACCTCCAGCCGGAGGAAATTGAGTTTGAACGCTGGCGGTCAGAGCGCTGGATGAAGGTCCGGCACATGCCCGCGGTCATTGCTCACGACCCAATGTTCGTTCTCCGCAACTGGTGGAAGATGCTGGCGCACACCTTTCGTGGAAGCAGCATTAAATCCATCCTTGGACTGGAGAGTGATCGCAAGGTCTTCGAACGCTATCGCCAGATTCGCAGCGCGGAACGAGTTTACCTATAACTCGTAGCGGCAACGGCGCGCGGTTGCCGAAACAAACTCATTGCCTTCGCGAGGAGAACCCAATGCCTGACACAAGACAACGTCACAGCTTGAAATCTTGCCTCGGTGTGCGCATGGAGACCGGCACGCTGCTGCTGGCAATTGTGTTTGCTCTGACCATCGCTGCATGCCCGGCGGTGCAGGCGCAAACGTTTCAAGTTCTCCACACCTTCGTCGGCGGTTTAGACGGGGGATTTCCTTTAGACCTAACAATGGATGCAGCCGGAAATCTCTATGGCCCGGGATTCTGCTGCGGCCTTAATTACGGCACGGTCTATGAGCTGCAGCGTTCTGGAAGCGATTGGGTCGTCAATCCCCTGAACATCTTCGATGGGACTGACGGAACCTATCCACAAAACGGCGTAGCCTTCGGTCCCGATGGGCTTCTCTACGGTACCGCCCACAACGGTGGAACAGACGACAACGGCGTAGTTTTCAGCTTAGGACCTGCAGCAGGAATTTGCCGGGGCTTCTTCTGCCCCAGAACGGAAACTGTGTTGTACAACTTTGGGTACTCTCCTGACGCAGCTGGGCCCACAGGGGATGTGACCTTCGACCAGGCAGGCAACATTTATGGCGTCGCGTCGGACGGACCCTACTCGCAAGGCGCCGTATACGAGGTCATGCGGTCAGGTGAGGGCTGGATAGAGAGCGTGATCTACGGCTTCGGGCAAAAGAACGAGGATGGAAATGGTCCCTATGGCGGTGTGATTTTCGACAATGCAGGCAATCTCTATGGGACAACTGCTATTGGCGGCTCATATAACGAAGGCACGGTCTTCCAATTGGTGCCCGCTAATGGCGGCTGGAAAGAAAACATACTTTATAGCTTTCAAGGGGGAAGTGATGGGGCCCAGCCCTGGGGCGCCCTGATCTTTGACCATGCAGGCAACCTTTACGGCACCACCTTTGGCGGTGGCAACCAAAACGCCGGTACGGTCTTTGAGTTGACGCCTTCCAACGGCGGTTGGGCGTTCACAACGATTTACAGCTTTTTCGGCACTTCCGCTTGCCAGGATGGAAATGGCCGCGGCGGCCCTATTGCCAGCCTCGTAATGGATGCGGCGGGCAGTCTGTATGCATCGACGGTGTGCGACGGAGCGTATGGCCTGGGCAGTGCCTTCAAGCTGACCCGTTCCGGCGGCACATGGACTTACACCGACTTGCACGACTTTTGCTCCGAGGGCCGTGCTACCTGCAGCGATGGATATTTTCCCAGTGGCAGGTTGGCATTAGACCCGGCCGGGAACATCTATGGCACCAGTGTGAATGGCGGCCACCATTATTTGGCAGAAGGCGTCGCTTGGGAGATCACGCCGTAAGACTGGGATAAACATCGACAGCGGTGATTGAAGCAGGTCACTGTTCCCTGTAAATTCAGCGTATCAACTCTCATACGGTCGATTTGTGCCAGGCCACGCCAGCAGCCGTGCGTAACCCGCTCGAACAAAACTCCTGCCTTTTGCAGAGGCTAAGAGCTGACCCATTCCTTCTACCCCATCACGATCAATTCGCGGTATAACTTCATCAGGTCTTCTTTTCATGCTCCCAGCTTCCGATCCTCAACCAAAAAAGGCGGGGCTCGCCCATTGGGCGGGCCGTGTTCTGGAAGAGTGCGATAAAGCCAGCGCGGGCTTTGCCCCTGATCCCGTGCATGATTTGCGAGTCGCAATCCGGCGCTGCCGTTCCATGGCAGACGGTTTCCTCTCGGTCGATCCGGACCCTGCGTGGAAGCAGATGAAGCGGCTGGCCAAGCCGCTGTTCAGCAGCCTGGGTGATTTGCGCGACGCGCAAGTCATGATGGAGTGGGTGGCCAAGCTCTCACACTCCGGCGATCCGGTTGGCGAAAGTTTGTCTGCCGCACTTGCGCAGAAGGAGACTGCGCTCAAGGTTGCCGCGCAGGATGCGCTCGCCGGCTTCGATCGCAAACACTGGACATCGCTGAACGCGCATCTTGCGAAACGAACCGACAGGATTCCCTTGGAAGGCCTGGTGTTTCAGCATCTCGCGCTGGAACGCTGGCTCGAGGCACACGAGTTGCATCGTCGCGCGCTGAAAAATCGCAGCGCTGCCGGTTATCACCAATTGAGAATTGGAATCAAGCGATTCCGTTACACGGCGGAGAACTTTCTACCGCAACGGCATGCCCAGTGGTCAAAGGATCTGCGCGAGTTGCAGGATACTCTCGGCGAGGTCCACGATCTGGATGTTTTGCGCGCGATGATTCGAGCGCACGCTGATATCCCCGCCGACGAACGCTTACGCTGGCAGAAACGAGTCGCAGAGGAACGGCAGAAGCGTTTGGATCTTTATCGTCACAAGATGATCGGCAAACGTTCGCTCTGGCACGTGTGGCGTTCTGAGCTGCCCACCGGGCACGCGCTGGAGGAAGCGGCTTTGGAAAAGCTGAGGAACTGGGCGTCGTTTCTCGATCCCGACGTTGCACACACGGTTCGCGTCACTCAAATCGCGTTACAACTGTACGATGGACTCTCACGCTGCGAGATTCTTTCCGCGCGACCTCAACATCGCCGCATTCTGGAAGCTGCCGCCATCCTGCATGAGGTGGGAAGAAGCAAGAAAAAAGACGGAGACGACGGCACACGCCCGAAACGCGGCTATCGCATGGTCTCCAGACTGGGACCGCCGCTGGGCTGGAGCGAAGAAGAGATGCGCTGCGTCGCGGTGCTGGTTCGCTATCATAGCGGCGACTTGCCTCTCACCAGCAACTCCTCGTTTGTGGGACTTAGCGCGAAGTGGCGTTCGGAGCTCATGCCGCTGATTGGAATCCTGCGACTGGCAAACGCATTCGACGGGGCGCACGATGCGAGCATCTCTTGTGTAACGGTCGAACGCCGGGAAGGGTTCTTGATCGTGTATGGGGAAGGACTGCGAAGAATAAGCCGGGCCGCCGAACAGGTCGCGCGCGCGCGCTATCTTCTGGAAACAACTTCGCGCCTGCCGATTATGGTCCGTCCCATGCCGGCTAAAGCGATTGCTTCTTCACGGACGATCGGACTTCAGCGACGAGTCGCGGCAGTCTCCTGATCAGCAAAAGCTTCAGGCCGCTGGGCTTCTATCCTTCTTCTTGTAGGGATCGCCAACAAATACAAATGGATATTTCTTCAGTGCCAGAACATCGCCCGCCTCGGCGTAACGCTCGACTTCAGCCATCAGATTCGCGGCCTCATCTTTGGGCATGTTCTTGGTGACTTGCCAGAATTTGTGCGGGAAAAACCATATGCGCTCTCGATGATCAGCTTCTGTCGCTACTTCAGAAAGTGCTGCCATAAACGCTCCTCCCACATTGTGGGATACTGGGTAAAAACCACTGAGTTCGTTTGGAATAGGGCCTGTTTGCAGAGTCTGCCAACAACTCAATTATGAACTTGCGCCTCGTACTTGTAAACATGCAGCTGCGTTTTTCTGGCACTCGAGATGCACAAGATAATTTGTGCCCGTCTTTTCTTCCACTTGCAACGATCATCATAGGGTATCCCATTTTCGGAAGTTGACGTATTTCCACAGGAACGAGCTTTCTGGTCGGGGGACAACTTGATCTTCTCCTTGGACAATCCAGCACAGTCTCACATTGTGGGATATCCCAAAAGCACCGGTCTCATAGGGTGATTTGCTCTGTCAGACTTCAACTTTTGCGTTTCGCAGGTTCACGCGCGGCCTCGCAACCGCCACGAAAAAGCTTTGCGTCTCTCAGTAGTCCAGTTCGGCGGGACGCCCAGTCAGTCGCTCGATGCGTTTGGCAATAGGCGGGTGAGTTGAAAATAAGTTGGCGAAGGTGACGCCTCCCAGCAAAGGCGCAACGATGAACAGGTGGGCCGTCGAGGGCGAGGCCTGCATGGGGATGCGCTTGGAGTACGCATCCAATTTCTTGAGGGCGCTGGCCAGGGCATAGGGATTGCCTGTGACCTGCGCGCCGGTGGCATCGGCTTGATATTCGCGAGAGCGCGATACTGCGAGCTGAATCAGAGTCGCTGCGATGGGAGCGAGGATGAGCATCAGCAGCGCCATCAAGCCCCCTCCGCGGTCCCGGTCATCGCGGTCGCCCATGCCTCCGAAGAGCGATGCCCAATATCCCATGCGGGCCAGCATAGTAATCGTGCCCGCCAGCGTGGCCGCCACCGAGCTGATGAGGATGTCGCGGTTCCTGACGTGACCGAGTTCATGTGCCAGCACGCCTTCCAGTTCCTCGTCGGTCAGCAGGTCGAGGATTCCTTGCGTCACCGCCACGGAAGCGTGCTTCGGGTCGCGCCCGGTAGCAAACGCATTGGGCGAATCCGTAGGAATCACGTACATCTTGGGCATGGGGATGCCCATCTTCTGGGTGAGTCGCTCAACCACTTCGTAGGCTCGCGGCAGTTGCTCCCGCGTAGCTGGCTGCGCCCGATACATGGCCAGGGCAATTTTGTCGCTGTAGAAATACGAGACGAAGTTCATGACGACTGTAAGGCCGAAGGCGATGACCAGCCCCCGCTGGCCTCCGAAAATCTGCCCCATGAACAGTAGAAAAAGGGTTAATGCGGTGAGCAATAACGCTGTCTTAAAGGTGTTTCCCATATCTACTAAGTAGATGCTACCGCGGGTCAGCAGTTGCGGCTAAATCGGATGTCGTTGAGAAGCAAGCTCTCCGACAATCGCTTGCGCCGCACTCAAGAAGCTACCGCCAGTAGCCGGCGACCCATACATAGCCTCCATTTCGGAGCGCCCAGCGCCCCGGTACCCAAACCCGATAGTGTGATGGCGGGATTGCGTAGCGGCCCGGCACCCACACGTAGACATTTCCGTTATAGCGGTAGTAGCCCGGCACCCAAACGTAGCGGGCACCAGGCGCCACGGGAACGACCTGACGCGGCGGTGGCGGGGGTGGTCCAATTCTGACGACAACTTGAGCTTGAGCTGTTGCAAGGGCCAGCGCTAAGGCGAACACCGCAGTCCAAAGCAATTTCTTCATTTGTTACTGTGCCTCCTGATTCAACCTGCAATAAGAACGCGAAATCCGATTAGAAGTCGCGAATTGAGGAGCGAATCTTGCCCGCGAGGATGTAGTATTTCCCCATGTCCGAGTTGCCCATTCTTCACGCCCGACAGCGACAACCGCACGAGGAGTTGGTGCTGGTGGGCCTTCGTCTGGACGGCGATCACGACGGTCCACAGTTCTACACATTGTTGGCTGTTGGCGGCGACAACGAGCGGCCCATCACGGCCGGTGGACGCCTGCTGTTCTTCACCCATCCGGAACTTGGGGCGAAGGCGCTTAGGCTTGATCCTGACCTGGCCAAGCTGGGACCGGCTCCGCAGGAGGTCGAGACCTTCTGCGATGTCGCGGAAGCCTTGCACCTGATCAATTCGCAAGACATGGATCCCGACGGCGTGATCCTCGATTGCCTGCTGGTGTTCGACGATCTGGTGCGCGCCACCAAGCTGCACATGCCCGACCGTTACCAGGGACTGCTGACCGAGCTGACGGCGCGCCTCACGGAACGGGCGCAGTTGCGAGACATCTTCAGCAGCAACTACCTTCGCGAGCATGTTGAAGATGCCTTGTTATGGTGTGTTGGCGCTATCGCGGTGAAGGCGAGAATAATAAGCGCGTGAGCGGCACGGCGCAGGCCTTGAGAGAGCGGATTAGCATCGCAGCACACATCTCTTCAGCTCTTTCATATGTGGTGCTTTTTGGCGGGCTGACCACCATGGCTGTCGCAACGCACCTGGTCGTGGTCAGCTACTCCGACCTACCCTACTCCGACGCCTGGACCGAGGTCAGTGCCGCAGTACAAGGCGAGGGTTTACTGTCGCCGCGCTGGCTGTGGGAACAGCACAACGAGCACAGACTCGTCCTGCCAAAATTGTTCCTGGCAGCGGACCTGCGCTGGTTTCGTTGCCGGCAGGTCTTTCCCCTGGCGGGCATTTTGGTAATTCAGCTCGCACATCTGGTTTTGCTCGGCTGGAGCATGCGAGTTTTCGGCGGTTGGCGTGGTACAACGTGGAACACGGGCGTAGGCATGACCGCCTTGTGCTTTTTTTGCCCGTCCCAATGGGAAAACTTCGTCTGGCCCTTTCAAACCTCTTTCGTGCTTCCCGGTTTTTTCGCGACGCTATCGTTCGTCGGACTATTGCTCTGTTGGACAAACCTGAAGCAGGACCACCACAAGCGAGCCTGGTTTCTTGTGCTCTCAATCGCCGCGGCGCTCGCGGCGCAGTTTTCTTTGGCGAATGGGAACCTGCTCTGGCCGCTGCTGGTGGCGGCTTCGGCCGTTTTGGGCTTGGGAAGATGGAAGGTGCTCGCTTATACGCTGAGCGGCGCGATCAGCACATTTTTTTTCTTTCATGGTTACGTGCTTTCATCTGATCCGGGACGACTGGCAACATCGATTGCATCGCCCGCCCGGTTGTGCGAGTTTTCCCTGGCTTATCTGGGTAGCGCGTGGACCAATAAGGTCGTGCCTGCCATCATCATCGGTGGTTGCGGCCTAGCGCTTGGAGTCATTCTGGCATGGTATCTCCGCAAGATTGAACACTCTCGCGCCTTGCTGCTCCTAATCACCCTGTCGCTTCTGTTTTGCCTGGGGACTGCGGCGTTGACCGCCTTTGGACGTTTGCACTTTGGTCTGGAGCAAGCGTTCGCCTCGCGCTATCAAACCCCGGCACTGCTCTTCTGGGGAGAGACCGGTTTGCTATTGCTGCTGGCAGCGGGCGAGAAACGTCGATCGCTGTCTTTTCTTCTTTTGCTGCAGCTTTGCGTGGTCCTGGTCTTCGCTAGAGGGGCATATCTTGCGCGCTACCCCATCCGACAGGCGCGATGGCATGGCTTTCAGCTCAATGCGGCTGGCGCTGCGCTGATGACCGGCGTTCACGATCCCAGCCAGTTCTACTATGCCGCCGTCGATCTCCGCCATATTGCCGAAGATGTGTCGTATCTTAGGCAACGGCGGCTCTCGGTCTTTGCGGAACCGGCGTACACCCAACTGGGCAAGCCGTTGCTGGCGGGATTCCGTCAAAGTCCAGGGGAGGATTGCATAGGCGCGTGGCAGTCTGTGACGCCGCTCCAGGAAGGCAATGGGGTTCGCATTTCAGGCTGGGCTTGGGATCCTGAACAGCGGAAAGCTCCCTCCTACATTGTGGTAGTAAGGGATGGAACGATAATTGGACTAGGCGCCATTGGCGATTGGCGTCCGACCATCCGAGCGGCCAATGCCGGCCTGAAGAGCAGCTTCGTTGGATTTACCGCGTATGCCAGGGACGCGTCCCGAGGAGCTCCGATTAGCATCTATGCCGTGCTCCACGGCCAGCCGGAGCAAGCATGCTATATCACGACGATTCAGCCGTCGCAATGGCAGTGAATTCGGCGGGAACCGATCTCTGGAGATAGAAAACCTGAGCTACTCCGAGGTGAAGTAATCCACGGTGATGGGATTCTCGAAGAGCGAGTAGTCGCGCGTCACCACGGTGATGCCGCTGTCGGTAACGTGATACTTCTGGCGGTCAGCTTCGGTGTCATAGCCGACGACCGTTCCTTCGGGGATCTGAACATCACGGTCGATGATGGCTTTGCGGATGCGGCAATGGCGGCCGATATTTACGTGCGAACACAGGATGCTGGAGTCGACTTGCGCGTAGGAATTGACTCTGACGTCCGGTGACAGGACGCTGTTCTTAACCGCTGCGCCGGAGATAATGCAGCCCATGGAGACGATGGAATCGTGGGCCTCGCCGGTACGCTCAGGATCGTTGAAAACGAACTTGGCAGGAGGATACTGCCGCATGTGCGTGCGGATGGGCCATGAGGTGTCATAGAGGTTGAATACTGGCGCCACCGAAACCAGGTCCATGTTGGCCTCGTAATACGCCTCCAATGTCCCCACGTCTCGCCAATACAGCGCTTCCTTCTTGTTTTCGTCGATGAAGTTGAAGGAATAAACTTTGTAGTCGCCGACCATTCGGGGCAGCACATTGTGGCCGAAGTCGTGCCGCGAGGTGGCGTCTTCGGCGTCCTTCAGCAACGCGGGAATGAGCACGTCGGTGTTGAACAAGTAGATGCCCATCGAGGCGGAAACCATGCGCGGGTTATAGGGAGAGCGCAAGTCCGTCATCTCCGGCTTCTCCTGGAAGCCCACCACGCGACCGATACGATCAATTTCCACCACCCCAAAGTGCCTGGTCTCCGCGGGGTCGACCAGAATCGTCGCCAGCGTAACGTCAGCGCCTGAGTCCTTATGCTGACGCAGCATCAGGTCATAGTTCATCTTGTAGATGTGATCGCCCGCCAGGATGAGCACATGGCGGGGCTGCTCGGAGCCGATGGAGTAAATGTTCTGGTACACCGCGTCGGCGGTCCCCATGTACCAGTTCTCGCTGACGCGCTTCATTGGCGGCAGGATCTCGATAAACTCACCCAATTCGCGGCCAACAATATTGCCCCACCCTTCGCGGATGTGGCGATTGAGAGAGAGGGCTTTGTACTGGGTGAGGATGTAAATGCGCCGCAGGTCAGAGTTGATGCAATTGGAGAGAGTGATGTCGATGATGCGGTAAATGCCGCCAAAGGTGACGGCGGGCTTGGCGCGGTCCCGGGTCAGCGGGTAGAGACGTTCGCCCGCTCCGCCTGCCAGCAAAACTCCAAGGGTGTCTCTCATCTGCCGGCGCCCCTAACGCCAACCGTTTGTACCGGACGTGCACCCACTCCACAATCGAAGCCGCATCTTAGCACACACCATCACCTTGGCCTGTGAGGGGCGACCGTTCGGGCTGTGATCTCACTGCCCCTCCTCAACACTGATGCGGAGCGATTTCAGGAACTGCAAGTCTTGCGACGTGACTTTGAAGTCGGCGGCGGAAAGCCGAGGTGCGGGCAAGCTTTCCTCGTCCGCGCTCTCCTCGCGCTCGTTGAAGCCGATTGTGGCCTCCAATACGACGAAAACGTCGTATCCACCGTCCTTGATCCGAGAGATCACCTCGGCGATCTGTTCGGAATCAGAAAGCGAATTGTTGATGGCGTCCCCGAGCTCCTTAATCATGCTTTTGAGTTGCTTGTCCATGATTTCACCTGAGTCCTTCGCGGGCCCGTCGATACAGAAATGTTCGCACACCTCGCCCCAAGGCGAAAGGCTTGTTGCGCCGGACGAACCCGCATTTGTACTAGTTAGGATGCCGGAGGCGGAAGGCGAGTTTTGCCGGAATCGGGCGTCCAGGGAGCGACGGAGCACGCAACCCTGACTGCTAGAATAACCACGAGCACTCTACGCGAGGTGAACTTTGCCGTCCCCCAATCTCAGCACGCAAGGACGCGCCCTGCTACGGGTGGCAGGACGCAAGACCGGCGAAAATCGCTGGGTTCGGGCGTTTTACAAAGCCGGCACCGTCACCGCCCGGAACGTGAGCCGGGTGCTGCATGTACTTTGGCTGGAAGTAACCGGGTTGTTCTTCCTGGCACTGGCGTTGGTCGGCGGGGCCGCTGCCATCCGGGAATATCATCGCCGCAGCATGGGTACAGGCTCTACCGGAAAGATGCTGCTGGCGGCCAGCTTCGCGCTTCTGTTTGTCTACTTCGGAGTGAGTTCTTTCTGGCGATCGCGGAAAAAAATGCGACTGTGACGCACGTCATAGTGTCAGTCTGTTCCCCGGCCCATAATGTAACCATCCCTTACCAGCGAGGCCCTGTTCCGATGGCCGAGACCAAGCAGAAAAGCGTCGTAAGCACCAAACCCTCCGCAACCCAGGAAACGTCATCGCACATTAACGTTCAGCCGCTGTACACCCCCACCGATCTGGAAGGCTCTGACTACGATCGTGATGTCGGCTATCCTGGACAATTTCCCTACACTCGCGGCGTGCAGGCAACCATGTATCGCGGGCGCCTCTGGACGATGAGGCAGTACGCCGGCATGGGCGACGCTGAGGAGTCGAACCGGCGTTACAAGTATCTCCTGAGCCAGGGCACAACCGGGCTGAGCGTGGCTTTCGATCTGCCGACGCAGATCGGTCTGGATTCCGATAATCCTCTCGCCGTGGGCGAAGTCGGCAAAGTGGGTGTGGCCATCGACTCCATCGAGGACATGATGCGGCTGTTCGACGGCATCGACCTGGAGAGAATCTCCACCTCGATGACCATCAACGCCAGTGCAGCCATTCTGCTGGCACTGTATATAGTGACCGCGCAGCGCAGCGGACGCGACGCGCGCAAACTATCCGGCACCATCCAGAATGATGTGCTGAAGGAGTACATCGCGCGCGGCACCTACATTTATCCGCCGGCGCAGGCGATGCGCATCATCACCGACATCTTCTCGTACGCCAACGAGCATGTGCCGGAGTGGAACACGATTTCCATCTCGGGTTACCACATGCGCGAGGCCGGCTCCACGGCGGTGCAGGAAGTGGCGTTCACCCTGGCCAACGGCATGACCTATGTGCAGGCAGCCATCGACGCCGGTCTCGATGTAGACAATTTCGCGCCACGGCTGTCGTTCTTCTTCAACGCGCACAGTAATTTCCTGGAAGAGGTGGCGAAGTTCCGAGCTGCTCGGCGGATGTGGGCGCGCATTATGCGCGATCATTTCGGCGCGAAGAATGCCAAGTCGCAGATGCTGCGCTTCCATACCCAGACGGCAGGCTCTACTCTCACAGCACAGCAACCAGAAAACAATATCGTTCGCACCGCGTTGCAGGCGATGTCGGCGGTGCTGGGCGGAACGCAGTCGCTGCATACCAACTCCTTCGACGAAGCACTGGCGCTGCCCACGGAGCAGTCGGCCCGCATCGCGCTGCGCACCCAGCAGGTCGTCGCTTACGAATCGGGCGCGCCGCAGACCATCGACCCGCTGGCCGGCTCGTATTATGTGGAGGCGCTGACCAACCAGATCGAGGCCAACGCGCTCGCCTATCTGGAAAAGATCGACGCCATGGGCGGCATGTTAAAGGCGATCGAGCGCGGCTACGTGCAGCAGGAGATTCAGAACGCCGCGTACGACTATCAAAGAGCCGTAGACCATAAGCAGGCGATCGTGGTCGGCGTGAACTCCTTCGCGCTGGATGAAGAGAAGACGATTCCGTTGCTCCACATGGACGAGTCGCTGGAGCGCAAGCAGGTGGAGCGACTGCGCGCCCTGCGAGCCAAGCGCGACCAGGCAAAATGGCAGGCGGCCATCAAGCAAGTGGAGGACACCGCGCGTGGCACGGGCAACCTGATGCCGGTGATCGTTGAAGCCGTCGAGGCAAACGCCACCGTCGGAGAAATCTCCGATGCCATGCGGCATGTGTACGGTGAGTATCACGAGACGGTGGTGATTTAACTGCTCTTCGCTCTTTCGCCTTTCGCTTATCGCTTTTCGCTTTTCGTAAGAGCGGCCGGCGTCCGAGACGCCGACCACAATGTTAGGTGATTGCCCACCAAGGCTCAGTGCTGAAAAACGTTCACCCTCGCGTCCGTCGTGGGCTGCAAGACGAGCCACCTCGTTGGTGAGATCATGTACACGACGCCTGGAGCTTCACCGCCCTGAATCTGCCCGGTGCCCCGGCCATTGGCGGCAATGTTGTAATTGATCACGTTTCCAAACGACTGATTGATCCCACCAGACGAGCTGGAGTCTACATCGAGAGTCAGCGTATCGATCCCATCTGCCGACCCCATATCCACCTCATTGCTGGCGTTTGTGTAGTCGAGCGGAGACAGTGAGCCTCCCGCATAGATCCCAGCCATGGATGCATTGGAGAACGGGCCGCCGGTTTGGACTTCCAACCAATAGAAGTCGGGATTGAAGCCAGTGCTTACCATGAAAGCTTTGTTCTGGTTTATCAGGAAGCCGGCCGGAGCGTTGCCTCCTCCTGTGAAGGTCACGGAGCCGTTGGCCGTCACCGCCGTCACCGTGTACGTTTCTTGAGATGGCGACTGCTGAGTGATAGTGCCAGCGTCGTCATCATCTGACACAATGATATTTGCGTTGCCGTTACCATCGCAGCTGATGATAGCCGTGCCCGATTCGTCGTCCCCGGAGCCGCTGTTGACCAACTGATAATAAGAAACCGCCAGCCCATTCAAGGAGGCGTTGCTGAAGGAGCCGCTTTGCTGCAGCACAGATCCCACGAGCAGCGGGCTTTCAGTCTGTTGTACCGAATCAATTTGCTCCATCACCAACTCGCCGGTGGAAACCACATAGACTGCATCATGGCTCGTGCCATTGTTGCTTTGGACCGTGACCGTGGCCCATCCGCTTTGCGGATCCACGGCCGACAATGTTCCCGTGAACGTGCAGGTCTCATAATCACCGCCGTCGTTGGTGTCGCATGACCCATCGGAGATAGCTCCCGTAGTCAGGGCAAATTGACCCACATTCACGAAGCGTTCACCGTAGGCCCCGGCTCCGGTCATGCCGAACACCCAACCGCCATTTAGCCCGCCCAGGGAAAATGCGCTGGGATTCGCCTTGCGCAATGCACCCGAGCCCCTGCTACCCTGGCCGGTCGTGTCGTCGTACTCGATCATTCTGCCGTTGCCGGTTGAGTCGAGAACAAATGCGAGCGTCATAGGTCCCCATGATTGACCTTGAATGATCATAGTGTTTAGTCCGCTGGAGGCGATGGCATAGATACCAGTGACTGCAGTGTTGACGGGCTGCCCGCTGATGGAATTGCCGTCTACAACTCCGCTCGTAATGTTCCCGTTGCCGTCGGCGATGAAGCTTCCGGCCAGAGTCCACGCGCCAGCCAGGTTGAAGCCGTTCAAGAGGAAGGCGTAGTTTCCCTGCAGCGTTACTGAAGTGCCTGAGCTGCTTACCGTGATACTCAATTGCGCGCTGGCCATGGCGGGCGGCTGCTCGCTGTCTGCCACCTGCACGTTGAATGTGGAACTCCCGGTCGCGGTTGGCGTGCCGGTAATGACACCTGCGCTGTTGAGGCTCAGGCCAGCAGGCAACGCGCCGGACATCGTCCAGATGTACGGCGTCACTCCGCCGATTGCCGCCAGCGGCGCGGAATAAAGAACATTGACTGTTGCGGCGGGTAGCGATTGCGTGGTGATCGTGACGGTGTTGATGGTGAGGGTCAGTTGCGCGATCGCTGTGTGCTGGTTCGTTTCGGAGTCGGCAACCTGGACGGTAAAGATGGCAGCGCCATGCGTCGTCGGCGTGCCGGAAATCACACCTGCGGAGCCTAGACTCAATCCCGCCGGCAAGCTACCGCTCAGGATTGTCCAGGTGTAGGGCGTCACTCCTCCCGTCGCTGCCAGGGTGGTGCTATAGCTGATGCCGATTGTGCCTGCTGGTGGTGCGAGGCTGGTGACGGCCAACTCAGTCTGGATCGCGATGCTGAAGTTTGCGGTTGCGCTAGCCGGGACTGCCTCGGAGTCGCTAACTGCTACCGTGAAGCCGACCGTTCCGGCGGATTCGGGAGTACCGGAGATCACGCCCTTGCTGCTCAGTTTCAACCCGACCGGCAAAGTTCCGGTGTTAAGGCTCCAGACGTAGGGAGGAGTTCCGCCACTGGCCGGGACCGAATAGCTATAAGCCGTGCCCACAGTGCCGGCGGGTAAGGAAGAAGTGTTTATCGTGAGCTGCCCGGTGGCGGAGTTTGAAGGCGAACCGCAACCGACACCACCCACACACAAGATCAACCCAAGTCCGAGAAGTGGTATGGCCTTCCATTGCATTGCATCTCTCCTGAGTTCTGCGGAATGCTCTGTAATGGAGGGTCAGTGCGAGGGCGAGGCTTCGACTGTCGGAGGTCGTTGGCCGGAAGACTCGATGGGAGAGAGACTACCGCTTCCTATTGTTCTGCGACAGCGCTGGGTCTGCAAGCAATTTCGTCTCACTCTGTGTGTCCATTCCCGAAGTGGGCCGCACATTCGTTCGCAGCAGGAGTCCAGAGGTTGGTTAAGCACGCGTGGCCGAAACAGCCGCCGAAGAAGGAACACGGCCTTGTACAATAAAGAGTTTCATCCTCATCTGTTGAACCGCTTGTAAAGGAGGCTCGCTTGATCGCTCGCTATACCCGCCCGGAGATGGGCCGCATCTGGAGTGACGAGAACAAATTCCGCACCTGGCTGGATGTTGAACTCGCGGCGACCGAAACCTTGGCCGAGGCGGGTATCGTGCCGGAATCCGCGGCCAAGGCCATCCGAGAGAAGGGCGGTTTCGACGTCGACCGTATTAACCAGATCGAAGCCGAGGTGAAGCATGATGTCATCGCCTTCACCACAGCGGTCGCCGAGAAGGTCGGAGCTGAGTCGCGCTGGCTGCATTACGGCCTCACGTCAAATGATGTGGTAGACACGGCGCAGGCTCTGATGGTGAAGCAGGCATCGGCCATCATTCGTGAAGACCTGCAAAAGCTGCGCGAAGTGCTGAAGCGTCGCGCGTGGGAATTTAAAGATACGCCGGCGATCGGCCGCACCCACGGCATTCACGCCGAGCCCATCACCTTCGGACTGAAGCTGGCAAACTGGTACTCCGAGGTGCAGCGCGACATCGAGCGCTTCGAGATGGCGGCTGAGCAGATGCGCGTTGGCAAGCTGTCGGGAGCGGTGGGCAATGCGGCGCATCTGGAGCCGGAGTACGAAGAGGCGATTTGCAAGCGGCTGGGACTTAACGTAGCGTCGGTTTCCTCGCAGGTAATTCAGCGCGACCGGCACGCGTTCTACGTCGCCACGCTGGCCGTGATTGCTTCGACGCTGGACAAGATTGCCACCGAGATTCGTCACTTGCAACGCACCGAGGTCCGCGAAGCAGAAGAATATTTCAGCGAGAAGCAGAAAGGTTCGTCGGCGATGCCGCATAAGCGCAACCCCGTGACCTGCGAGCAGATCAGCGGGCTGGCGCGAGTGGTGCGCGCGAATGCGCAGGCAGCGCTGGAAAACGTTGCCTTGTGGCATGAGCGCGATATCTCACATTCGTCGGTTGAGCGCATAATCTTGCCAGACTCAACAATTCTTGCGGACTACCTGCTCCACAAGACCACTAATCTCATTGACACTCTGCTGGTTTATCCCAAGCGCATGCTGAAGAACCTGGAGTCGACTGGAGGGCTGGTGTTCAGCGGCCAGCTGCTGCTGGACCTGGTCGAGGCCGGCATGCTCAGAGAGGACGCTTACCGGCTAGTGCAGTCGAATGCGATGCGGGCCTGGAAAGAAGATCTGAACTTTGGCGAGCTGATCATGAGCGATCCTGAGATCTCATCAAAGGTGAAGCGCGAAACGCTGGAACACGCTTTCGATCTGCAACGACCGTTGCGCAACGTGAACAAGATATTTCGCAGAGTCTTCGGCGACGAGCGAATCGGTTAAGGCATAGGAAAATACTGATTATTGAGCATCACATAATATACTGACATTTTCTGAGATTCTATGCTACTGTGTGGGCATGGGAAACCCGGCGGGAGTACGCAGAGACTTCGAGGCGCTAGAGCGGCGGCGAATGCGGGCG
>JBEKXQ010000023.1:0-50111 GCA_049511915.1 Candidatus Korobacteraceae bacterium
CAGGGAGCTTGGTTCAAAACCGTTGGCTTCGTCGAAGGTTGCCAGCGGAGTCAAGGTTTGCGGGGGCGAAGCAATCGCCAACGCGACACACAACAACATCACCCAGATGATGTTCGATGAGGCACATCGACCGAATGAGGGCCGGTTATCATTGCGCATGGACTTGTCCCGAAATCATTTTGCCGCGACCGCCTGCGTTGCCTCAAGCATCGCAACATTGCAGCCCGGACACAACCGGCGGCACGGGATCTCCGGTTCAACCCTGGAGCCGCCGAATCAGACACAGTTGCGAGGAACCTTCAATAAGAACACCAGCGTGCAGCGACAGCAAGCTCCTTCTTGAGGTCAAGCCCATTCCGGGAGTGGAAATGCATTTTGGCACCTTCGTAACCTTGACTCAATTCTGGTGCAGTTGAATAACTGAATGGTTAGGGTAGGATCCGCCTGACTCCTGGCGCTCCTGCCCTATTTGTGTCAGTAGGCAGTCGTCAGTAGCCAGAAGTCATTTGCCAGACGGGAGTTGTTGGTTGTCAGTTGTCAGACGGGGATCGACAGATCCTGCTTTGTATGGAGACCGCAGATCCCTCCGCTCGGAGTGAACTCCTCGGTCGGGACGACAAAGTCGGGATGACAAATTAGTTGTTAGTTGCCCAAAGGAAGTTGTCGGTTGTCGGTTGTGGGGGTGCTTCGACTCGGACTAAAGTCCTCGCTCAGGATGACACATGAATCTATGGCAGGTTCCCGCCGGCGGAGCTGCTGCCGTAGGGATTCATCTCGGTGGGTTCGTTGGCCTCGGACCATGCGCTCTTCTGGTCGTTGCGGCTGGTGTACTTCTCGTAAACCACGACGTGCAGGACCGGCTGGCGCTCCTCGATGGGATCGACCATCCCCTGCGCCTGCAGAGGCAGCAAGTAGCTGCGGATCCATTCGTACTGCTCGTAGGTCAGTCCGCGGCGCGACATATCGAAAGTGACGCCGGTCAGATGCGTGGAAGCAGTGTCGCCGAACTCAGGCGCGGCGAATCGGTTCCAGCGGCGCAGGCGGTGCTGCTGCTCGACGGTGCGAACCATCGAAGTAATCAGAATGTTGGAGTGGAACTGGTCGTAATAGGCGGCGCTGAAATCCTGGAGGAACTCGCGCGTCCAGGGCCGGCAATAGTGCCTGTTTTCGGCCAGATCGGGAGCGAACTTCAGGGCGTCGGTTTCGGAGACGGGCACCAGTTCCTGGGCAAGCTCGTAACGTGTGAGCTCATACTCGTCGGCGATGCGCGGCAATTGCAGCCGATCCAGCTCTTCGTTCTCGCGCACCAGCATGTCGTGGGAGCCGGGGAACATGGGAGTCCATCGGCCCAGACCTACCTGGTAGTGGCCATGACGTGCGGGGAGGAAGGCCGCTGTCCGCAGCATGGCATGACTGCGGTGCACCTTGGAATGGCTGACGGCCTTCGTGACTGCCATCGCCGGAAGGCTTACGGTCAGCGCTACGGCGAACACAAGAAGGGAATAGCCCAGCCGGCGCTGAGGAACATTCGACACGAATTGCAACTGGATGCGGCCCGGCGACCAGATGCTTAAGAATGGCGGCAAAAGCATTATCCTAAAATTTAAGACATCTACGACGAGTAATGCATTATTACAACACAGAAACACAGGTGCAGCCAAGACTTTCCGGCGGGCGGGATGACCCAAAAGAGTCATACCCGTTCAAATTGGGAAGCCCGAACACCGGCCCTCCCCAACTATTGCAGCACTTTAGCTTGCCCCGCGGAAGATCATCTCCGTAATCGTGAAGTCATCGGTCAGCGCCGTGTCGCCACGAAACTTGGTTACCGCCTGTTCAATGGCCACGAGTCCCAGGTGACAACAGCTCTCCAGTCGCTCCGTCCCAAAGAATTCGCCACTCGCGTCTTCGGCCTCGGTAACGCCATCGGTGACCAGCAGCAGGCGGTCGTCGGTACCCAGGCGAAGCCGGATCGCCTGGAACTCCGCCCCCGGAACCAATCCCACTGGCAGATTGCCTTCCTCGAGCTTGGTGATCTGGCCTGCCGAGACCAGCAACGGAGGCACATGTCCGCAGTTCATCAGCTCCAGGTTGCCATCGCTCATTAATCGTGCCACCACCAGCGTGGCATATTTCTGGCCGCCGACTTTCTCGCAGAGAAAGCGGTTGACCGCGGCCATCATCTCCGGCAGCGGCAAGTCCAGCGCCAATTGCGAATACAACATGCCTTGCAGGATGGAAGCGACCACCGCCGCGGAGACGCCCTTGCCCGAAACATCGGCGACGATCAGGGTCAATCCTTTGTCCGTGTACACCAGATCGAAGAAGTCACCGCCGATGTCCTTGCAGGCGTAGCTGACTGCATTCACCTTGGCAAAAGGCACGTCGGGAACGGTGACGGTCATCAACCGCTGCTGGATCTCGGCGGCGATGGCCAGTTCCTGGCGATAGCGCTTGGCTGCATCCTCAGACTGCACCAGCGAGGCATTCTCCACCAGGGTTGCGGCGCCATTGGCAATCGTGCGCAGAATGTCGTGGCTCACCGAGGAGAGCTTGCCGGAGAGGAACTGGGCGTCGAGATACAAGACGCCTTGAACGAGTGCACCGCCCTTGGTGTCGTCTTTGACCTTGTCCTTGATGACGGTCCGGCGCAACGGAATACAGATAACGCTGTGGAGGTTGTGAGCGACTACGCTCTCGCGGCCCGCCAGCTTGCCGGTGTCGTCGGTGTCGGTGACCAGAAATTCCGAGGCGCTGTTGGCGGCGTCGCGCAATACCGAGCGCGAGATGGTGCTGTCATCGGTGATGCTTTCCCCGGTCTTGTCGCGGCCCGCGGCCAGGTGAAGTTCACCATCCGGCTGGCGGAGGAAGACGAATCCGCGCTCGGCGTGGGTGAGACGCAGAGCCGCTTCCAGCAGAGTTTGCAGGACGTCGTCGAGGACGCCGCTGGTGTTGAGCTTGCGCGCCGCTTCCAGGAAGACACCCAGCATCTCCAGGTCGGAGCCGGCTCCGCTTGCCGGCTTCCAGGTGGAGAACTGGCTCAGGAACTGCTGCGCTGCGCTGGAGGGCGAGCGGTCCGGGCTGAACAGGACGTAAGTCGCGCCCTGCACTCCGAACTCGACGCGATCGTTGCGCATCAGTTTGCGGCGGTTGACCCGCTCACCGTTGACAAAGGTGCCGTGGCGGCTGGCCTGGTCGACGATGAAGATTCCGTCGGGCTCGCGGACGAAGTGAGCGTGCTCACGCGAGACGCGGGGATCGGCCATCACCATGTCGCGGTCGGTGCGGCGGCCGATGGTGAAGGGAAAGTGGTCAAGCACAAGGGTGCGGCGATCCGTACCTTCCACCACAACCAGGACGGGCGGGTCGCCAGTGGAGGGGGAATCGGATTTGCGCAACCACATGCCGGTAGCGCCCATGAAACTCGTCTCCTTAGCATTGCCTGCAGAGCAAGTGCTCCACAGATGTCATCGTTAGAACTATAGTCCAAGTGTAGTGGCTCATCCAATGCTGTTCTGCGCGCGAGGGGGAAGCGACTTTGTTGGCAACAGTTTCCGACCCCGGAATTCCGAGTTTCGTCGTACACTGTTTGCCGGCTTCGATTAGTGGTCCAACAGAAACCCGTACAAGGAGAGACTCTTGAAACTGCGAATCAGCGCTGTGCCCGCATTCGTTGTCGCCTTTCTGTTGTTGTTGCCATGGGCGGCAGCACAAATGCCCCCGCAAATGACCCCGTTTTCCGCCGACATGCAATTCACCTCAACCCACGGTAGAGGCGGTTCAACGCATGAGGCGAGCGGCAAGATTTACTTGGCCCACGAACATATGCGCATGGACATGACGGGCATGCAGGGCGCCCCAGGTGGGGTGATCATGATCACCAACTTTGTCACCAAGACGAACGACACCCTGATGCCGGAACAGCACATGTATATGGAGTTCAAGGCTGACCAGACGCAGGGACGGCGTGCTGGCATGGGACCCAACATCAAGCCGCTCGCCGATCCCACGAATCCCTGCTCCGGTATGGAAGGAGCAACCTGCAAGAATCTCGGTACCGATCAGGTGAACGGCCGCAGTTGCGATCACTGGCAGATCACCGATAAGAACGGCAAGGTCAGCAACATCTGGATCGACCAGAAGATCCACTTCCCCATCAAGACGGTTTCCGAGGACTCGACCTGGGAGTTGAGCAATATCAAGGAAGGCGAGCCTTCCGCCAGCCTGTTCGAGATTCCTGCCGGCTATCAAAAGATGGACATGGGAAGCATGATGCAGGGCATGCGGCCGCCGCAACAGTAGAGGTTGCGATTCGGCAGGCAGCTTGAGGCTTTGTAATTTCTGCAGCTCGGACCTTCGCGGCGGTCGGCAACGCACCGCCGCAGCGTGTCATCTTACCGTGTCGCGACCTTTCGCCAATTTTGGGTTCTTATACTCGCAGGCATTTTGCAAGCGAGACAGGGTGGACGGGTGGATTTTTCCGCAATTACGCTGTTGTTGGCTTCCACTTCCGGCAAGCTATGGAGGGATGATTCGTTGCATGAAAGAGATGGTGCAAAAGTGAAAACGCAAGCCAGGTTTTTCGCGGCATTGTTCCTCTTTTCGATGTTTCTGGTTCCGCGGCTGTTCGCGGACGCGGGTGATCCTCCCAATAGGGTGGCGCGGCTCAGCTATATGGAGAACGCAGTCTCGTTCGAGCCGGCCGGAGAAAGCGACTGGAGTCAGGCGACTTTGAATTATCCCCTCACTACCGGGGACCGCCTGTGGACTGACCTCAACGCGCGCGCGGAACTGGAAACCGGCAACGTCGCCATTCGCATGTCGCAGCAGACCGATCTCACCACCACCAGTCTGACGGACCAGTTGCTCCAGCTTGGACTGGCGCAAGGCTCACTGCGCGTCCGGATTTACGATTTGCGGCCCGGCAACTCCGTCGAGGTTGATACTCCCAGTGCTGCCATTACCCTGACGCAAGCGGGAAGCTACCGGGTCGACACTTATCCCGACCAGAACATGACGATGTTGACCGTCAACAGCGGCGAGGCGCAGGTCACTGGAAATGGTCTCAATCAGATGGTGGAAAGCGGACAGGCCGTGCAGTTGACGGGATCGAATCCGGTACAGCTGCAATGGGTCTCCGTGCTTGGCCCCGACGCTTTCGATCAGTGGTCGAACGAGCGCGACCAGAAGTATCTGAATGCGCAGGCGCGCCAGTATGTGAGTCCGGAGGTCCCCGGCTACTACGATCTTGATGGTTACGGCAGCTGGACAACCGTCGACCAGTACGGGCCCATCTGGTATCCAGCGACAGTACCGGTGGGATGGGCGCCTTATCGCTATGGACGCTGGGTATGGGTCGAGCCGTGGGGCTGGACGTGGGTTGACAATGAGCCGTGGGGATTTGCTCCCTTCCACTACGGCCGCTGGGTGCAGGTGGGGCCGCGCTGGGGATGGCTGCCGGGGCCGATTGGGATCGCTCCGATTTACGGCCCGGCGTTCGTCGCCTTCGTCGGCGGCGGTGGGTTCTCGGTGGGTTTTGGGGTTGGAGGTGTGGCGGCGTGGTTCCCGCTGGGTCCGGGCGAGCCGTTCTACCCCTGGTACCACTACAGCCCAGGGTATCTGCGGCAAATCAACGTGACCAATGTGCGCAATATAAACGTCACCAACATTACCAATGTAACGAACATCAACAACATTCATTACCGTTATCAAACCGTGGCTACCACGGCGGTTTCCCAGAACGCGTTTCGCAACGGGGAACCGGTCGCACGCAACTTGGTGACGGTCAGCCCGGAGCAACTTGCCCACGCGCAGATAATCCCACACCCGGATGTCAATCCCACGGCGCGCGCCATTTCAGGTGGGAATACAACCCATCCGCCAGTCGCTGCACAACGGCCCGCGATTGTGCAGCACCCTCCGGTTTCTGCAAAAGCAGCACCGGCGCCGAGCAACATTGAGCCTTCCCATGCCGGTGGAGCGCCACGCCCCAACGAACCTTCGCCGAATGCCGGCGAGGCGCGAACTCCGCCGGTGACCGCAAAGCCTGCGCCCGAGAAGCCACGTGAGAATGCGCCGGTGGCGACCAATCATCCGGCTCCAGACACCCCGCCGGCGATTCGTCCGCCACTGGTCTCCAGAACTGCGCCGCCGCAAGAGAAATTGCCGTACCAGCAAAAGGCTCCGGCGATGGCACAACATCCGGGACGTCCTCTGGAGCCGCAACAGCGCGCCAATATCTACGCTGGAAGGCCGGCGGGGCCGATGCAGGACCAGGAGTTTCCGCCGCACGGTGCAGGACATGCAGCTGCGCCGCATTCGGCGCCGGCTTCGCATGGAGGGTCGTCGAAGCATTAAAGCGAATCCGATGGCCGGTTGGGCACGACTGCGAGTCGTGCCCTGAGACAGGCCACAAGGATTCATGAGACGGCTTCCAGTCTCATCGCCCAAGGTCGTTCAGTTGTTGTTACGAATACTCGAAAAGCGGATATGCAGTTGTTGATTCAGCGCCCTTCCATATCTTCTGCAGTCGCACCAGAAAACGCGGATATAATGTAGTCACGCTCCTTTGTGAATCGAAGCCGCCGTAAGCTGCGGGTGATCCACATCAGAAATCGCGAGCGACCTTGCCAGTAACCCCGCCAATCCGTCCGCCGAAGAAACGCAGCAGGACGCCTGCGATTATCGCGCTGTCGATCGCCGTCTTCTTACTGTTCACCGTGATTCTGGCGCAAGCCACCTTTAAGCTGACGTTTCTGCAACCTGACACCAGCGAAGAGACCATAATCTTCGCCTCGGTTTCAGCGCTGATCTTCCTGCTGTTCGTCGCGCTGACCTTCGTTCTGATTCGCACTCTGCTGCGTCTTTATGCCGAGCGCAAGACCGGCGTGCTGGGCTCACGTTTTCGCAGCCAGATGGTATTGGGTGCGTTGCTGTTGTCGCTGGGCCCGGTGATCTTCCTTTTCCTCTTCTCTTACGGCTTGATCAATCGTTCCATCGAAAAGTGGTTCTCGCGACCGGCGGAAGACGTGGAGTACCGCACCAACGTGATCGCCTCGCTGCTGACGGAGTATGCGCAGACCAACGCGCGCGACGAGGCACAGCGGATCGCAGCGACGCCCGATGCGCAGAAGTCATTCCACACTGGAAATTTCACGTTCATCATGGACGAGTTCCGCCGCAGCGAAATCACGCTGCAAGGCGGATTCGCGTTCGCGCTGGTCGACAATCAGGCCGAAGCCAGCTTTCATGCGCCGGAGGGGTGGCCTTTAGTCCGCCGTCATTTACCGCAGGCCGCCGCCGTCCAAAGTCAGGCGACCCCATTTGATTTGCTGGGGCGGATGTATGTTCTGGGCCGGGCCCACGTCGGCGACCACGGCCAGATTCTGGTGGCCATGCCGCTCCCGCAAAGCTACTTGAGCACGCTGGCCGATATCGAGCGCAGCCAGGCGCAGTACCGCGATCTGCGGCTGCAGCGGCGAAGACTGCGGCGCACCTACCTGGGATTTCTGTTGCTGCTGACTGTGGGCGTACTGTTTGCCTCCACCTGGCTGGCGTTGTTTCTGTCGAAGACGGTGACGCGTCCGCTGGTCGCGCTGGCCGAAGCAACGCAGGAAATCTCGCGTGGCCGCCTTGACTACCGCGTGGACGTTAAAGCCGGCAGTGAAATCGGCAAGCTGGTGGAGTCGTTCAATCGCATGGCCGCCGATCTGGAAGCCAGCCGGAGCGGCATCGAAACCTCGCGGCGCGAACTGGCGGAGATGAACGCGCAGCAGGAGCAACGCAGCCGTCACATCGAGACGATTCTGGAGAGCGTTCCCTCAGGCGTGCTTTCACTCGATTCGTCCCGGCGCATCGTTCATTCCAATGCCGCGCTGCGCCGGCTGCTGCGTCTGGATCAGGATCCACCTTCGGCAGCCCAGACCCTGTCCGACCTCTTTCCGCCAGATACCGTTGCCGACCTGGAGCACATGCTGCGCAAGGCCGATCGCATGGGCAGCACGACCAGTCAGATTGAGACGGTCACGCCCCGCGTCAATCTAAACGTGGCCGTCACCGTGGCCTCGCTCGATCCGCCATTGCAGACCGCGCGCAATGGCAGGCAGCGCACCGGATATGTGGTAGTGCTGGAGGACCTGACCGATCTCCTGCGCGCCCAGAAGCAGGCCGCGTGGCGCGAGGTGGCGCGGCGAATCGCGCACGAAATCAAGAATCCGCTCACTCCGCTGGCATTGGCTGCGGAGCGAATTCGCCGTCACCTAGAGCGTCCAGCTCCTCCGGATGCATCCTCGTTGAACGTGATCCGGCAGTGCGCCGTCACCATCAGCTCCTCGGTGGAAACGGTGCGCAAACTGGTCAATGAGTTTTCCACCCTGGCGCGTTTCCCCGCCGCCAAGCCGCAACCCTCCGACATCAACGCCATCGTCAACGAAGCTTTGCTGATGTTCGACGGCAGACTCGATGGCATTCGCGTCCAGAAATTTCTGGCGCACGACTTGCCTCCAGTGCAGGCCGATCCCGAAGCCATGAAACGGGCCATCGCCAACCTGGTGGACAACGCCGCCGAGGCCCTACAGGATTCGTTGATGAAAGAAATCGTGATTTCCACCACGCTTATGGAAGACCGGGATTCGGTGGAGATCGTGGTTGCCGACACCGGTCACGGCGTGACGCCCGACGTGAAGGAAAAACTCTTTCTGCCTTATTTTTCCACCAAGGGACGCGGGACCGGCCTCGGTCTGGCGATTGTCGGCCGCATCGTCGAAGATCATCACGGCTCCATCCGCGTGGAAGAGAACTCTCCCGTGGGAGCGCGTTTTATCGTAGAGTTGCCTGTGGCCCAGGAAGTCGGGGTCGAAGCCGTCACAGCTTAGGAATCTGCGGCGGTGTGCTACGGGTGGAGCACGCCTTCAGGCGTGCATGTGTAACGGTTTAATGGAAGCGCCGCTTCAGCGGCCGAGGTAATGGTCTTCTCACCTCAGCGGCTAAAGCCATATAACTCCAAATCCCGACGCACCGCTGAAGCGGTGCTCCACCCTTACAAAGATTATTGAGACACCCATCAACATGCAAACTGTTCTGATCGTGGATGACGAGTCGCAGATCCGCAGCGCGCTGGAAGGCGTGCTGGCGGATGAAGGCTACAAGACCCTGCTCGCCGGCAGCGGCGAAGAGTGCATCGAGATCCTGCGCCACAAATCGCCGGACGTGATCCTGCTGGACATCTGGCTACCGGGCATCGACGGACTGGAGACCTTGGAAAAGCTGGTGGAACGCGAAGATCATCCTGAGGTGATCATGATCTCGGGCCACGGCAATATCGAGACAGCGGTGCGCGCCACCAAGCTCGGCGCCTTCGATTTTCTGGAAAAGCCGCTCTCCATCGAGCGCACGCTCATCGTCCTGAAGAATGCCATCGAGGCCAAGCGGCTGCGCAGCGAGAACCTGGAGTTCAAGAAGCAGTTTCAGACCCGCAGCGTTATCGTGGGCGACAGCATTCCCCTGAAGGCGCTGCGCCAGCAGATCGCATTGATGGCGCCCACCAACGGACGGGTGCTGATCTATGGCGAGTCCGGTGTTGGCAAGGAATTGGCGTCGCGTGCGCTGCACTCGCAGAGTCTGCGCAAGGATGCGATGTTCGTCGAGGTCAACTGCGCCGCGATCCCTGAAGACCTGATCGAGAGCGAACTGTTCGGCCATCGCGCGGGCGCGTTCTCGACCGCAACCGCCGACAAGGAAGGCAAGTTTCAGAAGGCCGACGGGGGAACGCTGTTTCTCGACGAAGTCGGCGACATGAGCCTGAAGACGCAGTCGAAGGTCCTGCGCACGCTGGACGAGGGACGGTTTGCGCCGGTCGGCGAAGAAGAGTCAGTCACCGTGGATGCGCGCGTGATCGCCGCCACCAACAAAGACCTGGAAGAGGAAATCTCCAAAGGCAACTTTCGCGAAGACCTGTTCTATCGCCTGAACGTGATTCCTTTTTATGTTCCGCCGCTGCGCGAGCGCAAGGAAGACATTCCGCTGCTGGCGCGCTATTTCCTGAAGGAGTTCTCGCAGACCTACAGCCGCCGTCCGAAGGAAATTTCCGACGACGCGCTCGACGCCCTCATTCGCTACTCGTGGCCGGGCAATGTGCGCGAGCTGCGCAACCTGATCGAGCGCATCGTGATCATGAATCCTGCTGTCAGCAAACTGGAGCGCAAGCACCTGCCGACCATGGTCTATCGCGAGAGTGGCCGCCGCACCATGGGCGATTTCTCCAGCCTGCACCAGGCCCGCGCCGCGTATGAGCGCGACTACATCCTGAAAAAGCTGGACGAGAACCATGGCAGCGTCAGCCGCACCGCCGAAGTGCTGGGCCTGGAGCGCAGCCACATGTATCGCAAGATGAAGGCGCTGGGAATTGCGGTGAAGGAGTAGTGGTCAGGGATTAGGGAGTAGTTAGTTAGGCGGTGTGTGAAGGACCAGGGAGCAAAGCATCTCCTCTGTCGTTCTGGGTTGTGTCAGGGCACGACTTTTCAGTCGTGCCGAAAAGCGTAACAAGATAAGGTTAGGGCTTTAGCCCGTGCGAGAAAGGTCCCGCAGGGGCTAAAGCCCAAGTCATTGTTGGCCGTTGCGGCACGGCTGAAGCCGTGCCCTGACACAAAGCAATTCTGACACAGGCAATTCCGCGTGGGGGAATTCGCCGAAGCCGCGCCCTGCTACAGAACAGTTTTGTGTGTGACAGCGATTCGGCGAACCCTTGCCGTCCTACAAAACAATTGCATGAGACGGAGTCCAGTCGCTATCTTGGATGCTGCTATGACTCGGAGGCGTGCAATGCCTGAAAGCGCCGGCGGTTCCAACATCGAAGTGGCGCATCACCTCAGCGAACATCACCACGGGGCGCAGGGGACTCGCGCCCACGAAATCCTGGAGATCGTGGAGGCCATCGTGCTCGCGGTAGTCGCCATTGCCACTGCGTGGAGTGGCTACCAGGCAGCGCTCTGGACCGGCCATCAGTCCGAGCTTTACGCTGTGGCCGACACGCTGCGCATCCAGGCCGCGAGCGCGACGGACGCGGGCAACGAGCAGCGCATGTACATCGCCTTGACTGTGGCCGAGTGGCTGAAAGCGCAAGCCCAGGGACAGGACAAGCTGGCGGTGCTGTTTGAGCGGCGTCTGCCGCCCGAGACTCGTCCCGCATTCCAGGCCTGGAAGCAGACCGATCCGCTCCATAACCCGAATGCTCCCGCCGGCCCGCAGGCGATGCACGAATATCAGAGCGCTAAGTCGGCGGAGGCGGCCAGGCTCAATGAACAATCCGGAAAAATCTTCGAGCAAGGCAACGTTGCGCGGCGGCACTCGGATGACTACGTGAAGGCAACCGTAATTCTGGCGACTGTGCTGCTGTTGACGGCCATCAGCCAGCGCTTCAAGACGCACGGGGTGCGGGTTGGACTGGCGGTGATGTCTGCCCTGTTGCTGTGTCTGCCGATTTACCACATCCTCACGCTGCCGCGGGCGTAGGATTCAGCTAGGGGCCATTGTGAAGATCTCGCCACCGGAAATGTGTCGGCACCACTGCCCCCCGCACGCAAAAGACCCGATACAAGCAGCTCATCTGCGTGCTCTGGAAGATGAGGAAATCGGCGTTCGTCACCGCATTTTTCAGTTCTATCTGCCGCTTTTCTTGGACTTCTGCGCCAGACGCGGGAAAACACCGGCAGAAGTTCGTGTCCTGGATTGCGGCTGCGGAAACGGCGCCAGTGTTCAATACCTTGCAAGTGCGGGGTTTCAATCGTTCGGCATTGATATTGCACCGATGCGATTCGACCAGTGGAGCGAGCGCGTCAGGCTGGCTCACGTTGCTTTGATACGAGGTGACGCGACCGCTCTCCCATTTGCTGACGCCGTCTTTGATATAGCGTTCAGCTCAGGAATGCTGGAGCATATCGGCGTCGCTGAGGAATGTGCGCCGGAGTATCGGGTCACGCCGCTGCCCGAGCAGCGACAGCTGCGAAAGCGTTTCTTAGCTGAGTGCCTGCGCGTCGTGCGGCCCGAGGGGATTGTCTACATCGACCATCCAAATGGGGCCTTCCCCATCGACTTCTGGCACAACGACTACCGCAGCCGCCCTCGATTGCATTCGCCGTTTCAGAAGTTCTTGCCAACTTTTGGGGAAGTCACCGAGCTCTGCAAGTCGATTTCGGCAGAATATTCGGTAGAGGCCATCAGCCCTGCAGGACGCTTCACGTTTCGCCGATCTGAAAGGCAATGGTACGGAAAGCTATTTTCCGGCGCTATGAGACGCTACCTGCGACTGCTGCAACACGAGCCGCTGCGGCGCCTGGCGTCGTCGCCGCTGAATCCGTATCTGGTAATTCGCATTGAGCGCCGTCCTCTGGCTTAGGGCATTCAGCGCTGAATGCTCTTTCATCGCGGCGGCTTTCCCAATTTGGAATAGAGAAGATCACACAATCGAAGTTGTCATTGACGAAGCACTTAGGTGAGACCAACATCAAGGTAACCACAGGATAGTTACCCTGATGCGCATTCTTGTCGTGGAAGACGACGCGCCCTTGGCGAGCTTCGTCCGCAAGGGACTGGAGGCTGAGCACTACGCCGTCGATGTTGCCGGCGATGGCGAGCAGGCACGCCAGATGGCGCTCGACAGCGACTACGATCTCGTAATTCTCGACCTGAACCTGCCTAAGCTGGACGGCATCGCGGTGCTGAACAGCGTTCGTCCCAAGAAGCCTTCGCTGCCGGTGCTGGTGCTGACCGCGCGCAGTCGCATCGAGGACCGGGTGCAGTCGCTGGACACCGGCGCCGACAATTGCCTGACCAAGCCATTCTCCTTCACTGAGCTCTCGGCGCGGGTGCGGGCTCTGCTGCGGCGCGGGCCGCGAACCGTGGAAGCCGTGCTGCGCGTCGCCGACCTCGAACTCGACCGCGTGGCCCGCAAGGTGGTACGCGGGGGCAAGCGCATCGAGCTAACGTCGAAAGAGTTTGCCCTGCTCGAGTACCTGATGCGCAATGCCGGACGCCGAGTCACCCGGGCCATGATCGTCGAGCACGTGTGGAACCTGTCGTTTGACACGAGCACCAACATTGTGGACGTTTACATAAATTACCTCCGAAAAAAAGTGGACGCGGAATCCATTCCACATCTCATCCACACCGTGCGTGGCGTGGGCTATGAGTTACGTTGCCCCTCCGAGGCGGTGGTGTGACCGCTGCCGGCGACGTCGAAGAGCAGGACCTCAAGCTCAACGGCACGCTGGTCTCGGAAGTATTCCATAATCTCAGCCAACCGTTGACGGCGTTGCATTGCGAGCTGGAGCTCGCGCTGCGCCGCGACCGCACGGTGGAAGAGTTGCGCAGCAGCATCCAAGCCGCATTGGAAGATGCTGCGCGGTTACGGCAGCGTTTGCTGCTGGTGCGGGCGCTCAGCGACGCCGCCGACCCAGGCGATCTTTCCCAGCCAACCGAGCTGTGCGAGTTGTTTCGGCATATGCGCGAGGACATGCTGTCGCTGTTTGCCTCGGCCGGGCAGAAGTTTGAACTGGAGCTGGATTGTGGAGTGGTCCGGGTCCGCGCGAACCAGGCCAGGCTGACGAGGGCGCTGTTCGCCTTCCTGGAATATTTGTTCCGTCACTCAGCGGAAGGTTCTGTTCTCACCATCCGCGTGCAGGTTATTGCCGGGCAAGCCGACATCCGCATCACCGCGGCGACTTGCCTTCCGGTGGCGCCGTCAGTGGATGGAAGCGTGTCTATCCCGTATTCATGCGAGATTGAAATGGCGCGCCGCAGCTTTCGCGCGGTTGACGGCGAATTCGCGCTGGTTTCTGCCGGTGATGATCAAAGTGTCTGGCGGGCAGCGTTGCCCCTCGCCTGAAAAAAGTGCTGCGCGTCCTGGCGCGGCGGACCGGTTTCGTCGTCTCACGCAAAATTCTTGAGTTTCTGAGAAGAGTCTAATCTTCGCCTAATCTTCGTCCAAGGTTTGCGGGGTACAAAGTCTGTATGACTACCCCAACACAACCCTTCGGCGGCAATGATCCGGCGGTAATCGTAGCCAGTTCCAATCCCCGGCTTCGCCAGCAAATTTTGCAAAGCCTGATGCTGTCGCGCATCGCAGCGGCGGAGGCGCTGGGCGGCGCCGATGCCCTGGGCAAGCTGGAAAACAGCGAGTGCCAACTGCTGCTGCTGGACCGCCGTCTGCCCGATCTGGACGCGGACGAGTTGCTGCAGATCATCCACCAGCGCTTCCCCGGGATCGACGTTTTGCTGCTAGACGATGCCGGGCATCCCGCACTTCCTTCCGAGTGGCGCAGCGCCAGCGCGTCGCACCTGTTCGAGACCATCAATCGCTGGCAAGCTCCGCAGGCTCCCTCCAGCATCGCGTGCAAACCGCCCGCGATTCTGGAACCGTTGCCCGGCATGGTGGGGCAAGCGGCTTGTATGGCCGTGGTGTACCGCATGGCCCGCCTGGTGGCGCCACGCACCACGCCGGTGCTCATCACTGGCCCCACTGGGACGGGCAAGGAGGTTGTGGCCGGCGCCATCCATCAGCTTGGAGTGCGGGCCAGCAAGCCGTTTGTCGTGATCAACTGCGCTGCCATCCCGGAAGCGCTGCTGGAGTCGGAGCTGTTCGGATACGTTCGCGGAGCTTTTACCGGCGCCGTGCAATCGCGTCTGGGCCGCATCCACAGCGCTCACGGAGGCACGCTGTTTCTGGACGAGATCGGCGACTTGCCGCTCAGCATCCAGTCCAAGCTGCTGCGCTTCCTCGATCAGGGCGAGGTGCAGCGCCTGGGCAGCTCCGATGTGTTTCGCGTGGATGTGCGGGTGATCGCGGCCACCAACGCCAACCTCACCGAGTTGACCCAGAAGAAGCAGTTTCGCGAAGACCTGTTTTACCGGCTTTCGGTTTTCCCCATTGAGCTGCCTGCGCTGGCCCAGCGCCGCGGCGATGTCGAGCCCCTGGCGCGTCACTTCCTGCGCAAGTTCCAGTTGGCCGGCGAAGACCAGCCGTTGCCGCAAGAGTCGGTCCGGGTGCTGGAGAAGCACTCCTGGCCGGGCAATGTGCGCGAGCTGCAACACGTGATCGAGCGGGCTTCGATCCTGGCCGAAGGCGGAGCGATTCTTCCCGAGCACTTGGGGCTCGCGGGCGGCGACGCTGCGCCAGTGGTGCCAGCGGCCAGCCACTTTGCGTGAGTCGAAGCTAATCTGCGGCGGCCGCGATCGGCAACCGCCGTGCAACAGCTGGTAGGCAGATGTTGCCCACTGCACAATACGCCGGCAGTCTTCCACAAAAGTCGCCCGTCGGCTCTCGATCCGCGAACGTTGCCCACGGGGGACGCGATCCCATCATCGGAAGCTCGCCGGCTCTGTTGGCCGCGCTGGAGCAGGCGCGCCAGGCGGCGCGCAGCGGAGCCGACATTCTGCTGGAAGCGGAGAGCGGTACCGGCAAGGAGCTGCTGGCGCGGCTGGTCCATGAGGAAAGCGCACGCGCAGGCCGCGCTTTCGTTGCCGTCAACTGTGCCGCAGTGCCGGAGAACCTGCTGGAGAGCGAACTGTTCGGTCATGTGCGCGGGGCCTTTACCGGAGCGGTGGGGAACAATCCCGGCAGATTTGCTCTTGCCACCGGCGGAACGCTGCTGCTGGACGAGATTGGCGAGATGCCTCTGGTGCTGCAGCCCAAGCTGCTGCGCGTGCTGCAGGAGCGGGAGTTTTATCGCCTTGGCGACAGCCGGCCCATGACGGCGGATGTGCGGGTCATTGCCTCGACCAACCGCCCGCTGCAAGCGCTGATCGAGGAAGGCCGCTTCCGCGAAGATCTGTATTACCGGCTGAACGTGATTCCGCTGGCACTGCCTCCCCTGCGCGAGCGGGGCGACGATGTCATGGAACTGGCCGAATATTTTGCCGCGAAGTTCGCCGCGCCCTCTGCGCCGCCGCCCATGAGCGAAGGGTTTCGCGCCGCGTTGCGGGCACACCACTGGCCGGGCAATGTGCGCGAGCTGGCCAACACCATGCGCCGGGCCGTCGCCTTGTGCGATGGCGAAGAGATTGGGGCGCACGCGTTGCCCTTGACACCCGCCGGACCGTCCGCCGGGGCGGGTTGGCTGAAGCCTGGACTGTCGTTGCGCGAGTTGGAGAAGACGCTGCTGGAAATCACCTTGCACGCTACGGCCGGCAATCGCACCCACGCGGCCGAGTTACTGGGCGTCAGCCTGCGGACGGTGCGCAACAAGATACGCGAGCACGGGTTGCCGCCGCGGAGGCTGCCATGAGTTCGCTTTCGACTCCGCTGATCGACCTGCTGGGCCATGCCCTCGACCTGACCGCGCAGCGGCAGAGCCTGGTCAGCCAGAACATCGCCAATATCGATACCCCGGGCTATCACGCTCGCGACATCAATTTTCGTCAGGAGCTGCAGCAGGCGCTCTCGCTCGATCAGACGAGGGAAGATCAGGCGAACCAGATGAACCAGCCGGACCAGGAGGTTGCCGGACCGACGCCGTTCGTGCGCGAGGTGCCCGGTCTGATCGACCGGCCCGACGGCAACAACGTGAACATCGATCAGGAGGCCTCCAGCCTGCTGCTGTATCAGCAGGCCTATCAGGCCTCGGCCCAAGTCATCACCACCATCAATCAGATGCTCGAAACCGTCCTCAACATGGGAGCCGGATCATGATCAGCTCGCTCCAGTTGTCGGACCTGGTGCTCAACGCGCTGGAGACGTCAGACACTTCCGAACAGAACGCGCTCACCCAGTTGACCAGCGGACGGCGAGTGAACTCCGACTCCGACGATCCCGCAGCCGCCGCGCAGGAGGTCAACATTTCCTCGCGGATGAACAACTGCGATCAGTATTTGCGCAGTATCACCAGCATCACCTCGGAGTTGCAGACCGCAGATTCGTCCTTGAATTCGGTCGTCACCGCGCTGCAACAGGCAATGTCTCTGGGCACGGAGGGCGCTAACGGCACGTTGTCGGAGCAGAACCGCACCACCATAGCCCAGCAGATTAAAGGCATCTCGCAGGAAGTCTTCAGTGTGGCCAACCTCAGCTACAACGGCACCTATGTCTTTGCGGGAACTGCCACTACCAAGCCGCCTTACCTGTTGGATCCCTCCGCTCCCGGCGGGGTCTTCTACCAAGGCAATGGTGATGTGAACTCGGTCGAGGTAGCGCAGGGAGAATCGGTAGCTGTGAACCAGCCCGGGAGCGAGTTGTTTTCCTCACCGGACGCCAACGTCTTCGTGGCACTGGACGACCTGAGCACGGCGCTGGAATCCAACAGCTCAACCGACGACATCGGTGACGCGGTTACGGAGTTGCGCAGCGCCTACGATCAGCTCACTTCGGCGCGCACCTTCTACGGCAGCACTGTCGACCAGATCGTCGGCACGCAGGTCTTTCTCGACAGTGAGAGCGTTCAGCTCGCCTCACAGCAGAACAGTACCGTCGGCATCGACATGGACGTCGCCGTTACCGACCTGACCAATGCCGAAGAGTCGCGCGCTGCTACGGTGCAAGCCGCCTCCAGCATGAACGGCACCAGTTTGATGGATTACCTGGCGAACATGGAACGCTAACTTCCGAATCTGCAGTTAGCAGTTGGCATTTAGCACTTAGCACTTAGCATTTAGGTTAGTGCCCGAGCTTCAGCACTCAAATCCCGCGTCAAAGTTCTTGACCGGCAATTTTCATATCGCCGCTTTTGCTAACTGCTAAGTGCTAAATGCTAAGTGCCGGCGAACAGCGAACAGCGAATATCAAAGACATCCGAACCACAACTTAGCCTGACCGGCTGCGGCGCAGGAATGATACGCTGGGGCGATCATGACTGCCGACGAAGTCATACAACTGATGCAACTCAAACCGCTCTCCATCGAGGGCGGATTCTTTCGCGAAACTTATCGCTCACGCTGGGTAGTCTCGGCCGAATACTTGCCGGACGGATTCCGCGGCTCGCGCTCCATCGGCACCGCGATCTACTACATGATCACTCCGGAAACCTTTTCCGCCTTGCACCGCCTTCCGGGCACGGAAGTTTTTCATTTCTACCTGGGCGATCCCGTTCTCATGCTGCAACTGATGGCGGATGGCAGTTCCCAGACGATAACGCTGGGCCCTGATCTGCTCAACGGTCAGCAGCCCCAAGTGGTGGTGCGAGGCAATGTATGGCAGGGCAGCAGACTTGCGCCGGGCGGGAAGTGGGCACTGATGGGGACAACCATGTCTCCGGGCTTCGACTACGCCGACTACGAGAACGCCGATCGCGAGCAGTTGATCGCGCAGTATCCCGGCGCGGCGGCGAAGATCAGGGAATATACGAGGTAAGGACGCTGCTCGCTCTTCGCCAGCACTTAGCATTTAGCATTTGGCAGTTAGCAAAAGCGCGATAGGAGAATTACCCGCTAGAGCCTTTGAGGTGGGATTATTCGAGTACTAAACCAAATGCTAAGTGCTAAATGCTAAGTGCTGGCGACCCAGCGAACAGCGGCCTCACCCACATTTTCCCGTTCCATGACACGTCCGCTGCTGCGATGAGCAGTTGCCGGGCTCGGCCAGCTCGCCGTCGGGGCCGATGCAGGTCTGCGTGTGCATGCACCAGAACAGTCCATCATTCGACGGCGGCACGGTGGGATCGGGTTCCGCTTCGATGAATTGGCCCTTCCAGCGCAGCGCAGAGCACAGGTCTTCGCGCGTGGTGTCGAAGCGTTCGGCGTCAAGGTTGAGCATCATGCGGCACCTCCGGAGCCGGCGTTCTGCGCGCTTAGTATCGCGCGCTTGACCGCGACTTTGGCCAGCGTGATCTTGTACTTGTTCTGGCTGAGCGGTCTGGCGCCCGCCAGAGCGGCATTGGCAGCAGCCATCGCTGTCTCAGGCGTAATGCTTTTGCCGATCAGCTCCTGCGCCGCCTCGTGCGATACCCACGGAACAGGCGCCACCTGGCCAAGCACCACCCGCGCGCTCTTTACCGTGTTGCCATCCATCTCCAGCGCGACCGTTGCCATCGCCAAGGGCCAATCGAAGGCGGCTTTCTGCCTGACCTCGTAGACGCTGGTCTTCAGGTCTCGCGCCGGCGAGGGCACGACAATTTCGGTGACCATCTCTCCGGGCTTGAGATTGTGCTCCAGTTCGTTCTCGGATTTCGGTATGACGAAGAACTTTTCCAGCGGCAGCTCACGCACGCCGCTGCCCGAAGCCTTCTCAGAATAGAGACGGATCTTCGCGCCATAAGCGATCAGCACGGGAGCGATGGTCGACGGACTGACGAAGTAGGCCGGGCCGCTGTTGCCGAGAATCGCGGCATAGCGATTGTCGCCTTCTACGACCATTGACCTGCCGTCGGGCGCTTTCGGGAACAGTCCCATGCCGTTGCGGAAGTACCAGCAGCGCGGGCGCTGGCACATGTTTCCGCCGATGGTTGCGAGGTTGCGAATCTGCGGACTGGCGGCTTCGTTCGCGGCCTCTAGCAGCGCGGGATACATCGCAAGTTCATTCTTCGCTGCGGCGAGTTCCGCAATAGTAGTGAGAGCGCCGATGCGCAAGCCGTTGCCCGGCTGATAGTTGATGCCGCGCAGCGCGCTGAGCTGCTTGATGTTGACCAGCCGCGCGGGTGCGACGACGTCGTCCTTCATCAGCGCCAGCAAGTCGGTGCCGCCGGCCAGAATCGCTGCATTCTCGCTCAGCAAGGTCGCGACTTGTTCTTTGCTGGCCGGGCTGACGTATTCAAACGCTCGCATCAATTTCTCCCTAGTACCACAATGTGGGATCAACGAAATATCCACTTTTCTTATCCCGCAATGTGGGAGTACGATTAAGAGTGCCGTCCCTACGGGACTCGGGTTTTCATTGCCCGCCGTACCCGGGGCTTACGCCCTGGGCTAAAACCAATTCCGCCGCTGCGCGGCTGCGTTCGCTCAGGCCTTAAGCGAATCTGATTAATCGCTTCCTCGAAGGGGGACGGCCTTTAGACCGTCCGTAAGTGCCGCGAAACCCATCCGGCTTTAGCCGCCGAGGGAAAGCCCTCAGGGCCTAAAGGCCAATTCTTCGCCGGGTTTAACGGCGCGGCTAAAGCCGCGCCCCTTCGAAACACAGCGACAACAGCTTCTTTCGCTGCCTCTGAAGCCATGCCCTTTCAAGGCGCGTTGCCCTCCAGCGCTTCCAGCACACGCGCCGGACTAAGTGGCAAGAACGGTACGCGCACGCCGATGGCGTTGGCCACCGCATTCGAGATCGCCGCGCCGGGCGAGACCACAGGTGGCTCGGCCAGGCCGATGACGCCACGCTCGTCGTAGCCTTTGCCGGTCATCATGTGCACCTTCAACTCGCCGATGTCGGCAATGCCGGCCAGTCGGTAGAACTCCATGTTCGGATTGAGCATGCGGCCGGTCACGGGATCCAGAATCTTCTCCTCATACAGCGCGTAGCTGATGCCCATGATGAGCGCGCCCATGACCTGGCTCTCGGCGGTCTTCACATCCACCACCAGTCCGCAATCCTGCACCGCGACCATCTTGTTCACGCGCACGATGCCGGTCTCGGTGTCGACAGAAACGTCGGCCATCTGCACGCCGCCCACGCCGCTGTTGGTCAGATCGGGAGGTTTCGACTTGTCGGGATTCTTGCCGCGCACGGTCATCGGCATCGCACCGAGTTTCGCGCAGGCATCCTTCCACGACAGGCTGCGGCTGGGATCGGACTTCACGCGCACCGTCGCATTCAGCGCCTCAAGCTCTTCGGGCTGCGCCTTCAGCGCCGGAGCGACTTTCGCGAACAACTGATTACGCGCGTCCACCGCTGCTCGTCTGGTTGACGACGTGACGCCTCCCGAGGTCGTGCTGCCGCCGCTGCCGCCCGAGACAGGATAGCGGCTGTCGCCAATCAGCAGCTTCACATCTTCCATCGGGATGCCGAGCGCGTCGGCGGCAACGATGATGATGATGGTGCGCGCGCCGGTGCCGAGGTCCTGCGTCGCCATCTTGATCTCGACGGAACCGTCGGGATGAATGGTGAGATCGCAATCACTGTTGTGGCCGCGGCCGCCCCAGGTGTGAAGCGAGAGGCCAAGTCCGCGCTTCACCGGGCCGGCGCTCTTGTCGCCGCGCGGATGCCAGTTCTGCTTCCATCCCATCAGCTCAGCCGCGATGGGCAGTTCGTCGCGGTAGATCGAAGCGCGCGGCCCGGCGAGCTCCAGGTTGCGAGTGATGAAGTCCAGCGGATCGATGTTCATCTTCGCCGCGAGATCCTCGATCGCTCCCATAGTGATGACCGCAGCTTGCGGGTGATTGGGCGCGCGCCACGCGCGGGCGCTGCCTTGATTGGTTGCAATGGCGATGTTCTGCTTGCGCTGGTTGGGAATTTCGAAGATGTAAGGCAGTGGAGGAGTTCCGCCGCCGCCGATTCCACCTGTTCCCCAGGACCGCGATTCCCATGCCACAAGCTTGCCATTCTTGTCTGCGGCAATCTTCACGCGCGCAAATGCCGAGGGCCGCATGCCCGCGACTTCCTGCTCGGCGTCGCGCTCCAGCATGATCTTCACTGGCTTGCCGCCTGCGGATTTGGAGAGCTGTGCGCTCGCGATGCCCCAACGGTCAGGCGAGAACTTGCTGCCGAAGCCGCCGCCGACATACTGCTGCATCACCTGAATGCTGCCCGCGGGAATGCCCAGCGGTTCGGCAACCTGCGGAGCGATGCCGGAAAGATTCTGCGTGGAGCAGTGAACCAGCAGGCTGGTGCCGGGCGACGCCGCGGGATCGTTGCCGCTGGGCCACTCCGATGCCATGCCGTGCGTTTCCAGGCAGCAGTGCGTTATGCAGGAAGCTCCGTACAATCCCTCGGAGACGGTTGCAGCCGCGGTAAAGGCTTTGTCGGGTTCGCCCTGGGTCTGCGCGGCAGTCTTCTTGTAGGGAGATCGCGACATTGGCGGCGCTTCGGAATATTTTGCCGTGCGTAGCCCCTCCACCACTTTGGGATCGACGCCAGATTCCTGCGCATCCTTCAGGTACTTTTCGTCGGGATGGAAGCTGATGCCATTCTGCTTGATGGCCGCAATCACCTGCTCATCCGGGACCTGATTGTCTTCCATGTCCTCGAAATCGTCGCGGCTGATGGGGCCACTGGTTGCGGCAATGTTCTTCGGCGGCTCGGCATCGGAGACGAAGTGCGGCAGCACCTCGTACTCGATCTTGATGGCGCGAATCGCATCCTCGGCCGTTGGTTCGTCAACCGCAGCGACCGCAACCACTTCATCTCCGGCCCAGAAGATTTCCGCGCCAGGCTTCTGAATGATCTGCACGGCCTTCACACCGGCCATCTTTTCGGCAGCGCTGGTATCGATGCTGCTGATGCGCGCGTGCGCGTGCGGACAGCGAAGGATTTTTCCCGCGAGCAGGCCGGCAGGATTGTAGTCGTAGGTATATTTGGCGCGGCCGGAAGACTTAATCGGACCATCGACGCGCGAGATCATCTTGCCAAGCAGGGGGCGAGTCGCCGGATCGGGCCATTGGTAATCGCTCATGACACGCCGCCTGTCTTACCAGCAAGCGCAACGGCGCGAATTCCGTCGTACGTCCCACAACGGCAGAAATTTCCGCTCAATCCGCGGCGGATGTCGTCCGCGGTGGGATTGGCATTTTGCTGAAGGAAGTGCGTGGTCGCGACCACGAAGCCCGGAGTGCAGAAGCCGCACTGTTGCGCATCATGATCGACGAAGGCCTGCATGACCGGAGTCATCGAATCGCCGTCGGCGAGGCTTTCGATGGTCGTGATCTTCTTGCCCTGAGCGTCGATTGCGAGTACCGAACACGCATAAACCGGTTTCCCGTCCAGAAGCACGGTACAGGCTCCACACGTGCCGCGGTCGCAGACCCGCTTGGCGCCGGTCAGGTTGAAGTTGTCGCGTAACGCGTCCAGCAGGGTCACGCGCGGCTCCAGTTCCGCGGTCAGCTTCTTGCCATTGACCATCAGCGCAATTGGCGCCTTGCCGGGACCGAAGACCGCGACGTCTTCGCCGGCAGCTTGCACTACCGTCGGTCCCACCAGCAGCGGCACGGCAACCCCAACGCCGGAAATCTTCATGAAATCGCGCCGGGTGAGCCCTGAATGCTGTTCGGCTTTCGGCGCGTCGTCGTCCTTCATGCAGCCTCCACGAACATCAGAAGGTACAGCATAACTCTATGCCAAGGTGCGCTGCAGGCATTGCGCAGAAGCACGCCCGGAACAAGACAATATTCACGCATAAAGAAAGCGGCTCCCGTGAGAGCCGCGTGGGTAGAAGTTAGGATGCTTTGAACTACTGCTTCAAAGTGCGGATGTACCCGACAAGGTCTTTGATCTGGGCATCGGTCAGCTTGCCCTTGAACCCCGTCATTTTGCCTTTGCCGTTGTTGATAGCGGCGGTCAAGTCGGCATCGGACATTCCCTGCACGGTAGCGCTGCCCAAGGGGGTCAGCCCCATGGATTTCGCCATGCCGGCGCTGGGAACGCCACCCGGTCCATGACACATCTGGCATTTCGCCTTATAGGTATCGGCACCCGCCTGTGCTGCCGCCATCGGCGGCAAGGCCAAGGCAAGCACAAGACTGAACAACGCAATCCGGACTAACCATCTGGTTGTCATTCGTTTCCTCTCCTTCAGCATATCCCTTAAGGGGGATTAGGATAGAACAAAAGCGCCGCTATTTGACGGCGAAGCTAATCTACTCCTTAGAACGAGCGTTCACCAAGTACTTTTGCGCTCCGGAACTCTCGCAAGCATCCCACGCCTGCGAATTCCCCAGAACAGTTTCCGAAGAACCACCTGCGTGCGAAAAGCCACTCTGACAGGGTGATAAACCGCTAAGCCCGGTTTTCAGACCCGCTCTGGCAACTGCGGCAACAGACCTAAACTGCTGCTGTGGAATAACTTAACCGCAGCGCTCGAAGCCCCCGCGCTTTGGCATCTCCTGTGCCCTCACTTCAAGTAAGACTGCGCAGAATGAGAGGCACCGTGGAACCGACGCTGGCAGTAATTGGACTAAACTTCCGCACATCTCCCGTCGCCATCCGCGAGCGCTTCTGGATCAGTCCCGCCCGCCGCTGTGAGACGCTATTGCAACTGGTTCGTGCGGAAGGGATCGAGGAGATCATCGTTCTGGCCACCTGCAACCGCACGGAATTTATCGTCTGGGCCAGTGACGTACCTACGGCAGCCAACTCCGTGCTGCGCTTCCTTAGCCAGGAATATCAACTAAAGCTCTGCGAGTGGTCGCACTTTTACCGGCTGATGGACGATGTCGCCTTGACCCATATCTTCCGGGTCACTTCCAGCCTGGATTCCATGGTTCTGGGCGAGCCGGAAATTACCGGCCAGGTGAAAGAAGCCTGGGCGCAGGCGCAGGAGTGCGGCACAACCGGACGCTTCCTCGATACGGTAATGCAGAAGGCGCTTACGGTCTCCAAGCGGGTACGAACGGAGACGGCGATTGGCTCGTCGGCAGTATCGGTTCCTTACGCTTCCGTGCACCTCTCGCGCGAGGTGCTGGGAGATCTTTCCGGCCGCGAAGTCCTGCTGATCGGAGCCGGCAAGATGAGTGAACTGGCTGCGCATTACCTGATGAAGGCCGGGGTAAGCCGGGTCAAAGTCATGAATCGCACGCCCTTACGAGCTGAAGAGTTGGCCCTGAAGATGGGCGCCACGGCGGTTTCGTTTGAAGAGAGGTTTAAGCATTTGAAGACGGCGGACATTGTAGTGAGTTCGACCTCATGCCCGAATGTGATTCTCAGCCGCCAGGAAGCTGAAAACATCGCCAAGGAGCGCAATCATAAGCCGATGGTGATGATCGACATCGCGGTGCCCCGCGACATCGATCCTGAGGTGCGCGAAGTAGAAGGCATTCACCTGTTCGATATGGATCAACTCGAGTATGTGGTGCAGCGCAATGTCAGTGGACGCCAGGTGGCTGCCGAAGCTGCGGAAAAGATTGTGCAGGAGGAAGTGCAGGGCTTCCGTCGCAAACTGATGGCGGAGCGGGTTGTGCCCACCATCGTCGCCCTGCGCCAACGCCTTGATGAACTTTGCCGGCAGGAATTGGAAGTCCTGCGCAAGGAGTTCGGCCCTTTCACGGAAGACCAGGACCAGGCACTAACAGCACTGACCAGCCATATTACCCAGCGCATAGCTGGATCATTGGCCCGTGAATTGAAGGAACTTCCAGAGAGGCAGGAGCAGGATGTGTTGACCGCAGCGGTCGGCCGCCTGTTTCACCTTGAACAGCCGGTAACGGCTGCCGCCGGCACCAAGAATGAGCAACTAGCAACTAGCAATTAGCTGCGAGCTACGAGCCGCGGGCTTGACGAAATTAACATCATCGGTCGCACTCGCGAAGGATAGTAGTCTTGTTTTAGTAGCAGCCTTCTTTAAGTAGTAGGCAAGTTTAGGTAAGAGCTCGAATCTAAGTACTAGGCAGATTTAGTAACAGCCCGAAGCTCGGGGCTCGAAGCTCGCGGCTAATTCGTCAAAGGAGTACACGATGTCTGACACTGCGCACAACGACAACAAGAACACCATCGCGGGGTTCACCACGGTGCAAGCCTATACGCTGGCGGTGATCACGCTCGCCATCGGAATCGCAGTAGGCTACTTCGCACGCGGGTCTGCCCCGGTGGCTCCCGCCGCTGAGAGCGCGCAAGGCGCCGCACCCGCTGCCATGGGAAGCGCTCCGGTGGGAGCAGCGCAGCTTCCGGGAATCGGATCTGCGCCACAACAGCAAGCTGTTCCACCTGAGGTATTGGCGAAAGCTGCTCAGCCGCTGCTGACGCAACTCCAGAGCAATCCCAACGACTTCGATACGCTAACCAAGCTGGCGAACCTTTACTACGACAGCCAGGCCTATCCGCAGGCTATCGAGTATTACGAGAAGGCCGTTGCCATTCAGCCTGACAACGCCGATGTCCGCACCGACCTGGGCACTTCGTACTGGTATACCGGCGATGCCGATAAAGCCATTGCGAGTTTCGAAAAGGCGTTGGCCATTCGTCCCAACCATCCGGGAACTCTGTTTAATCTCGGAATCGTGAAGTGGCAGGGAAAGAAAGATCCCCAGGGAGCGGTGGTGGTTTGGGAGAAATTACTGAAGACGAATCCGGATTATCCCCAGAAGGAACAGGTTCAAATGTTAATTGAGCGTGCGAAAATGCACGGATCTAATGTCACCAAAGGTTAAGCATTAGTTTCTTGCAGGATCCAGTTGCTCACCCCGGGACGATGCTGGCGCAGAGCTCGTCTCGGGTTTTTCGTTTGTGGCCTGGCTAGGAATGTTGTGTCAGGGCACGGCTTCAGAGTCTGCGTGAGAACTGCATTTTCCTACCAGCAGTGGAGTAAGAACCGCGAGATACGAGCGCCGTAGGCGCGGGACAGTCTAGCCCAGCACGCAGCCGAAGGCGGAGTGCTGGGTGAAGTGGGAAAAAGGTCAGAGTCCCGTAGGGACGCCATAGTTCTCACGCAGACTCTTCAGCCGTGCCGACAGAGTGCGCGAGAGAGATTGGCCTTTAGGCCCTGAGGGCTTCCCACAGTGGCTAAAGCCGGATTCTCTAGCTGGTTCCAACGGCACGCCTGGAGGCGTGCCCTGACACAAACCATGTATGAGATGACCTTTTCGCGTTCAGACGGAGTCACCGAATCCCACCCCGCTCACTGAACGGCAGTCCAGGGCTCACATATAATCCTCGCACTTGCAGAACAAGCGCATGAGCCCCGTGGAAGCGAAGCCGATGCCGGAGATCCACGTCCGTCCACCGGGCGGCATCGTCGCAGCGCTGCTGCATCGCCCGCTTGTGCTCAGCCTGCTGCTGGTCGTGGCGACGTTCGCGCTTTACTTTCCCGTTCATCATTACCCCTTCATCAACTTCGACGATCGCGACTACGTTTATGAGAACCCGCACGTCGACGCGGGTGTGAGCTGGGCTACTGTCCAATGGGCGTTCACCTCCTCCTATGCGGAAAACTGGCATCCCTTGACATGGCTCAGTCACGCATTAGATTGCCAGCTCTTTGGCGTAAAAGCCGGCCCCGCGCACGATGTGAATGTATTGTTCCAGGCGCTGAACGCGGTGCTGCTGTTCTGGGTGTTGCTGCGGGCAACCGGCTATGCCGGCCGCAGCTTCATGGTAGCGGCCCTGTTTGCGTTGCATCCCATCAATGTCGAATCGGTGGCGTGGGTTGCGGAACGCAAGAACCTTCTCAGCATGATGTTTTTTCTGCTGGCCCTGGGCACTTACCGCTGGTATGCCAGCCGGCCTCAGGTTGGGCGCTATTCCGTCGTCGCGTTGCTCTTCATCCTGGGACTGATGGCCAAGCCGCAGATCATCACCCTGCCCTGCGTTCTCCTGTTGTGGGATTACTGGCCCTTGCAGAGGATCGCTTTTCGCCATTCGCTATTCGCTTTCCGCCAGAAGGACGCGTCCAGCAAAACGCAACTTGCGAAGAACCAACGGCAATCTCCCGACGAAGAGCAAACGGCGAAGAGCGAAGAGCGAATCCTATGGCTGTTGGTGGAGAAGCTGCCACTGCTGGCCATCGCCGCAGCGTCGGCAGCCATCACGCTGCACGTCCAGCACGACGCCAGAATGCGGTTTTCGCGCCTGGCGCGGGTGGGTAATGGAATTCTCGCGTACGGGTTGTACGTCAAGAAGGCGCTTTGGCCAACTCACCTTGCAGCTCTGTACCTGCATCCTGGCGAAACCCAAAACTGGTGGAAGGTGTCGGCCTCAGGCCTGATTCTGCTGGCGATTACCGTTCTGGTGATCGTCGGCCGGCGCCACCGTTACCTGCCTGTGGGATGGTTCTGGTTCCTGGGAACGTTGGTTCCAACGCTGGGCATCGTGCAGGTAGGAGTACAGTCCATGGCCGACCGGTACGCGTATCTGTCATTCATCGGCTTGTTCATCATGATCTGCTGGGGCACGGCGGATCTGGGCGAACATTTGCATCTGCCAACCCTTCTGCTGCCCAGCGCCGGCGTCGCGGTGCTGCTGGTTTTGGCGGTGATGGCCCGGCTCCAGATCAACTGTTGGCAAAGCGACGAAGTTCTCTGGACGCATGCCTTGCAGGTCACGACCGGCAACTGGTTGGCCGAGAGTCAACTGGGTACAGCCCTGGCCATCGACGGAAGGATAGGGGAGGCTGTGCCTCACTTTTACAAGACGCTTGCCCTCTCGCCGACCGACGCCGATGCCAACATGGGCCTCGCCATCTACCAACTCCAGAGAGGAAATTTCAGGGAGGCGATTGGCCGTTACGAGATGGTGGTGAATAACAAAGCGGTAAGGCCCGGGATGATCGTTAATGCCTGGGTTGGAATGGCGAAAGCTTATCGCGCGCTGGGAGATAAAGAGAAAGCGCAAGAATGCCTGCAGCAGGCTAAGAGAGTGCCCAGCCGCCCGTGACTTGTTTGCGCCGAGCGCAAGGATCGCTTCCAAGTCGTCCCTACTGCCCGCTCAACTGCTCTGCCTTGCGGCGACACTCCATCGCCTCTGTGAGGTCGCCGGAATCGCGATAGGCGACGGCCATATTCTGATAGGCCTCCGACTTCTGCAAAGGGCTTTCCATATTCACCAGAGCCTGCCGGTAGAGTCGAATCGCTTCCGGTAGATTCCCGCGCCCTTGCTCGTCCACGGCAATGGCGAAGTTGCTCCTCCAATCCATTGGGAAGATGGCTCTCGCGGTCCGGTAGTGACGCATGCCCTCTTCACGATTTCCCTGCGTCAGCAGGATGCCGCCGAGCATATCTTCAGCCACCCAGTTGCCCTGGGTGACCTGCAAGGTATGCGACCAGAGCGTCTGGTCGTCGCTCCAGTAGCCAATCTGACGATGGGTGGCGATGGCCAGCACGAACAAAACCGCGACGCTGATGGCCGGCAGCACAGCCCTGGGTAGATGTCTTTGCCGGGCCCAATCAGCCACGCCCCAACAAACCAGAATGAACAGCCCAAGAAAGGACTGGTACGCGTAACGATCCGCCATCGCCTGCCAGCCAACCTGCACGACGCCGATCGTCGGCACCAGCGTCCCCAGGAACCAGAACCAGCCCACCGGCAGATACCGATAGCGCCGGCCCGCGATAACCAGTGCCGTAATCACCAGCAATAGCAAAGCTGCCGCTGCTACCTGCCAGGATCTCAGGGAGTTTCCGGGGTGAAGATACATGACGGCAAGGTGCGACGGCCACAGCGCTTTCCCGGCGTAGCGCACGTAAGCGACGGCCGCGTTGCCCATCCTGATCCCGATCGGGTAAGGCCAGCGCTGTAGCCCGACACGTTGTGCCCGCATCGTAATCCATGCGCTGGCCGCACAAATGAGGAACAGCGGAATCTTCTCCTCGATCAGCCAGAAAAAATTCCTGGGCGGAGACGCAGTCGCCCAACCGGGTTCGGTGGAAGGCAGGCTGCCGGCAAACATCCGTCGTAGTGGCCAGTAGTCCCACAACAGAAGCACGAACGGCAGCGTAATAATCTGCGGCTTTGACATCAGTCCCAGGATGAAGAGCACGGCAACCACGGCGTAGCGAAGATAACTGGGATGGCGCACGTACCAACGGTATGCGCCCAAAGTGAGGAGAAAGAAAAAGGTAGCGAGCAGCGTCTTGCGTTCAGAGACCCATGCCACCGCTTCGACGTTAATGGGATGCAGTGCGAACAGGGCAGCCACCATGAAGCTGCGGCCCAAGTACCCAGTTGCCAGCAGCAAAACCCAAAACAACACCACTGCGTCAAGCGCGTGCCAGATTGCGTTCACCGCATGGTGACCGGCTGGATCGAGATCGAACATCTCGCAATCCAGCGAATGCGACAGCCAGGTCAGGGGATGCCAGTTGTCTTCCGCAAAAGTCAGCAGCGCCCACTTGATGGTCGGCCAGGTTAAGCCGTCCTGCACCTGAGGGTTCCCGGTCACATATCCGATGTCGTCCAGGTTGGCGAAGGGATGATGAACCACAGGAAGATACAGAGCCAGTGTGGCGGCCAGCAGAAGAAGCGTGAGGCCCCATGCCGGCTTGTGTGTCGCGGCGATCTTGCGTACGGCGGAAAGCCGACCCTCCCGGTTCGCTGACCGCGCTACCGGCATCGGACCTGTATCCGCATAATTCATCTCGCCCTCTGCGAGCGGGATTATAGTAGAGGGTGAGCGCACGAACACCAAGTTCTTGCCCTCAACCACGCAAACAGGGCCCTGGCGCTGTTCTCGACAGCGATCGCTAAATTCTAATCCAGGTGACCATGAGCACACGCTTCACCAAGGCCGCGCTACTGGGCATTGCGCTCGTGGCTGCCACGGTCGCCGTGTATTGGCCGGTGCACACCCACAGCTTCGTCCCCGATGACGACTATTTCATCATCGTTGACAACATGCACATTCACCAAGGCTTGGGTTTGCCGACAGTGAAATGGGCGTTCACCGCCATGAACATGGTGAATTGGGTTCCAGTCACCTGGCTGTCGCACGCAGCGGATTACCAAATCTTTGGCCTCAATCCCGCCGGACATCACGACATGAACGTGGTGTTTCATTGCTTGAGCGCGGTCCTGTTGTTTTGGATGTTGCAGCGGGCGACCGGCTTTGCCGGGCGCAGCGTCATGGTGGCGGCGTTGTTCGCGCTACATCCCATGAACGTAGAAGCCGTAGCTTGGGTTGCTGAGCGCAAGACCATGCTCAGTATGATCTTCCTGGTGCTGGCGTTGGCGGCCTACCGCTGGTACGCGTGTCGTCCGGGGATTGGCCGCTACTCCGTCGTTGCTTTGCTTTATTGGCTGGGGTTGATGGCCAAGTCGCAAGTCATCATGCTGCCATTCCTGCTGCTCCTTTGGGACTATTGGCCCCTTCAAAGGATGCTGCCCACCGGTCGAGGATTTGTCGAGGGAACAAACTCATTCGCACCATTGCCAGGCAGAAGTTTTCGCTTCCTCGTGCTGGAGAAGATTCCCCTGTTTGTCCTGGCATTGATTGATGCAGCGATTACCTTATACGTTCAGCATGCTGGCCATCCCGAACAATGGCCGTATCCGTTGCGGGTTCGTCTGGACAACGCAGTCGTCGCCTATGCCCGATATGTCGGGAAGGCCCTGTGTCCGGCTTGGTTGGCAATGCGCTATCCTCACCCGGGCAATTCTCTTCCGCTCTGGCAAATAATCGGAGCCGTTGCACTTCTCCTGTCGATTACGGGCTTCGTACTCTACGCCCGGCGATTTCGTTACCTCACCGTCGGCTGGCTTTGGTTTCTGATCAGCATGATTCCCATGAGCGGTATCGTGCACTTCGGCGATCAGGCAATGGCCGACCGATACGCCTACCAACCCTTTTGCGGCCTGTTCCTGCTGATTTGCTGGGGCGTAGCCGAATGGGCTGAACTGCGTCATGTGCCTGCTATGGTGCTGGCGAGTGTCAGCGTCATAGTTCTGGCAGTACTTGGGACGTTGACTTATCGCCAAGTGCAGCTTTGGGGAGATGACTTGGCTCTGTGGTCCCATGCTTTGCAAGTCACCAGCAATAATGTGTTTGCGGAAGACAGAGTGGGCGAAGACCTGCAGGACGAGGGAAAGCGTTCGGAAGCCATGCAGCACTTTCGGCGAGCCGTCGCCATAGATCCCTCCGACATTTACGGGAATCTGCAGCTAGCTTTCTACGAACATCAGCGTGGCAATTTGCATGGTGCCATCGCGTACTACGAGGCAGTTATTCGATCGCCGGAATCCGCTGCACCTGGCTGGAAGCGCAGAGCCCTCGCCAATCTGGGTCATGCTTATGGAACTCTCGGAGATGTTGACCGTGCGCGGCAATGCTTCCTGGAGGCGACGAAATTGCCCGAAGCCCATGAGTCCCACTGGGTATACAGCCAAGGTCATTAGTGAAACCGTTTCACCATTCACGCTCCGCTGCAAGCCAAGTCTGGCTTCTTAATCAACCACTGTCATATACTTTTGGCCCACGGGGTACCCATTGCTTAGCGAAGCTGCAGAGGCAGCCAACTCCGGGATCAACTTTGAAAGCGGGGGCTCCGTAAGCCGCTGGCAAAAGCTCGTTCTCGTTTTAGCTCTCATCCTGGCATTCTTCGCGGTTTACTATCCCGTCCATCAGAGTCGTGTGGCGATTGGGGGAAGCTGGCTGTGAAACCGAGGCCCTCTGCTCATTCGCTCAGCCTGCGGCTGCTTGCGGACTCGCCCGCCCATTTTGCACTGCTGAATATGTTGCTGGTCGTGGCCATCGTGGGCATCTACTGGCCAGTACATACGCACGGCTACATGCAGACAGACGACTACTTTTACGTCGTGGACAATGTTCACATCCACCATGGTTTAGACTGGCCGACCGTGAAGTGGGCTTTCACCGCAACGGACATGGTGAACTGGATTCCGGTGACCTGGCTTTCTCACGCCGTGGACTATCGTTTGTTTGGGGCTGATCCAACTGGTCACCACCTTATGAACGTGGTTTTCCATGCCTTAGCGGCGGTGCTGCTGTTCTGGACTTTGAAGCACGCCACCGGTTACCTCGGACGTAGTTTCATGGTGGCGGCCCTGTTCGCGCTACATCCGATCAACGTGGAAGCGGTGGCCTGGGTGGCGGAACGGAAGACCATGCTCAGTACGATCTTCCTGGTGCTGGCGCTTAGTGCTTATCGCTGGTACGCCTTGCAGCCCAGCACCCAGCGTTATTCGCTGGTTACGCTGTTGTATGTCCTGGGGTTGATGGCCAAGTCGCAGATTATTATGCTGCCCTTTCTCCTGCTTCTCTGGGACTACTGGCCCTTGCAGCGCATGTTTCCTGCCACTTCCGGAACGGTGGAGGGAACAAACTCGTTTGCACCGCTGCAGGCGAGAAGTTTCGCCGCGCTGGTGAACGAGAAGCTGCCACTGTTCCTCTTGGGCCTCACTGACGCAATCGTCACTCTTCACGTCCAAGGTGCGGCCCAGCCGGAATACTGGCCATATACGCTCTCCACTCGAATGTCGAATGCCGTGGTCGCTTACGCGCGCTACATCGGAAAGGCTTTGTGGCCGCAGTGGTTGGCAGTTTTCTATCCACATCCCGGCACAAGCCTTATGGCGTGGCAAGTCACGGGAGCTTTGGCAGTATTGTCGGGAATCACCGTCCTGGTGCTGTGCGCGCGGCGTCATCGCTACCTGAGGGTAGGCTGGTTGTGGTTTCTGATCAGCCTAGTTCCCATGAGTGGCATTGTGCACTTCGGCACTCAAGCGATGGCTGATCGTTATGCGTATCTGCCTTTGTGCGGGATCTTCATTATGATCTGCTGGGGCGTGGCGGAGTGGAGCCGGCAGCGGCATCTTCCTGCTGCATTACTGGCAGGCGGCAGTATGGTACTGCTCGCCTCCCTGGCAGCATTGACGTACCGGCAGGTTAACTTCTGGAGTGACGACCTGACCTTATGGTCGCACTCGTTGGAGGTCGCCACTGACAATACTGCCGCTGAAGTTCGTGTCGGAGGCGATCTGCTGCAGAGAGGAAGAGATGCGGAGGCACTGCAACACTTCACCAGAGGTCTGAGCCTCGATCCCGCGGACCCGCTCGGCAATCTGGGGCTCGCTTTTTACGAGCAGAAGCATAGTGATTTGAGGAGCGCCCTGGAACACTATCAGCGGGTGTTGCAGGCACCCGAGGTGAAGCAAGACGCGAAACGGCTCGCTCTCATCAACATGGGACGCATTTACGACAAGTTTGGCGATTCCGAGCGAGCCCGGCAATGCTTCGAAGCGGCGGCGAGGATCCACGTACCACAGGTGTAGTCGTTTGATCGCTACCCCGTGGCCGTCAGCTTCGCAACGGGATGGAAGCCCACCAACCTGATTGCGCGCCGGGTTTCGTGGTCTTTCATGGAGTGCTCCAGATGAATCCCTTGTGATGGTTCGGAAAGCCAACTTCCCGATTGCCCGTCAACCAACCGGAACAAGACCGAGAAAGGGACCGAAGCCCGCCTATTGGCCTTAGCAGGACTTGCCGAAGTTCTCGGCTGTTCCAATGCGAGCGGGCTAGGGTATCCTTGCCCCACGTCTCCTCGTGGCCAGTTGTTAAGCCGTCCCTATCAGCGACGGGGCAGATCGTAACAAAATGCCAGAGAGGAGAAAAAGCATGAAGTACATGATCACTTGGAACGAACGGCCGCAGGGCACGCCCATCGAGTACGAAAATGCACAGAAGCGAATCCTGGAGGTCTTCAGTCCGTGGAAAGCGCCCGCCAGTTTCAAAATCGAGTCATTCGTCATCCGCGTCGGTGATTGGGGCGGTTATATGTTGATGGAGTGTGACGACCCGCTCGAAGTGCATAAGTTCTGTTCGATGTTGCCTGCCTTCAAGTTCGAAGCTCGCCCCGTCGTCCCCGTCGCCGACGCCATTCGCGTGGAACTCGAAGCGATGGCCTACCGCGATGGACTGAAAAGCAAGTAAAGCCAGCTCGGGTTTTGAGCGGGAACCGGCGGAAATCAGGAACCTATGCGGTTACGAGTGTGAATTCGCCATCTCGTTAGTTATCATGGCGGAGCCTTCCACTGCACGATTCGCGCTTCGCAAGCCAGATGGTGTCCCTCGACCTGGACCGTCCGCGGAAATCCGGCTTAACCCGAGCTTCTCTACTTCGCCAAAAGTTTTTCGGCGGTCTGCTCGGCTGCCGCTAGATCCTGTGTCAAAAGATTTGCCTGTTGCCGGGCGGCCTGGGCTTCTTGCTTGTGGCCGCTTTCTTCCAGCGCCTGCGACAGCAATAAGTATCCGACGGCGGAAGGCTGTTGCTCGGTGGCTCGCGAGAACGCCTGCGCGGCTGCGCCGGCATCTCCCAACTTCTGGTCCACCACCCCCAATCCAATCCATTGGCGCGGGCTGCGCGCATCCAGTTGCAGGGCCGCATCGTAGCTGGTCTTGGCATTGGGAAAATCGTGCAGAGCGTAATAGGCGTCTCCCATATTTCCCAAGGCGGCGGCCTTCATTCGGGTGAGCAGCGGAGGAAGGTTGGCGTAAACGTTCTGCGAGGCGAAGTCCTGCGCCATTTCGAGCACTTTCTTGTAGTGCGCGATCGCGTCCGCCGGCTGTCCGCGCTGCTGGACATAGGCGCCGAGGTATAAGTGCGCCACCGCCGCGTACCCTGCAAGCTCGCGTCCCATCAGTTCGGGAGACGATGGAACCAGCGCGGTCACGCGTTGAAAGTGCTGCATGGCGGGCTCGGCTTGTCCGTTGTCCAGCAGCGCGACTGCAAGATTCTCTTCCACCTCATAACTGCCGCTGGAGATTGCCATCATGCGCGACCACAGGATCACGTTGTCGCTCCAGTAGCTGAGCTGGCGATAGGTGATGACCGTCAGGATCAGCAGCACCGCAACGCTGGGCGCGGCAAGCCATGCCAGTGAAAGCTGCCTTTGCTCAGCCAACGCCGCAACGCCCCAGCAGACCATGAGAAATAACCCGATGAAGCTGAGGTAGGCATAACGGTCAGCCATGGCTTGCTCGCCCACTTGCACGATGCCGATCATTGGTACCAGCGTTCCCAGATACCAAAACCAGCCCACCGCGAGATAACGTTGCCGGCGTTGTTGGATGACGAATGCAGTGATCGCAAGCAAAAGAAGTAAAGCCGCGGCTACCTGCCAAGCGGCCAACTCCGGATGGGCATAAAACACCGCGAGATTTGTAGGCCAGAACGCCTTCCCGATATAGCGGACATAAGAAACAAGCGCGTTTTCCAGCCTGGTGGAGAGCGGATAATACCGCAACGCGCCCGCCGCGCCCTGCGCCTTCATGGTCATGATCGCGCTGCCCAAAGACAAGGCCAGCAGCGGCAGCTTCTCCAACACCAGCCATAGGAACCGCTCTTCGCTCTTCGCCGTTCGCTCTTCGTCAGAAGATTGCCTTTGGTTCTTCGCAAGTTGCGCTTCGTCAGGCGCGCTTGACGCGTCCTTCTGGCGGAAAGCGAATAGCGAATGGCGAAAAGCGAACCTCTGCAATGGCCAGTAGTCCCATAACAGCAGAACGAAGGGGAAGGTAATGACCTGCGGTTTGGCCATCAAGCCAAGCGCGTAGAGCAGGGCCACAGCAACATAGCGTCCAACCTGCGGCTTCGAGGCGTACCATCGATAGGCTCCGAGCGCCAACAGAAAGAACAGCAGGCTGAGCACGTTCTTGCGCTCTGCAATCCAGGCCACCGTTTCGACGTTAATAGGATGGAGTGCGAACAGCGCCGCCACCATGAAGCTGCGTCCTGTGTAGCCCGTCGCGCCCAGCAGCACCCAGAACAGCAGCAGCGCGTTGATGATATGCAGCAGCAGATTCACATCATGAGGGCCGGAAGCCGACTGGAACATCCGCGCGTCCGCAGCGTGCGACAGCCAGGTGACGGGATGCCAATTGGCCAGGTCGTAGGACGTGAACGCCCAGCTGATCGTCTCCCACGCCGACGCGCTCTGCAGATGCGGATTGTTGACCACATACGGTCCGTCATCCAAAGTGAAGAACGGATGACTATGGACGGGGAAGTAAACGGCGATCGTAAGCAGTGCGAGGATGGCCGCCAGAATCCACGGCGCCTGGGACGAAGCGAGAAAGCCTGGCCGCCGCGCAGGCGCCTGGTCCCGGGTGCTGCGCAGTTCAATCTTGTTTTTCCGCCTCGAAGCTTTCGAGGAAACCGATGCCATTCCCGCTCCTGAGTGTGACCCTGATTCTTTACCGCGCTACAGCTGACATTCCCGGCTGGCGTTGCCGTGAAACACTGCGCAGGCAAATTTCCCGGCTGCTGAGCCAGCCACCGTTTTACGTTACCGGCGGGCCAGCGGGAACGTCCAGCAGCCCAAGCTCTTGCTCGAAAGGAAGAAATACGGAAAAGGCTGCGCCGCTTCGCCCTCGAGCAAGGCGGCTGCTCACGTGAATGGTGCCCTCGTGTTTTTCGGTGATGCCGCGGCTGATCCAAAGTCCCAGCCCGGTCCCTTTCTCGCCTTTCGTGGTGTAGAACGGGGCAAAAAGATTTCGGCGAACGCCCAGAGGAATGCCGCTTCCATTGTCGAGCACGGTCACACGCACGCCCTTGCGTGCAGGGTCGGAAGCCAGGCTGGACTCTCGCGTGTGCAGTATCAGCTGTCCACCTCCTGACATGGCTTCGACGGCATTCCCCACGAGATTGGAAAAAACCTGGCGCAACTCCCCGGGAAATCCTCGCACAGAGCGATCAGTATCGAAGCGGCACTGCACCTCAATGTGATTTTGCTTGATCTGTGGAGCAAACACGGTCAGCACGCTTTCCAGTACTTCCGTCAGGCTCACTGCGACCGGACTTCTTGCCTCGCGATGGAAGGTCAATAGTTGGCCGGTGATTTGCGAGATGCGGGCAAGTTCATCGCTGGCCATTTGCAGATACTGCGCCGAGGCCGGATTCGGCCCTTGTTCATATTGCAGTAGATAAACCAGGTTCGTAACCGTGTCGAGCGGATTGCGGATCTCATGCGCAATGGTGGCCGACAACCTTCCCGCTAAAGTCAGCCGCTCGCTGGTCCGCAGGATTTGTTCGGTCTGGCGCCGCTGCGTCACGTCGCGGAAGACCACCACCACCCCCACTACGCTGCCCCGGTCATTGAGGATGGGCGCTCCGGTCAACTCAACGGGATACTCTTCGCCGCTAAGACTGGTCAACAGCAGGTTATTGGAGGAGCCGATCACCTTCTGCGCCCGTCGCACGGCGTTAATCGGGTCCTCAACCGCTGACCTGGTTCGTTCGTTGCTCAGACGCATGACCTCGCCGAACGGCCTGCCCGCTGCTAGCACATAATCCCATCCGGTAAGCTGCTGCGCTACGGGATTGAGGAACGATACTTTGCCTTCCGGGTCGGTGGAGACCACTGCCTCGCCCAGGCTCTTGAGGGTGATCTGAAATAACTCGCGGCTTTCCTTGAGTTGCTGTTGTTGCCTGGCTTCCGCCTGCAGGTGATCTTCGTAAGTGGTCGACAGCGCCAGTAATTCGCGCCGGGTGAGGGTAAAAAGCATCACCGCGACTAACAGTGAAACTCCTATCGCGGAACCGATCACGGCGCCATTTAAGACTTTGGCCCGATGCGAACGGCGATCGCGCAGGCTTTCCTCTGCAGCCGTGAAATCCCGCAGTCTATCGCGAATTTCTGAGATCAACTGCTGGCCGGCAATCAGCTCTTCGGGTGAAGGCGGGTTTTGGTGCCCACGCGCCACCTGCTGGTCCGCCCACTGCATCCAGGCCACGTCCAACTGCCGAAGTTCGCGCAGCCGCGCCTGCTGGCTGGGATTGTCCGCAGTTAGTTCCAGGGGCGCCTCGAGTTGCTCGGGCACCCTCGCTTTAATCTCGTTGTAGGATTCGAGGAAAGTATGATCGCCGGTCAGGTAGTATCCTCGCAGCGCCGTATCCATCTCCACGATACTGCGCGTCGCCGTGCGAGCTTCAGTCATGACCTGGTCCGAATGGTCGACCCAGCGCAGCGACCACGAGAGCAGGAGTATCTCCGCAGCCAAAGTAACCGCCAGCAATACCAGCAGCACTACCGGTAATGCCACCGTGCGGCGCAGTAAGCTCTGAAAGCTGCGTTGGTCCATAGCGAGCGGTTTCGTCAGCACCGCTGACGTTCGATGATATCGCAGCCCTTATGCTTTCCTGCAAGATAAGCTGGGTGCGACACATTGATCTGTTCGATTTCGGCTGGCGGCATCCGGCAAGTTCCTCAAATCATCCCAGTAGTGCGCCGATGTAAAATGCGCTCGGAGTAAAGATGCCGCCTCGTTCCGTGCATCGCTGGGTTGTGGATCGAATACACCGGTCCACTAAGTTTGCCGTTGTTGTAACGCTGCTGCTATCGACGGCCGCAGCCGCCCCAGCTCCTACGCAGTTCAAGCCGGGCTTCAACCTGTTCACCAGACAGCAAGACGTCCAGCTCGGCCAGGAAGCGGCGGCGGAGATACGCCAGCGTGTGACCATCGTCAACGACCCCGCGCTCACCGCCTTTGTGAACTCCGTGACGAAGCGGCTGGTCGCTTCTCGAGAGGCGAAAGCCAGCGGATTCACCTTCACGTTTCAGATTGTTGCCGACCCAGCGATCAACGCCTATGCTCTACCGGGCGGACCGATGTTCATCAACACCGGGTTGCTGAGAGCGGTTGCCAATGAGGCGCAGTTCGCGGGCGCCATTGCCCACGAGATGTCGCACGTCATCCTGCGTCACGGCACCAACCAGGCAAGCAAGGTGGACCTGATTCAGCTTCCCGTGGCGCTGGCGGGGCAGCTGACCGCTAGCGACACCCTGATGGGACAGCTCGCGCAACTCGGCATTGGATTGGGCGCCAACAGCGTGCTGCTGAAGTTCAACCGCATCCATGAGAGCCAGGCCGACTTGATGGGCGCACACATCATGGCCGAGGCGGGCTACGATCCCGCCCAGTTGGCCAGGTTCTTCTCCGGGCTGAATGACCAGAGCGGGGCCTTCCTGTTCCTGTCCGACCATCCTAATCCGGGCGACCGCTCGAGGGCTATTAAGGAGGAAGCGGCGCGGCTGCCGCAGCGGACATACGGCTACCAGACCGGACATTTCCAGGAAATGAAGAGGGCAGTCGCAACCATTCATGACCCTCCACCGAAGACGCAGGAGTAGCAGACGGCTGGCTGGGGACGCGCGCGTGATTGGTTGCGCAAAACGATATACTCTAGCCGGGAAGCAGTTTCACCGCGGTGCAGTAAGAAACCCGAAATCCGGAGCGCCGAAGGCGCGGAGTCATGATAGCCCAGCACGGAGCGTAGCGGAGTGCTGGGCTTAGTGTGAAAAGGAGCCTGAGTCCCCCGGGGACGATAGGCTCACGCAGACTCTTCAGCCCGCGAGGAATTTCCTTTTCGGACTTTTTCAGCAACCTGTTTAGGCGTGCATTTGAGCTCCCGTGCAAAGCGCGCCTTACCGCCCGAGGTAATGTTTGCCATTTTGCATGATGAGACATCGAACCGAAATGTTATTGCTGCGCAGCTTTCTTGCCGCCCTGATCTTGTTCCTGCTTGTTTGCGGATTGGCCATGGCCCAGGATGCTCCGCAACCTCAGCCGGCCCCGAAGTTGCCCGCTCCACTGAATCACGCGTCACCTCCGGCCACTACTCCGCCGCCAGCTTCGACTCCGGCCAATCCGGCCACGCCAGCTGCACCGGCAAAGCAGGTCGTGCCCGAGGAGGCACAGCGCCATTTTCATGAAGGCACGGTATTCGAGCGCGACGGCAACGGGGAAAACGCCATCGCCGAGTACAAAGAGGCGATTAAGCTCTATCCCGATTATTTCGAGGCGCACTACAATCTGGGGCGCGTTTACCTGGATCGCCAGGGCTATGCCGAAGCCATCGCGGAATTCAAAACCGCCATCGCCCTGCGGCCTGGTGACGCCAATGCGCACAACAATCTGGGATTGGCCTACAAGCACAATCGCAATCTCAACGGCGCGATCGCCGAATATCAGGAGGCGGTGCGGCTGAATCCGAAGATGGCCAGCGCGCAAAACAATCTGGCCAACGTGCTTTACACCAAGCGTGACTTTAACGGAGCCATTCAGCACTATCGCGCAGCATTGGAGCTGGAGCCGGCAAAAGAAAAAATGAGTGAGCAGGACCGCTATAACCTCGCCAGCACTCACATGAATCTGGGCAGTGTGCTGGACGACGCCGGCAGGCCCGACGAAGCCATCGCCGAGTACAAGGAAGCGATCCATCTTCTGCCCAAGAACGGCAGCGCCCACTACAATCTTTCCATCGTCTATCAGAAAAAGAAGGACATGCCGTCGGCGATCGCAGAGCTGCGTACCGCCGCCAGGCTCTCGCCCGACTGGCCCACTCCGCACATCATGCTCACCAACCTGCTGAAGGACTCCGACCCCAAGGCCGCGCTGGACGAGTGTGTGATAGCCGACGGCCTGACCCACGACGCCAAATTGCACGATGAGTGCTCGGAGTTGCAAAGAAAAGCGCGCTGAAGTTCCTGGTAGCGACCTGCCTTATAAGTTGTATTCACTCTCCGCTGCGGCGAGTTAAGATAGTTGGTTGCGCTGATCTCATAGGTTCGTTCCTGTATCAGGGCGCCTGCTCCGTGCCGAGTCTAATCAATTGATTTGCATCAGGGACTTTACACGCTGCTGAAAAAGTCGCATTGGAATGGTTTGTGTCAGGGCACGACTTCAGTCGTGCCGATAAGCCGTTTATTTTTGTCACCACGAGGGGGCTTTAGCCCGCGAGGGATCTGCTCTTCGGCCAGCGCCGTAGGGCGAAATAATCTAGCCCAGCACAGAGCCGCAGGCGGAGTGCTGGGTAGAATGGAAAAACGAACCGAGTCCCGTAGGGACGACACACGTCATTCAAACAGTTCTTTGCATTTGCTTGGAATCCGCGCCCGCTCATAAATCCTCAATATAAGTAAGAAGGGACTCATCCATGAACACCTTTGACAGTCGTTCCATCCTCCGCGTGGGCAAGCGGGAGTTTGAGATCTACCGCCTTGATGCGCTGGAAAAACAAGGTTGCGCTACAAAGCACCTGCCTTTCTCGCTCCGCATTCTGCTGGAAAACCTATTGCGCCGTGAAGACGGCAAATCAGTAAAGGCCGACGACATTCGCGCGCTCACCTCCTGGACCGGCAAGAGCATTCCTTCGCAGGAAATCGCCTTCATGCCCAGCCGCGTGCTGTTGCAGGATTTCACCGGCGTGCCCGCGGTGGTCGATCTTGCCGCCATGCGCGACGCGATGAAGACATTGGGCGGCGATCCTAATCTGATCAACCCGCTGCAACCGGCCGAGCTGGTCATCGACCACTCCGTGCAAGTGGATGAGTTCGGCACGCCTCAAGCGTTCCAGCTCAACGCCGACCTCGAATTCCAGCGCAACAAAGAGCGCTACGCATTCCTCCGCTGGGGACAAGGCGCATTCAAGAACTTCGCCATCGTCCCGCCCGACACCGGCATCGTTCACCAGATCAATCTTGAATATCTCGCCCGCGTAGTCTTCATCGGCGCGAACGGCAAGACCGGCAAGCCGCTGGCTTATCCCGACACGCTGGTTGGCACCGACTCGCACACCACCATGATCAACGGTCTCGGCATACTCGGCTGGGGCGTCGGCGGAATCGAAGCCGAGGCCGCCATGTTGGGCCAGCCGGTTTCCATGCTGATCCCGCAAGTTGTCGGCGTACGGCTGAAGAACCAACTTGCCGCTGGCGCAACCGCGACCGACCTCGTCCTCACCGTCACCGAGATGCTGCGCAAACACAGCGTTGTCGGCAAGTTCGTCGAATTCTTCGGCCCTGGGCTGCACAAGCTCCCGCTCGCCGATCGCGCCACTATCGCCAACATGGGACCCGAGTACGGCGCAACCTGCGGCATCTTTCCTGTCGACGAAGAGACGCTGCGCTATCTGCGCCTCAGCGGCCGCAGCGAAGAGCAGGTCGCTCTAGTCGAGGCCTACTGCAAGGAGCAGGGCCTGTTCCACACAGCGAGCACGCCGGAAGCCGAATACACCAGTGTGTTGGATCTCGATCTCGCAACCGTCGAGCCCTGCATCGCCGGCCCGAAGCGTCCGCAAGACCGCGTGTTGCTCTCCGCAGCCGCGAAATCATTTGAGCAGGCTCTACCCGGCCTGTTGAAGCCGGGTCAGCACGTGCCTCCGAAGCAGGAAGCACGTTGGGAAGGTGAAGGTGGACATCCCGCTGGCATGGATTCGCAGCACGACGTTGTCGAGGAGCACCTGAAGCTGGACAAGGCGCTCAATCACGGCAGCGTGGTGATCGCGGCCATTACCAGTTGCACCAATACCTCGAATCCCTATGTGCTGGTTGCGGCGGGATTACTGGCCAAGAAGGCCGTCGAGAAGGGATTGTCCGTGCCCTCATGGGTAAAGACGTCGCTTGCGCCGGGCTCGATGGTCGTCACCGAGTACCTCACCCGCTCCGGCCTGATGCCGTATCTGGAGAAGCTGAAGTTTCATCTCGTCGGTTACGGCTGCACCACTTGCATCGGAAACTCCGGGCCGCTGCCGCAGGAAGTATCCAACGTCGTCGTCGATAAAGATCTCGTCGTGGCCTCGGTGCTCAGCGGCAATCGCAACTTCGAAGGCCGCATTAATTCCGAAGTCCGCGCAAATTACCTGATGTCGCCGCCGCTGGTCGTCGCCTATGCGCTGGCCGGCCGCATCGATCTCGACATGCTAAACGAGCCGCTGGGTTTCACAAAAAATGGCAAGCGCTCGCCGGTATTTCTGAAGGACATCTGGCCGACTGCCGAAGAAGTGGACGCGGTCGTGCGCAAGTACATTACCGGCGACCTCTTCCAGAAGAGTTACAACGATGTCTTCAAGGGGGATGAGCGCTGGCGCGGCCTGGCCGTCCCCGAAGGCGAGACCTTCGCATGGGACGAGCAGTCCACCTACGTGAAGAACCCTCCGTACTTCGACAAGATGCCCGCTCATCCTGCGCCAGTCAAGGACATCTCCGGCGCGCGCGTGCTCTGCTACCTGGGCAACAGCGTGACCACCGATCACATCTCGCCGGCCGGCTCCATCAAGCCGACCAGTCCTGCGGGACAGTATCTCATTGCGCACAACGTCAAGCCGGTGGACTTCAACTCCTACGGATCGCGCCGCGGTAATCACGAAGTGATGATGCGCGGCACCTTCGCCAACGTGCGTCTGCGCAACAGGCTCACACCTGAGCGCGAAGGTGCGTTCACGCGTCATCTGCCCGGCGGCGAAGAGATGACGATCTTCGACGCCTCGGAAAAATATCGTGCTGCGGGCACGCCGCTGATGGTGCTGGCGGGCAAGGAGTACGGCTCCGGCTCGTCGCGCGATTGGGCTGCGAAAGGTCCCAGGCTGCTCGGCGTTCGCGCCGTGCTGGCCGAGAGCTTCGAGCGCATCCATCGCTCGAATCTCGTCGGCATGGGCATTCTGCCGCTGCAATTCCCCGCCGAAGAGAGCGCCGAGACCAACGGACTCACCGGCGAGGAGTCGTTCGACATCATTGGACTGACGGATGTGCTGGAGAAGTTCGCGCCAGGCAAGACCGTGAAGGTGCGCGCGACCAAGGCGGACGGCGCGGTGATCGAAATTCATGCGACCGTGCGCATCGACACGCCGCAGGAGGTGCAGTATTACAAGCACGGCGGCATTCTGCAGTATGTGCTGCGCCAATTGCAGAGCAAGCCGGAGGCAGTCACGGCGTAAGGGTGGTAGAGCGGCCCTTTAGGGCCGCGTTCGCGCAATCAAAGATAAAACAGAGGCGCACCTTTAGGTGCGCCGTCATAATTCCCTTTTTGTCATCCCGAGTGTCGGTATATCAGGACGACTTCTTGCGCGGCACCTTCGCACCCGACTTGCGCGCTTCGCTCAGGCCGATGGCAATCGCCTGCTTGCGGCTCGTTACTTTGCGGCCGCCCCGCGTCTTCAGTTCGCCATGCTTGCGCTCGTGCATGGCTCTGCCGACCTTGTCCTGCGCCTTGGAACTGTACTTGCGATGACCGCTGCTCTGCGAGCTGCCGCTCGAGTTCTTGCCGCTCCGGTGCGAGGAACTCGATTTCCGTTCCGTTGCCATGTCTAGCCTCCTGTGGATGAGACGCTCTCGCGCATCCTATAGGTTGTGTTTGACCGTCTCATTCGGCTTCACGTAACCTTGACAGTTGTTCTCGCGAGTCCTCATGAAGACTGCTGAAATGGCTTCTCTGCACGTCGCCGAAGAGATTACGGAACTGGTCGGCGACACTCCCGTCCTGCATCTGCGCAAGCTCACTCCGGCTGGCGCCGCCGATGTCTACGCCAAGCTCGAGTACCTGAATCCCGGCGGCAGCATCAAGGACCGCGCCGCGCTAGGCATGATCACCAAAGCCGAACGCGATGGCCGGTTGCGGCCGGGAGCGACCATCTTCGAAGCCACCGCCGGCAATACCGGCGTGGGATTGGCCCTGATCGCCAGTGGCCGTGGCTACAAGACGGTGCTCGCCGTCCCCGAAGGTTTTTCTCAGGAGAAAGTCACGCTGATGGAGGCGCTCGGCGCTGAGGTGATTCGCACTCCTCACGCCGGCGGTATGCAGGAGGCCATCGATTACATCAAGGCGCGCGCCGCGCGCACACCCAACTCCTTCGTCGCTGCGCAATTCGAGAACCTCGACAATCCTGACTTCCACTACGAGACCACGGCCCGCGAGTTTTACGACCAACTCGGCGGACAGGTCGACGCCATCGTCATCGGCTGCGGTACCGGCGGCACCTTCACCGGTGTGGCGCGCTATCTGAAGGAGCGCAATCCGAAGACGCTGGCGATTGCAGTGGAGACCCAAGGCTCAGTGTTGGGCGGCGGCGAAAAGGGCGAGCATGAAGTGGAAGGCATCGGCGCTAGCTTCATTCCCAAGACCTTCGACGGCGCGCTCGCCGACGAGATCATCGCGGTCAGCGACCATGATGCCTTCGATATGGTGAAAAAGCTGGCTGCCATCGAAGGCGTACTGGCTGGATCGAGCGCCGGAGCAAATGTCTTTGCAGCGATCAACATCGCGAAGAAGCTGGGTCCAGGCAAGAGGGTCGCGACCATCATCCCCGACTCCGCCGAACGCTATCTGTCCAAGGGCATCTTCCACTTCAACGACAGTCATTGAACGTGGAGCCCGAAGGGCGAAAGTAATTAGCCCAGCGCGGTAGCGCTGGGTAGAAGGCGTAAGAGTTATTTCGAGCCCCTTCAGGGGTGATACCCTTCGCGTTCGAATCTGCCGCCACTGAAGGGGCTGAAAATTGTTACGGGGCGTTTCCCCAGCGCTTCCGCGCTGGGCTAATCACTGTCGCCCTCCGGGCTGACCATGAGATTGCCTCCGTGCTGTCAGTGTTCTCCGTGTTGAACATGACTTCCAAACTCCGTGCTCGCCGTGTTCTCCCTGGTGAAATGGTCATTTATGCTTAAGAACGATCCTGGTTTTTCCACTCGCGCCATCCATGCCGGTAACGAACCTGACGCGTCCACCGGGGCCGTCGCTCCTCCCATCTTTGCCACATCAACCTACGCGCAGGAAGAGCTGGGCAAGACCAAGGGGTATGACTACTCGCGCGCCGGCAATCCTACCCGAACGCGCCTGGAGCAGAACCTCGCGTCGCTGGAAGGCGGCATTGCCGCGCCGGTGTTTGCTAGTGGAATGGCCGCGGCCGGTGCTCTCTGCCACCTGATGAAAGCCGGCGATCACATCGTTGCTTCCAACAACCTTTACGGCGGCGTGCCACGCCTCTTCAACCAGATCATGACCAACTTCGGCCTCGAGTTCACCTACGTGGACACGACCGATCCTCGCAACGTCGAGCGTGCCATCCGCAAGAACACGCGCTACGTCTACATCGAGACGCCGACCAATCCGCTGATGGGCCTCACCGACATCGCCGCCGTCAGCGCCATCGCGCACAAGCGCGGCTGCGAAGTCGTAGTCGACAACACCTTCATGACGCCCTACTTCCAGCAGCCCATCAAGCTCGGCGCTGACATGGTGCTGCACTCCACGACCAAGTTCCTCAACGGCCACAGCGACGGCCTCGGCGGCGTACTGGTCTGCACCACGCGCGAGCAGGCTGAGAAGCTGGCATTCGTCCAGAAAGCCGCAGGCGCCATCATGTCGCCGTTCGAATGCTGGCTGGTGCTGCGCGGCACCAAGACGCTGGCCGTGCGCATGAAGCAGCACGACGAGAATGGCCGCGTCATGGCTGACTACCTCGGCGGCCATCGCAAGGTCAAGAAAGTTTTCTATCCCGGCTTGCAGAGTCATCCGCAATACGAATTGGCTTGCAGCCAGATGTCGGGCTTCGGCTCGATGATCACCTTCGAGACCGGCTCGCTCGCGAACGCCAAGCGGCTGCTGAAGCGCGTGCGCCTGTGCACCATGGGCGAATCGCTGGGTGGAGTCGAGACACTCATCTCGCATCCGGCGACCATGACGCACGCGGCGATTGGTGAAAAAGGCCGCAAAGCCATCGGGCTGACCGACGGCATGGTGCGAATTTCGGTCGGCATCGAGGATGTCGAAGATGTGATTGCGGATTTGGAGCAGGCGTTGAAGTAGCTGCCAGCTATCAGCTTTCAGACGTCAGCAAAATCGCAATCCGCTTTTCGCTCGCTTTTGGCCAGAACCTCACGCCGTGTCATCCTGAGTGAAGGTTCGCGTGGCTGTCGCAAATCTCCTTATGCTGTCATCCTGAGCGGAGCGTCCGCCACGCTTTTCCGCCCCGCATCTTTTGCGGGTCGGGCGGACGCGGAGTCGAAGGGCCCCTACAGCAACCGGCTATCTTGGTCACCCCGCGCTTCCTCAGGCTACAATCATTTTTCCCGAGGGAACCACGATGTCTGCCACCGAAGCTGATCGCATCACCGAACTGCTGAAGACCGCAAAGACGATCGCCGTCGTCGGCCTCACCGATTCTCCCTTGCGTCCGAGCTACGGAGTTTCGCACTACATGTTGTCGCACGGATACCGCATCATCCCCGTCAATCCCAATATCACCGACTGGATGGGCGAGAAAGCCTACGCCACGCTGCTGGATGTGCAGGAGAAGATCGACATTGTCAACGTCTTTCGCCGCTCCGACGCTGTTCCCGAGGTCATCGAGGATGCCATCCGGATCAAAGCCCCCGCCATCTGGATGCAGGAAGGCGTCGTTCACGAAGAAGCCGCCGAAAAGGCCCGCCAGGCTGGCATCTTTGTCGTGATGGATAGCTGTATTTTGAAGGAACACCGCAAAAGAATCAGCCGCTAGCCGCGCTGATTTAGTTAGACCCCGTCCGGCTCCGTCGAAATCGTCTTTGAAGGGGCGCAGCTTTAGCTGCGCCGATGAACACGACCTTGACTGCGGGCTTTAGCCCCTGAGGGAACTCAGATTCAGCAGACATAGAAAACGAGTTCCCTCCGCGGCTAAAGCCGGTGGGCTTCGACGGCTTTACGGCGCGCCTAAAGGCGTGCCCCTTCAAAGACGATGGCAACAGGGCCAACCTATCTCGTAAGTCGCCCCGCTTCGATCAGGGCACCCCGCGGCTGCGATTAGGGCGGCTCTCTTCAGTCGTGCCGCCCGAGCTCCAAAAGAACGGGCTTTAGCCCCTGCAGAACGTGCGCGAGGCTAAAGCCCAATTCTGCTACCAACAAGTTATCTGATCACTGGCACAAAGTCCCGTTCACATAAAACGTGGTCGGGTTATGGTTGGTCCCGCTGTAATCGGCATTGAAGCCGATTCCGCTCAGCGTGTCGCCCGCTCCAATGGTTCCGTTCCACGCCGCATTGGTCAGTGCAACATTCTGTCCACTCTGCGTATAGGTTGAGTTCCACGCATCGTAGATCTGCTGATTGCCCGACCAGGTCCACGTCAGCGTCCAGCCATTGATTTCCTGTGTGCCCGTGTTCTTGAGGTGAATCCCGTCCCCCAGTCGTTCTGGTCGACGTAGATGATATGACAGCCCAAGCCGCTGCCACCGGATTGAGTCGTCGCATGGGCAAGGTTGGAGTTGCCGGACTCGCCCACCGAATCGGCGGCTCTGACAATGTAGTAGTAGGTGGTGGAGGCCAGCAATCCGGTGTTGGAGTAATTGCTCGCAACCAGCCCGCTGGCGATGCGGGTTGCCGCGGACGGCGTGAAGTTCGAGAATCGGCTCGCATAGAGGTTGTACGTCACGTTGCATGACGGAGGCGGTGTCACCGCATTCCAAGTCAAATTAATCTGGCTGGAGGAAACTGCGGTCGCCGTAAGTCCAGTTGGTGCGGGCGGAGCGCTTTCGCAATTCCCGCCGCCTCCGCCGCTGAACTGAATCCTCGCCAGCAAACTCTGCTTCAGCGAGCTGACGGGCGTCGAGTCGTAATTGCTATCCAGCAGCGCGTAGCTATCCTCGCCGTTCAGCGCCCAGTAGGTCCAGTCAAGCTGCGGATTGTTTTGCATGAAGGTGACGATGCTCTGGAACCACTGTCCCTGCGAGCCGGGCACGTTGCTCTCGATGTCGCTTGCGTTGTTGGTAGTGCCGAACTCGCCCACCCACACCGGCGCGACGTCGTTCAAACTCAGATACGCCCAGAACCCGGTCCAGACTTGCACCAGGCTCTGATACGTCGTGCTGCTGTTGAACCAGCTTTGCTGGTAGAGGTTCGGCCCGTAATCGTGTGCCGAATACACAAGCTGGTGCGCAATGTTAAATGCCACAGGGTAGGACTGCGCGCCCATCAGATTGCCGCCCCACCAGTCGCAATCGTTGTTGTAGCAGTCGGTGCCTTCGACAAAAAGCAGCAGGCTGGGATTGACCGCCTGCACGGCATTGCCGCCGCGCTCGGCAGCCAGCCGCCAGTCGTACGACAAAGTGCCGCATCCCCAGCACGAGCCACTGCTCTGCGCGTTGTGCGGTTCGTTGCGCAGGTCAAATCCAATCACTGTGCTGTTGTTGAGATATCGATTCGCCAGCGTCACCCAGTCATCGATCCACGAGCTCTCGGGATATTGCGAGGTGTACCAAAGGCCATTGCCTTCGGCGCCGTTGCCCGCCTCCGAGCGATGGTTGTCGAGAATGATGTGCAAGCCGATCTGCCCGGCATAGGTCACGATCTTGTCCAGAATCTGCAACGAGTTCAGCCCCTCCAGATCGGTGTTAATGGGACCGCTGGCATTGTGATAGCTGATGTTCGTCGGAATGATGCGCGTTTCCACAACCTGGTTCGACATCGGCATGCGAATCACGTTGTATCCGTTGCTCTGGATGGCGTTCAGGATGTAGTGATAATCCTGCGCCCACAGTCCGTGCACCACCTCGTCGGTGGTCTCGAAGCCGTACCAGTTGATTCCGGCAACTCGAACCACATGGCCGCTCGAATCCAGAATCTGATTTCCGCTGGTGTGCCAATAGCCGGTCTGCGCAGAGGCCACAGACGCGATCAAAGCGAGGAACGCGAGTACCGCCAAGACACGCGGCAAAAAGGGAAGACGTGAGCTACTGCATGGCATACGATATTCTCCTGTGCGCCGGCTAAACCGGCGAGGTGTAGTGAATGAAAAAGTCATACGAATGTGAAGTAGCGACCCACATCGGCCCTGAGTCATGCGGAGCCGCTCGCGAGGGCGGCGTCGAAGC
>JBEKXQ010000024.1:0-83581 GCA_049511915.1 Candidatus Korobacteraceae bacterium
TCCAGCGGATTGGAAACGATGATCAGGATGCAATCGGGCGAGTACTGCACCACCTTGCCCACCACATCGCTCATGATCTTGAAGTTGGTGTTCAGCAGGTCATCGCGGCTCATCCCCGGCTTGCGCGGAATGCCCGCCGTGATTACCACAATGTCAGAGTTCGCCGTATCGGCGTAATCGTTGGTACCAAGAACGTACGAGTCGCGCTTCTCGATCGGCATCGCTTGTAGCAGATCGAGGGCCTTACCTTGTGGGACACCTTCGATGATGTCGATCAATACCACGTCGGCGTGCTCTTTCGACGCCAGCCAGTGGGCCGCAGTCGCGCCCACATTGCCCGAACCAACCACGGTTACCTTTTTACGCATGAGTCCTCACAGTATTAGCTGTCGGCTGTCAGCCGTCAGCTTTCAAATAAAAACTTTATGTGACGCACCAGGCCGTCTATGTCGTCGACCTGGTGCTTCTTGGAAAAACGTGATTGATGTTTAGCTGACGGCTGAAAGCTGATAACTGACAGCTTACGTCGCTATACCGCGGCCACCGGCGCCATGTTCTGGATCATTTGCGATGCGAATTCGCTGGTCTTCAGCTTGGTCGCGCCCTCCAGCATGCGCTCGAAGTCGTAGGTCACCGTCTTCTGCTGGATGGTGTGCTCCAGCGAGTCCTCGATCAGCCGCGCGGCCTCGTGCCAGCCCATGAAGTCAAACATCATCACCCCCGACAACATCACCGAGCCAGGGTTAATCACGTCCTTGTCGGCATACTTCGGCGCGGTGCCGTGGGTAGCCTCGAAGATGGCGTGCTGATCGCCGATGTTGGCTCCCGGCGCGATGCCCAATCCGCCCACCTGCGCGGCTGCCGCATCGGAAATGTAATCGCCGTTCAGGTTCGGCGTGGCCAGCACCGCATACTCGTCCGGCCGCGTCACAATCTGCTGGAAGATGCTGTCTGCAATGCGGTCGTTGATCATCAGCTTCGACTTCCATGCGCCGTGTCCATGCGTGGCATAGATGCTGTCGATTACGCCTTGCACTTCCTTGTACAGCGCATCGCGGAAGTCCTGCTGCGCAAACTCCAGGCCCGGCTCCACCATCTTGGCGTTGTCTTCAATCGACAGTCCAGGATTCTTGTCGAGGTTGTCGACAATCCAGCTCTCACGTTCGGTAATGACCTGGCTGCGGAACTCCTGCGTCGCCAGCTCATAGCCCCACTCGCGGAAAGCGCCTTCGGTGAACTTCTGGATGTTGCCCTTGTGTACGATCGTCACCGACTTGCGATTGTTTTCCAGCGCGTACTTGATGGCCATGCGCACCAGGCGCTTGGTTCCGGTGATCGAAATCGGCTTGATGCCGATACCAGAATCCTCGCGAATGTGCTTGTTCGTGCCCGCCAGCATCTTGTTGTTGAGGAAGTCGATCAGTTCCTTCGCCTGCGCCGTGCCTTCTTTCCACTCGATGCCGGCGTAAACGTCTTCCGTATTCTCGCGGTAGATCACCATGTTCATTCGCTGCGGGTTTTTCACCGGCGACGGAATGCCCTTGTAATACTTCACTGGCCGCACGCAGGCGTAGAGATCGAGGATCTGCCGCAAGGCGACGTTGAGCGAGCGGATGCCGCCACCTACGGGGGTCGTCAATGGGCCTTTGATACCGATACGCAAGTCGCGAAAGGCCGCCACGGTGTCGTCGGGCAGCCAGTTCTTGAAGCGGTCCATCGCCTTCTCACCGGCGAAGACTTCATACCAGGAGACGCGGCGCTTGCCGTTGTAAGCCAGATCGACCGCCGCATCGAACACCCGCACCGACGCTTTCCAGATGTCGCGCCCGGTGCCGTCGCCTTCGATGAAGGGGATGATGGGGTTATCGGGAATAATGAACTTCCCGTCGTAAGTGATCTTAGTCCCGCTGGAGGGCAAAGGGATTCCGTTGTAAGAAGACGCCACGCCGCACCTCGAAAAATATGATTAGAGTAGTAGCCCAGGTTATAGACAGCCAAATGCCGGGAAGAGGAAACATGCGCAGAATCAGCGATTCCCCCGCAGACCGTAACCTTTATAACAACCGGCGACCATCGTCAAGACAACCTGCCGCCGCGGGCCGCGTCCGCATCAAGAAACGCCTACCTTCATATCCCGAACCTCATTAACGTTATCACCAGCAGATGTGAGGTTCAATGAAAACCAATGTTCATGCGTCACACATTGGTGTGACTCAAGAACCTGGTGTGACTCAAGAACCTGGTGTGACTCAGGAACCAGGGTGTCGCAGAGAGCCGGTCGAGTTCCAGTTCGCGAGGGGGAGCTTATAATCGCCACCAATTGAATCTCTGGCCCCTGTGAGGCGGCGTCGAGGATTTTGTCGCTGGGTTTCCAGGCGAATTATCCACAAATCATGTTAAATTCCGTTCTCCCAGTTGAAGCCGGGCGGGTTCGCTGATAGTTTCAACAGAACGATATGTGAGGTGAAGAATGAAGGCGACGCAATCTTTGCACGATCTGGGCCAGAGCCTCTGGCTGGACAACATCACGCGCGACCTGCTGGACAGCGGTACGCTCAAGCACTATATCGACGATTTCTCGGTCACCGGACTCACATCTAACCCCACCATCTTCGACCAGGCCATCAAGAAAAGTGCGTCCTACGATCCCGCAATCCAACAGAAGCTGAGCCAGGGAAAATCTGGAGAGGGGCTGTTTTTCGAGCTGGCGCTGGAAGACCTCACGCGCGCGGCCGACTTGTTCCGCGCGGTGCACGACCAGACCAAGGGTGTGGATGGATGGGTCTCGCTCGAGGTCTCGCCTCTGCTGGCCTACGACACCGCGAGCACGCTGACGGCTGCGAAACAGTTGCATGCGCGCGCCGCGCGTCCTAACCTCTTCATCAAGATTCCTGGCACTCCGCAAGGTCTGCCGGCCATCGAAGAGGCCATCTTCGCCGGCGTTTCCGTCAATGTGACCTTACTGTTCTCGCGCGAACACTATCTGGCCGCGGCCGAAGCCTACCTGCGCGGAATCGAGCGCCGTATTGCTGCGGGACTGGATACGAAGATTGGTTCTGTCGCTTCGATCTTCATCAGCCGCTGGGACGTCGCGGTTTCGAAGTCGGTTCCCGACAATCTGCGCGATAAGCTAGGCATCGCCGTTGCCGGACGCACGTACAAGGCCTATGTCGATCTGCTGGCCAGTCCGCGGTGGCAGGCCATCGTGAAGGCCGGATACAACCCGCAGCGGCTGCTGTGGGCCAGCACCGGGACTAAGGATCCGCGCGCCTCCGATATCATGTACATCAAAGCGCTGGCCGCGCCCAACACAGTGAACACCATGCCGGAGACGACACTGAAGGCCTTCGCCGACCACGGTGAGCTGGGAGGGGTGATGCTGCGGGATGGCGGCGACTGCGAGCAAGTGATAGCTGAGTTCGCGAAGAGCGGCGTCGACGTGGATGCGCTTGCAGCTCAATTGCAGACTGAGGGAGCCCAAGCGTTCTCCGATTCATGGAATGAGCTCATGAAGGTGATCGAGTCCAAGAGCGTAGTCCTGACCCAGGGCGCGTAGAAGATCGTCGATCTGGCGGGTTTGAGATGGCACGCCTTTTCGGTGTGCCGTCGCAAGTCCTATATATTTGTCATCACGAACCGACTTTAGTCGGTGAGGGATCTGCTTTTCGGGCTTTTCTGGCGCCCTGTCCGGTGCGCCGGGCACAATTTCTTGCAAGAGGAGCAAACGATGCAACTAGGAATGGTAGGTCTGGGGCGGATGGGTGCCAACATGGTGCGCCGCCTTATGAAGGCGGGCCACGAATGCGTGGTCTTCGATGTGTTCCCCAAATCGGTGGAAGAACTGGTGAAGGAGAAGGCCGTCGGCTCCTCTTCGTTGCAGGACTTTGCCAAGAAGCTGAACAAGCCGCGCGCGGTCTGGCTGATGGTTCCTGCCGCTGCGGTGGACGAGACCATCGCCGGCATCGTTCCCTACCTGGAGTCCGGCGACATCCTCATCGACGGCGGCAACTCCTATTACATCGATGACATCCGCCGCGCAAAAGAGCTCGCGCCCAAGGGCATCAACTACGTCGACGTCGGCACCAGCGGCGGCGTGTGGGGCCTGGAGCGCGGCTATTGCATGATGATCGGAGGCCCCGACAAGGCAGTGCAGTATCTCGATCCAATCTTCAAGACGCTGGCGCCGGGCATAGGAAATATCGATCGCACTCCGGGACGTGACAAGATCGGCGGCACCGCCGAAGAAGGTTATCTGCACTGCGGCCCGAACGGTGGCGGCCACTTCGTCAAGATGGTGCACAACGGCATCGAGTACGGCATCATGGCTGCGTATGCCGAGGGACTGAATATCCTGAAGGCGGCCGATATCGGCAAGCACAAGGGCGAGGTGGATGCCGAAACCACGCCGCTGCGCGATCCAGAGCACTACATGTACGACTTCAATCTGCCCGACGTGACCGAGGTGTGGCGTCGCGGTAGTGTCATCGCTTCCTGGCTGCTGGACCTGACGGCTTCGGCGCTGCTTGAAGACCCGCAGCTGGCGAAATTTGCCGGACGTGTCTCCGACTCGGGAGAAGGCCGATGGACCATCAAGGCGAGCATTGACGAAGGCGTGCCAACGCCGGTGCTGACCACCGCTCTGTACGAGCGCTTCAGCTCGCGAGGTCTCGCCGACTTTGCCGACAAGCTTCTGTCTGCCATGCGCTACGAATTCGGCGGACACTTGGAGAAAGCGGCGGGGAAATAGCCACTATGAACGTAGAAATCCTTCCTGATGGCGACTCGCTGGCCAGGCGCGCGGCCGCGATCATTGCTGCCGATGCGCGCGCCGCGGTCTCTGCGCGCGGCCGCTTCGTTATGGCCGTCAGCGGGGGCAAGAGTCCGTGGCTCATGCTGGCCGACCTCGCCACCGAAGATGTGCCCTGGCCCAACGTGCATGTCTTCCAGATTGACGAGCGCATTGCGCCCGCCGGTGATCCCGATCGCAACTACGTGCATCTACGCGACAGCCTGCTGCAGCACGCACCCATTCCGCCGGAACAGATTTACGCAATGCCGGTGGAGTTGCCTGACGTCGAGGCCGCGGCGAAGGAATATGCGCACACGTTGGAAAGCGTCGCCGGTAAGCCGCCGGTGCTCGATCTCGCCCATCTTGGCCTCGGTCCCGACGGCCACACCGCGTCGCTCATCCCGAATGATCCCGTGCTCAACGTGATGGACAGAGACGTCGCGATCACCGGCGTATACCAGGGCCGCCGTCGCATGACCTTGACCTATCCCGTGATCAACCGTTCACGACGAATCCTTTGGCTGGTGAGCGGCAAGGACAAGGTCTCAGCCTTCCCCAAGCTGCGTGCCGCCGATCCCTCGATTCCGGCAGGACGCATCAGCCAGACGCAAGCACTGCTGCTCGCGGATCGCGAGGCTGCTGGGCAATAGGAGAGCGGGCTGACGGTTCGCTTTACTCCCGCTTCGCACTCTCTGTTTCTTGCGCGCGAAGGTACGCCTCAATCTCTGTGCGGTCTTCGTGTCTTGCCCACTCGGCAGGCGTGGCTTGCCACAGAGTATCCTTCCAATCCAGCATTGCCCCGCGTTCCACCAGAAGGCGGACCACGTCCAGGTGGCCGGCGACCGCGGCCCGGTGCAATGGCGTGGAGTGCGAATGCCCTCCGAGCGGGTTGTATCGGTTTGGATCCTCGCCCGCATCGAGTAACATTCGCACAATCTCAAGATGACCGAACTGCGATGCGAGGGCGAGTGCCCAGTGGCGATCCTCGGTGTCAGCATCGGGGAGCAGGCGACGGGCTTCCTCGATGCGCCCCAGAGCTGACGCGATGGACAAATCGATCCGGGCGCCACGCCGGATCAAGGCGTTCACCGCCTCGAACTCCGCAAACATGGCCGCAGTTCGTATAGCGGTGTTAGGATCGGCTCCGTATTCGCACAGCAGATCGATCAATGGAACTTGCACGCCACATTCACGCGCCACGTTGCTGCTGGCCACCAGCATGAGCGTCTCGTCCAGTGCGGATTGTGTGGTGCCGGCGTCGAGAATGACCTTGGTTACCTGAACAATGTTCTCCGGCAGGGTGCCGCGGCGAGTCGGGTTTTCTGCGACGAATTCCAGCAACGTGGGATTCCGAAAGTAGTTTCCGCCTTCGAAAACCACGCGCTGATGCGCTACTTTTGGATGTTGCCGCAAGTGGGTACGCAAACCTAATACGTCGCCTGCATCCAGAAGGTCCACGGCGCGGCGAAAAACGGCGTCTTCAATTCGCTCATGGTGCGGCAAATTCAGTCGATCGGAGAGGGTTGGCTTTTCGATATGCGCTTTCAATCTCGGCCAGCTCGAAAACCCAGACTCGCGAGCGATGGCGAGTTGCGCGTCGCTCAGGCTGAGCCTGGCGCCGAAGATCTCGGCGTCCGTGGCAGTTCTGAAACGCGGATGAAACTCCCTGATCCGCTGGGCATCTCCTGGATTGCGGGCAGCATGGCCCCTGAGCAAGTCCTTCGCTTGATATTTGAGGTGGTCGAGGTTGGGATTCGACGGGAGCGGTCTTACCGGCATGACGAACTTCCTTTCGTACGCCCCAGGTCCGCATTGACGGGCAGAAAGTTAGTTCGCAAGAACACGAATTATTGTGATCGGGTGGACTTCTGTCCTTTCCGCGGACCGGATGCGCCCCTCGCGCTCCGGCAATCTTAGCATGACGGCGCACGAGTGGAAGAGCAATCGCTTCTCCGGCTTGCGCAGGAGCCGTTTGCGTCAGCGATTCCCTTCCCTTAAGCTGGCCATTCATGTCTCGACGCCTAATTGTTCTCATGTCCTTTCTCTGCGCGGTCGTTGTCTCTGCAACTGCTGCGCCGCCCATCTCAGCCCCTGCCGATAAGTATCAGGTCGTTCACGTATATCCGCACGATCCCAAAGCCTTCACCCAGGGATTGCTTTACGTTGATGGTCATTTGTACGAAAGTACGGGCCTCAATGGCAGGTCGTCGATACGGATGGTGGACCTGTTCACCGGACGGGTCCTGCAGAAGTACGACTTGCCCAGCGAATACTTTGGCGAAGGCCTCACCGACTGGGACAGCACTCTGGTTCAGTTGACCTGGAAGGCGCAGAAAGGCTTCGTCTACGATCGCTTCAGCTTCTCGCTACTGCGGACGTTCCCGTACCTTGGCGAGGGATGGGGCCTCACTCACGATGACGCAAGCCTGATCATGAGCGACGGAAGTTCATACCTCCGCTTTCTCGATCCCAAGTCCTTCCGCGAGACCCGGCGCATCCATGTCACCGACAACGCAGGCCATGGAATCGAGAACCTCAACGAACTCGAATACGTTCGCGGTGAAATCTACGCCAACATCTGGCAGAGCGATATTATCGTCCGCATCTCCCCGCGCACCGGCAAGGTCCTCGGATGGATCGACTTAAGCGGAATCATCGACAAGCGTTCTCTTGAGAGTTCCGACGCCGTTCTGAACGGCATCGCTTATGACGCGAAGTCGGACCGGCTCTTCGTCACCGGAAAGCTTTGGCCAAAGTTGTTCGAAATCCGCGTCCAATCTCACCGGTAATTTCGAAGATTAAACATCATTTTCCATTTCTGATTGCGTGATGAATACACATAAATGTAGAATGTATACACATCAGGAGAAGACAATCGTGCGAACCAATATCGACATCGATGACGCTTTGATGCGCGAAGCCATGCGTCGTAGTGGCGCTGCGACCAAGAAGGCAGCCGTAGAAGAAGCCCTTCGGTTGTTGGTACAGACACGCTCACAGATCGCGATTCGCAAGTTGCGAGGCAAAGTGCAGTGGGAAGGCGACCTGAATAAGTCGCGCCTGGGAAGAAACTCCGGTTAGCCGCGTAATCATGGTTATCGTTGACACGACAGTATGGATCGACTACTTGGGTGGAACGGCAAGCGACCAAGCCATGTGGCTCGAACGGGAAACTGGGCACCAGCGGCTTGGACTGACTGACATCATCCTCTGCGAGGTACTACAGGGTATTCGGAGCGACGCTGCGTTTGCGAATGTGCGTCGCACTTTGGAGAATTTTCATGTCTTCGAACCGGGCGGCATCGATCTTGCCGTAGCCGCGTCCCAAAACTATCGCAGGTTGCGCCAAAACGGCTTCACGGTGCGTAAGACGATTGATTGCCTGATCGCAACCTTCTGCCTGGAGGCTGGACACTCGCTCCTTCATCGCGACCGCGATTTCGATCCTTTCGAGAAATATCTCGGTTTGCGGGTTGTGCACCCTTAGCTCCGACACTCGCTACCACACCGCCCGCACCACTCCCCAATACGCTGATAATGCTTCTCCCAGCGGCGCTTTTCGCGCGCCGAACAATGCAGCCACCGAGCGCAGCAACATTCCGTTGATAATCGCCAGTCGCAGAACAAAAACCTGCCCTTTAGCGAAATGCTTCCTCGCATAGCGCAGCATGTTGGTGTACCAGAAGATTTGCTTTTCGCGAAACGACAGTTGTCCCACGCTGTGGGCCCCGCTGTGGCGAAAGCGAGCCTCCGGGCAGTAGAAAATCTTCAAACCGTGATCGAGCAGCCGCTTGCATAAATCGACATCTTCAAACCAGACGGGAAAGAACTGCTCGTCGAAGCCGCGTAGACTGTCCCACGCTGTACGTGTAATCGCCAAACAGGCTCCCGCAGGCTGTTCGACTTCCTGTTGCTGCGAGTAGTCGGCGTCCAGACACCGATAGCGCCGGTTCACCGGATTTCCCGGCCGCAACTGATTGACCAACAGCACCTCATACAGCAGTTCTGCGAGCGTCGGGATTCTGCGAAAGGCGAAGCCGCGGGCCGGCTGGCCATCGCTCTCCAGCAGCGCGCCACCGACCGCGCCTGCCTGCGTGGTTTCGAGACATCGCAGCAACGCAGCTACGGCTCCCGGCTCCGCGATCGCATCGGGATTGAGCATCAGCAGCACATCCTCTGTCGCTTCGCGCGCTCCTTGGTTTACGGCCGCCCCAAACCCTAGATTCTCCTCGTTCGCTATCAGGCGGACCGGATTCCACGCGACGAACTCCTCGATGCGCTGCACCGTGTCGTCGGCTGAAGCGTTATCGACGACCACGATCTCGCAATCCTCGCCAGCCAGCGCCTCCAGGCATGACCTGATGGTCGCGCCGGAGTTGTGGGTCACGACAATGGCCGAGCAGGGCATAGTTTTCAGGGAAGCACGCAATTATAATCGTCCGTCGGGTTGTCAGGGTTTGGGGATTAGGGACCAGCGTCCAGGGAATTGGCATCCAGAGTGGCATGCTAACCTGTAATCATTGCGTCCGGCTCCCGGCTCGCAGCAGTAAAGATCCGCTCACTCCCAACGACGAATCCTATGCATACAATTGCAGATCGCCCAATATCCAAGAGCACAAACTTGCAGATCATCGAAACCTCACTTCCCGGAGTACTACTGATCAAGCCGCGTGTCTTCCAAGATCCGCGCGGCTTCTTCATGGAGACCTACCGCCAGAACGTCCTCGCCGAGGCGGGTATTCGCGAGACGTTCGTGCAGGACAATCATTCCCATTCCTCGCGCGGAGTGCTGCGTGGGCTGCATTATCAACTGCGCAACCCGCAGGCCAAGCTGTGCCGCGTCGCGCGGGGCGAAGTTCTCGACATCGCCGTCGACGTCCGCCTCGGCTCGCCCCACTTCGGTAAATGGGTGAGCGCAGTTTTGTCGGGTGAGAACCATGCCCAGCTCTACGTCCCGAAGGGCTTCGCGCATGGCTTCGTGGTGCGATCGGATAATGCCGACTTCCTCTACAAGTGCAGCGACTACTTCGATGCCGCCGATGATCGCGGTGTGCTGTGGAATGATCCTGACATCGGCATCGATTGGGACACGCCATCGCCCATTCTCTCGGAAAAAGACATGCGCTACCTTCCGCTGGCTCAAATCGCTCACGATCAGTTGCCGAGGTACCAGCCATGAGTCTGAGACTGCTTATAACTGGCGCAAACGGACAGGTTGGATGGCACCTCCAGCGCACACTCGCTCCCATGGGCGAAATAATGGCGATCGACATCCAAGAAGTGGACTTGACCGACTTGAATGCGGTGTCCAGCACGGTGCGCGACTTTGCGCCTGACATCGTCGTCAACGCTGCTGCTTACACTGCCGTAGACAAGGCCGAGAGCGAACCGGAACTGGCGCGCGCCATCAACGTAGCTGCTCCGGGAAAGATCGCCGAAGAGTGCGCGCGCACCGGTGCTATGTTGGTCCACTACTCCACGGATTACGTCTATGACGGCAGCAAGCCTGCCCCTTACGAAGAGAACGATCCCACCGGTCCCTTGAGCGTCTATGGCCAGACCAAGCTCGAGGGCGACCAAGCGATCATGGCCAGCGGCAGCGCGCATATTATTCTGCGCACGACCTGGGTTTATGACATTCGAGGCAAGAACTTCCTGCGCACGGCGCTTCGTCTGGCCCGCGAAAAAGAAGAGCTGCGGATGGTCGGTGACCAATACGGCGCGCCGACGTGGGCACGCGGCCTGGCAGAATCGACGACCATCATTCTCGCCCGTTTGCTTGAGCGCAAAAGCTACACACAGGCCTGGCAGAGCGGTCTGTTTCATCTCACCGCTGCGGGTAAAACATCGTGGGCGGGATTTGCGCAAGCCATCCTCGAGGACTACGAAGACCTACTCGCCTGGCCAGCCGAGACGGGCGAGTTCGGCGGCGAGCTCAAGGCCAAACGCGTGGTCGCAATTACCACCGAGCAATATCAAACTCCCGCTCGCCGGCCGCGTAATTCGGTGCTCTCCAATGCAAAGATACAGGCGGCATTCGGGATTGCGCTGCCCGACTGGCGCGCACAATTGCGGCTTGCCATGCAGGATGCGATTCGCTGATAATCTTGAGTTATTAGTTGATGAACAGTTCATCCCCTTGCGCTGCGGCAATGCAATTCCGCCAGCCTTCTTAGCGGAACCTGTAGCTCGCACTGTTCGCCACCAATGAACGGAGACCTATGAAGGGCATAGTCCTGGCAGGCGGTATTGGCTCGCGTCTATATCCGCTGACCCGTGTTACCAACAAGCACCTCCTCCCGGTGTACGACAAACCGATGATCTTCTACCCGCTGCAGATCCTGGTGGACGCCGGCATTCGCGACATTTTGATCGTCACCGGCGGCCACAACGCGGGCGATTTCCTGCGCCTCCTGCAAAATGGCAAGGAGTTCGGACTGCAGCAGCTTAGCTTCGCCTATCAGGAGGGCGAAGGGGGCATCGCCGATGCCCTGCGCCTGGCGGAGCCCTGGGCCAAGGGTGACAATATCTGCGTCGTGCTTGGCGACAACATCATTGAAGGCGACATTCGCGAGACCGCGACCAGGTTCGAGCGGCTCGAGAAGGGTGCGATGGTGATGCTGAAGGAGGTCACCGATCCCGAGCGCTTCGGTGTGCCTGTCTTCGACAACGGCCGCATCATTCGCATTGAAGAGAAGCCGACGGAGGCACTCTCGTCGTTTGCGGTAATCGGCGTCTATTTCTACGATGCGACGGTCTTCGATCGCATTCGCAGGCTGAAACCGTCGGGACGCGGTGAGTACGAGATCACCGACGTAAACAACAGCTACATCGAAGAAGGCTCGTTGCACCACGGCTTGCTGAATGGCTGGTGGACCGATGCCGGCACATTTGAATCGCTTTGGCATGCCAGCAACATGGTGCGCGAGAAGGTCCTGCGCAGCGCGGAAGAAACCGTTCAGGTGCGTGGCGCATGAAATTAATGGTCACGGGCGGCGCAGGATTCATTGGATCAAATTTTGTTCATCAGATGCTGGCGAAGCACTCCGACTGGAAGCTGGTGGTGCTCGACAAGCTGACCTACGCAGGCAATCTCAAGAACCTGGAGCCCGCGCTGAGCGAGGGCCGCTGCGACTTTGTGCAGATGGACATCTGTGATCGCAGTGTGCTGGACCACGTGCGCGGCTGCGATGCCGTCATTCACTTCGCCGCCGAGAGCCACGTGGATCGCAGTATCGAGGATGCCTCGGCCTTCGTGCGGACCAACGTCGAGGGCACCTACAACATGCTGCAAGCGTGCCGCGCGGCCGGAGTGCCGCGCTTTGTGCACGTCAGTACCGACGAAGTGTATGGCAGCCTCGGCGAGGAAGGACACTTCTTCGAAGACACCCCGCTGAAGCCTAACAGTCCTTATTCAGCTACCAAAGCGGCATCCGACTTGGCGGTTCTGGCCTATTTTCACACGCACAAGTTTCCAGGGCTGATCACGCGCTGCTCCAACAATTACGGGCCCTACCAGTTCCCTGAGAAGTTCATTCCGCTGATGCTCGCGCAGGCGATGGCAGGCCAGCGGTTGCCGGTCTATGGCAAGGGCGCCAACGTTCGCGACTGGATTCACGTCAGCGATCACTGCAGCGCGCTGGACACGGTCTTGCAACACGGCCGTGAGGGCGAAGTCTACAACATCGGCGGCGGTTGCGAGATGCGAAATCTCGACGTGGCGAAGCTGATCCTCAAGGCGCTCGGACGCTCCGAAGATTTGATTCAGTTCGTCACCGATCGGCCAGGCCATGATCTGCGCTACGCCATCAATTGCGAGAAGTTGGGCAGCGAGTTGGGATGGCGGCCGCAGGTGCAATTCGACCAGGGTCTGGCGGACACCATCTCGTGGTATCGCGACAATCAGCAGTGGCTGGACGATGTGCGCAGCGGCCAGTATCGCGACTACTTTCAGAAGCACTACGTGCAGCGCGAAAAAACCTTCGCGCAGTAGAGACGAGTTCCCCACTGAGACACAGGCCTATGGAAGGCAGGATGTTTCTCTTGGTCTCGTGGATCCTCTTCGTTATCCCTGCCGCTTTTTCTTTTGCTAAGGAAGCTCTGACTAAGTCCGGGCTCCTTGAAGGGGACGGCCTTCAGGCAGTCCGTTCACGCTGTAATATCAACACGGCTTTAACCGCTGCAGAACTTCGCCTTAACTGAACCGGCCGAGATCCGAGATCCCAATGAGTGATTAGCCATGCTTCCGGAGATTATTGATCGGCATCCGGTTCCAAATCGGGAAAACGCAGCCTTGGCGTTTAGAGGCGTTCTGGCGGCCTTCAGCGTTCCAGGTGGCCCCCCGGGGTACCCCAACTACCTCTTCGTGGATTCTAGGGCTATTTCCGGCCCCGCAATAGGCATTCTGGTTCTATGTATCGATAGATATGGAAATATTGAATAGGCCATAGCCTTCTGGCACGGTCCGGCCGAGCTCAAGGCAAGGTCTAAGGAAGTCCTGACAAGTCAAGTGATGTCCCTCAGCGGCTAAAGCCGCATTGATCTTGCGGCTTTTACGGCCGGCCTGAAGGCTGTTCCCTTCGAGAAACCAACTTAATCAGATATTCCCTGAGAGCTAAGGGCCCGAACATCGTCTCTGCAGCCACTGTAAATTTATCTAGTGGCGCTTTTCTTCGCCTGGGAGTAGATAACACTTATGGAAAAAATCATTCCTCGCTGGGAGTGGCGCACTTTCGGCGAGAACTTTGGTAACGCGGATAAGCAATTTGCCGCGTCGGGCGCCGTCCAGGAAAGCGATGAGATTTACTTTCTCTCTCCCGCCAACAATGAGAACGTCAAAGTCCGCGACATGTTGATGGACATCAAGACGCTGCAGCAGGTCAACCCTGATGGTCTGGAGCAATGGAAGCCGGTGATGAAAGGCTCCTTCCCTCTGCCCGCCGCGGAGGTGACGAGAGTCTTTGACATCCTCGGCGTCGCCGCCCCCGCGCTGACCCGCGCGGACTACACGCTTCAGCAGTTCATCAACGAACTCGCAGAGCCAGGCGCGCGCCTGCGCGTAGTGAAGATTCACAAAAGCCGCGCTCACTTCACCATCGACGGCTGCATGGCCGAGCTGACCGATGTAGTAGCGGAGGCCAAGAAAACTCGCACGGTCGCGCTGGAATTGGAAGATCCCGATCAGGTGATTGCCACCGTGCGCAAACTTGGGCTGGACCGCTTCGAAAATGTCAGCTACCCGCGGGGCCTGAAACAACTCGTTGGGATGAAAAGCTAAGGAGTGTCACCATGCCACGCTACGCGGTGATTGACGTCGGCACGAACTCGGTAAAGTTCAATATCAGCGAGAGGCGCGACGACGGAACTTGGCTCACTCTGGTAGACCGCGCCGAGATCACGCGGCTCGGCGAGGGTTTGGAAAAGACCGGCGAGATCAGTAGCGAAGCCATGGAGCGGACCGTCACTGCCATTGCCGCAATGGCTGCTGAAGCCAAAGAAAACGGCGTAACGGCCATCGCGGCGGTCGGCACCATGGGAATGCGGACGGCTCGCAACAGCCAACAGTTTATCGACGCGGTTCAGCAGCGCTCTGGCGTCCGTATCGAGGTCATCCGCGGCGATGAAGAAGCACGGCTGGCCTATCTTGCGGTCAAGTCTGGTCTTGATCTGAAAGAGGGATCGCTGGCTGTATTCGACACTGGCGGAGGGAGCACCCAATTCACGTTTGGCCGCGGTTCCGTCGTCTCGGACCGCTTCAGCTTGAACGTTGGAGCTGTTCGCTATACCGAGAAGTACAGTCTCGGCGGCATTGTTTCTCCCGAGCACCTCACCGCCGCGCTCGCTGCTATCTCCACCGACATGGCACGTCTGGATACGGAGCACTCGCCTGATGCGCTGGTCGGAATGGGAGGCGCGATCACGAACATCGCGGCAGTAAAACACCAGCTTGCGAAGTATGATCCCAACATCATTCAGGGCTCGGTACTCGAACGCGCCGAGATCGAGCGCCAGATCGAACTCTATCGCACCAGGTCGCTGGATGATCGCCGCACCATCGTCGGACTACAGCCGAAGCGCGCCGACGTGATCCTGGCAGGCGCATGCATCGTCAAGACGGTGATGGACAAGCTCAAGAAGGACAAGCTGTCCGTCAGCGATCGCGGCCTCCGGCACGGGCTATTGATCGATCGATTCGCCAGCTGATATTGGGCGAGAGTTGACTCCGAGCTGATCTGCCAAATCTCAATATTTTTATCATTACGAGCGGGCTTCAGCCCGCGAGGACCTGCTTTTCTTCGGAAGCCCCTAGAGTACCTCGCCCGCGGCTATCTGCCGCACCAGCGCGCGGTCGGCGTCGAGAAAGTCCAGCGTCGGCAGCTCACGGCGATTCATCCAGCGGATCTCGCGGAAGATGCGGTTCTGCATCTCGCCTTCGTATCGCTCCACCACGAAGAAGTGGAGTTCCACGGCATTGCCGTTCTGATAATGGTGTTGCAGTTGCGCAACCTTGGTGCCGACCTCCGCTCGCACGCCCAGCTCTTCTTCCAGTTCGCGTTGCAGCGCTTGCGGAGGCTCTTCGCCAGCTTCGATCTTGCCGCCGGGAAATTCCCATTTCAGCGGCAGCGCCTGGTACTCCGTCCGCTGACAGCAGAGAATCTCGTCGCCGCGCACAATCAGCGCTGCCACCACTTGCTTGATCATCCTTGCTCCGCTGGGCAGCAGAAGGAGTCCCTCATGTCGTCTTCTCCAGATAACTGCCGACCAGGCTGGCGCAATGCTCCACTAGCTTTCGATCGTCATCATTGAACGCCGCAGGCGTATGACTGTCGACGTCAAGCTCGCCAACCACATTGCCCTTCACGAACACCGGCGCGACAATCTCCGACCTGGTTTCCAGCGAGCAGGCCAGATAGCGCGGATCGGACTTGACGTCATCCACCACCACCGTTTGTCCGGACGAAGCCGCCGCTCCGCAGATGCCCTGATTCAGCGGAATGCGCTTATGCTGCGTCACTGCGCCGACGTAGGGTCCAAGCACCAGCACCGGCTCTTGGCCGAAGCCAGCTTTTTCGATCATGTAAAAACCAACCCAGTCGAAGTGGCCGAGCCGCTCCTGCAGGCGGCCAACGATGATACTCATAAGGTCCTCGGCACTGGGCGCGGCCTCGGCCAGCGTGGTGAGCTCTTCGGCAAGCTTCTGTTGACTAGTAGGCATGCGCTTCCTTTTCTACCATAGGTCGGCGTTTGCGGTGGCTCGCAGCACCAAGGCGCATAGCTCTTGGCATTTAGCATTTGGCACTTAGCACTTGGCAAATGCGGGCCCAGCGTAATCGATATTGCTAGGTGCTAAGACTAAATGCTAAGTGCTAAATGCTAAATGCTTATCTGCCGGATTCCCGTCGGCCGCTCGAAGCGCTCGGGATGAAGCGCCCACGCAATGGCATTCAGTCCGCCGAGTAGCGTAGTTGCCGGAGTGTTCAGCAACTCGTCTTGGATGCAGAAGACTTGCCCGCTGCGCACCGCCGGCAGTCCCTGCCACTGGCGCTGCTCGACAATCTTCTCCAACGGAACGCGATCTCCTGCGCCGCACCAGGCCGCCATTATCACGTCGGGCTGTGCGGCAGCAATCTCCTCGGCCGTCGTTGCTTTGCCAGGTGTACCGATGAACTCGCCGCCTGCGGCCTTTACCAGTTCGGCGACCCACGGCTCCGAAGCCATGATCGGGTTACCCCATTCCTCGCAGAAGACTTTCACTATTGCTGCGCCTGCCGCACGCTCTCGCACCGCCTCCATGCGGCTTTGCATTCCGGCGATGACGGCTTCGCCGCGTTCCGCCACTCCCATGATTCCGGCGATGGCTGCGATGTCGATGTAGATGTCGGCGAGCGCTCGTGGAGCAAGGCCGAGAAACCGCACTCCCACCTTCAGTATCTCGGAGACAGCTTCGCTCTGATAGGGGACTGAAGCCAGCACTAGGTCAGGCCGCGCCGCCAGAATCTGCCCAGCCTGTGCCGACCAGGAATCCGTAACAATCAGCCGCGAGCCATCGGCTACTTCAGGGCACACGTCAACGCAGTACTTGGTGCAGGCAACAATCCGATCCAGCAGGCCCAAGTCACGTAAAGTCACGGTCGCGCTCGGTTGCAGACAAGCGATCCGTCGCGGCGTGTGGCTCATGGCGTTCAAGTCAGCTTGATTATACGAAGCTGACCATCTTCACCACAGAGCCACAGAGACACAGAGTCAGTCCCTTCAATTTCTTAGAGCAGGGCATACGACTCTTGTGGTTTCCGGATGTGGCAAGCCCTTCACTCCATGCAAGGAAAACCTTCCCCTGTCACTGTGTCTCTGTGTCGGCCTGCCCCGAGCGAAGCCGAGGGGTGGTAAACAAATCCGCCGCCGGGATAATATCGTCTCGCGCTTATGTACTCCGCCAAACTTCTCGATCACTTCGAGCATCCCCGCAATTCCGGGGAATTGCCCGATGCCAGCGCGCAGGAGCGGATTGAGAATCCCGCGTGCGGCGACATTCTGGAGCTGGCGGTGAAGATTACCGCCGGCTGCATCGCCGAAATTCGCTTCCGCGCCAAGGGCTGCGTCCCAGCCATGGCATGCGCCTCGGCGATGACCGAGTTGGCGAAGGGGAAATCAATTGCGGACGCGCGCTCAATCGACAAAGAGGCCGTCATTCGCGCCGTCGGCAGTCTGCCGCCAGCTTCGGGCCACGCAGCGCAGCTGGCGGTTGACGCACTGCGGGCCGTCCTCAAAATCGCAAGCTGAAGGACGCGCTGTCTCAATGGCAAACTCGGACGGTGAAATCACCGGCAAGAGGTACCGAAATCGGTAACCGGCAAACCCAATATGGATCTCGCTCCAAAATTAACAACACCTCTTTGCCAATTGGGCGCATCCTAAGCAGGGACAAGCTTTTATACTTGCGTTCCAGCCGCAAAGCTGGGTACGATAGGAGCGTCCTCCAAATCGCCGCACTTCCCGTGCAGGCGTTCCTCGCGCCCAATTTCCGAGCGCCAGACGGACGTTACTGAATCGATTTCAGCGAAGTATCCAACCGCAGCCACGCCAGCGAGTGATAAGTACGCCACTGCGCGGAACAGCGGTCCGTAAAGTGTGGGTTCCCGCAACCTGCGGGTCAAACATAAGAGAGAAGCATGAATCAAGGATCGAATCCTCCTTCCGGAAATCCCGGAGGGAAGGGACGCAGACGGCGGCGCGGCCGCCGTGGACCCGTCGCGCACGGGGCAGCACAACCACAACAGCCCGGACAGCAGCGCCATGGAGCCGGCAAGAACCGTCCCCCTGGTCGCAAGTCCGGTCCGCGCCCGGCCGGCCAGAACGCGCTTGGCGGCGGCATCTACACCGCGCCCATGGACCACAGCTATCGCGCGCTCCAGGGCAACAACAATGGCAACGCGCGCCGGCCCAACCGCGGCCGCATGGGCCAGCCGCTGGGCAAGCAGTTTGTTCCACCCGAGCCGGAACCTCTGCCCATGACCTCCGAGGCCTCGCCCACTCGCATCTTCGCCTTCGTTGACGATCTTTTCTTCCTGGCCAAAATCCAGGAGACGGCGCGCAAGATGAACGTGAAGGTCGAGTTCGTCAAAACCGAGAAAGATCTCCAGGAAAAAATCGGCCAGAACGGCGACGACAAGCCATCACTAATTATCTTCGACTTGAACAACGTCGCGGCCAAACCGCTCACCATGATTCCCAAGCTCAAGTCGAAGCTGAAGAAGGCCACCAACATCATCGGATTTGTCTCGCACGTGCAGGGCGAGCTGAAGATGAAGGCGCAGGAAGCGGGATGCGACATGGTCCTGCCGCGCTCCGCGTTCTCGCAGAATCTGGCGCAATTGCTGCGCCGTCACGGTGCTCCCGAAGAGGCGCCGGAGCAGAGCCAGCAGCCCGGATCACCTCCGGCGCCGTAACTCTGCGCTGTACAATCGCGACTGCATGACCTCGGCGCAACTTCGTTCCCTCCGTCGCACTTTGCTGCGCTGGTACGACCAGCATCGCCGCGACCTGCCGTGGCGCCGCAATCGCGATCCCTATCCTGTTTGGGTCTCCGAAATCATGTTGCAGCAGACGCGTGTGGCTGCCGTACTGGACCACTACGCCCGTTTCCTCCGCCGGTTTCCGACGGTTAAGTCATTGGCAGCCGCTCGCGAATCTTCCGTCCTCGCAATGTGGAGCGGGCTGGGTTATTACCATCGCGCCAGACGAATGCACCAGGCCGCCAAATTGATTGCACGCGAGCGGCGCGGAAAGTTCCCGCAAACTGCCGAAGATTGGGCGTATCTTCCCGGCATCGGCCGCTATACTGCGGCGGCAATCGCCAGCATCTCGTTTGGTGAGGCCGTCGCCGCAGTGGACGGCAATGTGGAACGCGTTCTCCAACGGCTGCTCGGACAGGAACAAAGTAAGGCAACTGCGTGGCCGCAAGCCGATATCTTGCTCGACCGCGAACGTCCAGGCGATTTCAATCAGGCGATGATGGAACTGGGCGCGACCATCTGCACTCCTCGGGTGTCGCAGTGCGCCATCTGCCCGCTGAACCCATTCTGCAAGTCTCGCGGCGCTGAACCCCCGCAGCCGCAAGCCGCCCGGGAACGCAAGTCAATCAGTTACGCTCTCGCGCGAAGAGTTTCTTCTGTGCTCCTCGTCCGCCGGCCAGCCGACGCCTCGCTCATGGCCGGCATGTGGGAACTTCCAACGCTGGCTCCCGGCCTGACGAATGGAGACACACCGCTTCTGCGACTTCGCCACTCCATCACCGACACGGATTACCGGGTCGCAGTCTTCGCCGTTCTGCCCGAGCAGTTACACGATTTCGTAACTAATGGGCGGTGGGTCACTCATCAGCAGAGCCAACGTTTGCCGCTCACCGGCTTGACGCGCAAAGTCCTTCGTCGATTGTCGCTTGCGTCCAATGACGGCGCGGGTGAATCTATATGTCATTGAGTAGATTTTTTCGGAGGTTTCAGCGAGTGGTTACATTGACCGCAGGTGTCCGCGCGCCAGAATTTTCACTTCCCACAGTCGGCGGCAAGCATGTGTCCTTGCAAGAGGCGCTAAACAAGGGCCCGGTCGTACTGGCGTTCTTCAAAGTCAGCTGTCCCGTCTGCCAATATGCCTTTCCGTTCTTCGAGCGCATGTATAAGGCGAACCGCGATGCCAGGGCCACTGTACTCGGCGTTTCACAAGACAATGCACGCGACACAGCATTGTTCATGAAGGAATACGGCGTCACCTTCCCGGTCGCGCTCGACGATCCCAAGAACTACGCCGTGTCGAACGCATACGGGATCACCAACGTTCCCACTCTCTTCTACATCGAGCCAAGCGGAAACATCGAGATCTCATCGGTCAGCTGGTCGAAAGTAGACGTGGAAGCCATTAACGAAAAGCTGGCCGCACTTCGTCAGCACCCTCCCGCTGTTCTCTGGCGCGCGCACGAGGACGTGCGCGATTTCCGTGCTGGCTGAAGCTCCAAGAACTGATCCGCGGTCGCGGATCATACGCCTGAGTCTTCCGCAAAATTGCTTTATCGCTAGAAACGCGAACACCCGCCCTTCAAGGGGCGGGCGACTCTAAAATCCAATCCGCTGATTACGCTTTTTCCAGATTCAATGCGCGTTTAAACGATCCGCGATCGTTCTTGATCTTCTCCTGCAGCAGCATAATCGCATAGATCAACTGCTCCGGGCGCGGCGGGCAGCCCGGCACATACACATCCACCGGGATCCACTGATTCACGCCCTGCACCAGCGCGTAATTGTTGAACACGCCTCCCGACGTCGCGCACGCGCCCATCGAGATCACCCACTTCGGCTCGGGCATCTGCTCGTAAAGCTCGCGGATCACCGGCGCCATCTTTTGCGAGACGCGACCCGCGATAATCATCAGGTCCGACTGCCGCGGCGAGGGACGAAATACCTCCGCGCCGAAGCGCGCGATGTCGAAACGCGACGCGCCCATCGACATCATCTCGATGGCGCAGCAGGCCAGGCCAAAGGTCATCGGCCAGATGGAATTGCGGCGCACCCAGTTCACCACCGCGTCCATCGAAGCCATCACCACGCCCTCGTGCTGCTGCTCGCCGAACGTGGCGCGCAGAATGGCGCGCCGGCTGTGTTCCGGGCCCACCAGGTTTTCGAAGCGTTCGTGACCGCTCTCGGGATTGTCGAAATGCGGAATGCGCTGTTCAGCCATGACGCTCAATATTATACCTACTGGGTTTGATGTGATGACAGGCACTCAAGACGCAACGGCCAGCCAAATGATGACTGCGTAAACGGTCCAGGGTGGAGCACGCCTTCAGGCGTGCAGTATGCGGGCTCCTCCGAACCCTGCGCTTTAGCGCCTGAGGTAACGGTCTGCTTTACCTCAGCGGCTAGAGCCAGCTTCTTTTCCTGCTCCTACAGCACCGCTACCCGCGCCCTCACAGCGTCAGCACTACCTTCCCGAACATCTCGCTCTTGGCGAGGTATTCATGCGCGGCCCGGGTTTCGCTCAGGGGAAACGTGCGATCGACAACCGGCTTCAATTTGCCGGTGAACACATGTTTCAGAACTTCGTACAAGTCGCCCATTTCGCCCATGTAGGAGCCCAGCAGCGAGAACTGCTTGGAGAAGAGCACGCGCAGATCGAGGTTGCCTTCGTAGCCCGTCGTTGCGCCGCAGGTTACCAGTGTTCCTCCCGGCCTCAGCGAGCGCATGCTGTCAGGCCACGTCGCCTGTCCCACATGTTCGAAGACAACATCCACTCCGCGTTTGTTGGTAATTCGCCTCACTTCATCCGCAATCTTCTGCTTGTAATGATCGATGGTGTAATCGGCGCCGAGTTCGCGTGCCTTGGCCAGCTTGCGCTCGTCGCCGGCGGTAGTAATGACCTCGGCACCCAGCATCTTCGAAATCTGAATCGCAGCCGATCCCACGCCCGAGCCTGCGCCCAGCACCAGCACCGTCTGCCCGGCGCGCAAATGCGCCCGGCCCAGCAGCATGTGCCATGCGGTGAGAAATACGAGAGGAACGCTGGCAGCCGACACAAAATCCAGCGAGTCAGGAATCGGAATGACGTTCACCCGCGGGACGGCTATCAGCTCGCAATTGCCGCCATCGACCGCGTTGCCCAGCACCGCGAACTGCGAACAAAAGTTCTGGTGTCCGCTGGTGCACTGCTCACAGTGATTGCAGAAGACCATCGGCGCCAGCAGCACGCGCGTGCCCGGCTTGACGTCCATGATGTACTCGCCGGCCTCGACCACTTCGCCCGCAATGTCACTTCCCAGAATATGCGGCAGGATTACGCCGCGCAGCCCATTCCGCACAAACAGATCCAGATGGTTCAGCGCACAAGCGCGGACGCGCACCAGGACGTGATCTTTCCGCAGGATGGGATCGGGCGCATCTTCGTACTTGAGAACTTCAGGACCACCAAACTCATGAATGCGAACTGCTTTCATTACGCTCCTCCGCCAATGCCGTAAACCACATTCGCGAACAAATGCCGCAGTAGGAATATTACTCTGGGCCGCCGCAACGCTGTACCATTGGGCGCGTAGTTACACCGGCGCTGTCTCGCAAAATCGGAGAGAATCTGATGCATCGAACAATTGCCTTCATCCTCGTGCTGGCTTTGTCGCTATTCGGTTCGACGTTCCTACCAGCCCAGAACACCGCCGCCTCCAACTCATCTCAGGCGCGCGCCCGCGATCTTGGCGTTCCCTTCGACGGCACGCCCGGCCCGCTGAACGCGATCACAGATGTTCCCGGTGTCGAGGTCGGTTACAAGACGTTGATCTCCGGCGAGGGCCGCCTCGTGATCGGTCAAGGTCCGGTGCGAACGGGTGTGACGGCGATTCTGCCGCGCGGCAAGGCCATTATGAAGAGCGTCTTTGCTGGTTACTTCGCCGGTAACGGCAATGGCGACATGACCGGAACACACTGGATTGAAGAGAGCGGTGTTCTGGAGACACCCATTCTCATAACCAACACCGGCAGCGTGGGAGTGGTGCGCGATGCGGCGGTGGCGTGGATGGTGAAGCGCAAGCAGCCGGGCGCGTTCTGGTACCCGGTAACGGCGGAGACTGCCGACTGGCCGCTCAACGATATCAGGGGCCAGCACGTTACCGCGCAGGACGCTTGGGACGCGCTCGACTCCGCCAGGGGCGGCACGATCCTCGAGGGCAACGTCGGTGGAGGCACCGGCATGGTCTGCAACGGCTTCAAGGGTGGGACCGGCACGTCGTCGCGCAAGCTCGGCGCCGAGGCCGGCGGCTACACGGTCGGCGTGCTGGTGCAGTGCAACTACGGATACTCGAGCGGGTTGCTTGTCGCGGGCATTCCCGTTGCGCGCGAGATGAAGCTGCAGAAGCGGTGCGTCGAGAAGAAGATGGACCCGCCGGCCACGAATTGGGACGGCACGCCAGCGCCGGTTTGCGAGCCAAACGTCACCAGTACGGCTGACGGTATTCGCCCGCCCGAGATGGGTTCCATCATAGTGATTGTTGCAACTGACGCGCCGTTAACCCCGGACCAATTGAAGCGCCTCGCGCGCCGCGTCTCGGTTGGATTGGGCCGTCTGGGAGCCATTGAGGGCGACAGCTCCGGCGATATCTTCCTCGCGTTTTCCACGGCGAATATCGGCAGTGACGAAGGCAACAGTACCGCGGTGTTCACCCAGCCGAACGCGAAGGTCGAGCGCATGCAGAGTTGGAAGCTAAATCCGATTTTCGCCGCCGTGATCGAAGCGACAGACGAGTCGGTCATCAATGCAATGATCGCGGCCAAGACGATGGTCGGCGCTGACTACTGGGTCGTTCCGGCGCTGCCACACGACCAACTGCAGGAGGTCCTCCACAAGCACGGGATGCTGAAGTAAACTCAATAAGTGGGTCCGGATGCGCAGAAATACATCTAAGCTTTAGTAAGACCGTCTGTATTTTGGCTAATTGCTAACTGCTAATTACTAATTGCTGCCCTCATGGACATCTACGAACAAATCGTGCAGCTGCACCGTGAAGGCCGGCGTGGAGCAGTCGCCACCATCACCAACGTTCGCGGCTCCATTCCCTCCTTCCAGACCGCGAAGATGCTGGTGCGCGATGACGGTTCCATTGCGGGCACTATCGGCGGCGGTTGCGTGGAAGCTGAAGTGTGGCAAGCGGCACGTGAGGTAATGGAAGAAGAGAAGCCGCGCTCGCTCACCTTCAACCTCAACAACAATCCCAAGTACGATACCGGCCTGGTTTGCGGCGGCACGCTGGAAATCTTCATCGAGCCCGTGCTGCCTCCCGCGCTTCTATACATCTTTGGCGCGGGGCACGTCGCGTACAACCTGTACAAGATTGCGACGACCGCAGGCTTTGACGTCGTCGTGGTCGATGACCGCGAGTCTTATGCCAATCGCGAGCGCTTTCCAGAGGCCCGCGAGATCATTGCGGACGACTTCGACGCAGTAACTGCGCGGTTGCTTCCTCCGGAAGGATCGTACATCGTGATCGTCACCCGCGGACATCGCGATGACATGCGCGTGCTGCGCTGGGCGGTCAACGCACGGGCACGCTACCTGGGCATGATCGGTTCCAAACGCAAGACCATCTCGATTTACAAAGAGCTGGAGAAGGAAGGTATTCCGGCGGAGAAGTTCGCTAATGTCCACGCGCCCGTCGGGCTGGAGATCGGTGCGGTGACGCCCGAGGAAATCGCCGTCGCCATTGTCGCGGAGATGATTGCCGAGCGCCGTCACGCGACGCCCAACATCACGAGCAAGATGTATTCCTATCCGCGCGGCCGGGAAGAGCAAGACGTGATCGAAGAAGAAACCGCTCGCAATTCCTGACTTTACTTGTTGACCGAGGTCGCTGCCGGCGACTGTTTCTTCGCGTCACTCTTGATTACCAACTTGCGAACGTTCTCGCGCTTCTTCTCTTTGGCTTTGCGCAGCCGATGTTCCCGAGACTTGTCCCCGTTGCGAAACGACATAATTTTCACCCCCGCTGCGATGGTACAGCATTTCGTGATCGAGGGGTGGAGCACGCCTTTCAGGCGTGCATTACAAGCTTCCCCATCCATGAAATTTGGGGCATGAGGTGACGGAGGTCACCTCATGCCCCAAACAAGACTTAGCCAGTTTCTGTACAGCGCTGAGGCGGTGCTCCACCCAAGCTACGCGTTGCCAATCAGTATTCCTGTGGCAAACACCAGCGCTCCTCCGAATGCGACCTGCAGGGCAGCGGAAAGCGGCGGCGTGTCCATGAAGCGATGGCGCACCCAGGTGATCGTCGCCAGTTCCAGCAACACCACGCCAATCGCAACCGTGGTGGCGACATTGAAGTTGTGAAGCAGATACGGCAGTGTGTGGCCGATGCCGCCCAGCGCCGTCATCATTCCACAAACGACACCACGCAACCATGGCGTGCCGCGGCCGGTCAGGCTGCCGTCATCGGAGAGCGCTTCGGCGAATCCCATGCTGATGCCTGCGCCGAGTGAAGCGGCGAGGCCAACGGCGAACGCGTCCCAGGTGTTTCGCGTCGCGAAAGCCGCAGCGAACACCGGCGCAAGGGTCGACACCGAACCGTCCATCAGGCCCGCGAGCCCCGGCTGCACGATCTGCAGGACGAACAACCGGCGCTGGGATTTAGCCTCTTCCTCGCGGACCTCGGGTTTTAGTTCGCTCTTCTCCAGCGCGGCCGCGCGCTCCACGTGCGCAGTCTCGGCAATGGCCAGGTCGTCAAGCAACTGGCGGATGCTGGCGTCCTCCGCCCGCGTCGCGGCCTGCTGATAGAAGCGGCGCGTCTCGGCTTCCATCGCTCCCACCTGCGCGCGGATCTGTTCCAGTCGCAGCGGCGTGTTCAGCCAGATGGGCTTGCGCTGCACGAAGCCGCGCACATCCTGCCGCCGGATCAGGGGAATATGCTCGCCAAATTTCTGCTTGTAGAGTTCAATGAGGCTGCGGCGATGTCCAATCTCCTCCTGCCGCATCTCTTCGAACACCTGCGCCGTGCCGGGAAAGTTCTCCCGCAGGCTTTCTCCAAAATCGGAATAAATTCGTTCGTCTTCTTCCTCCAGCGAAATGGCCAGAGCAAGAATTTCCTTCTGCGATAAGCTATCGAAGTCTCGCACGTGCCAAGCCTCCTGAAGGTAGCGACTAGCCCTTAGCACTTGGCTTTTAGCAGGCCTCGCCCTTCCTTATTGCCAAGTGCTAAATGCCCAGTGCCAAGTGCTGATTCTCTAGTACGGCGCGATGATCCCGCCCATGCTCCTCGAAGCCGGCAACTTCGCTGGCGGGGCGAATGCTTCCACGCCCCAATATTTCGCGAACACATCCAGATATTTATAGCCGGAGCCGGTATTGAACAGCACAACTTTCTCGGAGGCGGCGAGAAATCCGCTCTCCAGTAATTGCTTGTATGCCGCCAGCGCAGCTCCGCCTTCAGGCGCGGGAAAGATGCCCTCCGTCGACGCCATCTCCTTCGCGCCGTCCATAATCGCGGCATCGCTCACGGCAATCCCTGTGCCACAGCTCTTGCGAACGATGTCGAGGATGATGAAGTCCCCATACGCCTTCGGTACGCGCAGTCCGGCAGCGAGCGTGTGCGCGTTAGGCCACATCTTCGACGTAGCCTCACCCTCCTGCAGCGCTTTCGGGATCGGCGCGCAGCCTTCGGCCTGAATGCAAATCATCTTTGGCCGCTTGCCGCTTTCAATCCAGCCCAGCTCTTCCATCTCTTCAAATGCCTTCCACATTCCAATCAAGCCAACACCACCGCCCGTGGGATACAGAATTGCGTCGGGCAGGGTCCATCCCATCTGCTCGGCCACCTCATATCCCATAGTCTTCTTGCCTTCGACGCGGAATGGCTCCTTCAGCGTCGAGACGTCGAACCAGTCCTCTTGCTCTTTCCGCTCGGCAACCATGCGGCCGCAGTCGCTGATGAGTCCGTCGACCAGGGTCAGGCGCGCACCCGCAGCCTCCACCTCCAGTCGATTCGCGATCGGCACATCTTTCGGCATGAAGACATACGCTTCCAGACCAGCAGCAGCTGCGTAGGCGGCGAGCGCTCCTCCAGCATTTCCCGCCGAGGGCGCGGCCAGCTTCTTCAGCCCATAGTGCCGAGCCATTGTGATCGCCGCGCTCATTCCGCGCGCTTTGAACGAGCCCGTGGGATTCAGGCCTTCGTCCTTGATGAGCAGGTTGGGGTACTTGCGGCTCGGCAGAAGTGGCGTGAATCCTTCGCCAAGAGTTACCGGCTCGACGTCGGGAAAGACCGCAGCGTATCGCCACATGCTGGCTGGCCCGGCGGCAATCGAGTCGCGGGTTGTGGCGCCGCGGATCGCCTCCAAATCGTAACGCACATAAAGCGGGCCGCCGTCTTTGGGACAAATTGTTGGGGCAGGTTGCGGGGGATATTTCTCGCCGCACTTGCTGCATTCGAAAAGGATGATGGTTGCCATGAAGCATTGACTCTAGAAGGCCGGAGCCGGGTTTGCAAGATGCGCTGCGGCATTTTTCGGCTGCTATAATCCGCGCAGTTCCTTCCCATGAGCGAGCCCTCCACACCGTTGATGCGGCAATATAGCGCGATCAAGAAAGAGCATCCCAACGCGCTGCTGTTCTTCCGCCTGGGTGACTTCTACGAACTTTTCTTCGAGGATGCGGTGGTAGCCTCGCGCGAGTTGCAAATTACGCTCACCTCGCGCAACAAAGAAAAGGGCGCCGCGATTCCCATGTGCGGCGTGCCCTATCACTCGGCCGACAACTATATTGCCAAGCTCATTCGCAAGGGCTTCAAGGTCGCCATCTGCGAGCAAATGGAGAATCCGCGGCTCGCCAAGGCACTGGTGAAGCGCGAGGTCACGCGCGTGCTCACGCCGGGAACCGCCGTGGACGTGCATCTTGACTCGGAGGAGAACAACTTTCTCGCCTGCGTCGCGCGCGCCGGAAGCGCGGTGGGATTTGCAGCACTTGATCTTTCGACCGGAGAGTTTCGCGCGACCGAGTTCGTCGGTGACGATGCCGAACGCCGCATCCGGGAAGAACTGCTGGTCCTGCGGCCGCGCGAGATGCTCTTTGCCTCATCGCTGCCGCTCTTCGATCAACCGCGGACCACGACGACGCAAGCCGCTGCCGCCCCGCGCATCGCGTCAATCGAGAATGCCAGTTGGGCCGAGACGCCTCTCGACGACTGGGTCTTCGCGCCCGACTACGCCATCCCGCAGGTGGAAAATCACTTCGGTGTGCTGTCGTTGGAGGGCTTTGGCCTGGCCAACCGCCCGGCTGCCGCGACGGCAGCGGGAGCGATCCTTCATTACGTTCGCACCACGCAGCGCGGCTCACTCGATCACGTCGACCGCATAGGTTTCTATGAGCGCCAGAACTGCCTGGTGCTCGACGCGGTCACCGTTCGCAATCTGGAGTTGATCGAGCCGCTCTTCGCCGGCTCCGGCGAACATGCCACACTCTTTCGTTGCCTGGACTGCACCGTAACGCCCATGGGCAAGCGTCTGCTGCGCGCCTGGATGCTGCGCCCATCAATTGACCTGGCGGAGATCGGCCAGCGATTGGACGCGGTGGAGTCCATGGTGAGCGACCTGGTCGACCGCGAAGAGCTGCGCCGTTCGATGGAAGGCATCCTGGACCTGGAGCGACTGCTGAGCCGCGTCACGCTGGAGACCGCCAATCCACGTGATCTGCTGGCGCTGGCGACCTCATTGGCCAAACTTCCCGCGGTACGAACTACGCTGTCCCACTTCCCTGCTGAACGATTGCAGTTGCTGCACACCCAGTGCGACGAGCTTGCTGACCTGCGCACCCGCATTCTCTCCTCACTGGAGGATGATCCGCCGCTCACCCTCGCCGATGGCGGCGCGATCCGCTCCGGCGTCGATGCCACGCTCGACGAGTTGCGCGACCTCAGCCGCAACAGCAAGCAATACATCGCGCAGATTGAGCAGCGCGAACGCCAGCGCACCGGCATCGGATCGCTGAAGGTAAAGTTCAACAGCGTCTTCGGCTATTACCTCGAGATTTCGAAGGCGAACCTGCATCTCGCGCCCGCTGACTACGACCGCAAGCAGACGCTGGTGAACGCCGAACGCTTCACCACACCTGAGCTGAAGGAATACGAAGCCAAGGTACTTGACGCGCAGGAAAAGATGGTCGAGATCGAGCGCCGCCTGTTTGCCGAGCTGCGCTCCGCCGTCGCCGCCGAGGCGCGCCGCATCCGGCAAACCGCGCTGGCACTGGCCGAAATTGACCTGCTGGCTGCCTTCGCTTCCCTTGCAGCGAATCGCAACTATTGCCGTCCCAAGCTGGACGACAGTGCTGATATCGAGATCGTCGAGGGCCGCCACCCCGTCATCGAGCAGCTGGAAATTGCAGGCGTCTCCGATCGCTTCGTGCCTAACGATCTTTACCTGAATAGCGCCACTCATGCCATCCTGCTTATCACCGGGCCCAACATGGGTGGCAAGTCCACCTACCTGCGGCAGGCAGCACTGATCGTGCTGATGGCGCAGATGGGATCGTACGTACCTACTCGCTCCGCGCGGCTCGGGCTGGTGGACCGCATCTTCACCCGCATCGGCGCAGCTGACAATCTGGCGCGCGGCCGCTCCACCTTCATGGTCGAAATGACGGAGACGGCTGCGATTCTCAATACCGCGACGTCGCGCTCGCTCATTCTGCTCGACGAGGTTGGCCGCGGCACGGCGACCTACGACGGGCTTGCCATCGCCTGGGCGGCCATCGAATACATTCATACCAACACTCGCGCCAAGACGCTGTTTGCAACTCACTACCACGAACTGACGGAACTGGCCGACCGGCTGAGCGGCGTGAAGAACTATCACGTGTCAGTGAAGGAAAGCGGCGGCGGGATTGTTTTTCTGCGCAACGTCGAGGAGGGCGCGGCCGACAAGAGCTACGGCATTGAGGTTGCGAAGCTGGCTGGGCTGCCCATCGATGTCATCAACCGCGCACGCGAAGTTCTGGCCGAACATGAAAGCGCGGAGCGCAGCGCGGTCAAACATCTGGCACACGATGAAGCGCGCGGGCCCGCTCCGATGCAGCTCACCATCTTCACTCCGTTGTCACAAAAGATCGTGGATCGCCTGAAGGAGACGGACCTGAACCAACTCAGTCCGCTGGAGGCGCTGAATCTGCTCTACGAGTTGAAGAAGCAAATGGAGTGAGAGGTCGACTGGTGCCTATTTGTCAGTAATCGAGGGCATTCTTTTGAGCAGAATAAGGATCTTGCATTCCCAGTTTGGAACGCGACGCCCGCGAACCTTTCCCATCTCTCCGCCCGTCATTTATACTTGCCCGTTTCGCGTATGCTAAGAACAGCAGCTGTAGAGCCCAAGGAGTGCCGGTGAAGATCCTGGTCTGCATGAAGCAGGTCCCGCAGAAGGACGCGCCGCTCAAGCTGAACGAGAGCGGAACGTGGATTCGCGACGATGTTTCCTACGAAGTGAACGAGCCCGATGCCTACGCCCTGGAAGAGGCCTTGCGCCAGAAGGAAAAGCACGGAGGCGAGGTGGTGGTCATTACCAGCGGGCCGCCGCGCGCCCAGCAGGTGTTGCGCGAGGCGCTGGCCAAGGGCGCCGACCGCGCCATTCATCTGGACGGCGACGGATTCGTCACGCTGGATGCCTTCAACACCGCCAAGGCGTTTGCGGCGGCCATCAAGGACGAGAGCTTTGATCTGATTTTCACCGGACTGCAATCCGACGATTATGGTTTCGCTCAGACCGGCGTTATCCTGGCCGAGTTGCTGGGTTGGCCGCACGCCACCATCATCATGCAGATCGAGAAGGGCGACAGCGGAATCCGTGTGAAGCGTGAATTGGAAGCCGGCTTCTTCCAGTTTGTTGACATGCCGCTGCCGGCGGTACTTACCATTCAATCCGGCATTAACAAGCTGCGCTATGCCACGCTGATCGGCATCAAGCAGGCCAAGAACAAGCCCCTGAAGAAGCTCAGCTTCGACGAGATGAAGGCGTCTCTGGGCGACAACCTGCAAAAGATCGAGAAGCTGTACATTCCGCAGAAGACGAAGAAGACCGAGGTCATGGAAGGGCCACCGGGCGAAATTGCAAAGAAGTTGGTGGAGAAACTGCGCAACGAACTGAGGGTCATTTAGACGAGCGGAACGCAATCGGGATGATGCATTCATAACTTGATAATGGAATCACCGCCGTGCTTCGCTAATCGCGCAGCGTGGCAGGTAATTGGCATCTAATCGGGTGGGCCAAATTCGTAAAAAGGAGCTCAGCTCGTATGCCAGGATTCGATCGCGATCAACTCGCCATTGACAACACCGTTGAGAATCGCCGCCTCGGCTCAGTCTTGCTTACCGTGGGCTGGATACTGCTGTGGATGGATGCGGTTCTCGGAGTTTTCTTTTTCATCAGCCTGCGCAATGGGTCGTGGTTTTGGCCGATATGGCTGGCCATTGAAGGCGTGCTGGGGCTGGCGCTGGTGATAATGGGAACGCGCTACCGTCGGGCAATCGGTCCCACCAGATTGGGGCAACGAGATTTGGAGCGCACGCTGGCACAGCAGCGCCAGGATGACGCGGAAGACCATCAGGTGGCCTGAGCGCTCCGCGGCGGCAAAGTTTGGGGTAGCAGGGAGCGTGGCAAGTCGCGGGGGCGCGATAGACGCGCAGGAGGCGGCTATGTCATCGTCGGAAGAGAAGCGTGAAAGCGGCTCAGTCCTCATGGTGATCGGCTGGGTCTTGATGGCGTTTGCATTCCTGGTGATGTTTTTTTATCCAGCAGCAGTGAAGCTGGGCGAAACGCGGTTCGGAATCATCGCGGCTTGCCTGGGCGTTACAGGCCTCGTCATGAGCGTTGTCGGCGTCGGGATAAGGCGGCACAATCGCTGAGCTGCGGATGTGTTCGCCACTAGCCGCAACGCGGCGAAATGATGTTAGACGGGGGCGTGAGCCCCCGGTCAAGTGGAACGTCAACCTGAGCCGCAGAGTGGCGGCACCGGTTGCGACACAGCCTCCGGAGGGACGGCAGGGTTTCTGATTTCACACGGGTCGAAGAAACGAGAACGGATCGCAATGGCAGATACCATCCTGGTTGTAGTGGAACAACGTGAAGGCAAGCTGAATCGGGTTTCCCTGGAAACACTGACGGGCGCGCAAGCTTTGGCCGCCGAAAGCGGCTGGACGCTGGAAGCCGCCGTGGCCGGCAGCGGCGTCGGCGAAATCGCCCACGAAATCGCCACGAAAAAAGTGGCCAAGGTGTATGACATTGAGTCTCCGAAGTTGGAGCCTTACACTCCCGACGGCTTCGTCGCCGCACTCAAGAACTTCATCCAGGAGAAGCAGCCTAAGCTGGTGCTTATGCCGCACACCTATCAGGTGCGCGACTTTGCCCCGAAGCTTGCAGCCGCCTTGAATCGCGCGCTCATCAGCGACGCGGTCGGCTATAAATACGAGGGCGGCAAGCTGCTGTTCACCCGGCAGATGTTCCAAGGTAAGTTCGCTGCCGATGTCTCGTTCGTCGGTGACGCTCCCTATTTCGCGACTTTCCAGAACGGAGCCTTCCGCGGCGACCAAGTCCAGCAAGGCGATGCTGCGGCGCCGGTGGAAACCCTCAGCGTGGAAATTGCCGACAGCGTTCTGCGCAACAAGCCGGAAGCTCCCTTCAAAGAGGCCAAGCAGGCGGTCGACCTGACGCAGGCAGCGATCATCGTTGCCGTTGGGCGTGGAATCAAGGAGGAGAAGAATATCGCTCTCGCCAGACAATTGGCGGACGCGCTGGGCGGCGAGATCGCGGCCTCGCGGCCCATTTGCGACTCCGGTTGGTTGCCCATGGATCGACAGGTGGGCTCGTCCGGACAAACCGTCGCGCCCAAGCTTTATCTGGCATTGGGCATCAGCGGCGCCATCCAGCACGTCGTCGGAATGAAGGGCGCGCGCACTATCATCGCCGTCAACAAAGATTCGGAAGCGCCGATTTTTGAAATTGCCGATGTTGCGGTAGTGGGAAACTTGTTTGAAATTGTGCCACCGCTGGTGGAAGAGGTGAAGAAGGCAAAGGGTGCTTAAATAGCTGCTGAACAACAATTATTAATAACTAGTTGAGATTAGACTGAACTCATATCTTGCTTGATTGATTGTTGCGGGTGGGCCGGCCCGCAAGTGTTATTCTGCTTCAGCAGCGTCCTGCATCACACTCGCAAACAGAACTCTTGGGTCTCGCGGTTGGCTTAGGAACTTGCGCCTTCCTTGTCGCGTACATTACGTTGTCATCATCGGTGTCAATCCAATCCGTGGCATAGTATTGCGAAGTGTGTAAGAAGTAGCTAAACATCCGAAATTTTCCGTTCCTGGAATAGGCCGAATGATCGTGTTTCGTACCCCGCTCTCAGGTGTTGATCGTCCTGCAATGGAGGCCGATGTCGTCATTGTTGGCGGAGGACCCGCAGGCATGGCTTGTGCTCTACGGCTCTCGCAGTTGATTGATGAACACAACGCCAAACATCCCGACGCGCAGCTCAGTAAAGAGAACGTCTACCTGCTGGAAAAGGCGCGCGATGTAGGGGCGCACTGTCTTTCCGGAGCGCTGCTCGATCCTCGCTCCATGCGCGAACTGTTGCCCGGCTTCGAAAAGGAGGCGCCGCTGGACGCTGCCGTCAGCGCCGAGGCTGTCTACTTCCTCACGCAGACCGGCAAATTCAAGTTCCCCATCACCCCTCCGCCGATGCGAGACCATGGCAACTACGTAATCTCGATCAACCGGTTTGTGAAGTGGTTGGGCAGCAAAGTTGAAGAGGCAGGAATTACCGTCTTCACTGGCTTTGCCGGCTCTGAGCTGTTGTTCGAGTCCGGTCGCGTGGTCGGCGTCCGCACCGACGACAAAGGCGTCGACAAAACAGGCCAGCGGAAATCCAATTTCGAACCCGGTTACGATCTGAAGTCCAAGGTCGTGATTCTCGCCGAAGGCTCGCGCGGCTCGCTCACCAAGCAGCTCATCGGCCGCTTTCAACTTGACCGCGAGCGCAATCCGCAAACCTACGGCGTCGGCGTGAAGGAGCTGTGGGAGTTGCCCGCCGGCCGCATTGCTCCCGGCGAAGTCATCTACACCATGGGCTACCCGCTTACCTTCAACGAGTACGGCGGCGCGTGGATTTATGGATCGAAAGACAACGTCGTCTCGCTCGGCTTCGTCACCGGGTTAGATTATGAGGATCCGCGCATTGATCCGCAGCGCATTCTGCAGCAGTTCAAGAAGCATCCCTTCATTGCCAAGCTGCTGGAAGGCGGAAAGATGGTGCGTTACGGCGCCAAGTCGCTGCCCTACGGAGGCTGGTGGTGTGTCCCACCGCTGGCTGGCGACGGGTGGATGATCGCCGGCGACTCGGCCGGCTTGCTCAATTCGCAACGGCTGAAGGGGATTCATCTCGCCATCAAGAGCGGAATGCTGGCTGCCGAAACCGCCTTCGATGCCATGGCCAAGCAGGATTTTTCGCTGCCCATGCTGGAGACCTTTCAGACGAGGGTGGAGAAGAGTTGGATCAAGTCTGAGTTGTGGCCCGTGCGCAATTTCCATCAGGGATTCGAAAAAGGTTTTCTCGCCGGGATGTTCAACGCGGGAATTCAGCAGTTCACCGGGGGACGCGGCCTCCACGCGCACTACACCAACGAACCAGGCTACCAGCGCATGCGGCATCTGGGACGTCTGGCGGCCGACGGCGGAGCCCGGAGCGGCATCATCGGTCCAGCCAAAGGTGACGGCAAGCTCACCTTCGACAAGCTTACGGATCTGTATCACTCCGGCACGAAGCACGAAGAAGACCAGCCGGCGCATCTCATCATTCACGACACGAATATTTGCAATGAGCGTTGTGCGACGGAATTCGGCAATCCCTGTAAGAACTTCTGCCCGGCGAATGTGTACGAGATGGTCGAAGCGAAGGACACGCCGAGTGGCCTGGAGATTCACCTCAACCCGTCGAATTGCGTGCACTGCAAGACCTGCGACATCATGGACCCCTACGAAATCATCACCTGGGTCCCACCCGAGGGTGGCGGCGGCCCAAATTACGAGGGGATGTGAGGAGAGGCAGCAATTAGCAGTTAGTATTTAGCATCCATCCGTGGTCCTGATCGCTCGCATCAACGTCCGGGTTGTCAATCCCGTTATCGTTTGCTTTTTCGTTGAGCGTCTTCATCGGCGCAGCTACAATGGCCGGCGATGGAGACCACATCGCCGGATCTTGTTCTCGAGTACCGAGTCACTGAAAGCGACTTCGTCAGCGCCTGTCTGACCCACTGCCGAAGCTCGGGTCCGCTGAAGTTATTCCTGTATTATTTGCTTCCGATTCTCGGAGTCGCCTCGATATTGTATGGCGGCATTATGGCGACGCTGGAAGTTCGGGCGGAGGAGGACTGGACCTTATCTATCGTCTTCTTCGTTGTTGGGTTGTTCTGGATCGGCTGCTACTTCATCAGGCCCTGGCGGTTGAAGCGCGCATATCGCAAGGATCCACGATTCAAGAGTCCCATCAAGATAGCAATTGTTGGTAATGAATGGAACGTAAGCACCGCAACTGCGGAGGCCCGCTACAAGGAAGGGACGTTTATCCGAGCGGTTGATACCGACTCCTTTTACCTCTTCTATCACTCGCCGCTAATGTTTAACATCATCCCGAAACATGACCTGACGCCAGATCAACGGAGCCAAGTAGAAGCTTTTCTTGATCGAGTATTGCCCGTCCACAAGGGACGAGTTCGTTTGCCTGCAACTGCCTAATCTGCCCTGATTTTTGTTGCGTCTATGTCCTCGCCGCATCTTATAATCGTGGGTTGGTTGTTTCCGACCTCCGCGGCCTAACGGCATACTAACGGCTGCGGCGGCGGTGTCCCGTGATTTCTTGCGGGGCCGAGGGTGTGGAGGGAAACGTCCATGCCTCCCGTGCTTGGAAAGGAAACGATCGCAGCGCTGCCTCCGCATCTCTGCGCCTTCCCTTTCCCCGCACAATTGAAATGTCGCTTTTTGCTACTCGCCTTTCGCTCTTCGCCAACATTGGCGGGGGCCGCTGGCGAAAGGCGAAGAGCGAACCGCGAATAGCCATGTTCTTACACGACAAACACGGACGCCGCATCAGCGATCTGCGAATCTCCATCACCGACCGCTGCAACTACAGGTGCGTCTATTGCCGCTCCGGCAGCGATGGGCCGCAGTTCCCGGAAATGCCGATCGCCGATTACCTGCGTATGGCGCGCATCTTCGTCGGCTTAGGAATCACGAAGGTCCGCCTGACCGGCGGCGAACCGCTCCTGCGCAAGGGACTGGTCGAGATGGTGCGCGAACTTGCCGAGATGCGTACCCTCGAAGGCGCTCCGCTCGACATCGCTATCACCACCAACGGACATTTGCTGGCCGACATGGCACAGCCGCTCGCCGATGCAGGTTTGTCACGCGTCACCGTTTCCATGGATGCGGTTGACCCCGAACGTTTCGCCCGCATCACTCGCGTGGCCAACGGCTACGAGAAAGTGCTCGCTGGAATTCGCGCCGCACAGCGCGCCGGTCTCAATCCGGTCAAGATTAACTGCGTCCTCCTGCGCGGCTTCAACGATGACCAGATCGCCGCCTTTGGCCGCTTCGCGCGCGAGGAAGGCGTCGTTGTTCGTTTCATTGAGTTCATGCCGTTGGAAGAAGATCGGGTGTGGTCGCCGGAGATTGTCGTCACTCTCGACGAAATTCTGCGGCGCATGGCGAAGTTCATGCCCCTGCGTGAGCTCGGCCACACCGGGAGCGAGACAGCCCAGCGTTACGTTTTCGAAGATGGCTTGGGCGAGATCGGTATCATCGCGCCGGTGTCGCATCCGTTTTGCGGCCATTGCAGCCGCGTACGACTCACTTCCGATGGCAAGATTCGCACCTGCCTGTTCTCGGTGCGCGAGCACGATCTGGCAACTCTAACGGACGCTGGCGCAAGCGACGACGAACTGGCTGACTTCATCCGCGGCGTGGTCGACCAAAAGGAGTCGCGCCACCACATCGGCGAGCCGGGCTTCATTCCAGCCTCGCGGACGATGGTGCACATCGGCGGATAAAGCGTCACCCGCTTACTTCGATACCGCCGCAAACAAGTCGGATTTTAGCAGCGCCTGGAAGCGCTGATCGTCGCTCTTGAAGTGCATCTGCAACAGATCGTTCGAGCTGTTCACCGTAGTGTCTTCCAGCGCGTTCTTTTCGCTGGGACTAGCGCTCATCTTGCGGAACAGCACTCCGGCCTTCACCAGGCCCGACAGCGTGGCCGCGGTCACAGTATCGGAGGTCTTCACACTCAGGTCGAAGGTGACTCCGTTGTTGAAGTTCATCACGTAATCGGACGCTAGCAGCCGCTTCTTAATTACATCGTAATCGGTCAGCGACCCCGCCTGGCCCAACGCCGATCTCATCATGTTCTGGGTGCCCGCCTGGTCCAGCACGCTCCATATGGTCGCGTTGTCTATGCTGGTGATCAGGCCGTCAATCACGGTATTGGTCTGCAACGATTCGGCGCCGTTGTCGCGCACGTCGATGGCGCCCTTGATCGCCGCGTTCTCGCCAAACAGGATCGTCGTGGGATCAAGGAATACCAACTCCATTCCCGAGCCCATGGGATAAATGTAGGACAGGAGATATTTCTCCGGCTTGATTTTATTGAGCCGTATCTTTTGCAGGAATTCCTTCTGCTTGAGCGGACCCTGCGCGATGCCGATGCTGCGCAACATTCCCTTAGGCCCGCGGTAGCTGACGAACGTCAACTGCTCCACGTCCTTTTCGGGATCGATACCCACTCCCTTGAGCGCGCTTTCGAACTGCTTTACATTGTCCGGCATCACGCGGTCCCGGAGAGCACGCGCCGTCTGCGAATCACGCAGCGCGCTGTAATCCACCGAAATGATCTGCTGCACGGCAGCGGGAACAACTGTTTGGGCATTGCTGCTCAAGGGTGCGGCGGAGGCTGGTAGGCACATCACGCCGCTCAGGAAAAGGCTGGTGAAAAGCTGCTTCATACGCATCCTATTTTACTCGACTGTGTCAGCACAGATGCCGAAAGGCTCAACATTGTTGTCTGCGCCGCAATGTCTCGAGCAGGAGTTAGACGGACGAACTTTGGCAACATCACCCCGGGATCGTCATCCCTGGCTCCTCACCGCCGCGGATCTCTGCTTTACGTCCGCCAGAAAAGCCTCATCTTTGATATCGGCCTGATTGATCTCGACATTAGCCAGCGCGCCTTCCATCGCAGCCCGTGCCAGTGACGCTCCTACGCTGAGATCGGACGCCATTCTGGGATTCGTGATCGGCCGCAGCGATTCGACGATCTGGCGCGCTTCCCTTGCCCGCTCGGCCACGACCAATGGAACCAGCGTCGCCTTCTTCGTCGCCGCTTCCACTTCGGCCTGCGCTTCGGGATGATCTTTGGCCTTCTTGAACGCGGCCATTACTTCATTAAACGACTCGGCGTCCGCATCGATCGATGCCTTGAACTGTTCGCGCAACTCGGCCAAGCGGGCCAGAGCATCGCTCAACTGGCGCTCGTACTGGACATAGGCTTTCTTGCCCCGCGACATTCCGGCGACCATGCTGCCCAGCGCCGCCGCTATCGCTGCGGTTGCCGCTGCCGCACTGCCGCCGCCCGGAGCTGCCGTCGGCGCAGCCAGTTGCTCGACGAATGGCTCAACTCCGGCGCGAATTCCGCCCACCGCCATTTTGCCGCTCATCACCGCCGCCAGCCGGTTTTCCAGAATCAGCGACGAATCGAAATTTTCCACTTGCAGAAACCACTCCGCCGCATCTTCCAGAGCTTTCTTCGGGATGAGGCCGACTATTTCGCTCGACAGCGGCATCACGCCATAGCGCGCCGCTTCCCGCTTCACGTACTCGAAGGCGCGCGCAATCGGCGTCTGATCCGTATCAGTCAGGTTCATGGACACCTGCGCCAGTCCGCGAACGCTGACGCCCATACCCTTCACGTAGCGCAGCCCGCCGTTGGAGAAGCGCACAGCCTTGCCGATCTTCTTCGCAATCTCCACGTTCGGCGTGTTGAGGTAGACGTTGTAGGCGACCAGGAATTTGCGCGCGCCGACGACGGTCGCGCCCGCTGTGGGATGCAGCGCCGCCTCGCCAAAATCCGGCTTGCGCGCCGGGTTCGTCTTCACTTCTTCGCGAATCCCCTCAAACTGTCCACGACGCACATTCTCCAGGTTCTGCCGCTCCGGACTTTGCGCGGCTGCCTCGTACAAATACACCGGGACTTTGTAGCGCCGCCAGATCTCCTCGCCCACGCGCCGTGCGATGGCAACGCAGTCCTCCAGGGTCACGCCCTCGATTGGGATAAACGGAATCACATCGGCCGCGCCCATGCGCGGATGGGCGCCCGTGTGTTTAGTGAGATCGATCAGCTCGGCAGCCTTACCAACGCCGCGGATCGCAGCTTCGGCTACGTTTACCGGATCGCCGACCAGCGTGATCACGCAACGGTTATGGTCCGCGTCCATCTCGCGGTCCAGCAGATAGACGCCGTCCATTTTCATGGCTTCGAGGATGGCATCGACGCGAGCCTTGTCGCGCCCTTCAGAGAAGTTCGGTACACATTCGACGAGTGCAGGCATAAGTATCAGGATAAAGCAAGAGGGGCTGTCCCTGCCGGTACTTCATCGCAGCAGTTGATCATCGCGCGGCTAGCGCCAACGCACGGGAAAAAGCTGGCCGGCCGCAGCCGAGGACATCGAAACTCCAGCAAGCTGCAATGCCCGCGCCAGTTGCGGATCGGCGCCCGCCGCGAGTTCCTCAGGGCTTGGAAGTAGAAGCTCATCCGGCACCACACCACTATGTTCCAGACTGTTGCCGTCAGTCATCTTGAGATCCGCTACCGTTACTTCGACGCCGTAAGGCAGAGCAGTACCAAACGCGCTACCTTGGGAGAACGGAAATTGCCGGGCTTCCATGACTGCTCCTGCCGAGCGATCGCCAACGATGGTACCGCGCTTTTCGAGTTGGACTACGCGGGCGAACAGTTCCGACGCTGACGCCGAGCGGCTGTCCACCAGCACAACCAACTTGCCGGAATAGGCGTGGCTGCCGCGCGATTTGGCTACAAAAGGCTTTGAACTCTTACGCTCGACCCTGTCCGCGACTTTAACTTCGTGGTCGAATACCCCTCCGAGCAAGCGAGCAAGGTTTTCCTCCGCTCCGCCGGGATTGCCTCGAAGGTCGATGACGAGTGCTTTGTGATTACCAGCCTTATGGAGAATTCCGTCGATCTGGTCGTCGCTTATCATGAACTCGGGCAATTTCCAAACCAGCACATCCGCCATCTCAGCGGTGCGCGGACGGTTCCGCTCCTGTTCGTCCTCCTGCTGCCGAATCACATTCCATACGTCGAAACCGTTACTGAAATCGTATTTCCTCGGCAGCTCGCGAACAGAAGACATCACCATAACCTCCCGCGGCTGGCCGCCAGGGCTGACGAGGACCAGTTTCATACCAGAACGGGGCGCCAAACCATGAAAGGCATAGCTTAACTTCCACCAATTCGTCCGGCTCGGCCGAAATCCTTCGATCGCTATCAATTGATCGCCCGGCTTTAGGTTTTTAGAGGCTGCGTCCGAACCGTCCTTCACCGCCGTAATCATGCAGGTGTCGCCGATGAAGCTCGCCTCCCACCCATCTTCAACCAGAAATGGCCGGCGTGGCGGCACGAAGAAAGTATGGGAATCGTTTAGGGCATCCAGAAACCAGGCGATAACTCCGAACGCGTCGCTGAGGCTTTCTGCCTTGCCCATCTTCTGCTCAGCTTCCTTGTATCGGGCGTCCAGATTCAACCCATGATAGGTAGCATCGTAGTATTCCTTGCTTACCTTCTCATTCACATCCTTTAGCATTCGGAGCGCCTCATCGCGCTGCAGAGAAGTCATCACATCGGCAGACTTCTTATCAGCCGGCGCAGCTTTGGAACCTAACAAGCTAATGAGGATGCCTAGACAGAGAGCGAATCTAAAAGGGGCGTGGCGCGGAACATAGCCGCAAAGTACATCAGAAAAGTTGCTGACGCAATCTAGTTAATCACAGAGCGATGGTTATGTATCCCAAGGTCGCCACTACAATCCAGCCATGCTATCCAAAAGGCTAGCGACTATCTATTCGGGTAGTCTCCGCCTACTCGGGTATTTCTCCAGGCGAAAGCTCGTCCACATAGCACCAAATCCAGGCTTCGCCCGGTTCGATGGAGCGAATCAGAGGATGCTTGATCTTATGGAAGTGTTTGGTGGCGTGCTTGTTCTTGGACGAATCGCAGCAGCCCACGTGTCCGCACTCCAGGCAAAGCCGCAGGTGGACCCACGTGTCGCCTAGCTTCACGCACTCCGGGCAAACGTGAACACTGGTGTGGGTGACTTTAATCGTATTGAGGTGGGTGCAGGTTTCCGCCACTTGCATTCTCCTTTGCTCAGCGCTCCAGTGCGCTGCGGTCCCATTTGCCGAGATTAGCAGCCGCTTCGTAAGTGCTCTGCAGGAACTCCATCAATGTTGCTCTGGGAAAAGCTGCCGTGCGCACGTCATCGTACAGCAGCAGGAAGTTTTTCAATTCCGGATTGTAGAAAGCCGCCTTAGGAAGCACCGCTTGATCGGCAAAGCCGGGAGGCTCCGGCGCCGCATAAGAATAGAATGCCGGTCTGGTCATGCGGTCATCGCCCGGCCAGAAACCAGCGCTGCTGACTTCGTGCGAGTAGGCCTCGCGCGTAACGGGATCGGCGCCTGGCCGCTCCGGCGCGCGCCTGCCGGAAAAACGAGTGACCGCCAGATCGAAACTTCCCCAGAAAAAATGAACAGGACTGGCTTTTCCCAGGAACGGCGCGCGGAACTCCTTGAGGACGTCATCTGCCCAGACAAGAATGTGCCAGAACTTTTGCGCCGACTCGGCATCGTACGACTTGTGCTCGTCATCTTTCTCGAACGGAATTGTCTTTTCAGGTGGAAGTTCGCACGGCGTCGTCCAGATCTTTACGTGAACGCCCAGGTCGGCCAGCGCTGCCATCACCGACCGGTAAAACTCGGCCACACTCTGGGGCTTCAGCGCCAGCTCTACAGCGTTGCCATCAGAAGTCTCGACCTTCAGTTTGTGATCGATGAAATCGAACCATATCTCGACGTCTCCGCTGTCGTAGGGCATAACAGACGTCGTCAGACCGCGAGCGGTCACGTACAGCGGGACATTCCACCAGTGATTGACAAGCGGAGTCAGCTCCAGACGGACCTTGCCGACCACCTGCGTCCACATGTGGAGAGTTGCCAGTGTGTCCCTCCAGGAGTCGTATGGCAGCTCAGGCAAGTTCCTTGGGTCGAAGTTCGCCAGCGTAACGGTCATCGTTCACCCCATTCTTGCCAACTACTGTAAACGATTTCCGCCGGGCAGACAGGCCCTCAGTCCCGATACCGCCCAAAGACCGCCTGGGCGAAACAAACATCAGGTCGGGTCGTGGATCACATATCACTGTTCATTCGGGATCGTATAATTTTCAATTGCGGCAAGATGTTCTTGTATCGAAAAACTGTTCCGACAGCAGGCCATCATGACAATCATTAAACAGAACGACCTTATCCAGAGCGTTGCTGACGCTCTGCAATATATCTCGTACTATCATCCCGTCGACTTCATCCAGAGTCTGGCGCGCGCCTATGAGAAGGAGCAGTCCCCTGCCGCGCGCGATGCCATCGCGCAGTTGCTGATCAACTCGCGCATGTGCGCCGAAGGCCATCGGCCCATCTGCCAGGACACGGGCATCGTCACCGTCTTTCTCAAAGTCGGGATGAACGTGCAATGGGACGCGACCATGAGCGTGGAAGACATGGTCAACGAAGGCGTGCGCCGCGCCTATCTGCACGAGGACAACAAGCTGCGCGCCAGCGTACTGGCCGATCCCGCCGGCACGCGCAAGAACACCAAGGACAACACTCCCGCCGTGATCAACATGACGATTGTGCCTGGCGACAAGCTGGAGGTGATCGTCGCGGCCAAAGGCGGCGGCTCCGAGGCAAAGTCGAAGTTCGCCATGCTGAACCCGTCGGACTCTATCGTCGAGTGGGTGCTGAAGACGGTTCCGACGATGGGCGCAGGCTGGTGCCCGCCGGGGATCATCGGCATCGGCATCGGTGGCACTGCCGAGAAAGCCATGCTGTTGGCGAAGGAATCGTTGATGGAGCCCATCGACATTCAGGACCTAACCGCGCGCGGGCCAAAGAACACGGCAGAAGAATTGCGCATTGAGCTGTACAAGAAGATTAATGCTCTCGGCATTGGCGCGCAGGGACTCGGCGGACTCACTACGGTCCTCGACGTCAAGGTGAAAGACTATCCCACTCACGCCGCCAATCTCCCGATTGCGATGATTCCCAATTGCGCCGCTACGCGGCACGCGCATTTTGTACTCGACGGTAGCGGACCTGTCGCGCTCAAACCGCCATCACTGGAAGATTGGCCAAAGCTCACATACGACCCGGTGGGTGCGCGTCGCGTGAACCTCGACACCGTCACTCGTGAGGACGTTGCCCACTGGAAACCGGGTGAAGTTCTGCTGCTCAGCGGCAAATTGCTGACTGGCCGCGATGCCGCCCACAAGCGCATGACGGAGATGCTGACGCGCAAAGAAGCACTCCCCGTTGACTTCAACAATCGCTTTATCTATTACGTGGGACCAGTTGATCCGGTGAGAGATGAAGCCGTTGGCCCAGCCGGACCCACGACCTCGACGCGCATGGACAAATTCACCCGCCAGATGCTTCGCGAGACCGGACTGCTGGGCATGGTCGGCAAATCGGAACGCGGACCGGAAGGCATCGCAGCCATTCGCGACCACAAGGCGGTTTACCTGATGGCGGTTGGCGGAGCGGCTTACCTGGTCTCGAAGGCGATCAAGAAGTCGCGCGTGCTGGCCTTCCACGATCTCGGCATGGAAGCGATTTACGAATTCGAAGTGGAAGACATGCCGGTGATGGTCGGCGTGGATGTGAACGGAAATTCCGTCCACGAAAGCGGCCCGAAGGAGTGGCAAGCCAAGATCGCCGAACTGGTGGAGATCGGGTAGCAATTAGCAACTTGCAATTAGCAACTGGCGGTCGCTCCCTCGGGGCGATGCCTCTGGACGAACCGTCCCTCATCGCATGATCATCTCTATCTGTAGAGGAACTGCTCATGCCAACCGAGACCACCAAATCGACCCGCACCGAAAAAGATTCTCTCGGCCACAAGGAAGTTCCCGGCCACGCTTATTACGGGATCCAGACGGCACGCGCGGCGGAGAACTTCCCTATCAGTGGCCTGCGCGCGCATCCCAGTCTCATCCGCGCCATCGCCATGGTGAAGGAAGCAGCCGCGCTCGCCAACCGCGAGCTCGGTCTGGTCGACGCCAAGACTGCCAACGCCATCATCGAAGCCGCGAAGGAAGTTCAGCAGGGTAAGTGGGACGAGCACTTCGTGGTCGACGTCTTCCAGGCGGGCGCGGGCGTCAGCTTCCACATGAACAGCAATGAGGTCATTGCCAATCGCGCCTCGGAGCTGCTGGGCGGCGCGCGCGGCGAGTACAAGCACGTCCATCCCAACGACCATGTCAACTACGGCCAGTCGACCAACGACGTCTTTCCCACGGCGATGCGTCTGGCAGCGCTGCTGGAGTTGGAGAAGCTGTATGCCGCGCTCGACAACTTGGTCGCGGCGCTGGATGAGAAGGGCAAGGAGTTCCACCACATCCTGAAGTCAGGGCGCACCCACATGCAGGACGCGGTCCCGATGCGCTTGGGGCAGGAGTTCGCTGCCTACGCGGGGGCAATCAAGCGCGCGAAGAAATCCATTCACGAGCAATCAGAACTTCTGCGGGAGATCGGCCTCGGCGGATCGGCGGTCGGCACCGGCATCAACACTCATCCGGATTACCGGCACAAAGCCATCGTTGAGTTGTCGCGCATATCAGGCCAGAAGCTGCACGTGGTCGACGACATGCGCTACGCCATGCAGTCGAACCTGGCAATGTCGAGCGTGAGCTCGGCGCTGCGCAACCTCGCGCTGGAAGTCATTCGCATGTCCAATGATCTGCGCCTGCTGGCGTCAGGACCGAATACCGGGCTGGGAGAAATCAATCTTCCCGCTCTGCAGCCGGGCTCGTCGATCATGCCGGGCAAAATCAATCCGGTGATGCCGGAGCTGGCCGCGATGGTTTCGTTTCAGGTTGTGGGCTACGACGCGGCGGTAGCTCTCGCGGTGCAGGCTGGGCAACTCGAACTCAACGTCATGATGCCGACGATGGCTTACAGCGTGCTCACGTCCATCACGATCATGACCAACATGCTGCGACAGCTCACCGACTTCTGCGTCGAGGGCATCACGGTGAATGAGCAGCGCACCAACTATTACGTGCAGAGCACGGTATCGCTCGCGACTGCGCTCAACCCTTACATCGGCTATGCGAAAGCAGCCGAGATTGCGAAGGAATCGGTGAAGACCGGCAAGTCGATTATCGAGATCGCGCGCGCGCGCGGTGATCTAACAGAAGACCAAATCAAGGAAATCCTTGATCCCGCGCGCATGACCGAGCCAGTGATGCCGCTGGACGCGGCGCAGGAACGGGAGAAGGTTAAAGCTAAGTAAGCCGTCAGCTTTCAGCCACCAGCCGCGTCTTGCTCGCTGCCCACGTCATTGAAGGCGAACCGCTGGTCGCAGCATTTGTCGAGCCACGCACTCCACAATTTCTTTCGTAACGCCCTGATTCAGTCTCGCTGCCGCGAAAATTGGGTTGGGAATCGCCCCAAAGGTCATCTGAAAGGAGTTATTGGAACGCGCGAGAAAGACGTAGCAGGAATTCCAAAACGCTGCTTGCCCATCGACGAGTTCAAACCTCTGCTCTCCAATTTGCGCTGTTATGAAAGGTTTCCTCGGGGTTATTCGAGCAATCGGGAAACGGACTCCTCCGAGGTTCATAAACTTAGGCTCAGGAGGTGGGTCTTCCAAGTCGGGCTCATATTCCTGGGTCACAACAAAACCGGCCTCCAACTCTCGGCCAGTGACAGTCCCCGCTGCAAGCACCAGGGCCAAATTGCGAGTCAGGTGGTAGCAAAACCCTCCACCTTCATAAAGCGCAACGTGAAGCTCATCGCCTACGCGCAGGACAGAAGTCAGCGTTTCGTCAACGGTCACTGAGACAGAACAAACCTCACGCTCTGGCTCGCTAAAGGAATGCTCCCGCTCTGGGGCGTTGGGCGAGCCCTTGGAACGACCGTCAGCGAAAAAGTACGCAGGAAATTTCTGCCCTTCGCCATCGGGAGAATGCAGTGTAAGCTGACGGCCGCGAATTTCGAACGTCGGTCTTGCTCCCACCATCCCAGGAGTATTGAAGACCGGACGATTCGACACTGCTCGGCCAAGCCAAACCATCTCAACATCCGGCCGCGTACAAGAAGGTTCTCTGTCTCCAGCTGTCTGTGCTTCGATTCGCAGGTCGTAGTCAAAGGTCAATCCCGTGAAAATCATGACGCGAGAAGTATGTCACAAGGCTACTTCTTGTAGATCACCTTCCCTGCCCGGATTGTGTACTCCACTTTGGCGAAGTTGCGGATGTCGCTGGCCGGATCGCCGTTGAGCACGACCAGATCGGCAAGGTTGCCGTTCACCAATTGGCCCGCGCCTGCCTTAAAGAAGGTCGCGGGATTCGTGGTGAGCGACGCCAGAATGTCACCCCAGGTCATGCCGCTTTTCGCCATCAGGACGTATTCTTCAGTTGTGTCATAACGGTTGGTGAAGCCTACATCCGTGCCGAAGAGGATGGTTCCACCTTCGTCGAAATAGCTCTTTAGCTCGTTGACTCCGGCCCGCACAAAGCGCTGCTCAGCTTGGACGGGCGCATGTTCGCTCTCGAATACGAACTCCCACAGTGTCAGAGTAGGAATCAGCGCCGTGTGCTGCGCTTTCATCCGGGTTAGCTCGTCTTTCGTGTACTCGCCCTCGCTCGGGATGGTGTGCGCCAACACGTCCACGCCGGCGGCCAGCGCGTTGTCCTGGCCGGCGCGGTTCTGCGGATGCGTGAACACAGGCTTGCCGTGCGCGTGGGCCACATCCACGGCAGCCTTGGCTACGGGCTCGGGCATATTAATGACGGGCTTATCGCCCTGGAAGGACCCGGTAAACAGCTTGACGGCATCGTCCCCGGCAGCCATGTAGCCCAGCGCGAGCTTTCGTGCCTCCTCCGGAGTCCCAGCCTGCGGCAAATCAGCGTCCTTGGGCAGATAAATGGGAATACCGTTCTTGGGAAAGATGTCGCCGGCCATGAAGATTTGCGGCCCGGCCAGTTCGCCCTCCGCAATACGTCGCTTCAGGGCGCGCGTGTTTTCCGGCAAAGATCCCAGATCGAACACCGCGACGAAGCCCCAGCGCGTCAGCATTTCTTGCATGTGTTGCTCGAGCTTGTCGGCTGGTGCGCCCGCTGCATCGTTCCACGCGTCTTCGGTAAAGTGAACGTGACTGTTCCAGAATCCGGCCGTAATCACTTTGCCGCTGCAGTCGATGATCTGATCGGAGTCGGGAATGGCAATCTCGCGGCGCTTGCCGATGGCCAGAATCTTCCCGTCATGCACCAGCACCGCTGCGTCGTCGATGGGAGCGGCGGTTGGCGAGGCATAAACCTTGCCGCCAACCAAGGCCAGGTCAGATGGATCGGGCTTCCTTTGCTGGCCCGATGCGATACCGGCCGCGACCAGGAGTACAAGGAACACACAGGCGCGCCGCAGAGACGGAACACTTCGGAACTGCATGAAAAATTGCATGAAAAGATGATACGTCCGGCGATTCCGTTTTGTTCGGAGGGGATCTGGTCCAGGATCGCGCCTGGCGTTACGGGGTCAAGAAAATGCTATACTTGTATAGCGAGGTTTCATGCTGGCTATCCGGCTCCCACAATCCATCGAAGACCGTCTCGAGCGCCTGGCCAAGCGAACCGGCCGCACCAAGACGTATTACGCTCGCGAGGCCATCCTGAAACACATCGAAGACCTGGAAGATGTTTACGAGGCCGAGCGTGTGCTGGAGCGGGTGCGGGCAGGCAAGGAGCGAACCCACTCCCTTGACGAGGTGACCGAGCGCCTTGGCCTGGACGATTGAATTCTCCGATACGGCGCTGCGCCAACTGGAAAAGTTCGATAAAAGCGTAGCCCGGCGCATACGGAAATTTCTGCAGGAACGCATCGTCGCAGCCGCAAATCCCCGCAGCATTGGAGAAGCACTCCACGGCGAACGTCTCGGGGAGTTCTGGAAGTACCGGGTCGGCGACTATCGGCTCATCGCTCGCATCGAAGACACGCGCCTGGTGATTCTCGTCGTGCGCATCGGTCATCGCCGCGACATATATCGCTAGAAAGCCCAACGCAACAGCGTCGCGCCGGAAGTGAAGCCCGCGCCGACCGCGGCCAGCAATACTAAGTTACCCTTCTTCAGCTTGCCCTCATCGACCGCAGTCTGCATGGCGAGTGGAATCGTGCCTGCGGTTGTATTTCCAAAGCGTTCGATGTTGATGACAACCTTTTCCAGAGGCATCTTCAGGCGATCGGCCGTGGCCAGGATGATTCGTTTATTGGCCTGATGGGCGATGAAGCAATCCACGTCTTTGCCGGTCAGACCGTTCTTCTGCAGCACACGTTCGGTCATCTCCGACATCTTCTTGACCGCGTACTTGAAGACCTGCTGGCCATCCTGGTGGATGTAATGCATCTTCTGATCGACGGTCTCATGCGACGCGGGATGCAGACTTCCGCCGCCCGGCATGTACAAAGACTGCCCGCCCACGCCTTCGATCTGCGCCTCGATATCGATGATGCCGAGGTCTTCGCCTTCTTCGGCCGGTTCCAGCAGGACGGCGCCGGCGCCGTCGCCAAAAATGATGCAGACCGCGCGATCGGTGAAGTCGGTCATCGAGGAGTTCACATCGGAGCCGATCGCCAGCACCTTCTTGTAACGGCCGGATTCGATGAACTCTGCGGCGGTATTCAGCGAGTAGAGAAAGCCCGAGCAGCCGGCGGAGACGTCGAAGCCCCAGGTGCGATGAATTCCCAGTTTGTGTTGCACCAGGCACGCCGTGGAGGGATACATCATGTCGGGGGTCACCGTCCCGACAATGATGAGATCGATTTCCTGCAGGTCTATGGGATGAGACTTAACCAGATTCTTGACAGCTTCGACCGCCAGGTCGCTGGCGGCCACACCTTTGTCCACCAGATGGCGCTCGCGGATGCCGGTGCGCTCCAGGATCCACTCGTTGGTGGTGTCAACCATTTTCTCGAGATCTTGATTGGTAAGAATGCGGGGCGGAACGTAGGTGCCGAGAGCGGTGATTTTGGCGCGACGAGGCTGCGGCAATAGAGTTCTCCAGTGATGAATGACAATTCATTCTGAAGGATACGGAGTGGAAAGTCTATGAGGGGAGGCCTTGCCTCCAGCACTTAGCATTCGGCTAATTGCTAATGGCTAATGGCTAATGGCTCAAGAAAAGCCAGGCGCCAGTTGACCGCTGCACACGCACTGGCCTGCTACCGTTGCTTCCTTCCGGACCTGGCGGGTTTCACAAGATTGCGTTGCGCGGGACCAGCGCCCGACGAATTCCAATATAGCCGCCCGACGAATTCCAATATAGCATTCCTTCGCCGAGGCGTGCGGAGCACGGGATCTGCGCGCCGGGCGCCACGCGCGTCTGCAAAGGCGCCGCGAGAAACGATGGTAAAATAGGAAGATTGCATGCAGCCGAAAAGCGATTCTGTGGCCTTGCTGGACGCTGATCACGCGTCTGAAGTAACGGCCGCTCCCAAGAAAATTGGATTTGTGAGCCTGGGCTGTCCCAAGAACCTGGTGGACAGCGAGGTGATGATGGGCCTGCTGGCGCAGAGCGGAGCCGAGATCACGCCGCGCGCCGAAGACGCCGACATCATCGTCGTGAATACCTGCTCGTTCATCGACTCCGCCAAGCAGGAGTCGGTGGACGCCATCCTGGAGATGGCGCAACACAAGGTGGCTGGCCGAGCCAAGAAGCTCATTGTCGCCGGCTGCCTGGTCGAGCGCTACCGCAACGAAATCCAGAAGAACATTCCGGAAGTTGATGCCGTTGTCGGAACTGGCGAGCTGCAGCAGATCCTGAAAGCCGCCGGCATTGAATCGCCCGAAACGTCCCGTGATTCGCCGTTCGTAATCCTGAATAGCCGTTCCGAAGGTGACGCTCGCGAGGCTGCCGGAAGGTTCGCAAAGGACGCGTGGGACGGCGCAATCGCCGACCTGCCGAATTACCTTTATGACGAGAACACGCCGCGCGTGCTGGCGACGCCGAAGTATTCGGCATACATCAAGATTGCCGAAGGCTGCGATCATCCCTGCTCGTTCTGCATCATCCCGCAGTTGCGCGGCAAGTTCCGCTCGCGCCGCTTCGAGTCGGTGATCGCCGAGGCGCACCGCCTGGCACAGCAGGGCATTCGCGAGATTACGCTGATTGGGCAGGACACTACGTGCTACGGCGAAGATATTGGTCTGAAAGAGGGTTTGCCGCTGCTGCTGGAGCGGCTGGCGCAAATTGACGAACTGCGCTGGATCCGTTTCCTCTATGCCTATCCCAACAAGATCACGGGCAAGCTGCTCGAGACCATCGCAGCGCATGACAAAGTGTGTTCGTACATTGACGTCCCGTTGCAGCACGCTTCGCCGGATGTCTTGAAGCGAATGAAGCGCGGCGCGGGGGCCGATATTTTTCTGCGCTCCATCGAGAAGATGCGGCGCGAAATTCCTGATCTCACGCTGCGGACATCGTTCATCGTCGGCTTCCCCGGTGAGACCGAGCAGGATTTCGAGTTGCTCTGCCAATTCGTGCGCGAGGCACAATTTGATTGGCTGGGCGTCTTCGGATATTCGGATGAAGAGGGCGCCAAGGCGTTTGACTTGTCAGACAAAGTTCCTCTGAAGGAAATCGAGCGGCGCCGCAAGAAGCTGATGTCGATGCAAAAGCAGATCAGCCGCAGAAAGAAGCGAGCGCTGGTCGGCCAGCAATTTGGTCTGCTGCTGGAGGGTCCGTCGGCAGAGACCGATCTGCTGTGGGAGGGCCGCACCGCGATGCACGCGCCGGAGATCGACGGCACGGTATATGTCAACGATTTCGGCGAACGTGAAGACGCTCGCGAAGGCGAGTTCTACCGCTGCGAGATTACCGAAGCGCACGAGTACGATCTGGTGGCGAGAATCATATGAATCAGTGGCTTAGTGGCCAGTGGTCAGTAAAGCGCCGCAACGGTGAGGCAACCAGTGCTCGCGGACGAGCAAGTTGCACAGCAGCCGGGGATCGATTTCAACTAGCAACTGACCACTAGCCACTGGCCACTGCATTTATGCCCAAGAAACACATAGCCGGCCTCCGCTGTCCGACTTGCAGGAAGATCGTGCTGGCCTCCGATCCGGAGTTTCCGTTCTGCAGCGAGCGCTGCCGTGTCATTGATCTCGGCAAGTGGGCGAGCGGCGGCTATGTTATCTCCGCTCCGCTGAACGACCCGGAGACCGATATTTCCAGCTATCCTGAGGACAATGGCAAAAAGCCAAACTGAGTCCGGTCGCATCGGCCCGCCAGCGCCTGCCTGGGCGACTTTAATTGCCACCTTCTTTGGAGCAGGACGCCTGCGGCCAGCGCCCGGCACATGGGGATCGCTGGCGACGACGCTGCTGTGGTGGCTGCTGGCGTCGCATCTTCCCGCGCCGGCTAGGTTGCCGGTGATCCTGGTGCTGATCGTCATCGTGGTGGCGATCGGCATTCCTGCGGCGACGCTGGAAGAGCGTGGCTGCAGCAGGACAGACCCAGGGCACGTTGTCATCGACGAGGTCGCCGGGCAACTGGTGACGTTTATCGCTTGTCCCATCGTGTGGCAAGCTCTGCTCGCCGGCTTTATACTTTTTCGAGCGTTCGATATCGTGAAGCCGCCGCCCGTTCGTAGTCTGGAAAAACTGCCGGAAGGCACCGGCATCATGGTTGACGATCTGGGCGCTGGCGTTTACGCGCTGATTGTTTTGCAGTTGTTGCTGCACTTTGGAGTGTTTCGCTAAGGCGTGGCCGTGCCAGTGTAGCTATACCTGGCTTCGAAGGGGCGCGGCTTCAGCCGCGCCGTTAGCGTGCCGGGGAATTGGCCTTTAGGCCCAGAGGGACAACTCCCTCAGCGGCTAACGCCGGATTCTGTGACTGGACTGAGCCGGCACGCCTGAAGGCGTGCCCCTTCAAGCACGCTTGCCCCGATTCGTAGCGTACTTTTTAGGTTGACGATGGATCGCAAGACGGGAACAAAAAACGTGAACGGCAAGCCCCACATCGATGCCATCGATCCCGTCTGTGCTATGCCCGGAGGGGAAATCCGCATCCTGGGCAGCGGCCTGGGCCCGCGCGACCTGCGCCGTCCTCGGGTCAGCTTTGGCGATGTGGACGGGGCGGTCGTCATCAGTGCGGAGCAATTCGTCGTGGCGCGCGTTCCCGACGGCGCTGCGTCGGGCGAAGTTGTGGTCTCGGCGAACGGCTCCAAAAGCAATCCGCAGGAAGTCCGCATCGCCGTGCCGATTGCGGAGAGCCTGCATCCTGTCTCCAATCCCGCGGTCGACGCACATGGCAATATCTATGTGACGTTCTCCGGCTCGCGCGGACAGAAGGTCCCGATCGCCATCTATCGAATTGACACCAATTACACGGTCAAGCCGTTTGTGCACGAGATGATGAACGCGACTGGACTGGCTTTCGATCGCTCTGGCAGTCTGTATGTTTCGTCGCGCTATGACGGCACCGTCTATCGCGTCGCGCAAAACGGTACGATGACGTCCTACGCCGAGGGCATGGGAGTTGCGACCGGCATCGCTTTCGATCGCGCCGGCAATCTCTACGTCGGCGATCGCAGCGGGACCATCTTCAAGATCGGCCGCGACCGCGAGATCTTCGTCTTCGCTACCATTGAGCCCAGCATCGCAGCGTATCATCTCGCCTTCGGCAACAACGGCAATCTCTACATCACTGGCCCCACTACATCCAGCTTCGACGCGGTTCATCAGGTCGATCCGCATGGCGAGGTCAGCGAGTTCTATCGCGGGCTGGGACGTCCGCAAGGGCTGGCCGTGGACGTTGACGACAATCTTTATGTCGCGGCCTCGCACAATGGACGGCGCGGCATCGTAAAGATCACTCCCGACCGCAAAGCTTCGCTCGTCGTCTCCGGACACAATCTGGTGGGACTGGCATTCGCGCCCGGGCGCTCCGCAGTGCTGGCCACTACCAGCAGCGTGCATCACCTCTCATGGGACATCGAAGGGCGCTCGTTGCTGCCGACAAGCTAACCAGCATTTGGCAGTTGGCACTTAGCATTCGGCCAAAGCTCTTTTTTCTTGCTAATTGCTAACTACTAATTGCTAATTACTGATTTTGCTAGACTGAAATTGTGATTGCGGAAATCATCGCCATTGGTTCGGAGATGCTGACTCCGTACCGCCAGGACACCAATTCCCTCTTCCTGACCGAGCGCCTCAACGCGCTGGGCATCAGTGTCGCGTTTAAGACAGTCGTCGGCGACAACCTCGATCACCTCATCTCGACGGCACGGACTGCGATTGCCCGGACGGACATTGCCATCTTCATGGGCGGACTCGGGCCCACGCAGGACGACCTGACGCGCGAGGCCGTCGCCGCTGCGCTGGGGATCGAACTGAAGCGCGATCACACCCTCGTCACCGAGATGTACAAACGCTTCGCCGAGCGGCGCCTCAAGATGCCGGAGAACAACGCGCAACAGGCAGACGTCTTGCACGGCGCGGTGATGTTGCCGAATCCTAAAGGTACTGCGCCGGGACAGTGGCTGGAGACGAAGTACGACGACAAGCCGAGAATTGTCGCCCTGCTACCCGGCCCTCCGCACGAGTTGCAGACGATGTGGGACAGCGAATGCGCGCCGCGATTGCGCGATAAAGTTCCTCCCGCTGCAATTGCCAGTCGGGTGCTGAAGGTTGCGATGATGGGCGAGTCGGCGGTGGATCTGCGCGCCGCTCCTATCTACAAGAAGTATCCGAATGTCGAGACGACGGTCCTGGCAGGACAGGGGCAGGTTGAGTTTCACCTCCGCGCGACTGCAGCGACCAAAGACGAGGCGCAAGCCGAAGTCGACCGACTGGCGGGCGAGTTGGAAGACGAATTCGACGATGCTGTTTTCTCCGCGCAAGGCGAGTCGCTGGAGGAGATTGTCAGCTATTACATGCAGATGAGAAACGCGAAGCTGGCCGTGGCCGAATCGTGCACCGGAGGCATGATCGCCGAACGCATCACGTCGGTTCCGGGCAGCTCGCGCTGGTTCCTGGGCGGCGCGGTAGTTTATTCGAACGATCTGAAGACGCTCTTCGCCGACGTGCCGCCGTTGATGATCGAGGCTCACGGCGCGGTGAGCAAAGAAGTCGCGGTGGCGCTGGCGGAAAATATTCGCGAGCTCTGCAATGCCGATATCGGCGTCGGCGTGACTGGAATTGCCGGTCCCGGCGGCGGGACGGAAGAGAAGCCGGTTGGCCTGGTTTACGTGGCGGTCACCAACGGTCACAAACACGAGGTAGTGCAGCGTCGCTTCTTCGGCGACCGCGAGCGCGTGCGGCGATGGACCAGTCAGTTGGCGCTCGACCTGGTGCGGCGGATGTTGATGTGAGAAGAAGCAACTAGCAGTTAGCAATTAGCAGTTAGCCAAACCTTGATTAAGTCTGGTTTTGAGATTAAGTCTGGTTTTTGAAGGGGACGGCCTTTAGGCCGTCCGCAAATGTTGCGAGATCAATGCGGCTTTAGCCGCTGAGGGACTGATTCATTTTGCGAGTCCGTCTATGCGACTGTTCGTGGCGCTGGATATCGAACCGGAAATCCGCAAGCGGATTGGCGAGTTTCGCAATCAGATGCGGACCCTCGCGCCCGATGTGCGCTGGGTGGGGCCGGAGACGTTTCACGTGACCCTTCAGTTTTTGGGAGAGACGATGAAGCTGGACGAGATTCGCGGCGCGTTGCAAGCGGTCAAAATAGCAGCGGTCCCGATGGCGTTTCGCGGCGCTGGATTTTTTCCAAACCCGAAATCGCCGCGCGTGTTTTGGGTTGGGATCGAGTCGGATGAACACTTGCAGGAACTGGCGAACTCCATCGGCGCGGCGGTGGAGCCGCTGGGATTCGAGCGCGACGCCGGCCCATACAAGCCTCACCTGACGCTGGCACGTGCCGGCAGTGGCCGGCCCAAGCCGATTCGCGAAGAACACTCCGCGCCGGGACTGCCCGCGGTGCGCGTGAAACTGGAAAGCCTCGCGCCGCCGGAGTTCGGTAGAATGACAGCGCGCGAGTTTTGCCTTTACGAGAGCAAGCTGTCACCCACGGGCGCGCAGTATACGAAGCTGGCGCAGTACCCGCTGGAATAGCTCGCCGGCTATCAACAGTCTTGATTAAACTCGTTCTCATCATCGTTGCTGTCTCGTATCTGCTGGGATCGATTCCATTCGGCTATCTACTGGTGCGTATCTTTCGCAAAGAAGACGTGCGCCTGACTGGCAGCGGCAATATCGGGGCGACGAATGTCGCGCGTACGGGATCGAAGGGACTGGCGATTGCGACGCTTCTTCTCGATGCCCTGAAAGGTTACACAGCGGTGGCGTTCGCATTTTGGATTGCCAGCCGGCAGCGCCTTGAAGGGCCGCTTCCAACCAGCGTGTACGACCGCACGACGGGAGCCATGACCAGCCAGACAATTTTCCTGTTGGCGGCGCTGGCGGCGTTCGTGGCGATTCTGGGACACATGTTCACTGTCTGGCTGCGCTTCAAGGGCGGCAAAGGAGTGGCAACCGCGGCTGGCTCGTTCATAGCTTTAGCGCCGCGAGCTATGCTGGTGGCGCTGGTACTATTTGTTCTCGTCGTCGCGCTGACGCGCTACGTTTCGCTGGGCAGCATCGTTGCCGGTGCGGCATTTCCGTTGTGTGTGTGGTGGCTCGGGCCGGGAGAACGCACGACCGCGCCGATCCTGTTGCTGATTGGCGCGTCGTCTCTGCTGATCATCGCGCGGCACAAAGACAACATCCGGCGCCTGCTGGCAGGCACGGAGAACCGTTTTCGATAGCGCTTTGACACTTGGTATTTGGTATAGGTGGAGCACGGCTTCAGCGGTGCATTTAAGGGCCCAGGACGAAATCGGCTTTAGCCGCTGAGGTAACGAAGCCTTACCTCAGGCGCTAAAGCGCGAGCAGACTCCTTGCTGATATATGCACGCCTGAAAGGCGTGCTCCACCCACACCACTTACACGAACGATTGAACTGCTACAAGAAGGCTATCAGTGAGCGAGATCGCAATCATCGGCGCAGGGGCGTGGGGCACGGCAATTTCTATTGTGCTCGGCCGCAAGAAGACGCACAACGTGCGGCTTTGGGCACACGAGCCTGAAGTTCGCGACAGCGTCGCCGGAGCTCGCGTGAATCAGATGTTTTTGCCGGATCACTCGATCCCGGAGACCGTTCTCTGCACCAACAGCTTCGAAGAAGCGCTGCGCGGCGCGGAGATCGTGGTCAGTGTGATGCCATCGCACCACACGCGCAGAGTCTTTCACGCGATGCGGCCGCATCTTCGGCCGGAGATGCTGTTCGTCAGTGCGACCAAAGGCATCGAGAACGACACGTTGCTGCGCATGACCGAGGTCATCACCGAACTTTTGGATGATGGCGCCGACGGATTCCGGCCTCGCATCGGAGCACTCAGCGGACCAAGTTTTGCCAAGGAGGTCGCCAAAGGTGATCCGACCGCGATCACCATCGCCTCAAACGACGGGGACCTTGCCGCGACGGTGCAGCGGGAATTCAGCGATCCGCGTTTCCGCGTCTATACCAACGACGATGTTGTCGGCGTTGAACTGGGAGGCGCGCTGAAGAACATCATCGCCATCGCCGCCGGCATCTTGTACGGTCTTGACCTGGGACACAACACCGGGGCAGCGCTGATCACGCGAGGGCTGGCGGAGATGACCCGATTGGTGGTTGCTTGCGGCGGACGAGCTGCAACCATGGCCGGCCTGGCCGGACTGGGCGACCTGGTGCTCACGTGCACGGGAGGGCTGTCGCGTAACCGCAGCGTCGGCGTAGAACTCGGACGAGGACGCAAGTTGGCTGACATTATCGCAGGCATGCACGGGATGGTTGCCGAGGGCGTGCTCACCACGAACGCCGCAGTAGGATTGGCGCGCAAAGCGGGTGTTGAGATGCCGATCACCGAGCAGATGCATGCCATTCTTCAGCAGGGCAAGAATGTGGAGGATGCAATTCGCGACTTAATGGGACGGCCCTCCACCAGCGAGATTGGACTGGTCAGTGGGTAGAACCGGCGAGCGTTGCGGGAAAAGCGGTCTGAAGAGGCTGCGGAAAAATCGAAGCAGGGCCCGGTGTCGCCGGCTAAAGCCGGCTCGGGAAGAAAAATAAACGGCTTATCCGGCACGACTGAAGTCGTGCCCTGACACAAAGCACTCTACCCGAGCAGGACACCCAGCAGTTTGTATCAAAACATGCGGCGTTGCGCTCCTCTTCAACATCTAAAGGTTTTTAAACTGTTGTGGCAGTTCCTACATGTATGTCTTTGATGCAACATGGAACGAACCAAAAGTAAGCTGTGGTGGAGGAAAATTCATCCAGGGATTGGGCTATGCGCAAGCGCCATCCTCTTCAGTTCACTGGCGCTGGCGCAGGTCCAGCCCGGCCTGACCTCGTTACCGTCAGCCGAGCAGATAATCCAGCGGAACCAGGATCCCTACAGCGGGTCGATACCGCAAGGCAAAGCGACTTCCGAGGTCATCGATCTAACCGTGGACGATGCGCTGGATCGGGGGCTGAAGTACAACCTCGGACTGTATTTGAGCGAACGCGCCACCGAGCAGAGCCGCGCCGCCCGGCTTCGCTCTCTTAGCGAGCTCATGCCGGTGGTGAACGGCGCCTTCAGCGAAGCTGTAGATCGGCTGAATCTGAAGTCCTTTGGATTCACCTTCCCGGGCTTTCCGACGTCGGTCGGTCCTTTCGGCTTGACCGAGCTGCAGGCAAACGGTAGCTGGAATCCTCTTGATCTGCACTCCATCACCAACCTTCACGCTGCCTCGCAAAACGTCAAGGCGGCGCAGTTCAGTTATCGCGACGCGCGCGATACGGTGGTGCTGGCGGTAGGAGCGAACTACCTGCTCACCATTGCCAACGAGTCTAGAGTGACGGCGGCCGAAGCCGAGCTAAAGGCGGCGCAGGCGCTGTATCAATTGGCCGTCGACCAGGAGAACGCGGGTCTTGCACCCCAGATCGACACGCTGCGTGCGAGGGTGCAGTTGCAGACGCAGCAGTCAATCCTGATTCAGGCCCAGAACGATCTGGAGAAGCAGCGTATTGCGTTGGCCCGAGTCATCGGCCTACCGGTGCGGCAGAAGTTCAGGCTGATTAACCGCGTGCCGTATCATGCCCTGCCGGAGACGGAACTGGAAGACGCTTATGAGCGGGCGTTGAAGACGCGCCCCGACTACCAGGCCGCATTAGCTTCTCTGCGGGCCGCGCAATACACCCGGGAGTCGGCATGGCAGCAACGGCTGCCGTCGCTCGGATTCACCGGAGATTATGGAATTCTGGGCTACAATCCCGGATCCATGGCGCCCAACTATACGTTCGCGGCCACGCTGGCCATTCCCATCTTCCAGGGCGGCAAAGTGGAAGCCGATGTCGCGCAAGCGGACGCGACCCTCAAAGTGCGACAAGCACAAGTGGACAATCTGCGAGCAGGCATCGAGCAGGACATCGAGGACGCGCTGCTCGATATCAAGGCCGCGGCCCAGCAGGTTGAGGTCGCGAAGACAGGACTGGATTATGCTCAGCAGACGCTGGAGCAGTCACAGGACCGCTTCGGCGCCGGCGTGACCAACAATGTTGAAGTAATCCAGGCGCAGCAGCAATTGGCATCGGCCAACGAACAGTACATCGACAGCTTGTACGCCTACAACATAGCCAAGGTGCTCCTGGCGCGCGCGATCGGCAATGCCGAGCAGGCTGTAAAACAATATCTATCGGAGCCGGGAAGCGTGCTGCCCGCGACCCCGGCAGCGCCGCCGGGTGCTCCCGGCACGCCGACACCGATACCAGCGCCGGCGCCAGGAAAAGCTCCCAACACTTCGCCAAATAGTTCCGGAGCGATGGGGGAAGTTCGCGCTGTGCCGCCGGCAGCTGCTAGCTCGGCGGTGGAAACAGGCGGAGAACAAAGCGGCAGCGCTTCGGCAACTGCCGGTCAACACCAGCAATGAAACAGTTGGAGAGCAGATGAGTCCGACCACAACTGAGCCAAATGAAGTAGAACGTTCCCAGCCGCAGGGTGAAAGCCACGACGAGAGCCATGATGAGGAGCTTCGTCATCGGCCGGAAGAGCGTCGCGGTCTATTTCAGAGACATCCTGCCGCAAAGCCCATCGTGTTTCTAGTGGCAATTGTGGCCGTCGTGCTGGTGGGCTGGTTCTGGTGGGAGAGCCGCCAATGGGAAGACACGGATGACGCGCAGATCGACGGTCACATATATCCCATCAGCGCGCGCGTCAGCGGACAGGTCGTGAAGGTGAACTTCGACGATGGTCAGGTAGTGCGCCAGGGCGATGTGCTGGTGGTCATCGATCCCACGGACTACACCGTTGCTCTGGAGCGCGCCCGTGCCGACTACCAGGATTCGCAAGCGCAAGCCCTGGCGGCACGCTACGGAGTGCCCGTATCGAGCGTAGGATCGTTCAGCCAGATTCGTTCAGCCAGCGCCGATATGTCTTCCGCGCAGGCCGGAGTGGCGGCTGCGCAGAAGCAGGCCGAAGCCGCGCAGGCCCAGATTGAGGAGGCACAAGCTGACGCCGTGAAGCTCAATACCGACGTGGAACGATACCGGCAACTGCTGGGCAAGCGCGAGATCTCGCAACAGCAGTTCGACGCGGCCATCGCTGCGGCGACAGCCGCCAATGCCACGGTCGAGGCGCGCAAAGCTGCTCTGCTGGCTGCCAACGCTCAGGTAAAACAGGCGCAGTCGCGGATTGAGCAGGCCAACGCTGAGATTAAGAATGCTCAGGCTACTCCCAACACCGTAGCCGCAACCCAGGCGAAATCGCAGTCGGCCGACGCTCAAGTTTTGCGTTACAAGGCGGCGCTGGATCAGGCGCAACTCAATCTTTCCTACACGACCATTGTCGCGCCCGTCGACGGCGTGGTGGGAAAGCGCTCCGTGCAGGTGGGGTCCAATGTCGCTATCGGTCAGGATCTGTTGGCCGTGGTTCCTCTGCGCGATGTCTGGGTCACGGCAAATTTCAAAGAGACGCAGCTTGCCCACATGCGTCCGGGGCAGCCGGTAAAGATCAAAGTTGATACCTACGGCGGCACGAAATGGGACGGCCACGTCTCCAATATCGGCGGGGCCACGGGAGCAATCTTCAGCCTACTGCCCCCCGAAAATGCTACCGGCAACTACGTAAAAGTGGTGCAGCGTCTCCCAGTTCGCATCGACTTTGATGGTAACGACAAACCGGAATTCAACAAGGATGGATTGCTCCGGCCAGGAATGTCAGTCGAGCCGGACGTCAAAGTTCGGTAAGCCTGGGAGACAGGCTTCTTGCCTTCAGCGTTCTTGCGCTTTGCACTCACAACCCGTGTCAATGAGTGCTTCGGCCTGGTTGCGCCACTTATCCGGCGAAAGCTGCCGAAACTGAAGGGTTACGGCGTGATCTCGAAAACGCCACCGCCGGTGAAGTCTCCGAGGCCGGAACCGATTCCATACAGGTTGCCGTTGGCATCCATCACTACACCATCGGTGGGAAATCTTCCCGCATCGCTCTGCATGAAGTCGTACATGTCACGGTAGACCCAGCCACCGGAAGAGGGTGACAGCTCAAAGACTGTGCCGCATCCATATTCGCAACTGACGCCATACACGTCTCCTCCTTCAACCGTCGTGCCATAGAGATTTCCGGCTGCATCCATGACCAGCGGTCCCAGCGGACCCGTAACGGAACTCTCGCCGGTCAGCTGATACAGCAGCAAGTAATTCCACCCTCCACCAGACGGCGTCAGCTCGAACACCGTGCCGTATCCGCTGGAACTATAGGCGGTAGTGCCATATAGATTGCCAGAGTTGTCGAAGATCACACCACCAAACGGGGCAGCGCCATCGTTGTTGTAGTCAAAGGCGTGGAGGCTATCCTCAGTCCAACCTGATCCCGACCGTGTGAGGCGATAGACAATTCCGTCATCGGAGGCACCGCCTGACGTCGCGGTACCGTATACATTTCCTGCGGCGTCGAAGGTGACGCCACTAGCGGGCGCCGCGCCGTCGGGCGAGCCCGTAAAGCTATGCAATACGATCTCGGTCCACGCCGAACCCGAACGGGTCAGCTCAAACACAACGCCATCATTCGCCGAACCGCCGTAGACCGTGGTTCCGTAGATATTGCCAGCCGGATCGAAGGCGACTGGACTTTCGGGCTCGCCGCCATCGCCGCCTCCGCTGAAGCGATACAGCACGGTCTCGGTCCACGGGCACAGGAAAGATCTGCAGAATTGGGCTGGCGGTTTCAGGTTGAACACTGTACCCCACCCGGTGCCGCCAGCCGACGTCGTGCCGTACAGGCTACCGTCCGGACCGATGGTCAGCCGGGCCATCGGCACAGCTCCGTCATTGCCGTGTGCGGGATTGGGGAAGCTGTAGAGCGGGGTGATGAGCCAGTTCGAACCTTTCTTCGACAACTTGAACACCAGACCGTAACCGCTAGTTCCGCCGTACTGCGTGGTGCCGTATAGGTTGCCGGCTCGATCCATAGCTAACCCGCCCCACGGCTGCCAACCGTCAGGAGTATTTCTGAAATAATGAACTGAGATATTGGTTTGCGCCTGCGACCAGGGACCAGCGAACACAACTGCCAGCAACAGGACAACCGACAGGATGCCTGCGCTTCCTGCTCGCGATTGCGAATCGGAAACCAAAGTTGCGTCCGATTTCTGGATTGCCACGGTGATTCCTCCAATCTTTTCCGTCACCGCTATTGCATGTTGGTAAGTGGAACGCGTTTCTCAGCGGCGCGAGTAAGTCTCCCGCTCTTCTGTGAGTTGGTCAACTTAATTTCACATTACGGTGCAACGGCTTAAAAGCAGAGGTCTTACGAGACGGAAGTTTCACTCGCCCTTCTCTTGGACACCCCAGTAATTTCTACACTCCCGATATTCCTAAATCAGGAATTACCACAACTCTAGTACCAAAAGGTCCTATCTCTGCGCAGAATTTCAGTGAACAATTCCCGCAATTCCTGTCATACTCACAAGTACCGCGCCATGATTAGTGTATGAATTTCACAACTCTACCAAACCTGATTGCTCTGGCCATTCTGGTGGTGGTGTTTTGGGCAATCTCGCGTAAAGCCGTCGGCGAACAGGTACGCCTTTGGCTGATCGGGTGGTTCCTTGTGCTGGTGCATTTCGCCGCCCAATTTGCGGCTACTGCCAGCGGGGCGTGGGGCCTTGCGGCAATGTCAATCAGCCTGGATTCGTTAATTCTGGCGGGCGTTGCGTTCCTGATTTCCGTCTCGGCGATCGTCTCGAATCGCCGGAGCAAGGTGTATCTGGCGCTGGCTATTGCTGTCCCGGCGGTTGCCTATAGCAGTGGAGCAATCTGGGGAGTCGGCTATCAAAACTTTTATTACTTCTTGGCAGCGGTCGGAATGTTGGCTCCCTTGCTGGTGTTATGGCGCCACAACCAGCAGGGCAATCTTTACGCCGCTGGTGTCGTCATGGCAATCGTGGCGGCCGGAATAACGGGCTGGGGAGTAGCGCACGGTGACCCGGAGATAGGCATTACCGTCATCCTTGCCGCCTTGAATTTTACTGCCGCCATTCTGTATTGGAACCACCACAACCGGACCACCGCTGGAGTTCTGACGGCAGTAAGCGGATTTGTGTTGTGGGGAGCGGTATTCCCCACCTCCGTGCTACTACAGGTCTTTTGGCCTTCGATAAGAATTGAATCCGAGGTGTGGAACATTCCCAAGTACCTGGTCGCTGTGGGCATGATTCTGACGCTGCTGGAAAACCAGATCGAGAGAACCACATACCTGGCTTATCACGATGAACTGACAGATTTGCCGAACCGCCGGCTGTTGGAAGACCGCCTCGATCAGGCGTTGGCTCAGGCCAAACGCACCAAAAGCAAAGTTGCTGTGTTTGTGCTGGATCTCGATCACTTCAAGGAAGTGAACGATACCTTCGGTCATCGCGTAGGGGACTTCGCGCTGCGAGAAGTCGTCGCCAGGCTTGGGAGCCGCTTACGAGCTTCCGATACGTTGGCCCGCTCGGGAGGCGACGAATTCACCGTCGTCAGCCAACTCGACAACGCGGAAGGAGCACAAAGCCTGCTCTCGGCATTGGAGTCGGCGCTTTCCGATCCGATCATTGTCGAGCACAAAGAGGTGCGGACGGGGCTGAGCATTGGGTTGGCGCTATACCCCGATGACGGTTTAGATCCAGACCATCTTTACGCGGCTGCCGATCGCGCCATGTATGCGGCGAAAAGGGCATCACGCCCACCGTATCCCGTGGGCGCCACGCCTCAAACGTCGTTCTAGGGAGCCCTTGCGCTGGCGCGTCGCGCTGCCCTGGACAATGGCTAAGGCCTAGGATTCGAGGCAATACCAAGTCATGCACGAAGGTGGTAAGTAAATGACTTCCTCCGAAATGTGCAACAACTTGCCACTTCTCTCCATGATAGTTTCAAAAACGTGCTGAAAAATAAGGACTTGGCAGACCGAGCATTGGAATCCAAAGTGCACTATCAAGGTCACTTCGTCTGCTGCCCTATTTGGCCCTTGCATGGGTAAGCTGACTGAGCCATTTCCGACAACCTTAGGTGAGGCGACTATGAGGAAGATTGCAGCTGTGCTTGTTGTGGTTCTAGTGGCCGCTCTAGCGGGCTTTGCCCAGAACTGCACCCAGACAACTCTTAACAATTACCTTGGATCCGGCTTCTCGTGCACGGTCAATGACCAGACCTACTCGTCCTTCAGTTACACGTCTGAATCGAACCCTCCAGGGTTTTCGGTTCCCGCGGGTAGCGTAACTGTGTCCCCGATCACCACTCCGCAGAATCCAGGACTTCAATTTACGGCTGCTGGCTGGGAAGCCGCAACTTCCTCCGGAATACTCTCGGTTGACTCCACATTCGAATGGAATGCCACCAGTGTATCGCCGATCACCGACCTCAGCCTGTCGATTGCCGGCGTAGGTTTTTCAGGAACTGGCTCGGTCAATGTTGACGAGACCGCCTGCCTGGGAGCCGTTCTGCCAGCTTGCACCGGTGGCACCGTCGTCACCCTCAGTGTTTTCGATAACTCCACTGGAAGCCAGCTTTATGACCAGGTTAATTTCGCTGGTGTAAACGAAGTCTCCGTCGAAAAAGACCTCCTGGTGACAGCCGGCACGAATGGAAGCGCTGAAGTTTCGGTCGTTACCGACCAGTTCTCAGAAGGCTCCTCCACGGTTCCAGAGCCTGGAACGTTGAGCATGCTGGGAATGGGAGTCGTTGCTCTTGCCGGATTTGCGCGCCGCAAGATGAACCTGTAGTCAAAGTCTTCTCACCGTCAGTCAAGGACCCAGAGCCGGAGCTTGCGCTCCGGCTTTTGATTTGTAACCTCCGGCCGATCTCTTAGATGTGGTACGTTAGTTTTGCCGGAGGAAGATAGTGAAGAAATGGGTTTTCCTGGTTGTCTGGGCTCTCGCTGCCGGATGCATGGTTTCGATTGCAGCTGGCGCGCAAACAGCTTCCTTTGCCAGTCAGTTTTACGGAACATGGTATCCCTACCCGCTAGGCAATCCCAACACCGGTTCGATTCGTTACGAGTTTCATCACAATGCCGCCACCGGCAAGGATGAAATGACGGTCACGCGCACTTGTCCGGGCGAATACCGGAGTCCCGTCGCAAAAGTGACATCTCCGGTTGAGATCACGGAAAACAGCATACACGTGCTGAAAGCCGCTTCTGACGCGCAGGCGGGCGAAGGCGATTCGATGTGCCGGGTTAGCGTCGGGGCCGATGTCATGGGCTACACCATGGCAGAGAGCGGGACGCGCGTTACCATCACGAATCCGGGTGGTAATCCTGACATTCTGGACCTGGCGCGCCAGGATGTGGTCAGTGGAGCCGTGCTGCCGGCAAACTTTTACGGAAGCTGGTTATTGCCGCCTTTCGACGATAAAGACACCAGGATCCAGATCAGACTTGTGTTCTACAACAGCGCTGACAGCAACACCGGCAGTGTCCGGCAGGTGATCAGCTGCACTAAAGGCAACAACTCACTCATCGCGGAGGCTGATGCCGCCATCACCGTCAGCAAAGACCAAATCACAATCCTGGATGCCGCTGCCCACGAAGAACGGGACGGATCTTTCACCTGCAAAGCAACCTTGGCCGCCGGAACGATGCATTATGTACTTTCGCCAAACGGCGAGATTATGACTCTGTCGAAACCCGGCGATAAGCCCCTTGTGCTCATGCGGGAGCATTAAGCAGAAAGCCTTCTATGCCTCGCACGCTGCTTCGTGTCGCTTTGGGCTTGGTTCTGGCTTTGGCTACAGCCGGCCCGTCGGTGCGGCATCAGCTCCAGGCGCAGCAGCTCACGCAACGGCTGATCCTCAAGGATGGCTCCTATCAGGCCGTACAAAAATATGAGATGCAAGGCGAGCGCGTGCACTATCTCAGCGCCGAACGCTACGAGTGGGAGGACATCCCGGCGTCGCTGGTCGATTGGGATGCCACCAAGAAATACAACGACGCGCTCACCAGCGGTAAGCTCCATACCAAGATCGTAGAAACGCCGGAAGAAAAGGAAGAGCGCGAAAAAGAGGCAGCCAATTCGCCCGAAATTGCGCCCGGACTGAATCTTCCCGGCAGCGGTGGAGTGTTTCTGCTGGATCAATTTCAAGGCAAAGCCGAGCTCGCGGAAATCGTGCAAAATGGCAGCGAGGTAAACAAGAGCGCCAAGAAGAAGAGTGTGCTTCGAGCTGCCATCAATCCCTTGGCCAGCAATAAGCGGGCGTTCGAAATAAAGGGCGAACACGCCCAGACACAATCGCACCAGCCGCGTCCGACCATCTATATCGATATCGACGAGGGCGCGCCGAACGAGGCCGCGCTGACGGATCGCTTCCGCGTAGTTCGAACCGTGGTGAAGAAGGATGCCCGCGTGATCGGCAACGTGAAGGTCAGCGTCGGCGGCAAAGTCAGCGAGCAGATCAGCTTCCTCCCGGTCAGCGTCTCCAAGCTCGGAACCGGCCAGTGGATAAAGCTGATACCGAGCCAGGACCTGGCTGCGGGCGAGTACGCTGTTGTCGAGATGCTGACGCCTGCCGAGATGAACCTGTACGTCTGGGACTTCGGCGTCAATCCCAATGCGCCGGCCAATCCCAACACATGGCAACCAGTATTGGCAAAATGAGGGGCAGCCGTTGATTCAGCAGGCAATCCGGGTAGACTAATTGCAGCGAGGGAGAGCGTGGGCTCATTTGGCGAGCATCTGCGGCGGGAACGAGAAACGCGCGGCGTCTCTCTCGACCAGATTGTCGCCACCACCAAGATTGGACGACGTCTCCTTGTCGCATTGGAGGAAGAGCAGTTCGATCTGCTTCCCGGCGGAATCTTCAACAAGTCTTATGTGAAGGCTTACGCCAAATGCGTCGGCATGAATGAGGACGAAGCTGTCGCCGAATATATGCAGGCGGCCAATGAAGCTCCGCCCGACACGCGCGTCATCGCGCAACAACACGCTTCCATTCATTCCAATCGGCCCATGCAGCGCTCGGGTTTTCCGGTTCTGCCCGTTCTGATCCTGGTGGTCGTGATCGCAGGAGGCATCGGCGGCTGGAAGGTTTATCAAGATCGTCAGAATGATCGGGCGAAGCGGGCCACGATGCCAGCAAACCCTGAGGCGTCCCAGCAGCCGGCGAATGCTGTTGCACCCGGTGCCACCAGTAGTGGACCTGTAGCGAATCAAAGTTCCTCCGCGCAGCAGGTCCAGACTTTGCCGGCGAGCCCCGCTGCGACGCAGCCCGTATCGGCTGCCGCGTCGCCTGCGCGTCCTTCAGAAACCGCGGCGGCGCCGAAAGTATCAACCGAGAGCTCTTCCGCCAACACACCCACGGGAGCGCCGTTTGAAATCGTCGTTCGCCCTAAAGATAGTGCCTGGGTCTCGGTCAAGTCCGACGGCAAATATGTGGTTCGCGGCATCATCAAGCCTCCGGATGTAAGGACGATTCACGCCACCGGTCAGGTCGTCTTCTACACTGGTAATGCCGGCGCGGTGGAAGTGTCATTCAACGGCAAGAATGTTCCTCTGACCGGCGGTCCAAACGCGGAGCAGGTGGTGGTTTTTGACTCCCGCGGCGCGGTGCCCGATGCGCGACCAAAGACGGTCGCACCATGAGCCAGCCCAGTCGCGATGCTGCCGTGCAAACACAGATGAAGAATGTCGGCGAGAATGTGGTTCGCATTGAAGCCGAGGCGTTGCGCGCCCTGGCTGATCGCCTGGCCGGGCCGATGTCCGCAAGCTTCGATCGCGCAGTTGAGATGCTGTACAACTGTGCTGGGCGCGTCGTGGTCACGGGCATGGGCAAGAGCGGGCTGATCGCGCGCAAAGTTGCCGCCACGCTCACCTCCACTGGAAGTCCCGCGCTTTTCCTTCATCCCGCCGAAGCCATGCACGGCGACCTGGGGATGGTGGTGCGCGGCGATGTCGTGCTGGCGCTCTCGGCCAGCGGCGAGACCGGAGAGATCCTGCAGTTGCTGGCCACCGTCAAGCGCCTGGGCGTGCCGCTGATTGCCATGACGTGCGACGAACTGCACTCCATACCCGACGAGCCACGCAGTCTCTCGACATTGGCGCAGGCCGCCGACATCGCCCTGGACTGCTCGGTGGCGCACGAAGCCTGCTCGCTCGGCCTCGCGCCCACAGCTTCGACGACAACGATGTTGGCCTTGGGCGACGCGCTGGCGGTCGCGCTCTCCGAACGCCGCGGCTTCAAAGAAGAAGACTTCGCCAACCTGCATCCCGGAGGCAAGCTGGGCAAGCGCTTCGCCCGCGTCTCGTCGCTGATGCACACGGGCGACGCCGTCCCTCGCGTCGGTCCCGCAACTCCGATGGCGCAGGTGATCTACGAAATGTCGCGCAAGGGCTTGGGTATGACGACGGTGATGGATGGTGAGAAGCTGGTCGGCCTCATCAGCGATGGCGACCTGCGCCGGCTGCTGGAACATCACGGCAAAGAGGTGCTCGACATGACTGCCGCGCAATGCATGACGCGCTCACCCCGGGTCGTCGGCCCTGAGATATTCGCCATCGCCGCCCTCGACATCATGGAGCAGAAGAAGATCACTTCCCTTCCCGTCGTCGACGACGCCGGGCGTCTGCAAGGCGTGTTGCACCTGCACGACCTGTGGGGCACGCAGATGCTGTGAAACAAAATGACGGGGCCCCGCCCGAGCCGGTTTTGCTCGGAGGGTCTTTTATCGATCTGCTCGCGCGTGGTTCAACATGCGATCCACATGGTCAGGATCGCGGGCGATGAGCTTCAGATAGGCCTGGGTGGGTTGATCGGGAATGGCGCGACCTTGTTCCCAGTCCCGCAGCGTGCCAATAGGTATGTGATAGCGAAGGGCAAATTCTTCTTGCGTCAGCTCCAAGGCGCGGCGGATTATCTTGGCCTGCGGCGTTCGCTTCATCATTCGCAGGTCTGTTTCAGTAAGAGGTTGTGCGTCAGGATCGGCACGCGCGGCACGCTCGACTGCTCCGGCGCTCATTTGCCGTAAAGGACTATGCGTTCTGCTGGAAATAGTCGTCTTGCTCACGTGGTGTTGCCCTCCTGGCTGAAATGATGCGAATCCGATCCTCGCGTTCCGTGTAGGCGACGAAAAGCAAAACACCTTCCGCACGACCCATGATGAGGAACCGTTCCTCACCGTAGTCTCTGCGATCGTCGAGGCGCTCGATGGCAAACGGATCTTGGAACACCGCCTTTGGCAAGTCGAAGCTCACGCCGTGGGCCCTGTAATTTGCCTCGGACTTTGCGTCGTGCCATTCGAGTCGCAATTTCATGATACTACGGGATACCAGTAGTCACAACCAGATTACCGTACTATCAATTTACAGCGACTCCAGCCAGCGTCGCGACGCATGCAAGATCGCAAGCACCTGAATTTCTTTCCGGTTATCGCGTAAGCGACGATGAACGGCGTTCGCGGAACGACCGTCTCCCGCGTGCCCGCAATCCTGCCCTTACGTCCTGCCAGTGGAAATCGTTCGAGAAGGTCGATCGAGTCGAATATCCGCTTCATCTGCGAAGCGGCTGCTGAGCTGTTTGCACCCTGGAGATAGTCGTACGCGGAAAGAAGTTGTTGCGACGCCCGAGAGGTCAGGCGAATTTTCATCGGTCGAGCCGTTCAATCCAGTCAGCCTTGACCTCGTCGTACTCGACCAATTTCCCGGCTCGAGCTTCTTTCAGACCTTTTTCGATCTGCTCCAGGTGGTACTCGTGTACCGACAGATACTGCTCCACGGCCTCGTTCAAAAGATAGCTGCGGTCGCGGTCAAGAGAGCGCGCCAGCCGGTCGAGCGCCTTAATCCTCTTGGGGTTGGCCCGGAAGGTGATGGTCTGCTTGTCCACAGCAGGAAGAACACCATGTATTACATCGTATTTTCCTGAATTATGGGGCAAAAGAGCTTGCGCTCAAAAAGGGATCGCTTGAGAGCTGCGCCCCGGGCCATCTCGATGTAAGCAGCGAGAGCTACGAAATCGAACTGAGGGCTGATAGCTGACAGCTTCCTCTCAGAACGGTATGTCTTCGTCCGTGATCTCGGGTCCGCCGCTGCTGGTCGCGGGTGGAGCTTCGGACTCGGGCGTACGCTGGTCGAAACCGCCGCCGGAGGATTTGCCTGCTCCCGAGCGGCGTCCGCTGTAACCACCGCCCCCACCTTCTTCGCCGCCGCCCTCGCGCGGCCCGCCCAGCAGCACCATCTGGCTTCCAATGATCTCCGTGCGGTACTTCTTCTGGCCGGTCTCTTTGTCGTCCCACGAGTTGGTGCGGATGCTGCCTTCGATGTAAACCGTGCGCCCCTTCTTCAGGTATTCGCCGGCGACTTCGGCCTTGCGGTCGAAGAGCACGATGTTGTGCCACTCAGTGCGGTCGTTCCAGTTGCCTTCTTTGTCCTTGACGCGCTCGTTGGTGGCGAGCGAAAAGTGCGCCACTGCCATACCGCCCTGGGTGTACTTGACTTCCGGATCCTTGCCGAGATTGCCGATGAGAATCACTTTGTTGACGCTGGCCATGACAGATGCTCCTGTGCGCAAAATTGCGTGGGATGAAGGCCAAATATAACAGATACACCGCCGCCTTCGGCAATCGGCCGCGAGTGGTCGTGGAGGTGGGTTACTACGAGGGGTTACTAAGCAACTTTAGGATTTGCCGTCGCCGCCTTGGCGACATCCTTCTTTTTCGGCTCGAGCACTTCGCTGGCAGCGGTAAGGAACTTGCACTCTTCAGGTGATAGCTTCCGCTCTAAGAGGCGCTCCACTGGTCTAAAGAGCTCTTCGTTACGCATGGCTGGCACTCCAAACTTCAGACGTGAGATGCCGGACACTGGTCTTACGTTGGCCCCCGGCCAACAAAGCATTTCGAGAATTCTACTGCGGAAGACAGGCAATGGCAATATTTCTTGCGAGTCAACTACTCAGCACCAGCACCTTGTGCTCCGGACAGCGCGTCTGCGCCAGCTCAACTAGGCGGTTAACCAGCTCCGGTCCATACTTTGCGTAGAAGTAGAGGCCGGCGATCTCGCGCTCCTGCAGCGTAATGTTGGGATAAACGGCGTTCTCGATCTGCGCCGCATGACGAGTGATGATCTCGGTCCGGCGCAGCTCGGCCTGGGCGGCGCGCTTCTCCAGCCGGTCGATCTGATAGCGCATTTTGCTGGTCGCGCGGGTGGCGGCTTCCACCAGCGTGGGATCGAGTTTCTGCAGTGATCCGCTCGCGCGCTGCATGGCTTCGTCCACCGCACGCCTCGCCTGCTCGAAGTCCTGCCTCAGCTCAGGCGGCAACGAGCGTGCCGCCATGCAGTCGCGTAGCTGGCATTCACCGTGAAAAAGTTCAGGCAGATCGACCTGGTACTTGGTCAGCAGGCGCTCGATGCGCGGCTCGACCAGAGTTGCGCTCATGCGCGCCAGGATGGGTGTGACGCGGCCCAGCAGCTTCTGGTAGACCACGGCGGCTTGCGCAAAATATGCCACTTCAGCCGGCCCGCCTATGTACGCCAGCGTGGGCAGCCAATAATCTTGCAGCACAGGGCGCAGCAGTACATTCGCGGTGAAGTTCTCCGGCTCGGCCTCCACGCGGCGTTGCAATTCATCGGCAGAGACGACCTCCCGCCCGATTTTGAACTGGCCGTTGGCGCGATGAATGGCCACGCGTGCGCCGTCCACCAGCGCGAACAGCGGCGTCGACTCAGCCGTGACCTTTACCTGCTCGTGATATTTTTCCGCCTGCAATTCGCGATTGCGCGCCAGAAGCGCGTCGTCAATCTCGGCAGTGCGCCGAACCGCGTCGGCAAACAACGGCGTCGCTATGCGGTGGAGTTCCGGGTCCGCAGGATCGAGAAGGATCAACCCATGCTCGCCAAAAATGCGGGTGTAGAGCTTGGCATAGGCATTCGAGAACGTCTCACCCTCAGCGTAACTCTCGCGTAGATAATCCGCCGCCAGCGATTCGCCCAGCAATTCGGCAGCTTGCCCGACCGACTCGTTCATTCCTTCCGCAAACCGAATGGTCGAGACGGGCGCGCCGTCGATGCCACCCGTCGCAGCCTTGAACGGAACCAACTGGAAATCGTGCGTCAGCAGCAGCGACTGGTTCACTTCCGCCAGATCGTGATCTTCGCTGGCCAGCCAGAACACCGGCACGCACTCGACGCCCAGCGCCTCAACCTGCTTCGCCAGGGCAAGCGCCGAACCTACCTTGAACAGCGCCAGCAGCGGGCCTCCAAACAATCCCACCTGCTGTCCGGTGACCACGGCGAATGCCCCGTCACGCAGGCGTTGAATGTTGCGCAGCGCTGCCTCCGAAGCTCCCCAGGAGCGATTTTGTTTCTCCAGCACATCGGCTACCTTGGCCTGCCGTTGCCGATCGCGCGGCACTGACTTGGCGAACGCGGCTATGTGCTCTGCATCAGGCTGGGTGGGATAAAACTTGCGAATCGTGGCAGAGTAAGAAAGGAAGTCACTGAAGATGCGAGTGGTATGCGGAATGGCGTTGAAGGAAATGCAGTCGGGAATCACGAGATCGTCTCCCGACAACAACAGCGGCCTGCGCCGTCGCAATCAAACGGGAATGAGCAGTCCTTCGCCGCAACCTGGATCAACGCTTTGTGCATTCGCACCACGGTTATCAGACTAACAGGCAAGCAAAAGGTTTGGATGATTCTGCCGCTGCCGGGATGCAGGAATGCTGATATTAGCGACTTACCAATCTTTACTTTGGTTCACCTTAATTAACCGTCGGTGTTGCGCTACGCGTGTTCCCATAGATGTGGTTTCCTTCCCTTTTTTGGACGTTAAAAAAGGAGGCGGACATGAAAGCCCGTTCCAGAATCGCCATAGCGATGGCGCTGGGGCTGATGTTCTCTGGATTGACCCTGGCAGCGCAGCAGACCACCCCGCCGGCGGCAAGCAGTGAAGACGCGACCGCCATCCCAAGTTCTCAATCTACTCCGCCAGTTGTCGCAGACTCCCAGGCACGCATTGTGCGCCTTAGCGATGTTCATGGTGAAGTACAGGTGGATCGCAACACCGGGCAAGGCTTTGAGCAGGCACTGCTGAACTTGCCTATGGTTCAGGGCACCCGCTTGCGAACAGGCGCAGGTTTTGCCGAGGTCGAGTTCGAGGACAATAGGACACTACGTCTGGCGCCGGACACGCAGGTCGAATTCTCGCAGCTCGAACTTCGCCCGTCCGGTACCACGGTTTCGACGATGACTGTCGAGCGAGGCATGGTCTACGTCGGACTGACGCGCAGCACGGGCGACGAATTCACGCTGGCTTTTGCTCGCAACAAAATCCCCCTGCCTCCTTCCAGTCATGTCCGCCTGGACATGGGAGACAAGTGGGCAAATCTGGCAGTCTTCAAGGGCAACGTGCACGTCGAGGCACTCAACGGCCCTATTACGGTTGGCAAGGACAGAACCGTCACATTCAACCTGGTGAGCCCGACTGAGCCCCAATTAGTCAAGAACGTGATTCCGTGGACATACGATTTCTGGGACCAGGCCGCGACCGACTACCACAATCGAAAGGTAAACAGCAGCTCCTATGGGAATTCGCCCTATGCCTACGGTCTCCCCGACATGAGGTATTACGGAACGTTCGTCAATACTCCGGACTGCGGCAGGATCTGGCGACCGTTCTTCGCGAGCGCAGCCTGGGATCCTTATAGTAATGGCACTTGGGTCTGGTATCCGGGCTCCGGGTGGACGTGGGTGTCGCCGTATCCCTGGGGTTGGACGCCGTATCACTACGGCACATGGGGATACTGTCCGAACTATGGCTGGGGATGGCGGCCACGCGGCTCCTGGCAGGGGCTCATCAGCGTGCCGAAACCACCGCAGCACCCTCGGCCTCACTACCCACCGCATTCAATACCCCGTGCGCCACAACCTCCAGCTCCCGGTGCTCCCGCCGTAGTAGCTGTGAGCCGCAAGCCGCCTGTAACATCCGGCCTGACTTCCGCCGACAGATTTGTTGCCCGGCAAGATTCGGCCGGCATGGGAGTTCCTCGTACTCTCGGGAATCTGGCTGCCATATCCGGGCAAGTCGAACGACACAGCTCTGCGATTGTCGCTGTCAACGCCGCGCCTATGCTCGCGGGCAAAGGAACGGAATCAGGCTCCGGATATAACGTGTCGGCGGTGCGCGCGTCAGCTGGCCGCAGCGGAACAGCGAGCTACTCGGGCGGACGCTCGAGCGCCTCAACCTACTCCGGAAGTTCGGGACGCAGCTCGTCGACGTCTGACGCGGGACGCGGGGTTGGAGCATCCGCTTGGTCGGGCGGCTCGGCTTCCATGGGCGGTGGTAGCGCCGGTGGAGGCGGGCGCAGGTGAGCCCTTAGGTGACAAACCGCGCATGACCGCGGCGGGGGAATCCCGCTGCTGGCATCTTTCTCGGAAATTGACTTCGCCAGTCGAGCAGATCAATATCGTGAACGAGAACGGCGGATCATGAAAGCTTCGGATATTGCCGACTGCTGCTCCTTATCGCCACATTGACGCCCGCAACAGGTTTGGCGCAGACTGCGCCCACGCAGCCCGATCCCGGCTCCAGCAACCAAACCCCAGCGAACGTAATCGACTGCGGGAGGTTTGCCGCGTCCGACGCCAGCCTCGATCTCATCTCGAAGCTGTGCGACTTTGCCCTGACCTATCGCCACAAGCTGCCCGACTTCATCGCGCAGCAAACCACCACGTCGCACGGGCCGCGCTCTACCGTTGTGATCGGTGCCCAAGTCACCTATCGCGCAGGCCTGGAACAGTATTCCCGCATCACGATTAACGGCAAACCGCTGCCGCCGAAAGGCCGCGTTCCAGTTGATTTGCACCTCTTCACGAGTGGCGAGTTCGGACCCGTGCTGATCAACTTGTTTGAGGCGCCGGACGCAGTCGAATTCAAATTCCGCGAAACAGCTACGCTCAGCGGAGCCCCTGCTGTCCTCTTTGACTTCCACCTTCCGCAAAAAAAGAACACCTTCTGGGCCCTGCGCACTCCCAGAGGGGAAGTCATCAAACCTGAATTCCGGGGCCAATTATGGCTGGAGCCGCAAACCGGCCGCTTGCTCCGCGAGGAGCTGGAGCCCGTAATGAACGAGTTAACGACCTCCGTAGCTTCCGCGAAGCTCGCTACCGACTACGCCATGACAACCGTAAGCGATCTTGGCACTTTCTTGCTCCCGATCAAATCCGAGTCGAAGATGTGTATGGGGGGCTGGCAATCGAATCTCGGATGCACAACTAATACCGCCGTCTTCAGCGCTTACCAGAAGTTCGTCGCCACCAGTCGCATCGTGCCTGCGGACTCGCAGCCCTGAGCTTTCGCCGTGATGCGCGGTATCCGTGAAGGAGTCTGGATGCGGCTGTGGCGCATCTATATACGTGTAATGCGGTTGACTTCCCTGCCTCGGCTGGTAGAGTTAAGTTGATCGCGGTTCGCTTCACGTATGGGGGCGTCACGGCTTCGACGGAAGTGATTGCGGTAAAGAGGCATACCGGAGTGCATGCATCCGTAATCGTGTGCAAAAACACAATTGCCAACCAAAACCTGGCATACGCAGCTTAATTAATTAAGTTGCCGTCCTCCTCGGCTTTGCTCATGGGCTCCTGTGAGTTTGCGGCGAGATCATCAGGTTGGCAGGCTGCGTTTCTTGTCCGCTCTGAGCGTGGTCTGCGAGAGTGCCGTCTAACACCGGCGCATGAACGCGACTAAGTATGTAGGCTCTTTGCCAGTAACATTTTCGGACGCGGGTTCAACTCCCGCCGCCTCCACCAAGTGATTTATTTTCAATAGTTTAACCGTACATCAGCGGGTTAGAGCCCGCTGATTTGAATCCCGACAAAATCAATCAAATTCAAAGCGCAGTCGTCCGACTGATGCTCTTTCGCTTGCCGCAGAATGCTTTAGCATTAGCCGAGACCCGACGACCCATCGTTCACAGCAAACCCGATGACCATGCCTGAAACGGCTGCCGGCATGTGACTCAGATCACAGCAGATTGTCTGCCCGCCTCCGTAGTCTGGAGCATCACGAAGAATTGGCCTTACCGCTACCACGCAACAGACCGAGATGACTAAGATGACTACTCACCACAGTTCATGAATGAACTCCGCGAACGAATCCCGGTGAAACCAAGTGAAGGAGCAAGAAACATGGATTCCAGAAAACACGCCTTGAAGTTGGTGCTAGGGGTAGTGACTCTTTTTGTCTTGCTGGCAGGAGCAGCTTCTGCCGCCGACAGCATCAAAGGCCAAGTCTTGGGCGGAGGCGCCCCCATCGCAAAGTCAACCGTGACCCTCTGGGAAGCGAGTGCCGACGCACCTAAACAACTCGCTCAGACCAAAACCAACGATGACGGCCGGTTCGAAGTTCGCGCCAAGGGCGTGCACAGCGGCGCCATCCTGTACTTGGTGGCGAACGGTGGCGTAGCCAAGGCTAGCAAATCAGGAGGCGATAATCCTGCCATCGCGTTGTTGGCGGTTGTGGGTAGCAATCCCCCAGCCAGCGTGACGATCAACGAACTCACGACAGTAGCATCGGCGTTCACCAATGCGCGATTCATCAACGGCGATGCGATTTCCGGGAATCCGCTCGGACTCAAAATCGCTGCCGGCAACGTTCCCAACCTGGTCGATCCCGTGACCGGCACGTGGGGCAAGGTGCTGATGGACCCGATCAACAGCTATATGACGACGACGATGGCGACCCTGGACACGCTCGGCTCGCTGATTACGGCGTCGTTCACCGTGGCCAACGATGATTGGCGCGCGCGCTTCTACAAGGCCGCTACCCCCACCGGCGGAGCCACTCCTAAGAACACCCTCGAAGCAATCGCTGGCATTGCGCGAGAGCCGTGGGCCAATCCGAAAGAGCTTTACGCAATCTTCGATGAAACTTATCCGCTGCCTGCGCCCGATGGTCGGCGCAGCGCGCCGTTCACGCCATATCTCGTTTACGTTCCCGATGATTTCGCCCTCTCACTGTGCTTCTCAGGCGGCGGGAACTATGCCAATGGCCGTTTCATGTTCGATGCGGAAGGCAATCTATGGAGCGGCATGAACTGGATGCCGGGCTCGCAGTCTGGCGTCAACAAGAGCACGGGTGGCGGCGTGGCTAAGTACAGCCCCAACGGAGTCGCACTGTCACCGCCGATCTTCGGATTCAGGGGCATGGGCATTGACGGCGTCGGCTGGGGCACGGCCGTGACCAAAGACCGGGTCTGGATCTCCAGCTTCAACGGGAAAATTCTGGTGATGGATTTCGATGGCAAACCAGTCGCCAGTGAAAGTGATTTCCCGTTCAAAGAGAAATTCCTCGGTCTGATGGGAATTGGCGTTGCCCCCAATGGCGACGTCTGGATTGCCGACGGCTCGAACAACCAGTTGCTGTATTTTCCAGGCGGTCGGATCAAGGACGGCAAGATCGTAAAGCCCGCGGGCTTGAAGTCTCCTTTTGACATCGTCATCGACTCCCAGAATCGTGTCTGGGTGGCCAACTCCTCAGGGGACACGGTCGTCCGGTTCCCGGTGGGAGATCCCGGCAAGGCGGAGAGTTTCCGGGCGGGCATCGGTGTCCGCGCCCTCGCCCTGGACTCGAAAGAAAATGTCTGGGTAGCGAGCAATATGGACCTGAAGACTCCACAGCCGGTGCTGCCCGACGGTATATCCATCATGGAGCAGTTCAAGCTCATTACCGCAGCCATGTTTAAGTACGTCATGGGGCCGCCGCCACGGCCGACCGGCGCCGTCAACATGATCCGCCCGGATGGCACGCAACCCGCGCCGATGGGCTTCACCGGTGAGGCGATCAATATCCCGTGGGGCTTGAACATCGACGGCAATGACGATGTCTGGGTAGGCAATATGTGGGCTCGCTCCGTGACGCTTTTGGCAGGGGACAACACTAAGGGCCATCCCGCCGGAACGAAGGTCGGCGACGTCGTCCACATGTTTCAGAGCGGCAGCATCCAGATGATCACCGACGTGTCAATCGATCCTGCCGGAAACGTCTGGGCCGCAAATAACTGGAACAGCTTGGAAGCGGCGGCCAGCCCAGATCCAACCCGTCCCACCTCGACTTGGGGCGGAGGTTCGGGCTTCACCGTGATCTATGGAGTGGCAGCCCCAGTGAAGCCGCCGCGCATAGGCAAAGTGCAGACCTACTAATCTCATTCCCTTTTAGAGAGGGCGAGATCAATTGGTGAGCTGATCGTTTGGGATCCCCTCGTCGTAATCCTCCTTCGGACGGAGGCTACCCCAGAACTACTTACAAGGAGAAATTCATGGATTTCGGAGCAGGAGTAAGAAGAGTCGCACTGGGCGCGCTTACCCTTTCCAGCTTTTTGCTGGCAGGAGATGCAGTCAACGCGCATGCGCAAGCACCAACCGCGCAGAAACCCAACATCGTGGTCATCATGGGCGATGACATTGGCTGGATGCAGCCGAGCATCTACCATCGCGGCCTGATGGTGGGCGAAACCCCCAACATTGACCGCATCGGACAAGAGGGCGCGATCTTCATGGATTATGTTGCCATGCAGAGCTGCACCTCGGGACGCAATGCATTCTTCACCGGCATGTATCCGCTGCGTACCGGCATGATTCCGCCGCAACTGCCTGGCAGCCCGTCTTATCTTCGGCCCGGCACTCCGGCGCTGGCCGTGTTCCTGCGCGACCTCGGCTACACCACCGGCGAGTTCGGAAAGAACCATCTCGGCGACCACACGTCGTCTCTCCCAACAGCGCACGGTTTCCAGGAATACTGGGGCTGGCTCTATCACCTGGACGCAATGCAACAGGTGAGCTTCCCCGATATCAACAGCAGCGAGACGGTACAGGGCATCGCACCGCCCTGCAAGAACACGCCGGTGCCCGGACTCTCCGACCCTCCCGGCGCAGTGGACCCGAGGACAACGACCTGCCTGACGCCGCCGCGTCCGATCATCTGGTGCCACTCTTCTGACGGTACCGAAAAGAACCAGACCTGCAAGGACGAGGGTCCTCTGTCGCTGGAGCGGTCGAAAACGGTGGACGAGGAGGTCTCGGCCAAGGTAGTTGACTTCCTCGACCGCAACGACCCGAAGACTACCGGCAAGCCGTTCTTCGTGTGGTACAACCCGGCACGCATGCACGTGACCACCGTGCTCTCCCAGAAGTACCTGGACATGATTGGTGAAAAGGGCGGCAAGGACTGGGGCATCAACGAAGCCGGCATGAAGCAGATGGACGACAACATCGGCGTCGTCATGGCGAAGCTGGAACAAATGGGGCAACTGGACAACACCATCCTTATCTTCACCACCGACAACGGCGCCGAGACGGTTTCCTACCCGGACGGCGGCATCACGCCATTTAAAGGTCAGAAGGGCGAGGCATGGGAAGGCGGCTACCGCTCTCCTCTGGTCGTTCGGTGGCCGGGCCACATCAAGCCGGGCACGGTCAAGAAAGAACTGTTTGCCGCGCTGGACTGGCTGCCCACGTTCGTTGACATTGCCGGCGGTCCTAAAGGCGACGACCTGAACAAGCAGATCCAGGCGGGCAAATATCCTGGCATCGTCAAGACCATGCTCGACGGCTTCGACCAACGCGATTATCTGGAAGGTAAGTCGGAGAAGTCGGCGCGTGATGTCTTCTTCTACTATTCCGGCGCAACGCCATCGGCGGTGCGTTACAAGAACTGGAAGATGTATTACACGATGGCGCCTGGGGGAGCGACCGGCTGGTTCCTGCCCCTGGTGAACTATCACTGGACGTTGGTCGCGAATATCAAGCGCGATCCGTTCGAGCAGACCGTTAGCTTCTCGGACTCGAAGTCAGCTATGTCCCTGGGCGGCGCACTTGCCTCCCCTACCACGGCGTACCTGTACGACTGGAACATGTTGCCCATCGGCCAGCTCTTGTGGATGAAGGAACTCTACACGTTTAAGGAGTTCCCGCCGCTACAGGCGCCGGAGACCTACAACCTCGACGGCATCTTGAAGCAAATGGAAGGCAACAAGGGCGACGACTAACTCGGGTAGGTAGGACTTGAAAACGCCGACTCGCCAGAGTCCGCACAACTGAAGTCGGGGGCGAGGAGGGCCAGTGCCTTCCTCGTTTTCGGCTTGATTCATGTCTGGTCTAGTGGAAGGAGTCTTTAGTGAGAAAGTTCACATTAGTGATCGCTATCGGTGCGGCGCTGTTAGTTCAGTCGGCCACAGCTCAAAACGCGACATCCTTCACTCCGGAGCAATTACACCGCCGGACGGTAGAACGCCGCGCAGTGGATGCTGTCATCTGGGGTCTGCCGCTGGTGGGCGAGGATGCGGTGAAGCAGGCAGCCTTTCGTGATGGGAAGGCGACTTATAACGACATCGTCTGGTGGCCCAAGGGCGGCGGATGGAAGAACCAGTCGCCTACGCCCAACGTCAACACGCGCTACATGTATTTCTTCTGCAACACAAAGCAGGACGGACCGGTGGTGGTGGAATTGCCGCCCGCCGTCCCCGGTGCCAGCTTCTACGGCACCATTGAAGATGCGTGGTATGTGCCGCTCGTCGACATTGGCTTCGAGGGCAAGGGCGGTAAATACCTGGTGCTGCCGCCCGACTACAAGGGCGACGTGCCAGCCGGATACATCGTCGTGCGCCCCAAGACCTACAACACCATGACTTTGTTGCGCTCCATTCTGGTGTCCATGTCCGAGGCGGATGTCAGCGCGGGCAATGCACTGGTGCAGAAGGTCAAAATCTATCCTCTGTCGAAAGCCGCCAATTCGCCGGCGCAGCGACTGCTCGATATGACAGACGTTATGTACAACGGCCTCATTCCTTACGACGAAACCTTCTTCACCAGCCTGGCGCAGATGCTCAATGAGGAGACTGTGCAGCCCGCCGACCTGCAGATGATGGGCATGCTCCTTCCACTTGGCATCGAGAAGGGCAAAGAGTTCAAGCCAGACACCGCGACCGTGGCCCTATTGAAAGAGGCGGCAGCGGAAGCTCACGCCTGGCTCATGGATAAGGCCGCGACCGACATCACTCCCTGGTGGCCGGGAAGTCAGTGGGTTGTCCCCTCGCCACCCATTACAATGCCGACCTCATTCCATTGGGAGGTCCCGAACTATTTTGATGTGGACTCGCGAGCTATCGCCCTCTCGCAATATTTCTGCCCAACGGCAAAGTTGGGCACGGGCAGTTTCTACTTCGGAGCCTTTCACGATCAGAGCGGCAACCCACTCGAAGGAGGGAATAACTACCGTCTCCACGTCCCAGCGAACGTTCCGGTGCGCGAGTTTTGGTCCGTCACCATTTACAGCCTGCAAACGTCGAGCTTTTTCCTGAACGCACCAAACCTTACCCTTGGCTCGCTCGACAAGGGTTTGAGCAAGAATGCAGACGGTTCGGTGGATCTCTACTTTGGCCCGAAGCCACCTGCCGGTAAAGAGTCGAACTGGCTCTACACTCAGGCTGGTCAGAAATGGTTCCCGTGGTTCCGCGTGTACGGCCCGGAGAAGGCCATCTTAGACAAAAGCTGGAAGTTACCGGACATCGAAAAGATCAATTGAACGTCCCCGACGCGACAGGCGAATAAAATCGCCAACTCACACATAATCCCAGAACCGAGCCGGTCGCTGCGGGTGATCGGGCAACAGCGAGCAATCCGCGCCTTCACGCGACTGGTCCATCCAATCAATCGGAGCGCGAGAACGATCGGGAATGGTTCGTCGGCTCAAGAATGATCTCCTGATTGCGGAGCGCGGCGCGAGGGTCGCGCGTTTCGTGTGGTCAATACACGGTCAACGATTTGCCCACTTTCGAGTGTTGTGCGTTTTGTGCAGCCCTAGAGATTCAATAAGTTCCGTGTTTTCAGTGCGGCGGGAAAGTTCAACTCCCGCCGCCTCCACAACGTTTTTATTTTCAACATTTTACATGACAATAAGCGGCGCTGCTACCGCTGATCTCAGTCCCAGAAAGTCAACCATTTCGCGCGCACTTGCCCGGATGTGGCAGAGCGTTGCTCCGTGCGTAAAAGTGGTGGGATTGCTTCAGAGTCGCCCGTCACTCGGGGGCGATCGCCAAGGTGCCCTTGGGCGTAAGCTTCTGCAAAAGAGAGAAGCCACCCGGAGTCTCAGTCGAGGGCGGCTTCTGTGCTACTTAAGTCAATCCCCTAAGAAGAGGATTCAGTGAGAAGATATTCCGCCATACATTCCGATGTCTGATCAATCTTGCACAAACTCGGGTTTCAATGGCTACGGTGTGCCCAGGTGGAAGACAGTGCGCTCGGAAAATGCGCTGAAGGCGTTTCCCACCCGTTGAACCTCGCGCTTCTAACGAGCGGTTTTTCACATGGAGGTCTGCACAAAACCTGCAGCGCCCTTATTCCTGCAGAAAGATGTTTAGAAGGGAGTTGTGGACCCGAATCTCGCCGTTATATTCGATGAAGCCCAGCTTTCTGAAGCGATTCATAAAGAAGCTGACTCGGGACCTGGTTGTGCCAATCATCTCCGCCAGGATTTCCTGGCTGATCTTGGGAACCACCGTCTCGGGCTTGCTTTCCTTGCCGAACTGGGCGAGCAACAACAGAATCCTCGCTAACCGCTTTTCACTGGAATTGAAAAGCTGATCAACCAGGTCCGCTTGGACCCGAGCGTTGCGGGTAAGCAGAAAAGAAACGAACAAATCCGATAGCGTGTGTTCTTGGTGAAGTACGCGGACCATTTCCGCCTTGCTAATCTTGAGCAGCGCACACTCGGTCATCGCGGTAGCAGTCGCGAGTCGAAGAGGATGAGCCGAGACCATGCAGTCCTCCCCCAGAAACTCCCCGCCACCCACCAAGGCAAGTGTCGCTTCTTTTCCGTCCGCAGAGGTGACAGTTACTCTCAGCTGGCCCTTCTGCACGTAAAAAATCGCGTCGGAAGCGTCGCCTTGTGCGTAGGCCGCCTCATTCTTTTTCAGGCTAAGAACCGTCCTACCCACGCCCGTCTGGGCGAGGAAGGCCTCGGGATCGAAAACTGCATCGCCATTCTTTGGTCGAGGCTTAGGCGTTTTAAGGCGGGAAGGCTTTGAAATTTCGGCTGTCGCTGATTTTGCAGATCGCACCGAATCAACCAATGGAATCCGCTCGGCGGGACCGGCCTGGCGACGGGTTGGAATGCCCCTAGCGCTCATTTCATACCTCCGAAGGGGTAGCCCTTACACTTCGACGTTAGAACCCGGAGGCGCTGAAACAGTATGGGATTCCCATGGTTATGATGACCCGCCCATAACCACGGGCACCCATTGCTTCCCCCTGTTGCACCAATATCACATGCCAATTTTGAAGGTCTGTCTGTTGGGCATCCTACATACGCAGGAGATTGTTGTTCGTTCGCCCCATTTCGGGGCCTGCTTTGAAGCAGCGGAATCGCTTAGGCGTGGGTCACGTTTCGTGCATCGCGATGCTTGCGCGTACCAGCGGTAAAGCCTATGTAGGACACCCTACAGAAGCTTTGGGGAGGGCACAGTATAATTTTCGGAGTGGAGCGAATCAGCAGGGTTCCTGCTTCGCATGCCACGACTAGTTCACCCTCCCAGCTGGGATGGTTTTCGGTTCTGGTTTGTGGCGCGCAAAAACCTCCAAGTCGTGCAGTCCGGCGAGCGGACTAATGCCGCTGGGAAACCAGTCAGCAACATAATACTTTTATCGATCTCCGATAGCGACTACAGTTCGCTTCGTCCTCATCTCGAATACGTCAGCTTGCCAAACCATTTAGTCCTTCACGAGGCGGGTGGAAAGCAAGAGTTTGCGTATTTCCCGAATCGAGGTTTGATTTCTCTTGTCGTCGTAATGAAAGACGGAAAAACGGCCGAAGCTGGCATAGTCGGAAACGAG
>JBEKXQ010000025.1:0-82710 GCA_049511915.1 Candidatus Korobacteraceae bacterium
GACGACCGTACCATTGTTTCCGAATGTGGTGTCGAGCTGACCGGCTGGCGTGTATCGAGCCAGCGAAAACGCCGTCTGCGGGGAGTGGGAAGCAGTGCCGACCGTCACGATGTCACCACTCGCCTGCACCGCTAGCCCCGAAGTTGCGATGCTCTGGTAAAAGGGAACAACGGTGAACGTGCCACCGTTGGTGCCAAAACTCGCGTCCATAACCCCCGCGGCCAGGTAACGAGATACTGCAAAGCCGGAGCTCCCGACGCCGCCGACCGGGAGGGTAGAGTTGTTGGTCAGACTCCCGCCTACCAGAAATTCCCCGGTTGCCAGAAGCGCCAGACCGGCTGCCGTTCCGGGACTGGCCAACTGGCCGCCAATTCCGAAGGTGGTGTCGAGAGAGCCATTCGAGTCATATTGAGAGATGAAGCCGCTGGCTCCCAACGCGGAAGACGCAACCAGTATCTTTCCACTCGGAAGAAGCGCCAGCCCAGTGGCCGGATAACCAGCGGTCCTCGCCGTGCCCCCGGTCCCAAAGCTGGTGTCAAATTGCCCGTTCGACAGAAGACGCAGCAGGTATCGGTCAGCCACCAAAATGTTGCCGTCCGGTTGGATCTCCACACCCTGTGGCGATGTGCCAATGAAATCGTTACCAAGCGAGGCAATTCCGCCGGTCCCAAACGTGGAGTCAAGAACCCCAGTCGAGAGGAACCGTACTACGAAATTTTCTCCGACAGCTACAATCTTGCCATCGCTCTGCACGGCGATCGCCATAATCGGGACGCCTTCTATGCTTGCAATGGAAGTAATGCCGTTAGTCCCAAAGGTTGTATCCAGGCTGCCGTTGGTGTTGTAACGGGCTACCGCGGGGATGGGGAAATCGTTGTTGCCCGGGATTCCGCCGCCAACCACGATTTGACCGTTGGGCTGAATGATGACCGCGTTCGCGGTAGCCATGTTATTGGTGTAGTTTTGATCCCCGAAATCCGTGGTGACAATGCCGCCATTGCCGAAGGTCGGATCGAGATGGCCAGCCTGCGCGCCGGCGTGCTGGGCAGCGACGAGTGTAAGGGAGAAAATCAACGACAAAGCGCGGTTCAATTTCGTGCAGTACATGATGTCTCCTGATCGACCTGATTGCCTCAGAAACGTATCGGAGGCGCGATAATACTAACTCGCAGCGGGATAAGGCTTTGTCACGAAATTGTCACAAGGCGGTCAAGAGACAGTCAAAGCAAAAACGACGCGGCTGAATGCACTCCCCTTGGAGACGGAGGTTCGCGTCAGGCCCGCAGGTACGGCGGCATACATCTTCAACGCGGGGTCGTTCCGCCCGGATCTATGCCTTACCTCACCCTGTGGCCCGATGGCGACCAACAGCCAGTCGTCTCGACACTGAACGCCTACGACGGCTTCATCACGCCCAACATGGCGATCGTGCCGACGACCAATGGTTCTATTGACGCCTACGCCTATGCTCTGACGCAACTGATCCTGGACATCTCGGGCTACTTCGCGCCGTAACGCTAAGCACGACATTTTGATGAGTTCTTGCGCTGCAGGTCCTTGTCTTACCTGACGAGAGCCAGAGCGTCGCTGCCTGACTTGGCACGCCAATTCAAAGGGTTGGCAACTCTACGGCTTGCCCAATTACCCCGCGAAAACTATTGCCGCAAGTGCTTGACATCGCGGAGGCGGGCAACGAAGAACTCGCCCGCCCACAAACATGAGTTTTTGAGGCGCGCTCGCGTCGTAACTTACGGTATAGGGGCTTACGCAAGTTATCGACGCCGGGAAGAGTTAACCTCTGCTCATTCATTGGCTTGTCCTATCTTTCCGTGCATACACGTGAAACCAATGAACCTTGTCAAGCGCTTGTAGGACAGGGGCTGGACCGACTTGTACCTACGGCGCGAAGTAGCCGGAGATGTCGAGAATCAGTTGCGTCAGAGCATCGGCGAAGGCGTCGATGGAGCCGTTGTTCGTCGGCACGATGGCCATGTTGGAAGTGATGAAGCCATCCTGAGCATTCAGCGTTGACACTGTAGGCTGTTGCTCGCCGTCAGGCCACAAGGTCAGATAAAGCATCGGTCCCGGCGGCACAACCGTCGCGTTGAAGATGTATGCTGCCGCGCTGCTGGGCGGAGCACACGTGCTACCCACCACGTTTACCGTTTTCTCGCCGCTAAACTGGCCGCCGCTCTGGCGCGTGTCCAGCACGCGGCAAGGCGGCGCCGGATACATTGACAATCCGCCAGTCCCAGGTGCAGCGAAGTAGCCGTCAACGTCCACTAACAGGTTAGTGCTGTTGCTGTGAGCATAGAAGGCGGTTGCATTCTCGCTTCCAGCGGGCACGATGGCCGCATTGGCCACGATCGTACCCGTGTTGTCGTTCAGCGTGGACACAGTGGGTTGCGGCTCGCCTTTGGGCCAGACGGTCAGATAGTCGAGACCACCAGCCGACGGAAGGACTGTGACATTGAAAGAATAGGCCGTCGCGTTGGTCGGGACGGCGCAATTTCCGGGAATTGAATAGTCGCGTTCCACCCCTGGCTGCAGCATCCCCCCATCCTTGTTATCACGCGTATCGACGATGCGGCACGGCGTTAGCGGATAGAACTGATAGGTATTGCTGGCAGCCGGTGCGAAATAGGCATCGATATCGAGGATGACATTAGTGGTATCGCTGACGTACACGCTGACGGCGCCACCTACGCCCGCCGGTACGATGGCCGCGTTGGCCTTGATCCGACCATCCGGTGAGTTCAGCGTGGAAACTACGGGTTGTATCTCCGGCGTAGGCCAGATGGTCAAGTATCCCAAGGTAGTAATTGGCACGACGGTGACGTTCAAGGAATAAGCAGCAGCGCTGGAGGGAATGTTGCAATTGGTATTTTGCGGGATGGGGAAGCTACGGTAAGTTCCGCCTTGAATTGCTGGTCCCCCAAACACACCTTTTGCCTGGCGTGTATCCACCAAACGGCAGGGAGTAACGTCGACCAGTTGCAGCTTGGTATCGCCGCCAATCACCGAGACGGTGTTGTCGCCTTGATTGGGAACGTAGATTTGGTTGGTAGTAGAGTTGACCACGGCGGCGTTGGGGAAATCACCGACGGCGACCGGAGTGGTTGTGTTAGTGGCACCGTCAAGGACAGTAAGGGTAAGCCCAGTGGAAGGGGAACGTCCTTGACATGGGAAGTACACCTCGTTGGTAGCGAGGTCTATTTCACTGTCGTTAGCCGGATAGTCGCCTATCCTACAAATGGAGAAAGTGGTTGTGGAGAGGGTGCTACCATTGATGACAGTTACGGACGGAGCTTGGAGGAAGCAACTCGATTGGCCGCAGGTATTGCCCACATATATTGTATTGGTATTTGGATTCACGACCACCGGCGAGGGCTGCGAGCCAACTGAGACGGTTTGAGTCGTGAGGGTTGCTCCATCTATCACGGTGACGGTTCCGAAAGTATTATTGGTAACGTAAATCTTGTTATGGACTTGGTCCACTGCTGCATACATCGGGCCTGAACCAACATTCACGGTTTTGGTAGCAAGAGTGACCCCATCGATTACAGTCACGGTTCCAGGGCCACCCGCGCCATTATTGACCACGTAGATTGTGTTGGTTGAAGTGTTAACCGCCGCGCTGTTGGCGTAGCTGCCGACATTGACCGTTTGGGTAGCAAGTGTGTTTCCGTCGATCACCGTCACCGTCCCGGGGCTGCCGCTGCCACATTCAATGCTGCCGCATGCATTGACTGCGTAGATCATATTTGTCACCTGGTTAACCACTACAAAGCCGGTATAAAACCCTGCATTCACGCTTTGCGTGTTCAGCGTTGCGCCATCGATCACCGTGACCGCCCCAGGGCCACCACCGCACAATCCAGGGTTCCCGCAAGTAGCCACGTAGATTTTGTTGGTGACACTGTTGACCGCCACCGAATAGGGGTAGGCTCCTGTTTGGACGGTCTGAGTGGAAAGATCTGTGCCGTTGATGACCGACATGTTACCTTCGCCGAGCATGCAAGTGGGATCGTTTCCACAATAGTTGGCAACGTATATTGTGTTAGTGACGGGGTTCACCGCTGCACTGGAGGGGTTGACGGCAACGCCCACTGTCGATGTAACTACTTGAGCAGTCGCTGGCCGGCAGGCTACGGCGGCAATGAGGGCGACGAGTACAAGTGTAAGACGGATCGAGTACACGAATTCCTCCGGGCTTTTGCCGAGTGGACCTGCTGGGAACTTGTCGGGGTCTGATCCAGAGGGTCCAGTTTCGGGTCTTCGGATAACGGGAGCGGAGTCTTGGCACGTTAGCATCGGTGACACTCCTTCGATCATCAGAAAGCCTGCGCCACAAAAATCCATGCGATGATACCGCTGACCCGCTTACTCCCTCATCCATTTCTTTCTACGGCGCGAAGTAGCCGGAGATGTCGAGGATCAGTTGCGTCCGTCCGGCGGCGTAGGCGTCGATGGAGCCGTTGTTCGTCGGCACGATCGCCATATTCGAGGTGATGAAGCCATCGTATGCGTTTAATGTCGACACCGTGGGTTGCTGCTGACCGTCGGGCCAGAGCGTGAGATACGGCATCGATCCCGGTGGAACAACGGTCGCGTTGAAGATGTATGCCCCCGCGTTACTGGGGGGTGCACAAGCGCTACCCACAACATTTACCGTGAGTTCACCACTGAACTGACCGCCGCTCTGGCGCGTGTCGAGCACGCGGCAAGGCGCTGCCGGATACATTGACAATCCGCCGGTTCCCGGCACAGCAAAATAGCCGTTGACATCGATGATCAGATCCGTGCTGTTCTCAGCAAAGACATCCAGTTCGCCACCTTCCCCTGCCTGAACAATCGCCGCGTTCGCCACCACCGTTGCGGTCGGATTATTCAGGGTCGAGACCTCGGGTTGAGAATCGCCTTCCGGCCACACCGTCAGGTAAGCGAGCGGCTGACCCTGTGGATTCGGCACTACCGTGAAGTTGAACGAATAAGCCTGCGGCTGGCTCACACCCTGGAAACAGGGACTGGTGAGGATCGGCAGGACGCGCATCAACTGAGCTTGCAAAGCCGGCGGGCCCAGGCCCTGCGGCATGCTCGAGTTGCGAGTATCCATCACACGGCATGGCGTCAGCGGATAGAACTGATAAGTTCCAGAGGCTGGCGCAGCGAAGTAGCCGTCGATGTCGAGGATGACGTCGGTAGTATCGCTGGCGTAGACGCTCACGGCAGCGTTGGCTCCTGCAGGAACGATCGCAGCATTAGCCTTCACTCGGCCGTCGGGCGAGTTCATCGTAGAGACGTTGGGCTGAGGCCTGCCTGCCTGCCAGATGGTTAAGTAACCCAAGGTCTGATGCGGAACGACGGTAACATTGAGCGAGTAGGCCGCCGCTGTGGCCGGGATGTTGCAACCGCCGAGTTGGGGGACGTTGAAGAACTGGAATGTGCCAGCCTGAATTGGCGTCTGGGTTTGTCGCGTATCCGCAAGGCGGCAAGGGGTGACTGGAACAAATTGGACGGCGGTCGGAGTGGGTCCCGTCAGTCTGAATACGGTACCTTGCTCGTCGGACCCACCAGCAAAGGTCGTCCCATAGAAGTTGCCATCGATTGCTTGGATCAGCGCCGCATCGGGACTAGCCCCGTCGGTTCCGTCGAAGTTGTGCAATGTGGTGAAAGTGCCGGTTGGGGTGATTTCGAAGATGGTGCCAGACTGGTCTGTTCCCCCATAATATGCCGTGCCATAGAAGTTGCCGTCGGTGGCTTGAACCAGGGCGGAAGGAACCGAACCGTCGGTGTTGTAGTAGAGGCTATGCAGCGTGGTCAGCGCACCTGCCGTGGTCATTTTGAAGATCGTGCCGTCGGTGTAAGGACCGCCGGCCGAAGTTGTGCCGTAGAGATTTCCGTCAAAGCCTTGCACCAGCGACGCCTTCGGATGCCAACCGTCAGGACAGCCCGTATGCAGGCAAAAGCTATACAGCGTCGTTAAAGTCCCACTTGGCGTGATCTTAAAAACTGTGCCGCACCCTCCGGTAATGTTACAGCCACTTCCCCCGTAATACGTTGTTCCATAAAACGCCCCGTCGGTGGCTTGCAGCAGCAGGGCAGAAGGTGTGGCCCCATCAGCGCAGTTGGGTTGGGAGCAAAAGTTGTAAAGAGTGGTTAGGGTGCCGCTCTGTGTCATCCTGAAAACCGTGCCGCCGGTCGTACCCCCGCCGGGAGTTGTACCGTAAAAGTTGCCATCGCTGGCCAGCAGAAGTCCGGCTTGGGTTACCGCTGGTGTACCCCAGTTGTAACTGCCGTTGGGGAGGTTTTGCAGCGTGGTCAAAGCACCAGCGGGAGTGACTTCGAACACGGTGCCATCGTTATCGACCGAGCCATACGAGGTCGTTCCGTAGAAGTTCCCATCGGTTCCTAGCGCCAGCCCCGCTGCGGGATTCGAGCCATCGGCGCAGTTCGGTTTTGAGCAGAAGGAATAGAGGGATGTGAGCGTACCGGAAGGAGTTACTTTGAAGACGTTGCCACCCGTCCCCCCATAGAACGTCGTGCCATAAAAGTTCCCATCGGGGCCTTGAGTCAACGGCGCCTCAGAGTCACTGCCGTCGATTTGATCAAAACTAGCCAGGGTGGTCAACGTCTGCGCGGGCGACGCAGTCGCGGCTGCAACGCAACACAACCAGCCAATAACGATCGGCCAAAGTAAGCCGGAGACGAGCCCAGTCATCTCCGACGTAAAGTTGCACTGGGGTGACGAGGTTTTAGCGCGCATAAAGCTCCCTCCCTGACAGCCTGATCTCCTCTTTGAATTCCCACCTGCTCACCTCACTCTCGATCACCTGCGGCACCACCTAAAGGGTCCCTCAACGCAGCCCGGCTTCTACGGCGCGAAGTAGCCGGAGATGTCCAGGATGAGCTGCGTTAATCCAGCGGCGTAGGCATCAATGGATCCGTTGTTCGTCGGCACGATGGCCATGTTGGAGGTGATGAAGCCATCGTAGGCATTTAGAGTCGAAACCACTGGCTGCTGCTGACCATCCGTCCACAAGGTGAGAAATGGCATGGAGCCCGGCGGCACCACCGTGGCGTTGAAAATGTAGGCCTGCGCATTGGTCGGAGGAGCACAAGTGCTACCCACGACGTTCACCGTCTTTTCGCCCATGAACGGCGGGCCGTTGTTCTGACGAGTGTCGAGCACGCGGCAGGGCGCGACGGGATAGAACGACAAACCGTTCTGTCCCGCCGCCGCGAAATAGCCGTTGATGTCGATGATCAGATCGGTGCTGTTGTAGGCGTAGACATCGATGTCGCCGTCGGGCGCAGCGGGAACGATCGCCGCATTCGCGACCACGGTTGCCGTCGGATTGTTTAATGTCGAAACCGTAGGCTGCGTTTGGTTGCTCGGCCACACCGTCAGATAGCCCAGTGGCTCTCCCGCGGGGCTTGGAACGACAGTGAGATTGAACGAATAGGCCGACGGATTGGTTATGCCCTGCAGACAGGGGCTGTTCAAGATGGGAAGATCGCGCTGCTGCTGCGCGAACAGCGACGGCGCTCCCAACCCTTGCGGGAAGCTCGTCTGACGCGTGTCGACAACGCGGCATGGCGTCACCGGATAAAACTCGTAGGTCTGTGAGCCGGGCGAAGCGAAATAGCCATCGATGTCGAGGATGACGTTCGTTGTATCGGTGACGTAGACGCTGACGGCGTTATTGCCCGCCGGCACAATCGCCGCGTTGGCCTTGATGCGGCCGTCGGGCGAATTCATGGTGGACACAAGCGGCTGGATCTCGCCCTCCGGCCAGATGGTCAGATAGCCAAGTGTGGTTATGGGAACCACGGTGACATTCAGCGAGTACGCGGCGGCGCTCGTGGGAATACCGCAGCCGCCAAGCTGCGGGATGATGAAATTCTGCGATGCACCGCCCTGAATCGGATTGCCGCCACGCGTGTCGACGAGACGGCAGGGCGTAACCGGAACGAGCTGGATCGGGCCGACAACCTGAAAATCGGCATTGCTGACCAGGTTGTTGCCACCGACCATCACTTGCACGGTGCCGGTGGTTGCACCGGCGGGAACGGTGGTAGTGATCTCCGACGCCGAAACAACATTGAATGTAGCCGCAGTGCCGTTGAACGCAACGCTGGTCGCGCCGCTGAGATTCGTGCCGAGGATGGTGACCGGAGATCCCATCTGACCGACAGTGGGCTGGGTTTCCACGAAGGGAGGCAGGCCAGTAGAAAGGCGGAAGATAGTGCCGTAGGCATCAGTTCCACCCCTCGTCGTATTCCCATAAAAAGTTCCATCGGTAGCTTGCAGCAGTCCTGCTTCAGGCGAAAGGCCGTCAGATAAATCGAAGTTATGCAGGGTGGTCAACACGCCCGTCGGGGTAATGCTGAAGATGGTGCCATCGCCTGAACTTCCGCCGATGCTAGTCGTGCCGTAGAAATTTCCATCAGTGGCTTGCACCAATCCAGCAAGGGGCTGGTAGCCATCGGAGACGTTGAAGGTATGCAATGTGGTCAGCGCGCCTGCTGGGGTGATTTTGAAGACCGTGCTTTGCGACCCGCCGCCTGCGGTTGTTCCGTAGAAGTTCCCGTCGGTTGCCTGTATCATAGGCGCCTCATAAGGCTTGGCACCCTCGCCGCAGGACTGGCCGCAGAAGCTGTGGAGCGTGGTCAACACTCCGCCAGCCGTAATCTTGAACACCGTGCCCTCGTTGTAGGTTCCTCCGGCAGAAGTTGTTCCGTAGAAGTTACCATCGGTGCCTAGCACCAATGCTGCGGTTGGATTGTTCCCGTCAGGGCAACCGTTCCTAGGGCAGAAACTATAGATTGTCGTGAGCGTGCCAGTTGGGGTTATTTTGAAGACCGTGCCAAACGAGATGCCATTCGCACCGCCAGAAAAGGTTGTTCCATAGAAGTTTCCATCGGTGCCTAGCACTAAACCGCCCAGCGGATCACTGCCATCGGTACACTGCGACTGGGAGCAAAACGTGTAGAGCGTAGTCAGCGTGCCGGTGGGCGTTATCTTGAAGACTGTGCCGCAACCATACCCGTTACAGGGCGGATTAGTCTGGCCACCGCCTGAAGTAACTCCATAGAAATTCCCATCGCTACCTTGCACCAGAGCAGCGGTGGGTAGGGTGCCGTCGGCGCAGTTGCTCTTGGAGCAAAAAAGGTAAAGAGTTGTGAGAGTGCCTGCGGGCGTGACTTTGAAGACTGTGCCACAGCCCTCGAGGTCCAACACGAAGCAGGGACCAGAATTGCCGCCAGATTCAGCTGTCCCGTAGAAGTTTCCATCGGCCGCCTGTATCAGGGACGCAGCAGGGTATGCTCCGTTCGTAAAATCGAAGTTCGTGATTGTAGTCAGGGTCTGTGCAGGCAAAGTGATCGTCGTTGCGGCGCAGAAAAGAAAGGCTGATGCGAGAGATAACCACATCGATCGAGGTGCAATCCTCATGAACTGCCTCCGACGAAACTTTGGCGACGGCTAGTTGCCGGCTATTTGTCTTCTGTATTTGTATTCGTCTTTGACTGGGCAAAGCATGGCTGGCGGGCTGGGCAAGCTATTGCTATCGCCTCGGTCCTATCGGTGTCGTTGAAGAGAAGCAAAATACTAGCATAACGGGATCGGTTAATCGTTGTCTTAAAGCAAAAATCGCAGGAGAGTTGGTCGTTTTGGGAGCGATAGGCTGGTGTCTTCCAGAGCGTGCGTGTGCGGGGACATCCGGCGATAGCGGAAACGAGAGCGCAAATAGCGTTGGCCGGAAAACCGGCTTCGGGGGAGTCTGGAGCCTCGAAGGTGATCCAGAGCACCCCGTCGTCGCCAATAGGTTCAACTGACTGCCCAATTCCCCAGACGAATGGTTGTAACCGGCCGATCCCACGATGCTAAGAAGCTGTAAGGCCAACCCGTCCATAAACACCAGATTTTGATGCGGTCCAGTTGGTCAGGCCGGTCAAACCATTCGTGACTCGGGATCAGTTGGTCGGTAGCGACGTAACCTTGCAGTAATACTAGTGCTTCGACCGCTTGAAGTATAGGAAAATCAAAATTTCGTATTCGACGTAAACGAGGCATTTTTGGCGGGCTGAGGCGGCATCGTTTGGTCGGAAGAAGAAACTTAGATCGTCTGTGGCCTGAAACGGTGGCTGTTTCGAGGTGAAGGCGGAGAGGACTGAGAGCTGACAGTCTCCCATCGCAGGATTGCCGCTAGGGTAAATTTTCCAGCCCGAGTCTGACTAGCAGGGCACCTTCGGCGGTATTCGTCGCACCCATTTCATCCTTTTGCCGGTTTCGTCCAGGAGCGGATCGTGCCCGAAGTCTCGCTTGAGGGAATCGGCCCAGCGGCGAGGTTTAGGACGTGGCCTTCGCTCTTGCCCCAGGATCACAAAGATGGCTGCCGAGGTTTGCCCGAGAGCCCGCGGGCCAAACAGCCCAAAGCTACGAACAGCGTGCTGATAGCGTTCCGGAATGTGTTGCGCCCAACGGTCGATGAACTCGTCCAGCGAGCACTCCACGTAAACCCGGCGATGCAGCTTCTTGTCTTTGAACCAATACCCGACGGTATGCTCACCAATGTAGGTGATGCGACGCTGGGCGATAGGTGGCCGCCTTACGTAGCGACCTGCGTACCGCAGGAAATGCTCTTTCGACGTGAAGGATTGAATCTTGATGCTCCACCAACGATTCTCCTCCTTGGTAAGCATCTCTTCTGTCTGGTCAGCGGCCATCTTCGTGCGAAGTTGACCAGCTCGTAGGGCCGCGCGGAGAAGCGCGATCACGGCCCTCTGCCAAGCCCGCATCAGTAGGTCCTGCTCATAGTAGGCGCGAGAAACCCAGGTGTCGGAAGACCCATACAGCCCTCCCCCGGTGACCATCGTGTGTACATGTGAGTTGAACTCTAACTTCCCGTTGAAGGTATGAAGGATGGCAATGACACCAACCCGCAAACCGTATTTCGCACTCACCCGTGCCTGTATAACCTTCGCGGCCAGTGTTGGCAGAGCTTTAGCCAAAAGCGGGTTGTCGCGGAAAAGGGGCCAGAGTTCCCGCGGCATGGTGAACGTGATCCCCTTATAAAGCGCGTCCGGCAGAGCAGCCCACCACCCACGCTGCCACTGTACAACGGCGCGGTAGCCGCAACTGGAGCAAGGTCGTGATTTGCATGTGTGATAGAAGGTTCGCTCTTCTTTTTCCGAACCGAAAACCTCAGCGCCTAACTCGGGAGTACGGCACTGCAACGCCTTACCAAAGGCCCAGCGAACTGCGGGCCGGGCCTCATCCCGGTCCCAGTGCGGACGTTGCTGAGACAGAATCTGCCTGAGTGGATTCTGGTATTTCATGTAGGTCAAGCTCCTTTTGAGAATGCGGTCCGAGTAAGCAGATCCTGACCGATAAGAATCACCGTGCGTTTGAACCGGCCGACCTGCAGCAGAACCGAACCGGGTTGGCGCGTCTCCTGCTGTTGCAAGGCGTCGAGTAAGGTGGCTACGTCGGCGGTGGTCTTTTCTTGTCTGGGCTGACCGATAGACTTGCGAATCACCTTGTTGATTTCGCGATCCTCACTGCGACGGATGAGGGCCTCCAACTGCTCGGCCTTGGGCAACGTGCAGAACGGCATCGCGCCATTGATCGTTAGCGTGCCGTTGAGCAAAGCTGCTATCAGTCTCCGGTGCGCATTCTTGAGTATCGTCTTTGCGTTGCTGACGTTACGGGCGCCGACTCCCGCTGCACCGGCAATCTCCTGGCGCACATCAATATGCTGAGCTTCTGGCAAGTTTGCCAAACCCTTGTACTTTCCGCCTGCACGCATGTTTTCGAGCGCTCTTTGCTGGAAATAGGGTTCCAGCGTCAGTGCCAAGCGAATGCGGAAAAACGCATTCCATCCGCGTCGAGTTTGATGGTGGCTCAGCATGAACTGGAGGGATTCGTCCTCGCTGAGCTGATATTCGATGCAGGGGATTTCGTGTATGCGGTCGAACAGGGCAAACCGCCAGCGGCCAAGACCAGCGAGGACGGTGCCGTTCGTTGTTATGAGAATCGGCTCGGCTGCGGACTGATCCTTCAATCGGGCGGCGTCGTTGAGTTCTTCTACCACATCGATCAAGTCCAGTTCCTCCAACGCTCGATGCAGCTTGAGGTTCTCGGGAGAGCGAACGACCGGACGTCCCTCTAGACGATTTATCCTTGTCGGATTGGAAGACTGCGGTTGGACTGCGGAGATAACATCCGCGGCGCTCGAACCGCGAATGGACGCGAAGTCGAGCGCGGTGCTCATCGAAGGGACTTGTTTCGCACCGCCTTCATTTCGCTGGCCTTTGCCGGTTCCTTGCGGGGTGAGCTGTATGTCAACCAGGCGTGGGCGAAGATGACTTTGTCGTGCACTTTGAGCGTCCGATTCCCAAGTCATTGATGATCCTCCGCGCGGTCGGCTGGCACGAAGGGCAGCGGTAGATATATCAGTTGGGTTTCGGCACTGCCGTAAACCGTAGCCTTGCGGCTATTTCAACGATCGCACTCGCGAGTGTCACTGCACGCCCATGATGATCCAGCGCTACGTCTCAAAGATCTCGGGGCCGCTGCTCGACCGCATCGACATTCACATCGACGTGCCGTCGGTGAACTATCGCGAACTGCGCAGCGGCGTCGTGCCCGAGAGCTCAGCCGACATCCGCACTCGAGTTATCCTGGCGCGCGAGGTTCAGTTGCAGCGTCTCCACTCCGAAGGCGAACGAATTTACGCCAATGCCCAGATGGGATCGCGCGAGATACGAAAATATTGCGAGCTGGGCACTGACTCCGAGCATCTGCTGGAGCGCGCCATGATGAAGCAGGGACTGAGCGCCCGGGCCCATGATCGTATCCTGAAGGTGGCCCGCACCGTCGCGGATCTGGCGGGAAGCGAGATCATCGAGCCGGGCCACATAGCCGAAGCCATTCAGTATCGAACGCTGGATCGGACGTTCTGGGCGTGAGAATCGAGCCTGAACCGCTGCATTTCTGCTCGGCGGCATTGTAAAGAATTGTGTCCGGTCGGTAGGGGGGTCGTGGTCGTTGGCGGCGGTGGAAGCCAAGAATAAAATTCATTGATGGAGTAGCAACTTATTGATTCTTTGCGGGTTACTAAATTTGCGAAACATTCGCGCTGCCCTCGCGTCTAAGGGGCAGCGGCGGAGAGCTCTGTCGAAGGTTTAATGGAAGGGGTTCGGGAGCATAGATTTTCCTTGACTGATAAGACTCAGACGACTACCTTACTGTTTTTACGCAAGCGTCGTCCCGTCAGTAAGACATCTTGCCCCGAAGCGGCCCCCACTGACAGCCATCATCAGGGAATCAGTAAGGTATCTGTAGGCGACCCAGTGTGCCACAAAAGGGGAGTTGCTGGCGTAAGTTATTGAAAATTAGGCTTTTGTTTTCGGCACGCCATCCACGGTTACGGGCGGGAAGAATTTACCAAACCGAACCGATAATAGCGGCATCCAATATGTTGGCTCCTGTCGCGGCTAGTGGCTGCCGGCTACCAAAGGTTGAATTCGTAAATTATTCGTATCAACAGGAGCAGCGGTTTCCATTCTGATCGGGCTCCGGAACATTTTCATAAACAGAGGAGAAATATGGCGATGAGGTCTGAACTAGTATTTGAGGCAGTGCACACCCTGCGCAACCGTTACACATTGTGCCAGCTGGCTTCCAAGGCGACTCGGAAGTTTCATAAGCCCAACACACGTATTCAAGACACTACCAACGAGGTGTTGCATCGTATTGCTGATTCGGATCGGCAGACCCTAATTCTCGAACCGGAGACGGCTTCCGAAGCGCAGCGGCGCGCAGCTTAAGCTGCGCCCGCGCCTTCGGCGCGTTCCTCGTAATTTCCTCCGGCCCGCCCTTCTGCAAATTCCTCGTAGGTGAACATGACAATCTCAGAACTTAAAGAAAAAAACATCACCGAGTTGACCCGCATAGCTCGGTCTCTCGAGCTACCCGGCGCCAGCGGCCTGCGCAAGCAGGACCTCATCTTCAAGATCCTCCAGGCCCAAAGCGAAAAAGAAGGCCACATCTTCGCTGAAGGCGTATTGGAAATCCTGCCTGATGGTTACGGTTTTCTCCGCTCGCCCGATTACAACTACCTTCCCGGTCCGGATGACATTTATGTTTCCCCGTCACAGATCCGCAAGTTCGATCTGAAAACCGGCGACACCATCAGCGGTCAGGTCCGTCCGCCGCACGAGGGCGAAAAATATTTTGCCCTGGTAAAGATCGAGGCGGTGAACTTCGAGTCGCCGGAAGAGGCGCGCAATAAAATCCTCTTCGACAACCTCACTCCGCTGTATCCGCAGGAGCGGATCAAGCTGGAGACGGTTCGCGAAAACATCAGCGCCCGCGTCATGGATCTACTGACGCCGGTGGGCAAAGGCCAGCGCGGCCTCATTGTCGCTCCGCCGCGTACCGGCAAGACCATGCTGTTGCAGAACCTCGCGAACTCCATCACCACCAATCATCCCGAGATCGTGCTGATCGTGCTGCTCATCGACGAGCGTCCCGAAGAAGTCACGGACATGCAGCGCTCGGTGAAGGGCGAAGTCATCTCTTCAACCTTCGACGAGCCCGCAGCCCGCCACGTCCAGGTTGCCGAAATGGTGATCGAGAAGGCCAAGCGTCTGGTCGAGCACAAACGCGATGTCGTGATCCTGCTCGATTCCATCACCCGTCTGGCGCGTGCCTATAACACTATCGTTCCGCCATCGGGCAAAGTGCTCTCCGGCGGCGTGGATTCCAACGCTCTGCAGCGCCCGAAGCGCTTCTTCGGCGCGGCCCGCAACATCGAAGAAGGGGGCTCGCTGACTATCATTGCGACAGCCCTCATCGAAACCGGTTCCCGCATGGACGACGTGATCTTCGAAGAGTTCAAGGGCACCGGCAACATGGAAATCATCCTCGACCGCAAGCTGGTCGACAAGCGCACCTTCCCGGCCATCGACATTCAGCGTTCCGGCACGCGTAAGGAAGAGTTGCTGATCCCCAAAGAAGATCTGGCTCGCATCTGGGTTCTGCGCAAGATTCTCAACCCACTGTCTCCGGTCGAAGCCATGGAGTTGCTCATCGACAAGCTCGGCAAGGCCCGCTCCAACGGCGAGTTCCTGTCGAACATGGGATCGCTGTGAGGTCTTGAAGGAGGATTTTTCTCTTTTCGAAAATTGTTCCACGTGGAACAATTTCGCGCTTGTAAGTACTTTATAATCATAAGCTTATGATACCCCATATTGGTGGGGTAACTAAGGTCTCGCGAGAAGGTAACCGCATCTTCGGCGCGAGTGCCTCATTCAAGGCCATCCTTCGGCCTTGAGTGGGGATTTGTCGTCCCTACCACCGGAAGGTAAGCCCGAGCTTCACTTGAAGGTCTCTCGGGGAAACCCTGATCAAATCAGGCGAAGTCCTCAGCGGCTAAAGCCGGATTGATGCTGCGGCATTTTCAGACGGCCTGAAGGCTGTCCCCTTCGAGAAACCGACTTGGTTCTGGCAAACAGCGAGACCGTATGTTTCGGTTGGATGATGAACCTTCGAAAAACGAGCCGCGAAGCGGCGGCACTGCAGTTAGCCCAGGGCGTGAGCCCTGGGTAACGTCTCCCAAAAGACCCGAGTCCCGTTAGGGACGGCACAATTCAGAACTTGGATCGAGGTGATGCGCGGAAGCCAAGGCTTCCGCGCTTTTTGTTCATGGTTTATCTGGGGATTGTCACGATGCTCGGTATTCTGTTCAGCCTAGTCTGCGGGAAATTACAGGGTTGTCACGATCTCCGGTGCGGCAAATCACATGGAGCTTAGCCAGTCTGCTTTTATCATTAGGTGTTTTTGGTTGCCATCCGTAGTCCCAACGGCATTTATTTGCCAGACAGGACGCGATGAGAATAATCACCTGGAATGTTCGCCGCGCGCCAAAGCAAAGCGCAGATTTCACTGAGCGTCAGGCCACAACTCACACGCAGCATAGTGAAAAACCAACATGGCAGAGGTGACTTGGAAGTCGGCCGTAACCTATCCTGATGCGCCGCATGAGTATGTGCTCCGCGAGCGGTATCCGGAAGCGTATGCCTTCTATCAGCAGCGCATCGCGCAAGCAGGGCTTGACAAGCAATTCACGTTGCGCGGACGCACTGCAACATACCGCTACTATCACGCGGGTGACGGCTATAAATACTGGGTCATGGGGAACGTTTTGAATCGCGCTAAAGTACGTTCATAAAAGGAGGTTTCGTCATGCTGCATCACGCTGGCTGTTTCGCTTTTGCCCAGCGCCCGGCCAGACTTGTCTTTGCGATCGTGGCCACATTTCTCCTTATCGCCAGTCTCTCTCATTCGGCGCAGTCGCAGACCTACAGCGTTATTCACAACTTCACCGGCGGACAGGACGGCGGTCAGCCGGCTGCCGGTCCCGCCCTGGACGCATCCGGCAATCTTTATGGCACTGCATTCTATGGTGGCAGCAGTAATAACGGCGCCGTCTACAAACTCACGCACCACAACTCATCCTGGGTGTTGAGTCCCTTGTACAGTTTTACCGCCGGAGGCGACGGTGCTCACCCGGAGTATGGGGCTGTGACCCTCGGCCCCGACGGCTCTCCCTACGGCACAACTTCGTCCGGTGCGCTTGGCGAGGCCGGTACAGTCTTCAGTGTGAGACCACGTCCAACAGCTTGCGCCAGCACGATCTGCGCGTGGATGGACAACACGGTTCATCAGTTCGGCACCGGCAATGACGGCATCCAGCCTTTGGGCAGCGTGGTCTTCGATGCAGCGGGCAAGATGTCTGGCACAACGTTCCTCGGTGGCGCCTCTGGAATGGGAACCGTTTTCGAAGCGATGCCCTCGGGGACGGAGAACGTCATCTACAACTTTGCCGGAGGTAGCGATGGCGCCAATCCGGTGGCCGGGCTGACCTTCGACAGCGCCGGAAATCTATACGGCACAACCTACGGCGGCGGCGCCAACGGATGGGGCACGATCTTCAAGTTGTCGCCCTCCGGTTCCGGTTGGACGAAGACCGTGATCTACAACTTTCAGAATGCAAATGACGGCCGCGCTCCCGCCGGCGGCGTGATTTTCGATCAGGCCGGTAATCTCTACGGCGGAACAGCCTTCGGCGGAGCCAACAGCGGCGGGGTGGTTTACGAGTTGTCACCCTCTGGTGCCAACTGGACGCTGACGACGCTCTATAGCTTCAGCGGCGTCGCCGGACCGTACAACAACCTGACCTTCGATGCCAGTGGCAATCTCTATGGCACGACCTATCGCGACGGGGCAAACCTGGTGGGTTCCGTATTCAAGCTCACTCAGTCCGCCGGCAACTGGACTTTTACCGATCTCTACGACTTCACAAACGGGAACGATGGTGGCTACCCAACCAGCAGTGTTGCGGCTGACTCCCAAGCAGATGTCTTTGGCACGGCCTCGTCAGGTGGAACCAGCGGCCAGGGTGTCGTCTTCGAGATCACGCCATAATAGCGGTGAGGCGCGGAAGGTCAGGCTTCCGCGCTTTTTTTGTTTGCGGGAGGCTTCGTGTCGCGTTGGTCAGAGCTCTCATGAGCAACCCTCGCGGAGTAAACTCGCCTCGTGTTGACAATCAAATTATTCGCGCCCAGATCCCCCAAGTTCGCCCATCCTCTAGGCTGTGCGCCTCATCCTGTCGCCAGCAGTGCGGGCACGCTTCGAACGCGCCTGAAGAACCCGACAGCAGATAAAACCGTGCAAGATTGTCGTGCGCGGACGTTCTTCTTATCGGGAACAACCAAATGACAGCCGGGTTCTAAGACAATAGAATCACCGTTGAACACAGACCGCGCTGTACACACGCTCCCCCAGGAGACCAGAATGTATCGACGCTGCGGTGTGTTGTTACTGCTCTCCGCCATTGGATGGTGCCAACAGAATTCGTCGGGGCCATCGCTCACCGTCTACAACCAGGATTTTGCGGTCGTCCGGCAATCGGTGCCGCTGCAACTCAAGGCAGGCATTAACGACGTGAGCTTCGACAACGTCACGTCGTATCTCGAGCCCAGCTCAGTGATTCTTCGCGACCCGGCCGGCAAGGTGCACCTGAACATCCTTGAGCAGAATTACCGGACCGAGACGCTTTCGCAATACAAGCTGCTGCGCGCCAATGAGGGCAAGGAAATCGACTTTCTCCAACCCCGGTCTGACGGCAAGGCGAATGTCGTGCGCGGCAAGATCATTCGCGCTGGCACGGGCTGCTTCGGGCAGGATGCGTACGGAAACTACTGCTCATTCACCGGCGATCTTCGGTTTAGCATCGATCCCATTGTCGAAGTCGACGGCAAGATTCAGTTCGGATTGCCCGGCAAACCACTATTTCCCTCGATGGGCGATGCCGCTCTTCTGAAGCCCGCACTCAACTGGGAGCTTCAGTCCGACAAGTCAGCGCAGCTCGATGCCGAGATCAGTTACATCACTGGAGGCTTGACTTGGGAAGCCAGCTACAACGTCGTCGCCCCGGAAAGCGGCGATCTGCTGGACATCACCGGCTGGGTGAGCCTGCAAAACCGAAGCGGCTATACCTTCAAGAATGCGCGGCTGCAGTTGATGGCTGGAGACGTCAATAAGATTAAGCCGAGGGGTGCCTATGGCGGATCTCCCGCCATGGCCATGAATGGGGGCAACGATATCTCCTATATCCCGCAGGTCACGGAGAAGGCCTTCGACGAGTATCACCTCTATACACTCGAGCGAACGTCAACTATCGAGAATGGCGAAACCAAGCAGCTGGAATTCCTGCGAGCATCCGGTGTTCCGTCCAAGCGGCTCTATGTTTATGACGGCTACATTCGAGAGCGATGGGACCTCAGAACCGGCCAATGGGAATCTTTCTCGTTTGACCAGACCGTCGGTGCGACCAACAACACCCATGTCGCCGTTATGCGCGAGTTTCGCAACTCCGAGTCGGACCATCTCGGCAAGCCGCTGCCGGCGGGTGTTATGCGCTTCTACCGGCGCGACGACGATGGCCGGCTGCAATTCATTGGCGAAAACAAGATTCAACATACCCCCAAAGACGAAACTATACGGGTGTACACCGGCAACGCGTTTGATATAACCGCCGAGCGCACACGGACGGAATTCAAGGCCGACAACCGCCATCAATGGCTCGACGAAACCTACGTAATAACATTGCGAAATCATAAGAAAGAGCCGATCCAGGTCCAGGTGGTCGAGCACCTGTATCGCGGCGACAACTGGACTATCACGTCGAAATCAGTCGACTATGTGAACAAGGACAGCCACACGGTGGAGTTTACGGCCAATATCTCTCCGGATGGCGAGCAGACCGTGACCTATAGCGTTCACTATAGCTGGTAGTCGGGTTCCCCCACCCATTCGCGGTTTTCAAATGGGTGTGATCGGCTAGGTGGTCATGCCCGAGTATTTCCATCTCCCCATCGGAAGCGGCGAGCCCCGCGATCGGTTCCTACGCACTCCCCCAAGGCGGAGTGCAGACGGGGCGCCCTGGCCGGGCACCCCGGGTCTCGCAAGGTTCGAGACCCGGGAAGCTGCGACGGATCACTGTGGGGGTAACGGCGACGCGTATGTGCTTACGTCGCGTAACGCAGGATTTCCACCTCCGCGTTGCGGGCAACGGCTCCTTCTGCCCGCTGTACACTTCCTGCGCGACAGGACTGTCGAGGTAGTACTCACCGCAGTTTTCGCAGACTTCGGCGGGCACGTCGCGGACGACCACTACCGTGTTCCCGCGCTCCAACGTAACGGTCACGGTACTCGGACGGGTCACGCCGTTCTTGCAGAGAACGCACTTCATGGTTTCCTCCTGGTTTTGAAGTCACTGCCCCATAGCTCGGCGTCGTGTGGGCGCTCCGAACCAAATCGTATCAAGTTTGCTATTCATTACTGCGCAATTTTGGGGTATCGTGTATCCCACAAGTACCGAGATTTTCTAGCGCCGGGTGAAGATGATTTTCTGGAGACAATTTGTTCCCGTCGCCATGCTCGCTGTTCTGGCGATGCCGGCTCAGCCAGCGTCTGGCCAGTCTGCGTCCGCGCCGCCAGTCCGCAATGTTGGGCCGCAGAGCCTGCCTCTGGAAAACCAGTCGAAGCTGCTGCTTGCAATCACGCCGCGCGTCTCCTCCCCGCTGCAGCCGCTCCTGGACTTCAAAGATTCCGACATCAAGTTCAACCTGGGCAGTTTGATGAGCACGCTTCGCGACAGCGAGCATGAAGGCTGGGTGCTGGCCGCCTATCCCGATCCCAAAACCAGCCGGCCCTTGATTGGCGCGGGTTTCAGCCTCGATCTTCCGGTCAGAGAGCATCCGCAGAGTGATCCGTTGAATCCCACTCCCTTCCTCGAGCCGTCCAGCGCCCAACTTTGGCAGGCAGCCGGACTTGATTCGCAGAGACTTCAGGCCATCCTCAACCAGTTTGACGAAGACCTTGCGGCATGGACGAAGAGAAATTTCCAGCGCAAGATCCGAACCCACGATCTCACGCCGGACCTGAGCGAAGAAGAAGCTACGCAGCTCCTGCGCATCTCGGCCATCCAGGCGGTGCACAACGCGCGCGCCTATTGCCGCCAGTTCGACCAATTGACCGGCCCTCAGCAGATGGCGCTCAGCCAGCTCGTCTTTCAGATGGGCGTGAACCTTGAGGAGTTCACGCACTTCCTCGGCGCTATCAATGACGATCCCGCTTATCGCGATGCCTCGCTGTTGCCCGGAGAAACGGAGACCGACTCCCAGCACTGGAAGAACGTACAAAGCATGCTGATCCAGAGCGACTGGGCCCGGCGCTATAGCACCCGCGCGATCGCCGTCATTGCCATGTTCGATCCCAACTATGACCATGATCCCTGGGCAGCCGAGCGCAACGTGCGTGCCCAGGTACATCCCTACCACCACAGACGCCGCGCTGCCACCGTGAAGACAGCCAGCGTTTCCCACAAGAAGAGTCCCGCTCATCGCACTCATCAAAGCTGATTGAGCGCGCCGCGATCCTCTTATTTGGCGCCCCGCTCAGCGAGAAATTCGGGGTTTCGCAACTGGGGGTGTGCTGTGACGACGAATGAGATCAGACATTTTCTTCTCTGGTGTGTAGGGCTTAACTACGCAATCTTATTGACCTGGTCCGGTGTTTTTATTTTTGCGCACGACTGGATGTACCGCATGCATACCCGCTGGTTCAGGCTCTCGGTTGAGACCTTTGATGCAATTCATTACGCGGGCCTCGCTGTCTACAAGATCGGCATAATCCTGCTCAACCTGGTGCCATTCATCGCGCTCTGTTTGGTTTCGTGACGGAGTTGCGTACTTTGCACATCCCAACCCCTCCCATTAGAATCGAGATTTGGCGGCGTCCGCGTGAATCTCCATGTCACTGAAGCAGTCGGAAGCAATCGTGTTGCGAACTTATCCGCTGCGCGAGGCTGATCTGCTGGTGACTTTGTTCACTCGCGCCGAGGGCAAGGTCAAAGGAGTTGCGCGCTCGGCCAAGAAGTCGAAGCGGCGCTTTGGCGGAGCACTGGAGCCGCTGACGCTGGTTCGCTTGTACTACGACGATCGCGAGGGCCAGGAGTTGGCGCGGCTGGACTCCTGCGACATTCTGGAATCGCCGCTGTCGGAAACGGTTGATTATCCGCGAGTGGTCGCGCTGGAACACGTGGCTGAGACGCTGGACGAGTTGCTGCCCGACCGCGAGGCCAATGACGCGATCTTCCGGCTGGCGGTTTCTGTGCTGCATCAGTTGCGGACCGGGCCGATATGGATGCCGCTGACATATTTTCAGTTGTGGCTGGTGCGGCTGGTGGGCTTTTTGCCGGAGATGGGAGAATGCCTCGCGTGCGGCGCGACGCTAAACGGCGACCGGGCCTACTACCATGTGTTGGCCGACGGCTTGATGTGCTCACAGCACAAGCGGCTGGCTTCATCGCAACTGGCGCCGGAATCGCGCGCCGTGGCAACGCAGATGTTTCGCGCTTCTGTCGAAACGTTTGCCGGCGATTCGTGGACCGCGGCGCAGCATTCCGACTTGCGAAAGTTTCTGACGCAAATCATCGAGCGCCACATCGACAGGAAACTGGTAACTGCCAGCATGTTGGCGAAGTTGTGATGGTAAGAGAGCAGCCTTTACCTGCGCGTTACTTGGTCAAGAAATCAGTTCTTAGAGTCTGTGTGAGAACAACCTTGTTTTTCGGCAGTGGAGTAGGGATCTCGAGAAACCAGCGCCGTAGGCGCGGAACAGTTTAGCCCAGCACGCAGCCGCAGGCGGAGTGCTGGGTAGTGGCAAGAAATAGACCGAGTTTCTTAAGGGACGATACAAAATCGGCGGGACTTCAGTCCCGCCTGAGGCAACGGGGACGCATTCTTTGTCTTCTTCCCAAAATCCGCTGACGTTTCAGCAACTGGTCCTGCGGCTGCAAAGCTTCTGGGCCGAAAACGGCTGCGTCTTGCAGCAACCCTACGACGTTGAAGTCGGCGCGGGAACCATGGCGCCGGAAACATTTCTGCGTGTCCTCGGTCCCAAACCTTATCGCGTCGGCTATGTGCAGCCCTCGCGCCGTCCCGCTGACGGTCGTTACGGCGAGAACCCCAATCGCCTGTTCAAGCACATGCAGTTTCAGGTCATCCTGAAGCCGCCGCCGGCGAATGTGCAGGATCTCTACCTCGAATCGCTGCGAGCCATCGGCATCGATCTCCGCAAGCACGACATCAAGTTCGAAGAAGACAATTGGGAGTCGCCCACGCTGGGCGCGTGGGGCATCGGTTGGCAGGTCATGCTCGATGGCCTTGAGATCACCCAGTTCACCTACTTCCAGCAATGCGGCGGCATCGATCTCGATCCTATCTCGGCCGAGCTGACTTACGGCCTGGAGCGCATTGCTGCGTTTCTGCAGGATGTGGACTCGATTTACGACATCACCTGGGTCGTCGACCCCGATGGCCGCCCGGTGAAGTACGGCGAGATTCGTCTGCAGGACGAGCTGCAATTTTCGGTCTACAACTTCGAGTGGGCAGACGTTGAGAAGGCCTGGAAGCACTTCGAACTATATGAATCTGAGTGCAAGGATCTCTTAGGGAAAATTCGTGCGAATCTGACAACATTGCTTAACCAAGGCGGTGCTATTTCGCCCGAGGTATTGCAAGTGGTGGAGGAAAAAGGTGAGGAATACGCTATCCTCGCCCTGCGTGCTCCACTGCTCGCCGCTTACGACCTTTGTCTGAAGTGTTCCCACCTGTTCAATATCCTGGATGCGCGGGGAGCAATCTCCGTGACTGAACGAGTTGGAGTGATTGCGCGGGTTCGAGGGCTCGCTGTTGAAGTCGCGAGGATTTATGTGGAGCAGCAACAAGTAGACGCGACCCGCAAGCAAAAGGCCGCCTCCAAGCAGGCCGAGCAACTCGCTGCGAGCCGTTCGTAGTCACATTGTTTTGGTCGGCCATCAACCGACGAGAAAGAAAAACAGTCCCAAGAATCGCTTTGGGACCACGGACAGCATGGCTGACAAAGATAAGAAGGACAAACGCCCCGGTTCCAACCGTTCGCCGCTTGCCTACGAGAACAAGAAGTTTCTCAACGGTCCCGACGGCCGCAGCCTGCGCATTCTCGCCGAATATCAAGAGCCGCTTTCGCGCTTCCGCCGAGAACGTATACAGGACACCATCGTCTTTTTTGGCTCAGCCCGCTTCCACAGCCGCTCGTATGCCGAGGAAGCGCTGCAACTGCTCGACAAGCCTGGTTCGGCGACGCCGGCTCCACCGGAAGAGCAGGAGCGAATTCGCCTGGCGAAGGCCGACGTAGCGATGGCCCGCTACTACGAGGACGCGCGCCGCCTGGCGTTCCTGATTACGCACTGGACCAAGTCCATCAGCCAGCCCCGTCATCGCTTTGTCGTCTGCACCGGCGGTGGTCCTGGGATCATGGAAGCGGCCAATCTCGGCGCCTCCGAGGCCGGCGGCAAGACCATCGGAATGAACATCAATCTGCCCTTCGAGCAGATGCCTAACCCGTACATCACCCCGGACCTGAACTTCGAGTTCCACTACTTCTTCATGCGCAAACTATGGTTCGCTTATCTGGCCAAAGCACTCGTAGTTTTCCCCGGCGGATTCGGGACCTTCGACGAGCTTTTCGAATTGCTCACTTTGGCGCAAACGGAGAAACTGGCGAAGCATATCTGCGTGGTGATTTATGGCAAGGACTACTGGGACCGGGTAATCAACTTCCAGGCTCTGGTGGACGCCGGGACAATTTCGCCGAAGGACCTCGATCTCTTTCACTGGGCGAACACGCCAGAGGAAGCCTTTCAATGCCTGCGCGAAGATCTGACCGCGCACCACCTGGATCCCCAGGTCACGCGCGACAAAGCGCCCGACATCGCCAAGACGCGCCCGTGATACGACCGCATGACTAGCGACTAATACGGCTTACCCATTTTGCCGATGCATTATGGAATTGCGCTCCCGGCTTGCTACCCAGTAGTCTAGGTGCTTCGGAGGAAGGTATTGAAGGTTCTTATTACCGGAGGAGCCGGATTTATCGGCTCCCATCTTGCAGAACGGCACCTCGCTCTTGGCGACGAGGTCTACATCATCGACGATCTCTCCACCGGCTCCGTTGCCAACATTCAGCATCTGAAGGTTCATCCTCAGTTTGTCTATCACATCGAAAGCGTCACCAACACACATCTCATGGCGGAGTTGGTGGACCTTTGCGATGTGATCTATCACCTGGCTGCGGCTGTCGGAGTGCGATTGATCCTGGACAGTCCGGTACGGACCATAGAAACCAACATTCGCTGCACTGAAATTGTTTTGTCGCTGGCGGAGACCAAGCGCAAACGTGTTTTAATCACCTCCACCTCCGAGGTTTATGGCAAGCAAGACCAGGTTCCATTTCGCGAAGATGACGACCTGGTGCTGGGTGCGACCAGCAAGGCTCGATGGAGCTACGCCTGCTCCAAAGCGATCGACGAGTTTCTGGCCATCGCCTACTGGAAAGAGCGCAAGGTCCCTACGGTAATAGCTCGCCTGTTTAACACCGTGGGCCCGCGCCAGACGGGCCGTTACGGCATGGTAATCCCGAACTTCGTTACCGAGGCGCTGACCGGCGCGGACATTCGAGTGTTCGGCGACGGTACTCAGAGCCGTTGCTTCACCCATGTCAGCGATGCCGTGGATGCTCTGGTTGACATCGCCGCTCATCCCAGCGCCAACGGCGAGGTCTACAACGTGGGCGGTAATGACGAGATCACGATTCTGGATCTTGCCCGGAAGATCAGGGACATGACAGGTTCGAAGTCGCGCATCGTCCTGGTGCCCTACAGCACCGCGTATGAAGAAGGATTCGAAGACATGATGCGGCGCGTTCCCGACATCTCCAAAGTCAATCGCCTCACCGGTTACACGCCCAAGGTTTCTTTGGAACAATCGCTGGCCAGCATCATTGATGATCAGCGAATTCGGCTGCGCGAACATGGAGTGTTGACTCACGCCTGAGGCTCGACTATGCGTGTGCTGGTGACCGGCGGTGCTGGCTTTCTCGGCTCGCACCTGTGCGATGCCTTATTGGCCGTTGGAAACTCCGTCGTATGCGCGGACAATCTGCTGACCGGGCGCGTCGAAAACATCTCTCATCTCGGCAGTGAACCGCGGTTCGAGTTCCGCGAGCAGGATGTCTGCCATGAATTCGATTTCGGCAAGCTCGACTACATCTTCCATCTGGCCTCGCCTGCCAGTCCGGTGGACTACCTGGAACATCCCATCGAAACTCTGCAAGTCGGCTCCATCGGAACTATGAACTGCCTGGGGCTGGCGAGGAAGTACGGCGCGAAGTTCCTGCTGGCGTCCACCTCAGAGTGTTATGGCGATCCGCTGGAGCATCCTCAGAAAGAAAGCTACTGGGGAAACGTGAATCCTATTGGCCCGCGTTCGGTGTACGACGAATCCAAGCGTTTCGCCGAGGCTGTCACCATGGCGTATCACCGTTACCATAACGTCGACACGAGGATCGTGCGCATCTTCAACACCTATGGCCCGCGCTTGCAGCTCAATGACGGCCGCGTGATCTCCAACTTCATGAAGCAGGCGCTGCTGGGCCAAGATCTCACGGTCTACGGGAACGGCTCACAGACTCGCAGCTTCTGCTACGTCAGTGATGAAGTTGCTGGAATCCTGGCGCTGGCTAAGTCTGCCGAGCACGCCCCGACGAACATTGGCAATCCGGGTGAGTTCACAATTCTGGAATGTGCCGAGGTCGTGCTGGAGGTTACCGGGTCAGGCAGCAATATTCGCTTTGAGCCACTGCCGCAGGACGACCCCAGGCAGCGCTGTCCCGACATCAGCAAAGCGAAAACCCGGCTCGGTTGGGAGCCTGAGATCGACCTTCGAACTGGATTGCAAATGTCGCTGGACTACTTCCGTTCAGCAGTGCAGACCAGCGCCGGCACGTAACCGAGCCTTCCTTCCCGTAGAATAACAACAGGGTCAGCTCGATGGACGCGCAATTCGAATTCGAGGTCCTGCGGCGTGAAACATCCTCCTGGTGGTTTATTGCGCGTCGAAAACTCCTGCGCGAGGCGATAGCGCCGGTTCTGCATGACAAACGCGAAGCCTGCGTCCTCGATCTTGGCGGCACCGCGGATTTGGTCTCTACTGATTGGCCTCATGTCCGCGCGCTGAACGCCCACCTCTCGCTTCCCGTCCTGGCTTTCCAACAGATTCAGGGCCACCGCGACCTGGTGTGCACCAGTCCGGAAGAACTCGGGTTCAGCTCGAACTCGTTCGACGCGGTGGTAGCAGGAGACATTCTACAGACGGTTGCCGAGGACCTCTCCGCGCTGCGCGAACTGCGCCGCGTATTGAAGGATGGCGGAATGCTATGCCTGACCGTGCCAGCTTATCCTTTGCTTTGGGGCGAGGAGGACGAGGCCAGAGGTCATCGCCGCCGCTACACCGGAACCGAGCTGCGCCGGAAGCTTAACAATGCCGGCTTCGAAGTTACGCGCGTCTCGTATGTCGTCGCCTCCGGCTTCCTTCCGGCCGTTTTCCAGCGCATCGGCAAAAATATTTTCACCAAGTCCATTGACCGCAATCGACAGCCCGCCCGTCAGCCGAACTGGGTTGACTCCGGAATGGTTTCACTGCTCGACATTGAGCGCCATCTCATCCGCTATATCAACTTGCCCTTCGGCACGCGCGTCATCTGTTGGGCACGCAAGCCCGCTATGATTGCCGAACGCATCACCGTTCCAGCCTGGGAACGCCAGTGGGCCAGCCGTCCCCTGCCACAGGGCAGCGGCTAATTCATACAACAGGTGGAAGCGATCCGTTCTGCCAAGGTAAGGACATAATATGAGCAGGAATTCTGTGCTGTTCGCGGCTACTCTTACACTTATTCCGATTCTTGCGAGTGCGCAAACAGAGCAGCACCCGGTTGCGGTAACCATTGCCTGTCGTGTTCTGGAAACACACGCGGATCCGGAATTGAAGGTGGCTGTAATCCTGTTTCACCAGCGCGATGAGGCGCAGCGTTCCGAGCTGGCGATGCTAATGCGCAACTATTCTGGACAAACGGTCCAAATACAAGGAAACGATGGTGGCTGGCGAGACGCACGGATGGTTCGTCTGAAGAGCTGCTTTGGTCGCGGTCTGCTGCTGTTGCCAGCCCCTTCGCCAATCTCGGAGCATTCCCAGTTTCTGCTACGCGTTCCTGGCGGCGCCGCGGCGATTCAAGCACACCCGTGATCTTGTACTGTCCTGCATGCGAAGGCTGTAAGCGCACACGGAGAATCGCGATCATGCTCACTCAGATTGGCCACATCAACTAGCAAGTTAGAATAAGGGTATGCCGCTGTTGCGCAGCATCGGGACCACCCTGGAGATGATCAAGTGGGAGCACTCCGTCCTCACGCTCCCCTTCGGCCTGACCGGTGCCGTGCTGGCCGCGCGCGGCATCCCTAACCTGCACACATCGATCTGGATTATCGTTGCGCTGGTGGCGGCGCGTTCGGCAGCAATGGCCTTCAACCGATTGGCCGATGCGACCATCGATGCCGCCAATCCCCGAACGAAGATCCGTGCGCTTCCGGCGGGCAAGCTCAGCAAATCGTTTGTGGCGTGGTTCGTGGTTGTAACCTCGGCGATCTTCATCTTGGCGGCGTATGAGTTGAATCCCTTGGCGTTTTACCTGTCGCCGGTGGCACTCGGCATTGTATTTCTCTACTCCTTCACTAAGCGCTTCACGCGCTGGGCGCACGTGGTGCTCGGCCTGGCGATGGGTATTGCGCCGGCCGCAGCCTGGATCGCGGTGCGCGGCTCGCTCGATCCGAGAATCCTGATCCTCACCGGCGCCGTGGTCTTCTGGGGCGCCGGCTTCGACATCCTCTATGCCTGCCAGGACTACGATCACGATTGCTCCAGCGAGGTCTATTCCGTCCCGAAGGCATTCGGCATTCGCGCGGCGCTCGGCATTGCCAGGCTCTTTCATCTGATCACCGTCCTTTTGCTGGCGTGGATGATCGTCGCCTTCGGGCTGGGCAAGATTGCCGCGGCAGGAGTGATCTTCGTGGCGCTGCTCTTGATCTACGAGCACTCACTGGTAAAACATGACGATCTCAGCCGCGTGAACGCCGCCTTCTTTACCATGAATGGCCTGGTGTCGATGGCATTCCTCTTCTTTATCGCGGGCGATCTGCTGGCGAAGTAAACCTTCACTACGAGAAGGGAATGAAATCCAGCAAACGGTGAGGGGTCAGTCTGAAATTGTGGCCAAGTGATCTTGGGTGGAGCACGCCTTCAGGCGTGCAGTTGAGATCCTCTAAAATGTCTCGGCTTCAGCCGCTGAGGTAAGGGGTCGATTTACCTCAGGCGCTAAAGCGCGTATCGAATTGGGGCTGCAATATACACGCCTCAAGGCGTGCTCCACCCGACGCGGGTAAGCGCGTGAATTTGACCACTACCCAACAGAAATAATGGTTTGACGCAATGCGACAATTGTCGCTAGAATGGGCGACATAATGGTAAATGAAGTCAGGGCCGTGGTTCGGCAGTTGGGCGGAGAGCGAATTCTGGGGCGTGCGCTCACTAGCGACCGTGATCTTCGCGATGCCATCCGCGAGGGCTTTCGCCCGGGGGTCGTAGAAGAGTTGATGCAAGCCTCCGGCTTGACGCTCAAGGAACTCGCCGGTGCACTCGATCTCTCGCCTCGCAGCCTGCAGCGGCGTCGCCGCAGCGGAAGGCTGGCGCGCCATGAGTCAGACCGGCTTTACCGCTTGGCGCGAATTGTTGCTATCGCCAATGAATACCTCGGCGATCACGAGCGCGCCACGCGCTGGCTCAAGCATCCCAATCGTGCTCTCGGCGGTGTTCCTCCCTTCGCTGCAATCGATACCGAGCCTGGTGCTCGCCAGGTGGAAAACGTTTTGGGACGCATCGCATATGGCGGAATTAGTTGATCCAGGTTTATCGGGTGCTGCGCGAGGCATACGCGCGCACTCCATTTGACGGCGAAGGAGCTTACCGCTACGGCGGGCGCTGGTCGAGTCCCGGAGTCCGGCTGAGCTACGCATCCGAACATCAATCCCTGGCCCTGCTGGAATATTTTGTCCATCTCGACAAGGACGATCCCCCCGACGACCTCGTCTTGGCGATTGCGGACATTCCTGGTGAATTGACTCGAGAGCGAGTTGCGGTGAGCGAGTTGCCCGCAAACTGGCGTGATCCCGCTGCACCGCCGGAGCTTGCCCGTTTCGGCGATGACTTCGTGGCGCAGGCGAAACATTGTTTGTTGCTAGTGCCGTCTGCGCTTGCTCCCAACGAGAACAATGTGTTGCTCAATCCCACTCATCCCGGCTATAAGAAGATTGTGGTGCGGAAGTTGGAGCCGTTAAGCTACGATCCGCGCATGTTTGGGGATCGCGGTAAGGACGGTCCGCGGAGGATTCGGCGGAAGCAGCCCTAAATAGTGAGATATCATTGCAAAGATGCCTGAAACGCCAAGCCTCGCCAAGAAGCTCCATCCTTTCCAAACCGATGATCCGCGCCTGCGGCCTATCCACGACAAGGTCATGGCGCAGGAGCGTCTCTCCTCTGACGATGCGCTCGCGCTCTACCGCTCTGGCGATATTCTGGCGATCGGCTGGCTGGCCAACCACGTTCGTGAACGGATACACGGCGATATTGCCTACTTCAACGTCAATCGGCACATTAATTACACCAACGTCTGCGTGGCCGCGTGCCGCCTGTGCGCATTTGGCCGCAAGAAGGACACGCCCGGCGCCTACACCATGGCGCTGGAGGAAGTTTGGAGCACCGCCGCCTCCGGCTACACCGAAGCGATCACCGAGTTTCACATCGTCGGCGGCCTTCATGCCGACCTGCCGTTCCAGTACTATATCGATCTGATCGCCGGCCTTAAAGAGCGTTTCCCCCAGGTGCACCTCAAGGCATTCACCATGGTCGAGATCGCCTTCTTCTCCAAGATTGGCAAGATGACCCCGCGCGAAGTGCTGGTCAGGTTCAAAGAGGCGGGACTCGACTCCATGCCCGGCGGCGGAGCAGAGATTTTTTCCGATCGCATCCGGCACATCATCTGCGATCACAAAATCGATGGCGGCGAGTGGCTTGAAATCGCCCGCACGGCGCATGAAGTTGGACTGAAGTCGAATGCCACCATGCTGTATGGCCACGTCGAGAACGACGAAGACCGCGTCGATCATCTGCTGAAATTGCGCGCGCTCCAGGACGACACCCACGGCTTTCAGACCTTCATCCCGCTGGCCTTTCATCCCGAAAATACGCCGCTACAGCATCTGCCGAAGACGACGGGCATGTTGGACCTGAAGCAGATCGCGGTGTCGCGGTTGGTGCTCGACAACTTCCCGCACATCAAGTCGTACTGGCAGATGGTGACACCGAAGATGGCGCAGATCACGCTACGCTTTGGCGCTGACGACATCGACGGAACTGTTGTGGAAGAGAAGATTTATCACGATGCGGGCGCGACCACCCCGCAAGGTTTGCGCCGCCAGGACCTGATTCGCCTCATCACCGAGGCCGGCCGAATCCCCTTCGAGCGCGACACGCTGTATAGGCCGGTGACGCGAACCGAGACCACGGTCACGGTAGCCGTCTAGGACTGCCCCTTCCTGCTGTGTCATCCTGAGCGAAGCACGCGTAGCGGGGCTGAATCCTCACACCTCGCTGTGTTATCCTGAGCGTAGCATTCGCATTTTGTGCGAATGCGGAGTCGAAGGACCCCTATAGCCTCGACTGCCGCGTCCCTACTTCTTCTGCTCCGGCGCCATGTGTACCGTCGGCATTGGCGGCCAGCCAATCGACTTTCCCTGAAACAGCGCCACTGCCTTCTCGTATCGCTTTGTCCCGTCATGCACTGCGAAGCGCCGCAAATGGTCTGGCGGCCCGCTCCACATGCAGACTCCAGCGTACGCGCCGTCCTTGCGCAGGATGTAGTAGCTCATGTCAACGTACTGCATTTTGCGCATGTCGCCATTGAAGTTGCGCACGATGCGCTTCAGCGCATCCATGCCGGCTTCCTGCGGCGACATCCCGCGCCGCATGTTCTCGACGATGGTGTGCGCGCCGCAGACCTTGATGTTCTCCTCGCCGTTGCCGGTCGCGCCTGCGGAGCCCACATCCTGATCCGTGTAGCAGCCGGCGCCGATGATCGGCGAGTCGCCCGCGCGTCCCGAAAGCTTCCACGCCAGGCCGCTGGTCGTAGTCGCCCCTGACATCTCGCCTTTCTCGTTGATCGCGGAACAATTGATCGTTCCATATGGCGGATGCAGCACGCGCTGCACCGCCGCCGCGCGGAACTCCGGTTCTATGCCCAGCTTGCCTGCGAGTTCCTCCATTTGCTGCATCCGCTCTTCGCGAAGCTCGGAATGATTCGGATTCTCGTCGGGCAGCTTATAGTTCGGACTGGCCAATCCCGGTCCCCACCAGTCCTTGTTCGACATGGTTTCCTTCCACAGTAGCCAGATCTTGCGCGACCGGTCGGTCAGCAGGTTCTCGCGCGGAAAGCCCATATCGAAGCCGAACTTCTGTGCGCCCGCGCCCACCAGCATCACGTGTCCGGTGTGCTCCATGACCGCTTTGGATAGCAGCGATACATTCTTGATCTCCTCCACCGCCGCCACCGCGCCTGCCATACGCGTAGGGCCATGCATGCAGCAGGCATCCAGTTGCACCACGCAGTCTTCATTGGGCAGGCCGCCCAATCCCACGCTGTCGTCGTTGGGATCGTCTTCCGGTCCGGTGATCACCTGCATCACGGCGTCGAGTGTGTCACCGCCGCCGGTCAGCACGGCGTAGCCGCGATCCAAATAGTTGTAGCCATTGGCGGCGCAGATAATAATCGGCTTCTTTGGTGGATTGCCGGAGGGTGCGGGGCTTGTGTCTTTGTTTTGTCCCTGCAGATCGAGTGCGAGCGATGCGGAACCGATAGCTGTGGTGGCAATAAAATCGCGGCGCGAAACCTTCATGTAAATCCCTCAACAATAATTCAACGGCGATGAAGGATAGCACGAGGCGCGTGGATGGCCGGAATCAGACAAATAGCGCCGTCCTGGAACACGAAAGCACAGCCCGGGGCTGCGCCTTCGCGTTCGTCACTTGTAATCGACCCTAGCTCGCGGCTCTCTCGGCCGTGTTCTGATCGGCACGGAAGCGCAGCAGGGCAGCGATCCGTCCAATGCGATCGAACTCCTCGTCATCGGGAATGTAGACCAGCTCCACTCCGGTGCGGATCGCATGACCTACGATAGCGTCGCCGATGTCTTCCAGTTCAGTGATGTCCTTGCCGCACACCGCGCAAGTGGGCGTGACGTGGAGGTCCATGTGTCCACAGTGATAGCACTTTACGCCGGGCGCATGGAAGTTGGATCCGAGCAGCAGCGTCGAGACCTCGCCGGTCTCCAGCGATCGCAATACGCGTCGTAGCCCAATCGCTCCGCGGCCGTTGCGATGGGCCTCGCCTATCACTTCACGGATGAGCCCCTGCTTTACGTTGGCGTTGTAGCTTGCCAATAGCTCGTGGGCCATTTGCTTCACCTGCTCTGGTGTGGCGACCTTGGGATCGATACGGAAGTGCCCGACCAAGCGCTGTCTTGCCAGCGATTGCAGTTGCGGCTCGATCTCCGACCACACGTCGTCGCGGCAGCCGATCAGGAGCCGGTCGCAGCCCCCGCGCTCGAAGTACTGTTCGATGCGGTCCGCGACCAGCCGGAAATGTTGCATGGCCTCGTTCGTCTGCTTGCGCTCGGCATGCCCCGCGTCGTAGCCGGCATAGCCATCGCTCTTGCCGCGCCGCGTCAGCTCGTTGATGAAGTCTTCCTTCTCCACGACCGCATCGTTCAGCAGTTCGAAGACTCGCGCCTTCGCACGGTCCGCAAGCAGAATGCAGGCACGCTGCTCGCCGTCCAGCACCGCGGCCAGAGGCTTCAGATGAAAACGCTGGCTGACGGCGACTTTGGGTGTCAGCAGTTGGGCGGGAATGTCGAACTCGCGCCAGAAGCCCTGCTGGCCGCAGGCGAATATTGCTTTTGCTTTGCCGCTGCTGCCATGCTGCGGATCCACCATGCTGTTGATCTTCTCCAGGTCGCTACGGGTGGAACCGTTTTTTCCGTTTTTCTCGGCTTCGCGGAGGGCATTACGTATCAAGTCTTTCACCAGGATCGCTTCTTCCCGGTGCGATTTGTTGAGCGGCGTCGAGGGCTGATAGTAAAACGTGACAGCACAACCTTCCGGCGACCTAAAGTTGGCGAGTTCACGGATGTCATCGCGTGTGATCATTCCGGTTCTCCTATTTGAAGTTATTTCTATTGATGACCGATGACCGATGCGGGGACTGCGACGCAGCCCCCAAATCAGGCGCTCTTGGAATGCTCCAGGAGCTTGTCTTTGAGAGGGTCTTTGATCGGCAAGGAGCGTTGCAGGTGATCGCTGGCCCGGCGGATGGCTGCGCGCACCTCCTCCACAGTGTGGTTGGACTCCTGCTCCACACGCCCGGCGTCGCGCAGCGTTGTTTCGACCAGGTTGAGCAGTTCGCTCCGCGCCGCCAGTTCCTCCGGCGTGTTAGCGGTGGGGTCGGGGATTACGTTTTCCTCCACCAGTTGCTCGTCCGGCTGATGGAACTGAAGCATCGACTCGTCCGAACCCTGCACATTCTGCTGGCCATGCGAACGCTCCAGCGAGACCATGCCGTTGTCCCTGCCATCCAGCGCCAGGGTGTCGATCGCCTCTCTTGCGAGACGATGCACCCAAGCCTCGAGCTTCATCCGTTCCGGCTTGTCATGCTGTTCGCCGAGAGCATTCGCAATGGCCTCGTCTACCACCTCTTTGACCGTGACTTGATCGGCTGCCAGCAGACCTTGGTCCTCGCGGTATTGCAGTTCTCGCTGGATGAATCGCTCTAGCCGTGGCAGGTTGACGTTGACGTAGCGCGCGATATCGCTGGAGGAGATGGTATCCGGTTTGACCGCGGCAACTGTCTGCTCGAACGGAACCGTACCCACCATTGCGCGATCGGGCCCGCGGCGGCGCGGCCACTTGTGGTGACTGCGCAGGAGCTCCTTGTGCCGCTTCACCTGGCCGCTGATATCGTCGAACGCAGCCTTGATAGCGCTGATCGCGGTCGAGCTGCTCTCTTGCGACGCAAGTTGGCCGGAGGGCAGGCGCAGGTTCAGCGATACCACAATGCCCTGACGAGCGGAGTTCTCCTCCACGATGCCCTTCAGGTGCACTAATTCAGGACGGAACACCTGCAGGTACCGATCCAGCTTTTCCACTTGTTGGTTGATGACTTTTTCGAGGTCGGGTGTCTTGGAAATCTTGTAGCTGATATGAACATTCATGAAAAGCCTCTCCGGATGGACCGCTCCACCCGCAGCTACAGTCCTTTTCTAACTGAATTTTACTCCTCCTAATACAGGAGCAAGCAGAAAATGAGGAGTTGGCTGGTTTTAGCAGTCACTTCAGGAACTTTAGGGTGCCCGTTCCCGCCTTTTCCTGGCTAGGGGGGCCAGTCAAACAAAAAGCCCTCCGGTGAGGAAGGCGTTTTGAGTTCGCCGGCGATTGTTACCGTTCCGGAATTCTGACCTTCACGTCCGGACGCCGGTCGAGGTGGATGGTTTCGATGAAGCGCACCTTACCCTTGCTGAGCTTCATGACCAGCGAGGTTGTGCGCACGCCGTCGCCAAAGAAGCGCACGCCCTTGAGCAATGTCCCTTCAGTCACTCCGGTCGCGGCAAAGATGATGTTCTTGCCCGGCGCCAGTTCGTCGGCGGTGTAAATGCGCTTGGGATCGCTGATGCCCATGTCCTTCATGCGCTCGCCCTGCTCCGGTGTGTAGCCTACCAGGCGGCCGACCATGTAGCCGTTCAGGCAGCGCACGGCCGCGGCGGTAATCACGCCCTCAGGAGCTCCGCCAGTTCCCATTACCGCGTGAACACCCGAGCCCAGCATGGACGCTGCAACTCCGGGCGAGAGGTCGCCATCCGAGATCAGACGAATGCGCGCGCCCGCTTTGCGGATTTCGTTGATCAGCTTTTCGTGCCGGGGACGGTCAAGAATGATGATCACCAGGTCTGCCACGTCGCGATCCAGTACCCTGGCGATGACGTGCAGGTTGTGGGAGACGGGCGCTTCCAGATCGACCACTCCCTTGCACGACGGGCCGACGACGATCTTCTCCATATAACAGTCGGGAGCGTGCAGTAGTCCTCCGCGTTCCGACGCTGCCAGCACCGTAATGGCGCCGGGAGAGCCGGTGGCGCAAAGGTTGGTGCCCTCCAGCGGATCGACCGCGATGTCGACCGCAGGGTAGTGGCCGCCATCCTGCTTGCCGACTTTCTCGCCGATATACAGCATGGGCGCTTCGTCGCGCTCGCCTTCACCGATGACGATGGTGCCGTCCATCGGCACCGAATCCATGACGCTGCGCATGGCCTCGGTTGCCGCTTCGTCGGCGTGCTTGCGGTCACCCTGGCCCATCGTCTTGGCTGAGGCAATCGCCGATTCTTCCACTACCCGCAGGAACTCCATTGCGAGGTCGGTTTCGAAGTTAGCGGTAGGAGTGTGTGTCATCATTTCTAGCTCTTCAGTTTGAATCTTGGTTGCCATGTGGCCTCCGTAGGCGCGGCCTGTCAGCAGAACTATGATCTACGAATGCGGATTACGCAAGCCGAGCGCCTGACTCCGATGCGCAGGGACAAGTCCCGGGTAATGACTCGAGAATCCCGGCACAAACGCAAAGGATACACCTCTTACGGCCGGTGTTCGAGGACTTTCATCACTGAACCCCGGTCGAAAGGGAACGGCCTTCAGAACGCTGCGTGCCCGGTGATGTGCTCCCCAATAATCAGCGTGTGGATGTCGTGTGTGCCTTCGTAAGTTTTCACCGACTCCAGATTCGCCATGTGGCGGAAGATGGGATACTCGTCGGCGATGCCGTTGCCGCCGAGAATGTCGCGGCCCATGCGCGCGCACTCCAGAGCCATCCAGACGTTGTTTCGCTTGGCCATCGAGACGTGCCACGGCTTGGCCTTGCCTGCGTCCTTCAGCCGGCCGAGTTGCAATGCCAACAGCTGCGCCTTAGTGATCTCGCTGATCATCCACACCAGCTTCTCCTGCACAAGCTGGTGCGAGGCAATAGGCTGATCGTGGAACTGCTTGCGGAACTGCGCGTACTGCAGCGCGCAGTCGTAGCAAGCCATCGCTGCGCCGATCGCACCCCAGGCGATCCCGTACCGCGCCTGATTCAGACAACTCAGCGGCGACTTCAGGCCGCCCGACTGCGGCAAGAGGTTCGCTGCCGGAATCCGAACATCCTGCAATGACAAACTTGACGTCACCGAAGCCCGCAACGACCACTTACCATGGACATCAGCCGCCTTGAATCCCGGCCGATCCGTCTCCACGATGAAGCCGCGAATCAGGTCGTTCTCGTCTTCCACTTTGGCCCAGATGATGGCAATGTTGGCGATGGAGCCGGAAGTGATCCACATCTTCTCGCCATTCAGGACGTACCCGTCGCCATCTTTGCGCGCGCGGGTGCGCATCGCCGAGGGATTCGAGCCGGCGTCGGGCTCGGTGAGTCCGAAGCAGCCGAGAATCTCGCCCAGCGCCATCCTGGGCAAATACTTCTGCTTCTGCTCCTCACTGCCGAAGGCATAGATGGGATACATGCACAGCCCCGACTGCACGCTGACGAACGAGCGCACACCGCTGTCGCCGCGCTCCAGCTCCTGTGTCATCAGACCGTACTCCACGCTTGACATGCCGGCGCAACCGTAGCCCTGCAGGCTGGCGCCGTAAAAGCCCAGCTCGCCCATGGGCTTGATCAGTTCCTTGGGGAAGCGGCCGTCGCGGTTGCACTGTTCGATGATGGGGACGAGGTTCTCTTCGATGAACTTGCGGGTGTTGTCGCGGACCAGCCGCTCGTCGTCGTTGAGCAGCGTATCGAACTCGATGAAATCCACGCCCTTGAACTTGAGTGCCATGCTCGATCTCGCTTATGGAAATTTGCGGGTAAGACGAATCTTTGAAGGTAGCAGGGGTGAAGAGCGTGGTCAAACGGAGCGGGAGATCGGCCAGTGGCGCGCGAGTGAGTTGTGCGCGGGCCGCTCTGGCGTGGCGAGGGTCTGCCCAGCCAGTTGGGCCATACCGATGTCAGCACCACTCCGAAAGCCGCCCGCACTGTACAATCATTCGCCGTGCCAAAACATAATAAGGAGGAATTGAACCATGATCAACCACACCGTCCGCTTCGCTGTCGATCTCACGATTAACGAAGGTAAGTTGGACGAGTTCCAGGAGATTGCGCGCACGATGATTGCTGTCACGCATAAGGAGCCGGGGGCTCTTAGTTACGACTGGTGTTTCAGTAGCGACGGCACGCGCTGCCGGATTCTGGAAACCTACGCTGACGCCAATGCCGTTCTGGCGCACCTGGCGGGCCCGGCGGTGCAGGAATTTGTGCCGAAGATGCTCGCGGTGTCCAGCCTCAGTCGCTTTGAGGTATATGGCGACCCTGGGCCGGAGGCGTCACCAATGCTCGCTGGATTTGGGGCCGAGATCTTCGAACTCTGGCAGGGGCTCAGCCGCTGACTCGCACGTAACCCGGAGCAATCACCCAATCTCAACTCATTGACTGACAGGTGCCGCGTCCCTTGCGATGAGGTGACAAATAGTCCAGACTCTTTTGATGGTCGGCCCGGTGAACAGTACCCTAGCAATTTCGAAGCCTGAGACTGGCGCGGACGCAGAGCCGTGGAAAACGAGGATATTGCGGGCCTCTGCGCCGTTCTCCTGGGCGATTCTTCTGGCTGGAATCATCACTATCGGCGTAGCGGTGTACATGGTGGCGGTCAGCTACTCGAGCCTGCCGTGGGACGATGGCTGGATTCAGGTTGAACCGCTGGTCAATGGGATCAACCCGTACTCGCTCCATTGGATTTGGGCTCAGCACGACGACCATAGACTCGTGTTCACGAAGCTGTTCCTGCTGGCGGACTTGCGCCTGTTTCACGCTCGACAGTGGTTTCTGCTGACCAGCATCCTGGTAATTCAGCTTCTATTTTGCGCGGTGCTGAGTTGGAGCATGCGAGTACTTGGAGGTTGGCGGGGGCGGGTATGGCTCACCGGTGTTGGTCTTACAGCGTTCTGCCTGTTCAGTCCATCCCAATGGCATAACTTCGTATGGGGCTTTGAGCCCTGTTTCGTGCTTCCGGGCTTGTTTGCGGCGCTTTCATTTATCGGATTGCTGCTCTATTGGATCGACTCGGAGGGGCAATCTGCCAAGCCGTCCTCGTGGAAGTTCATAGCGCTTTCGATCGCTGCAGCGCTGGGAGCAACCCTTTCGTTGGCAAACGGAAATCTTGTTTGGCCTCTGCTGGTTGTGGCAGCGCTGTTCCTTCGATTGCGCCGCTCGGTGGTGCTAAGTTTTGCTCTCACGGGAACGATCACGATTGCGCTCTATCTTCATCACTATGTCAGCCGTCAGGCCGAGGCCAACGCAGGGTCGTTCAAAGGGGATCCGCTCAAGTTCCTGCAGTTTATAGCTGTGTATCTGGGAAGTGTTTGGGCACACGCGAGTCCGATTCTGGCGGGCATATTCGGAATAGCCGGCGCCGGCTTCGCATGTGCGCTTGTCCTGCGCTCGCGTCTGTACCTTCGAACCAGGCAGGCATTCTCTATTCAACTAGTTCTCTTGCTGTTGTTCTGCATCGGCACGGGCTTCGTCACCGCACTGGGAAGATCAAACTTTGGGCTGAGCTACGCGTTTTCCTCGCGATACCAGACTGTCGTGCTCGTCTTCTGGTGTTGCCTCGGCCTTATGCTGGTAGGTTTCACAGCGACGATTAAGCGCACGCGAGTTCCTTTCCTGGCTGTACAGGTTTGCCTGCTGGTTGTCATGGCCAGAGGAGCGTATCTGGCGCAATACCCGATCAGAGAAGCGCGGCACTATGGGTTCCAGCTCGATGTGGCATCTATGGCGCTGTTTACCGGTGTGAATGACTCGAGGCAATTTTACCTTGGGGTAGGCGTTAAACCTGACTACCTGCTGAAACAAGCGCGCTACCTGCAAGATAACCATCTATCGATTTACTATAGCGATACCTATTCTCAACTAGGCAGACCTTTGGATTCTGTCTTTCGCCAGGCCTCGCCGGTGGAATGCACAGGAAGCGTGGACTCTATTACGCCGATGGAAGGAAAGGGAAAGCGGGCCCTGCGGATCACCGGGTGGGTTTGGGACAACAAGCACGAACAGCCACCGGCGGAGGTCATCGCGACCACTGACGGAGTTATCACTGGTCTGGCTGCGGTGGGCGACTGGCGCCCGGAGATTAGTGCGGCCAATCCTCAGGTTACGAGCGATTATATAGGTTATGTTGGGTATGTTCGTGAAGTAAACCCACACACGGCAGTAAAGATATACGCCATCCTGCGCGGCAGCCCGCCATCGGCCTGCTATATAGCAAACAATACGGCCTTGGGATTCTGATCTGGTTATCTGGATGCGAATCCGATGGCTACAATAACAGCTGCAGTGATCAGGCTTACGCGATCGCGTAGCGCAAAAATGATTGGATCCGAGTGCATTCTGCCCCTGCCGGCGAGTATCCAGATTCTGCCAAACCAATAGAGCAAGACCGGACAAATTAATCGAAGCATCTCCCAGTGCTTGTATAAGAGCGTAACCTCGGGGCTACGAAGATATAAGGCAAGAACCAGGACCGAAATGACCATAGAACTCAAACCGAGAGCTTGTATGGTGCTTTTGTCAATCGGTTCATAGCCGCGCCGGGAAGTTAATTCCCCTGTTTCCGGCCATGCTTGAAGTTCAGAGTAGCGTTTAACTGCTGCCAGCCCCAGGAAGCAAAACATTGCAAAGGCAGCAGTCCATTCTGAAATAGGAATACCAGTCGCAGCTCCCCCTGCGAAGAGACGGATTGTGTAAAGTCCGGCGAGGGTGCAGATGTCTAGGATGACTTTTGTCTTCAGGTAGAGTGAATAGAGGACAGTGGACAATAAATATACGGTTAGCATGATTCCGAAAGACAACGGAAGCTTAACCGCAAGCAGAAAAGAAGCTACGAAGAGAACGACGGCCATCTTGATGGCGGCCCCTGTTGTTACTTTCCCGGCTGCCAAGGGGCGCAATTTCTTGTGATCGTGTTCTCTGTCAGAATGTACGTCGAGGAGATCGTTAAAAATATACGTTGCGGACGCTGTCAGGCAGAAGCAGATGGTTGCGAGAAGCCCCTTGCCGGCAATCGCACGATTGTTCCAAGTGTGTGACAGGAGTACCGGCACCAATACCAGGATGTTCTTCGACCATTGGTGCGGCCGGAGCAGGAAAAAAAAAGGCGCGATGGTGCGATGACCTTTTCGGGCAGGCGGATGTCGAGTAGTCAATGTCCGGTCAGAAGTTGTACTCGGCATCACAATTACAATCTAACGGAGCCCCCATTCGCAGGGATGCGAATCAGATTATATCGTGCTGCTTGCGAATGCAAGGTGCGTAAGAGTTCTGAGATTGCATTTAGCAAGAGCCGCAGCCGGTGCGCGGCAGTTGTGGCGAATGCGATACCGCTTGCCGTCTTCGAGCATTACCGGCGAGCGGGCCGTCGCTTCAGGTTCCCCTGCTATGCTGACTGGGCGTCGTTGCAGAGTTCTTGACGTTGTGGGTGCAACAAGGAACTGCGAACGAAGAGGATGGAGCCAGTGAAGCCAGAACGAATACCTAATCTGATTCTGGGAACAGGTCCTACGGCTATTGCAGCGGCCTATGCATTTCGACGCCTTGGAGTGCCCTTTGAAGTCTTGGATGTCGCCTACGATCTGGAGTCTGAAAGAGAGGCAATGGTGGAAACGCTGTCGGCTACCGAGCCGGCAGATTGGCCACGCAAGTACGTTGAGACATTGTTTCCGCCGCCAGTAACTTCAGCACAGGGGGTTGAAAAGCGATTTAGCTTTGGATCCAACTTTCCCTATGAGCGACCGCTATGTATCTCCTGCGCTACCACGCAATGCAAGATCGACCTGTCCCATGGCCTTGGGGGTTTCGGGAATGTCTGGGGTGCCGCCGTGCTTCCGTATACGGACTCGGACTTGCGCGATTGGCCCATCTCTTCTGCTGATTTGGCCGACTCCTATCGCAACCTGTCGAAGTTTGTACCGATGAGCGCCGATTTAGACCATTTGCAAGAGTCATTCCCGTTTTATCGTGACAAAATAACCTCACTCACAAAGTCAGAACAAACCGAGACCTTACTTAAGTTTCTAACTAAGCGAGACTCTACATTGCGAAGCCAGGGGATAGCCTTCGGCCGCGCTCGTGTTGCGGTAGATTCGTCAGGAGGGCCTTCTACTTGCCGCTACTGTGGCTACTGCCTTGACGGCTGTTCTTATGGCTCCATATTTAATCCCCGGCTGCTATGCAAGAAACTCGAGCAGGAGGGAGTAAAGATCCATAAGGGCCTTTATGCGCTTGAATTTGAGGAAGAGTCGGACGGAGTAACCCTGTCCGCTGTGGACATAAAAGATGGCTCATTGAGAAAATTGCAAGCTCGACGGTTGTTCGTGGGTATGGGAGCTATTTCCACGACGCGCCTTATTGCGAGATCCATAAAGATATTCGACAAACCGATCCGAATACTGGATAGTCAATATTTCTTTTTCCCGTTCTTGTCTTATCGTAAAGCTAAAGATTCGACTGTGCGTTTTACCTTAGCTGAAATATTCCTTGAGATGCTGAAGCCGGGGGTCAGCGACTACTATATACATTTTCAGCTGTATGGTTTGAATGACATATTCCGGCAAACCATACGGTCGACATTACCTTCTTTGTTTCGGAGCCAATTTGTTCTCGATAATGTCGAAGGCCGTTTCTATTTGTTTCAAGGTTTCCTCCATTCGTCCGATTCGGGCCAGTTGGAGCTCACCGTCAACTCATCTCAATCGAGCAGAGACGACATACATGTGCGAGGAATAATCAACCCGGCTTCCCTGCGTGTGGCGAAGCGCTCTCAAGCAGTTTTGCGCCGAAACATGGCCGGATTCGGCATCATTCCGCCGCTGAATCTTACTATGGTGGCTTTGGGCAGAAGCTTTCATGCCGGGGGCAGCTTCCCGATGGGGAAGAACGATACAGTCTACGGCTCAGACCTGCTTGGCCGTCCGGCGGGGCTCAGCCGAATTCACATTCTGGATGCAAGCAACTTCCCGAGTATTCCCGCAACAACCATCGCCTACACAGCTATGGCCAACGCGGACAGGGTGGTCAACGAGACGTTCAGGAACGGATATTTGTGACGCGTGTGGTGGGTATGCAGGACAAGTGAGCGGTGGAACGACGGGTCTGAAGGAGAACGCTCAATGATTCGACGCGTAGGGACTGTCGCCGTAACATTTTGGCTTGTGCTTGGGTGCGTCGCCGAAGCCTGGCAGACGCCATCGGCTAAGTCGCCGGCAAAGGCCGGACCTCATGCGGTCAGCATCACCGATGAAGACAATGGCAAAGATGTCGATCTTACATCTGGCGGCGTCCTGATTGTGAAGCTCAAGAGCAATCCTTCGACGGGGTACAGTTGGGTGGTTGCCGGCGATCCTTCTCCACTGAAGCTGGTGAAGACTTCGTATCGAAGGAACACGGCATCCTCGAAGGCGGCAGGTGCTCCAGGAGTTCAGGTATTGCAGTTCAGCGCCAGCTCTGCCGGGATGGCAACGCTCCAGCTGATCTACCGGCGCTCTTGGGAATACAACGTGCAACCGGCGAAGACATTCACCGTCCGGGTCAACGTTCCCTAGGACGTCACCGGCTTTTGGATGAGGGTGCGCCTGAGTCGTACGGCTGGCATAACCCGAAGAAGCCGGAAACAGTTTCAAGGTTGTTGCAACAATTGGCGCAAGTGGGGGCAACAGCGCCCATTTAGGCAGTATTTTCGACCTTCCCAATAACGTTCACATGTCACAAACGAGTGTGACTTTGGTCGTTGCCTGTAGGCGTGGAGGAGTTAGAATAGAGTTGGAATTGAAAATGATTTTCAACTTCATATTCGGCCGTCCTAAGAGAGAACTTCCGACACCAGCCAGCGCCTTGGCCGATTTGCACGTCGGCGAGAGCGCCATCCTCTCCGATCTCGAATTGTCCCCGCCGGTTGCCGAGCATCTGATGAACCTGGGTTTTGTTCCCGGCCTGGTGGTGAAGGTCCTGCGCAGCGGACCCGGTGGCGATCCCCGCGTTTATCGCGTGGATGGTACCGAGGTTGCCATGCGCCGCGATCTCTCCCGTCACATTCACGTGGAGCTGATCGGCGCTCCCGCGTTTGGAGACTGATCCATGGGAGCTTCGACGGTGAGCTGTCACGCGGTGGCATCGCCCCGAGATGAAGCTCCTGGTACCTCGTACCGCACCATCGCGGTTGTCGGCCCCCCCAATTCCGGCAAGACCACTCTGTTTAACCGCCTTACCAAGTTGCGCCAGAAAGTCGGCAACTTTCCCGGCGTCACCGTCGAACATCACACCGGCTACCTCCGCGACGCCAACGGGGAAGAGATCGCGCTCATCGATCTTCCCGGCGTCTACAGCCTGACGCCGAAATCCGAAGACGAAAAAGTAGCCATCGATGTTTTGACCGGGCAGATGCCGGGAACGGCTCGCCCGGATGCAGTCATCCTGGTTCTCAATTCGACGAATCTGCACACCCACCTGGTGCTGGCTGCACGCGTGATCGCGCTGGGCATTCCCACGCTGGTACTGCTGAATATGGCCGACGAGCTGCGCAAGCAAGGTGGCCATGTTGACGTCCTTTCGCTGGCCCGGGAGTTGGGAACTCCGGTGGCATTGATCAGCGCTGCCACAGGCGAAGGAATGATCGCAGTTCAGAACTTCCTGTCGGCTGCCGCCGCCACTCCGGAACCGCTGGAGCTGCCGGTTGTGGGAAGCACGCGCGGCTACCGCGAATGGGCGGTGCGGGTAGGAACTAACGCGGGATACCGCCGTCCGGCCACGCCCGTGTGGACGGCTCGCCTCGACGCAATTTTCCTGCATCGCGTCTGGGGCCCGATTATTTTCGGGCTGGTGGTGATCGGCGTCTTCCAAACCATCTTTGCACTCGGCCAGCCACTTTCGAACCTGCTGCAGAAATTTCTCGACTCCACCGGAGCCCAGCTTGGCGCTCACCTGCCGGCGGGAATGTTCCAATCGCTCATCATCAACGGCGTGTGGAAGGGCACCGGGTCGGTACTCGTCTTTCTGCCGCAGATTTTGCTGCTGTTCCTGGTGATCGGCATTCTGGAGGATTCCGGATACTTATCGCGCGCCGCGGTGATCGCCGACCGCACCATGTCACGCGTCGGCCTGAACGGGAAGAGTTTCATCCCACTGCTCTCGGCCTACGCCTGCGCGGTGCCCGCCATCATGGCAACCCGCACTATCGAGAGCAAACGCGATCGCATCGCCACCATTCTGATTGCGCCGTTTATGACGTGCTCGGCGCGTCTGCCCGTGTACACCATGGTAATTGCGGCGTTTCTGCCGGCGCGTCCGTTGCTGGGCGTATTTCTCGGCACGCGCGCAGCGGCCATGCTGGGTTTATATGTTCTCGGATTTCTGATGGCCGTGCTTACTGCCCGGCTGCTGAAGTCAACCGTTCTCAAGAGCAAAGACGCTCCGTTCATTCTGGAGATGCCGCCCTATCGCTGGCCCATGCCCGCATCGCTGGCATTACGAGTGATCGATCGCGGCAAGGCGTTCCTGTATCGCGCGGGAACAGTGATCATGCTGGTTTCACTGCTGCTGTGGGCGGCCACCAATTTCCCCATGCATCACGGCCAGCCACCAGAGATTCAGAACAGCGTCGTCGCCCAGCTGGGACATGCGATTGAGCCGGTGATTCGTCCGCTTGGCTTCGACTGGAAGATTGGCGTCGGCCTGCTGACCTCGCTGGCGGCGCGCGAAGTCATTATCGCTACCCTGGGCACGCTGAATGGAATCGATCCCCAATCGCACGCCAGCGGATTGCAAGCAGCTTTGCGTCAGGAACTGACGCCGGCCGGCGCAGTGGCTCTGCTGATCTTCTTTGCCTTTGCCATGCAGTGCATGTCAACCATTGCCGTGGTACGCCGTGAAACCAACGGCTGGAAGTGGCCGGCGCTGCAGTTCATCTACATGACCGTTGTGGCTTACGTCGCTGCCTTCGCCGCTTACAATATCGTCGGACACTTCGTGCAATGAAGCGCTAACCGACGAGTTCCTTTACCATCCCGGGCAACACTTCTCCTGCCTTGCCCAGCACCACCGCGTCAAAGAATGCACGATTCGCCGGTTCCTCCGGCCCGACGTAAATCGCTTTCGCCCGGTTCATCCGCGCCATGCGCACGAAACTGGCAGCAGGTTCGACTACTCCTGAAGTTCCAACCGTGAGCAGCACGGTGCAGATACGCAACTGCTCGAAGATGCGGTCCATTAAGAACGGAACTTCGCCGAACCAGCACACGTGCGGGCGCATCATCGCTCCGCATTGCGGACAAGTGGGAATGTCGGCCCGGTGCATGTACAGACGTTCGTCATCGAAGGGCTTGGTGCGACAGCTCTCCCGCGAGCAGCGGCTTTGCATCAGCCGGCCATGCATGTGCACGATCCGCTGCGAGCCAGCCTGCTCGTGCAGGGAGTCGACATTTTGTGTGCAGAGGAAAAACCGCTCGCCCAACGCCTGCTCCAGCTTGGCCAGCGCGAAGTGCGCGGCGTTGGCAATGACGGTTGCGTGCCGTCTGCGCCGCTCCGAGTAAAACTGCCAGATCATCTCCGGATTAGCGCGGAAAGCTTCCGGCGTCGCCACATCCTGCACGCGCAGCCCGCGCCATAAGCCATCGGCGCCGCGAAACGTAGGCAGGCCGCTCTCCGCGCTTACGCCAGCCCCCGTGAGCACGAACACCCGATCCTGCGACGACAGCGGCTTGGTCATTTCTATCTTTGTCCGAGCCCAAGAGTTAGACGGGCCGAAGGAATCCGGCACGGCGGCTCTGCTCAGCGAACACTTGGACACTATATACTGGAAGGTTCGGTGATCATCGTCGCCGTTCACGTGGCGAGTGCATCCGCCCGGCCAGTAAGGAATCTTTAACCAGGAATGTTCTGAGCGACGCCTTATCTTTCCCGCAGGGGCCGGTTGAGGCCGAGGAGCTATCGATTCTTGTCTACTGTAATGATGAACGTTGACAGCGAGAAACAGGAGCGCGTAATGGACGCGTTCCGTCGCTGGGGGTACCTTCAGGCCAATCTCGATCCGCTGGGGCATTTTGGTCCCCTGGCCCATCCCGAGTTGGACATCTCCGGCGATGTGGCCGATGCAGCGCGACGCGTATATAGCGGCAGTATCGGCGTCGAGTTTATGCACATTGCCGATCCCGAACGCCGCCAGTGGATTCAGGAGCGCATGGAGTCGGAGCAGGCGGAGAAGCTCGACCGCTCACGCATTTTGGATCAACTTGTGCGCGCAGACGTCTTCGAGCAGACCATCCATTCGCGCTACATAGGAACAAAGCGCTACTCATTGGAAGGGAACACGGCGCTGATTCCCTTGCTGGACGAGATTTTGAACTCGGCAACGGGATATGGAGCCGAGCAGGCGGTGCTGGCGATGAGCCATCGCGGACGCCTGAACGTCATCATCAACATCGTGAGCCGTCCGGCGGCGGAGATCTTCGCCGGCTTTGAGGACGTAGACCCGCGCAGCGTGCTGGGCGGCGGCGACGTTAAGTACCACATTGGCGCGACCGGTGTTTACACGGGAATTAGTGGACGGCCCGTGCGTATTCACATGGTCTCCAATCCCAGCCACCTGGAGGCGGTTGATCCGGTGGCCGTGGGCCGGGCGCGCGCCAAGCAGACCCGGATGGGACGGGACGGAAAAGCTCGCGTACTGCCCATCCTGATGCACGGCGACTCGGCGTTTGCGGGGCAGGGAATCACTGCGGAGACGCTGAACCTCGCCAACCTTCGCGGCTACACCGTTGGCGGAACAGTGCACATCATCGTCAACAACCTGATCGGATTCACTACGAACCCCAGCGATGCCTATTCCGGACGATTTTCATCGGATCTGGCAAAGCGTCTGCCGATACCGATCTTCCATGTCAATGGCGAGGATGTTGACGCGGTTGTACATGCCGGCCGGATGGCACTGGAATTTCGCTACGAGTTTGGTTCCGACGTGCTTGTGGACCTGATCGGCTTCCGCAGACACGGTCACTCCGAAGTCGACGACCCAACCATCACCCAGCCGATCCTGTATCGCAAAATCAAAGACCATCCCATGCTCTATCAGATCTATGCCAAGAACGTGGGTCTGGATGCTCAGCCCGATGTGGAGAAGTTCCAGGCTGAGCTTGACGCCGCCGAGAAGGCCGGCAAGAGCATGGTCAAGAAGCCGCCGATGCGGCAGATGCCGAGCTACTGGGCCCCGTTCCACGGAGGTCCTTACAATCCGGAGGATGAAGTCGATACCGGACTCTCTGCGGAGAAATTGCACGAAATAACTAACCAGTTAGTTAACTATCCTGAGGACTTCCATATTCATCCCAAGGTACAAAAGTTGCTGGAGCAACGCCGGGAGATGGGCTATGGCAAACGTCCCCTGGATTTTGGAATGGCTGAGGCGCTGGCACTCGGATCTCTGGCAATGGAGGGAACTCCGATTCGGCTGAGCGGTCAGGACAGCCGCCGCGGCACCTTCAACCAGCGGCATTCGGTCCTCATCGACATAATCGATGAAAAGGAATACGTACCGCTGTGCCATTTGGGGCCCGGTCAGGCGCGAGTGGAGATCTACAACTCGGAACTGTCGGAAGCCGCCGTCTTGGGCTTCGAATACGGGTTTGCGCGCGACTATCCCGAGGCCCTGGTGGCGTGGGAAGCGCAATTCGGGGATTTTGCCAATGGCGCCCAGATCATCATTGACCAGTTCATCGCCCCCGGCGAAGACAAGTGGGACCTGCTTAACGGGTTGGTCATGCTGTTGCCGCACGGTCACGAAGGCCAGGGACCGGAGCATTCCAGCGCCCGGATTGAGCGCTATCTGCAGCTTTGTGCGCGCGACAATATGCAGGTGTGTCAGCCTTCGACCGCAGCTCAATACTTCCATCTCCTGCGGCGACAGGCGCTGCGCAAGTGGCGCAAGCCGCTCATCTGTTTCACCCCGAAGAGCATGTTGCGACATCCCGAGGCGCAATCGCCATTGGCAGACTTGGAACGGCCACGCTTCCTGAACATCATCCCCGATGAGACAGCGCTGGATGCAAAACGTGTGTTGCTGTGCACCGGCAAAATCGGACAGGAACTGCGGATGGAACGCAGGAAGCTGAAATATCCTGGGCCGGCAATCGTTTCATTGGAACAGATGTATCCGTTCCCCGAGACGGAAGTTAAAGAAGTCCTGGGACTTTACAAGAACGCCACAGAGTTTATCTGGGTGCAGGAAGAGCCGGCGAACATGGGCGCTCTGTCGTTCGTGACGCCGCGCCTGAAGCGCATCCTGGGTTCCAGGCTGCGCAGCATCAAGCGAGCGCCCAATTCGACGCCTGCTACCGGTTCGGCCAAGGCGCATGAACTGGAACAGAAGACGCTGATCACATTGGCGTTGGGCAAGGGAGAATGAAGCAGCACGCTTGGCGGCACCGTTCTGCCAGCATTTCAGCTAGATTTCAACCGCCCCAGCGTTTCCCTCAGCACCTGCGCCGAGTGCTGTAGCTTCTCTTCCTCTTGAGCGGAGAGCTGCAGATGCAGCACCTTGTGGATTCCGCCGCGATTGACGATAGAAGGCAGAGTTAGGCAGAGGTCAGAGATTCCGTACGCACCGCTCACCAGGCTGGACACTGATAGGACTGTGTTCTGATCGCGCAGAATAGCCTCGATGATCCGCATCAGTCCCGCGGCTACCGCGTAGTATGTCGCCTGCTTGCGGGCAATGATGTGATAAGCGGCGTCGCGGGTCTGCTCGAAGATCGCGTGCAGGCCCCTCCAATCGCACGCTCGGCCTTGGGCAGCGCAGAATTCCTCCAGCCGCATTCCCGCGATGTTTGCCAGTGACCATACGGGCACCTCACTGTCGCCATGTTCTCCGATGATGAAGGCATGTACACTTCGCGAATCAACGTCGAAATGCTGGCTCAACATATAGCGAAAGCGGGCGGTGTCAAGAATGGTGCCAGAGCCGATTACGTGCTGTGCGGGCAAACCGGAGAGGCGCAAGGATATGTGGGTCAGGACATCAACGGGATTGGTAGCAATCAGCAGGATGCAGTCGCGATTGTGCTGCACCACGCGGGGCACAACTTCCGCGAAGATACTGGCATTGTGCTGCAGCAGATCGAGCCGAGTTTCCCCTGGTTTCTGGCCGGCACCAGCAGCGATCACGACCACGGCCGCACCGGCGCAATCTTCATACGTCCCAGCCCAGATGCGTGTCGGATGAGCAAAGGGAACGGCATGGTTCAGGTCCATGGCCTCGCCCTCGGCCTTGGCATGGTTCTTATCGATGAGGACGATTTCCGCCGCCAGGCCACTCAGTAACAGGGCATAGCCCAAGGTAGCTCCCACATTTCCCAAGCCCACGACGGCGACACGCGTGGGCGCATTGTTGTCCATCGCTGTTTCCTTGCCAGTGAATTCGCGCTCGAAAGCTGCGCTGATTGGATGCGGAAATGGGCGGCGCGAATCGGCTTGGAGGCCGAAACCCGTCGTGCGACGGCTCAATTCGTCAGCGCCCAATCTAAGTGTCCTCCCAAGTGAATGACTGACGCGCCGCTCCAATTCGGGAGCGAACATTGTGCGCTCCCACCTTGGTGCTTACTGCCAGCATTGTTGGGCTTTTTCTCTTGACCTGCGTGGCCTCTTTTCCTATGCTGGCACTCGACCGATGTAATGGTGGATTTTGAGGAATAGCAAGCGGGCACTTGCTCTGTCCCGTCGGGAAAGTGTCACAAAGCGTGAGAGTTTCCGGACGGAATCAGATCGAGATGTTAGGTTTTGAAGCGCGCGGTTGCAGATTACTCAAAGTTTGAACAGATCACCTCTCTCGTTGAGGAAGGCGAAGCTTTGTCTCTTGCTGATAATCATTCCACCGCCGCGGTGCTATTGTCTCCTGGATGGCGCGGCGACATTGCAGTAGTGGATCAGGCCGCGAAATGGTTCGCGGCTTACACGACGCCTCGCCACGAAAAGGTCGTGGCCCGCCATTTGCAATCGCGTCAGATTGAATCATTCCTGCCCTTGTACAGTTCCGTTCGGCGATGGAAGAACGGTTGCCGCGTTGCGGTCGAACAACCGCTATTCCCGAGCTACCTTTTCGTGCACATTCCCCGGCGGGAAGCCGTAAGGGTACTGCAGGTTCCCGGAGTCGTTTCTCTGGTCAGCGCAGGCCGCGAGCCGGCAGCTCTTCCCAGCACTGAAATTGAATCGCTGCGCTCCAGTCTGCCGCTTCGCCGTTTTGAGCCCCATCCGTACCTGGTAGTCGGGGAAAAAGTACGCATCACCGCAGGTTCGCTGGAAGGCATGGTCGGGGTGCTGGTTCGCAGGAAAAACGATTGCCGCGTGGTGCTGACGCTTGAGTTGATTATGCAGAGTGTCGCGGTGGAAATCGGTATCGACGAGATTGAGCCCCTCAAATCGTAATGACCCTCCCTCAGATTCAATCCAAAACACAGGATCGACGGTGAAAAAGGCTGCGGAGAGAAGTGTCACGGAGGTACGGATCGTGGAGGCCGCGGTCCAGTTGTTCTCCCGCCGGGGATATAAAGGGACGAGCACACGGGAGATTGCGCAATTGGCGGGGGTGAATGAAGCGACCCTGTTCCGCTATTTTGCCAGGAAGACAGGTTTGTTCTGGGCAGCGGCGGAATCCAGATTGACTCGCCTGAAGCTGGGCAGAGAGCTGCAGAACAGTTTGGCTACGGACCTGGATCCAGAAGTCGTTGTTCCCATGCTGGTGGAGTTTGTGGTTAACATGGTGGCGCAATATCCGGAGCTGATGAGGTTAGTCTATGTCGCTGGCTTTGAGCTGCCCGGAGCCGACAGCATGTTTCGAGAGCATCTTGGGCCGATTTTTGATGCGGTTAATGCCTACTTCGGCAGGTGCGCTGCGCGGGGCGCAATCGGCAAGCTGGAGCCCACGTTCGCGACCCTGGGATTGGCTGGCGCGGTCAGTGCGCACTGCAATCTGCACCAGCTGTTTACCGGGCAAGACCTGCCGTGGGACGTCGAAACCCTGGCTCCCGCTTATGCTCAGTTCTGGTTGAATGCTCTGCGGCAGCAGGTACCGGCTGCAGGCGACAATGGTAATCCCGGCTAGACGGGCGCAGCGCATGCAGATGGAGTGATTCTTGATTTCACTTTTCAGGCTGCAAGATTTACTCGTCAACGAGAAGAGATTCTGGAGCACGACCTTGAAAGCTTCCTTCAGCAAGAGCAGGAACGAGAATCATCCGGTAAAGGTTACTGCCGAAGCCGGCCGTCGGGTTTTGCTGGTGATCGTGCTGGCGCTGGCGATTATTGAAGTGAGCGCCCCCCGGTATGCGGCTGCCCAGGCGGATGGCAGATCCCCTGCTGAGCTGTTCCCGGCGCAAAGCACGGTTCAACAGCAGAGTGGCGGGACGCCCGAGGGGGTGCCGAGTTCAACTCCAACCGTTGTGTTGGATGATACCCGGACGGTTACACCAACGACCGCACAGACGCCGGCGCAACAAGCCCCGAAGACCGGAACCAGGACAGCTGAGCTCAGTGACTTTCAACAGTTAGTTGCCACCTCTCTGGGGCAGACGCTGCCGATCTACGGAGAAAACCTGTTCGAGAACGTGCCGACGACGTTCGCTCCCGTGGACCGGGTACCCGTAACGGCAGATTATGCGCTGGGCCCCGGCGACGAGCTATTGATTCGCGCCTGGGGCCAGATCGATCTTGACGTGCACAGCAGAATCGACCGCAATGGAGCGATTTATATCCCTAAAGTGGGCAACCTGAATGTTGCCGGACTGCGGTATAGCCAGCTCCAGGACTTCTTGAAATCACACATCGGACGCATCTATCAGAATTTCGATCTCAACGTCAGCATGGGTGAGCTGCGCTCGATTGATGTTTTCGTCGTGGGTCAGGCCAGACGTCCGGGCAGGTACACGGTAAGTGCCTTAAGCACGCTGGCAAACGCCGTCTTCGCTTCCGGGGGCCCGTCGTCCAGCGGGTCCATGCGCCACATCCAGCTGAAACGCGGCTCTACGGTTGTCGCTGATTTCGATTTGTATGACCTGCTAATCAAGGGCGACAAGAGCAAGGACGTGCTCTTGCAGCCGGAGGACGTCATCTACTTCGCGCCCATCGGAGCACAGGTTGCGATGGGGGGGCAAGTCAACACCCCGGCCATCTACGAGCTCAAGACCGAAGCCAGTTTAGGAGATGTCCTGCAATTGGCCGGTGGACTGGGCACGACCGCCTACGGCGGCAAGGTTTACGTCGAACAAATCAAGAACCGGAAGGACCGCAGCATCGAGGAAATCAAGCTGGACGCCCCTGGGTTGGCTCTTCCTCTGAGAGATGGCGATGTGCTGAACTTTGCTCCCATCTCGCCGCGCTTCGTGAATTCGGTAACCTTACGCGGCAACGTGGCGTCTCCCGGGCGCTATCCCTGGCATGAAGGGATGCGAGTCACAGATCTGATTCCCAATCGCGAGTTTCTGATCACGCGCGAGTACTGGAACCAGCAGAACGCCATCAACCTGCAAATGCAGGAGAGCGGAACCAGGCTCAGCGGAGAGTTGAACGATGTCCGGAGGAATGCACCCGAGATTAATTGGGACTACGCTGTGATTCAGCGAATGAGCAGTAAGGACTTGTCTACCGAGCTGGTGCCCTTCAATCTGGGAAAGGCAGTGCTGGAACATCAGGACGACAGCAATCTTGTCTTGCAGCCTGGCGACATTGTCACCATCTTCTCGCAAGCCGATCTGCGCGTGCCCCGGGAGCAGCAAACGAAGCTGATCAGGCTGGAAGGTGAGTTTGTTTCGGCCGGGATTTACCGTGCGCAGCCGGCTCAAGGACTGCGCCAATTGGTGGCCCAATCCGGCGGACTGGCGCCCTCAGCCTATCTCTATGCCGCGGTTTTCACGCGCGAGTCCACTCGCATTCAGCAGCAGGAACGGCTTGACATGGTGATTGCGCAGATGGAGCGAGACCTGGCGCGACAGGCGGCACAGTCGTCACAAAACGCCCGCACGGGAGATGAAGCCAACGCCGCCCGGGCTGCACTGGAAGCGCAACGCACCAGTCTGGACAAGCTTCGCCAGCTGAAAGCGGATGGGCGGATTGTGCTGAATCTGCATCCGGACGATACGAGCCTGGACGCCATCCCGGACATTCCTCTGGAGGATGGAGATCAGTTCTACATTCCCAGCCGTCCCATTGTTGTGAGTGTGGTCGGCGATGTTTACAACCAGGGATCGTTCATCCAGCGTCCGGGAAAGACAGTTTCGCGTTACCTGCGCGATGCCGGAGGGCCGACGCGCAATGCCGACAAAGGCAGGATCTTCGTAGTCCGCGCCAATGGAGCCGTGGTTAGCAAAGATGCTGCCTCCGGCTTCTGGTCGGGCGGCTTCGAAAGCATGGTGATGATGCCGGGAGATTCGGTGATCGTTCCGGAGCAGTTGAATCCGGGGGCGGCCTTGCGGAACTTCAAGGACTGGTCGCAGATTCTCTTCAATTTCGGTTTGGCGGCTGCGGCAGTGAAGGTGCTGACTCCGTAGCTTAGGAACCGGCGGCAGCATGGCCGCTGGAAACAACCGAACGCAAGTTGGAAAGTGAGCGTATGCGTCAGGGTTCCCAAACGTCCGAGTTGCATCCCGGCAGCGATGGCCGGATGGACGATGCGGTCATGGTGCCAGGAATTGAGGGTGAGAGCGTGGGTCCCGGCGACATTGACTTAATCGAACTGCTGCTGATTCTCTCCCGGAAGAAGGCGACCATTCTCAAGCTCACGCTGGCCGCGGCCGTGGTAGCAGCGATTGCGTCTTTCCTCCTTCCCAAAATGTATACGGCGACGTCGACTATCCTGCCGCCACAGCAAAGTCAGTCGGCGCTGACCGCCATGCTCGGACAACTCAGCTCGGTTGCCGGGCTGAATGAGTCCGACTTGGGACTGAAGAATCCTGGCGACCTGTTTATCGCGATGTTGAAGAGCCGCACCATTGAAGACCGGTTGATCGATCGTTTCGATCTGCGCAAGGTGTACTGGGTGAAGCGTTATCAGGACGCCCGCAAGAAGTTGGAAAGCCGCAGCTACATTGTGGCGGAACGGGAAGGCTTGATTTCGGTCAGCGTTGCCGACCGTGATCCGCAGCGGGCTGCCGACCTGGCCAACGGCTACGTCGAAGAACTCCATGTCATGAACTCGGATCTGGCGGTCTCCGAAGCTGCCCAGCGCCGCGTTTTCTATCAGCAGAAACTGGATGCCGAACGCGAGCAGCTGTCGCTGTCCGAGCTGGCGCTGAAACACGCGCAGGAGAAAAGCGGACTGTTGCAGCCTGATGCCCAGGCCCGGGCGATTATCCAGAGCGTAGCCGACATGAGGGCCCAGGTTGCCCTGCACGAGGTCCAGCTCGAGGCCATGCGCAGCTATGCCACTGCCGGAAACCCCGACTTGCGCCGTGCGGAGCAGGAGTTGGGCGGCTTGCGGGCCCAGTTGGCCAAGCTGGAGCGAAACACTGGCGAGATTGGCAACGGCAATGTCGAGTTGCCGACGCGGCAACTGCCGCAAGCGGAATTGGAATACATCCGCCGGGCCCGTGACCTCAAGTATCACGAGGCGTTCTATGATTTTCTCAGCAAGCAACTGGAAGCCGCCCGGCTCGACGAAGCCAAGGATGCGGTGGTGGTTCAGGTGGTAGATAGGGCTGTCGTGCCGGAGAGGAAATCGAGTCCGCATCGCATGTGGATTGTGTTGGTAACGGCGATCGCGGCCTTTATCCTGTCTTGCGTGGGCGTGCTTCTGGCGGAAATCTTACGCCGTAAGGAGCAGGACCCACAGGACCGGGAGCGTTTGGCTCTGCTGCGCCGCTCACTGAAGTCTTAATCCTGGAACTCATGAACCCGCCGGCCCAAAGCTTTCCTAAGGCAATGAGGATCTCCCTGGCGATGCCAGTGGCAGCTATCGAGATCCTGACCTTGTTCGGTGCAGTGGCCATCGCCTCGCTATGCTTCGTCCTGGCGCGGCTCACGATCAGCCAGGCCGAAGTTCTGACCGCGCTGTTGCTGGTGGCTTTGGTTGTCCTGTCATGGAAACGCTTCGATCAGGGCCGGCATCCCTGCTTCCTGTTTCTCTCGACACTCTTGTTGTTGCAGGGTGGGAGACTGCTGACCTACTGCCTGGGTGGCGAGCCCGATCCGCTGAGGATACGCGGAGTGAGCATTTACCCATTCGATCTCACGCGAGATCAGGCCGGGACGGTTCTGTTGTGCCTGGCGCTTTCGGCGGTCTGCGTCTATGGGCCCTGCCGCTGGAACTATCGCCGTCTGGCGCCGCCGGAGGACACCAAGGTTCGACAATTTCTGCCCTATCTCTACCTGGTGTTCTACGGCACGCTTCCTATCCAGCTTTTCAAGAACTACGAGTATTACCAGTTCATCCAGGAGCATGGCGGATATCTGCATTTCTGGGTAAACCACGCCGATATTGCCGCCAGCGTTCCGTTGTTTGTACGCGCCATCATCGTCATAAGCCTGCCCGCGTTTGTGGCGATCTTTGTCTTCGAAAAAAGAAGGAAGTACGTCTACCTGGCGACGGCAGCCTACCTCTTGATTTCCATACCGACGTTGCTGCTGGGCTTACGAGGCGGCATCTTCGCCCTGGTTGTGACCTTGTGGTACGTCTCTGCAGTGAAATCCACAAAGAAGAGCCGAATCATGACGGTTGCCCTATTGGCGTTCGCGCTGGTTGTGGTGGGAGACGTGGTGCAGACCCTGCGGGAGGACACCGATGCGACCCTGTCGGACTACGCTTTTGCTCCCTTGGAATTCGTTCGGCTGCAAGGCAACTCGCTGGATGTGACCTCCGTAGCCGTCAAGTATAGAAACCTCCTGGCGCCGCACGCGCTTTCCTACCTTTGGAACGAATTGCAGGACGCTTTCGTGCCCCGTGATCTCAGCGATTATGCTCCCGGCAGGCGCTTGAGCTATGACGTGACGGTGCTGCTAAATCCGGCGGCAATCTCTCGCGGCCTGGGGACCGCGGGCTCCTATCTGGCCGAACTCTATCTCTTAGGCGGCCTCGGGGGCGTGGTCATACTCTCGCTGTTAGTTGGAGGCAGTTTGCACCTGCTCCACTCTCTCAGCCGTAATGCACTTTCCTTGTTTATCGTGGCGTTGATTCTTCCGCTGGTAATCCTGATGCCAAGAGGGCAGCTGCTGGATTGCGTGTCGGAACTGTTGCGGAGTGCCATCTCCATCGCCATTCTTCTCTGCGGATGGGTACTCTACCGCACCCTAATTTGGCTGAAGCGGACCCCGCGTGCCGCTGGCGTGCTGGACATCGGAGTGACCAATGCCTGACCCGGCGGTGTCACTCATTGTCGCCAGCATGGAGCGCGTCGCAGAACTAGAGCGGCTGCTGGCCAGCCTTGACGGCCAGGCCTTTGAGCACTTTGAGGTCGTTATCGTTGACCAGAATCCCGACGATCGTCTGGCGGGCACGCTGGCACGGCATCCCAAGCTGAACCTGGTTCATCTCCGCTGCCGGCCCGGCGCCTCGCTCGCACGCAATATCGGCCTGCGCGCGGCTAAAGGAGAGATCGTCGGGTTCCCGGACGACGATTGCTGGTATCCGGAAAACGTGTTGAAAACTGTTACCGAATGGTTTGCCTCGCATCCGGAATTCGACGGTTTGTTTGGGGTGCTGCGGGACGAGAATAATCGCCTCACCGGGCCGCAATGGCCAAGCTCCCCCTGCGTCTGTACGCGGGAGACACTTTGGCGGACCGGCATTACCCCGACTGCATTTCTCACTCGACGAGGCGCAGATAGCATCGGCCGTTTCGACGAGCGGCTCGGCCCCGGTGTGGCGTCCGGATATCACTCCGGTGAGGACCTCGACTATTTTCTGCGCGGCATCGAGCACGGCTTGCAAATGTGGCACGACCCCGAACTCGTGGTTCACCACCCCAGCTTCCATGACCCTGCTCGAATTCGCCAGAAGGCGTACACCTACGCCAAGGGCGGCGGCTACATCTTGCGGGCGCAAGGATACCCACTCCGGCTCCTTTTCAAAATGTTGTTAAGGTCCGCCGGCGGCGCCCTCGTAAGCCTTTTACGGATGGATTGGGCCAGCGCCCGGGCCTATCTTCTTCGCGCTGCCGGTCTCTTGCGAGGCTATATTCTGGGTCCGTACGATGTGGGGAAAGCGTCGCCGCAATGCAGGGAATATGATTCCACGGCAATGCCTGTTTCCAGCAACGACAGCTCGAGCGGACTGCGGCCATGAGCGTTGAATTCGATCACTATCTGAGCGAACATTTTCGCCATATCGCTGCTCCGTCGACGCTGCGCTGGAACGCAATTGCCGCCATCGAACACCACGGGAAGCACTTTCCCGCCGATAAGGACGCCGCAATTCTGGAGATTGGACCGGGCTTTGGCAGTCTGATCGAACACTTGCACAGCCAATGCGGCTACCGGAATGTCAGCGCGGTCGACGTTTCGCCGGAAGTGGTTGCGGCCTGTAACCGTGTCCTGCCGGGGAGCACAGCGTTAGCCGAGGATACAGCGGCATTCCTCCGCGAGCGGCCGAACGAATTCGACCTGGTCGTGATGCTGCATGTTCTGGAGCATGTGCCCAGGGATGGCGTCGTGCCGCTGCTGGAGGCGCTGCGGGCTTCGCTGAAGACCAATGGCAAGCTGATCGTGGAAGTGCCCAACATTGCCCATCCGGTTATGGGGGCTTACAACCGCTATCACGATTTCACCCACACGATCGGTTTTACCGATCAGAGTCTGGGTTTCGTGTTGCGCAACGCCGGTTTTCGTGAGGCCACGGTTTACGGGTGCCGAATGCCACGAAAAAATCCGCTGCGCCTGGTGCAGCGTACCGCGCAGGATATCGTCGAGTTGCTTGCCGCCCTGCGTCTGCGGCTGTTCTTGCCGCGACAGTCGGTCAACCTGGCTGCGGCACTGGGAGCGTGTGCCACCAAGTAGCCCGGCATGCCGACCAAGATGAATCCTCGCCGCATGATCCAAATAGCGCTCGCTAACCTGGCTCCGGAATCGGTGTATCTCTCCATCAGCGCACGAATCACAGCCAGAAACATCGCCTCCCGCCGTTCTACCCCGCCTGAGATCAAGTTTTTCCCGCGGTTTGTCCAGCCCGGCGATACGGTGGTCGATGTCGGAGGAAATCGTGGAGTCTATACCTATCATTTAAGCCGTCTGGTTGGTCCCTCGGGCCACGTTCACACCTTCGAACCGATGCCGCCGAATCTCCACATCCTTCGCCATACGGTTAAGCGATATAAGCTGGACAATGTTGTCGTGCATCCGCAAGCTTGTGGCGAAAAGGCCGAGCGGACAACCTTCTGCATGCCGATGGACCATGGTATTCCGGAGCTTGCCGGCGCTCACCAGGGAACCCAAGGCCTTACTTTCGATTGTGAGATTGTGCGTCTGGATGACGTAATCGACGGCCCGATCAGTTTTCTGAAGGTTGACGTCGAAGGCGCAGAGTTATTCGTATTGCGCGGGGCGCAGCGCCTGTTGCGTACCTCGCGCCCCGTTGTTCTGTTCGAGGCCAGCGAACTGACCTCCCGCTACGGATACGCGCCGCAGGAGGCGTTCGATTTTCTTGCCTCCGTGGGTTATGAAGTGTTCAACGGGAGGATGGAACCGTGCCCATCGTTTGTTGAAGTACTGGACCATTTTGCTATCCCGGTGAATACGGCCGGAAACTGCTTGTAACGATACTCACCATGACGACCGAACGGGAATTCCCATCCCGCACGACCAAGGATTTCGCCAAGAAGATACTGGCCCCGGTAGGACTGTTGCGTCCGGCGCAGAGCCTCTGGTACCGGCACCTGAATCGCGTGTTGCGGCGCGATACCATGAAGCTGTATTGCCAGTTCATATCGCCCGGAGATCTGTGTTTCGATATCGGGGCCAATACGGGCGAGATGGCACAGGTGATGCTGGAGCTGGGCGCAAAGGTAATTGCTGTAGAACCGCAGCGGGAAAGCGTAGACGCCCTTCGCAAACGATTCGCTCGCTATGCAAATTTTGTGCTGGTTCCCAAGGCCGCAGGAGCGGCGATCGGGGTGGGCAAACTGATGGTATGCGGGCGCAGTTATTGCACAACGTTATCTTCGGAATATATCGAGGCAGTCGTTGAATCGGGACGCCTTTCGACAGAGGAGTTTCGTTGGGATGAAGTGCGGGAGGTGCCGATCACAACGCTGGATGAACTGATTCGCGAGCACGGCATACCGGTTTTCACCAAGATTGATGTGGAAGGGTTCGAAGCGGAAGTGATTAAAGGTTGTTCTCAAAAGCTGAAGCTGCTTTCATTTGAGTTCACACCCGAGCGATTGCAGCCGGCGCTGGACTGCATGGAGATGCTGGAGAAGCTCGGGCCGGTAGAGTTCAACTACTGTGTCGAAAGTGAACGGGAGCTGCGGCTGCCCGCCTGGGTCAGCCGCGATAAGATGGCCGATCTCCTCAAGACCACGCGGTTTCGGGTGCGGACCGCGCCCGGCGGTGACGTCTATGCCCGCTACCTTGATCTGTTATGAAGGCGTCCCTGCGCCATTTGATAAGTCAGATGCTGCGTCTTGGTTCCGGCGAGGCCCTGGCACGCATCTGGGGCATTATCACCCTGTTGTTCCTGGCGCACAGGTTTGGCGTGATCGTGGTCGGCGTCTACGCCTTGGGCCAGACCATGTCGCAGCATTCGCTCCCCTTCATCGATTTCGGCTTGCGCCACGTGGGCGCCCGGCTGGTGGCTCAATATCCGCAGGCTGCCAGGCAAATCGTGCATCGCGTGCAACGGCGTCGCATCGCCATGGCGTTGGCACTCCTGCCGTTTCTCTGCATTTATGCGGCTTCCACCAGGCTGCCATGGAACCTGAGGGCATGTCTGCTGGCTTTCGCTGCAAGTTGTACTCTGCACGCTCTTTCGCTGGACTGGCTGGCATGGGGCCGGGAGCGCCTGGGGCTGATTGGCCTGGGCCGGAGCATCATCCCGCTGGCCATGCTCGTCTGCGCGCTGGCGGGAAGGAATTCCAGCGACGTGCTGTGGTGGCTGGTGCTGGGCCATGTTACCGGAGTCCTGCTCAATACCGTCATTCTCTGGATTTGGTGGAAGAGCCAGGAGCCTGGTTCGGATGAAGTCGTGCTGTTGCCGCCGATTCAGGATTCCCTGGCGTGGCAGCGCACCAGCATCCTGGGACTGGCGACGCTGTGCAACCTGGCGTTCAACAGCATCGACATGCTGATGCTCGGCGTTATGGCACGTCCGGAACAGGTGGGGCTCTACAGCGCCTCCTACCGCGTGATCAACCAGGTCTTGTACACTTACTATCTGCTCACGCAAGTGTTGTACCCGCAATTGGCGAGGCAAAATGTGGAGCAGCGAAAGCGAATGCTAAGACCGGGAATACTGCTTACGCTGCTGGGCGCGGGAATCGGCATCGCTGCTGCCCTTACGGTGGTGCGGCGGCCGTTGCTGATGCTGTTGTTTGGCCATCAGTTCCTGCCCGCCACAATGTTGCTGCTATTGCTGGCCTGGGCCATCCCACTCGATTTTCTGACATCGTACTTGAGCAATGCCTATATCGCCTGGGGCATGGAGAAGAAGATTCTGCTGTGCATGGCAGTCGCTGCCGGCAGCAACGTGGTCTTGAACCTGATCTGGATTCCGGCCCATGGAGCGGCTGCAGCCGCCGTCAATACGCTGATCAGCTATGTGATCCTGCTGGCGAGCCTGGCATTGGCCGGGTGGTCGGCCAGGCAACTCACGTCCCGGGCCGAACCTCTGTCGGAGTTGATCGCGTAGGCCCCGGGTGCGGATACTCTACGACCATCAGGTTTTTTCTCTGCAAAATGCCGGTGGCGCATCCCGGTACTTCTACGAACTGATGAAGTTCCTGACCACCGTGCCGGATGCACAAACCGACTTGCTGCTGGGAATCAGCGGCACGGTGTATCCGTTTCGCGAGCTGGATTCGTCAAACCTGCGCGTGATGAGTTTTCCCGAGTGGCTGCCACCGGGCACGCTGCGCTACATCGTGAACGAAGCCTGGAGCAATTCGATCGCGCCGTTTCGCGGCGGATGGGATGTTTACCACTCGACCCTGTACATGCGAATGCCTGCAGTGCGAGCGCGGAAGCTGGTAGCTACCCATCATGAATGCACGCATGAGCGCTTTCCCGAGCTCTTCCCGGACGCCGGGAAGATCATCGCGGCAAGGAGGCGACTTTTTCCCAAGGCCGACGCGATTATTTGCGTCTCCGAGTCTACCCGCCAGGACTTGCTGCGTTTCTATAACCTGGATGCGAAGAAGACACGCGTGATCCATCATGGACTGACAGCGCTTCCACGCGGTGCAGGGGCCGCGGCCGCGCTGCGGAAGCAGGTGCGGCGCGACTACGTTCTCTATGTTGGAATGCGACCGGCCTTCAAGAACTTTGACGGTCTCCTGCAGGCCTTTCACGACAGCAGATTGAGGGACTCGTTTGACTTGCTGGTGCTGGGCGGCAAGCCACTGACGGCAGGGGAAAGAAAGCGCATTGCCGGCCTGGGAATCGCGGATTGCGTCATCAGTTTGCCAGACGTCTCCGACGAACTGCTCGGGGAGGCGTATGCGGGAGCGAAACTGTTCGTGTATCCGTCGTTCAACGAAGGGTTTGGTTTTCCTCCGCTGGAAGCCATGGCGCTCGGCTGTCCCACGCTCGCCAGCCGCATCCCAGCGATCGTGGAAGTCTGCAACGATGCTCCGTTCTACTTCGATCCCCACGACCAGATCTCCTTCAACCGCGAACTGCTGCGTGCAATCAATGAAGACGAACCGCGGAGGATTGCGGTCGAACGAGGAAGGCAAATCGCGGCGCGGTATCATTGGAGCCGCTGCGGGGAGCAAACCCTTGCCTTGTACCGGGAATTGCAGTGAGTTCGAGATCCCAGGGAATGCAGTTCGCAGCCAGGCCTGCCTGTTATCTCTGCCATGGGCCAGGAACCATCCTTTACGAGGGGCTGCAGGACCGTCTGTTTGCTGCTCCGGGTACTTGGAACGTACGGAGATGCCAGGATCCTGATTGCGGCCTTCTATGGCTCGACCCGCTCCCAGCCGACTTGAGCGAGGCTTACGAATCCTATTACACGCATCAGGACTCGCTGAAACATGGCGGCAGCAATGGAACTTTTTCAGCACGTCTCCGCTGGTTTGTGAAGTTCGGAGAGTTTCCCGGAAATCATCGCAATGGAAAGGAAGCAAGCGTTGCCTCGAGCTGTTTAGGCGCGGTTACCGGCTTTGCCTTTCCGACGCTCATTTCCAGCTTGCCGCAGCAGAAGTCTGGCCGGGTTCTGGATGTCGGCTGCGGCGACGGTGACCTCGTCCTGGCGGTCCAAAGCCGCGGCTGGCAGGCTGAAGGAATCGATCCTGATCCGGCGGCGGTTCAATTTGCCAGGCAACGCGGCGCTGATGTTCGGCTGGGGGCGCTGAGCGACCAAAGGTATGACAGCGATAGTTTCGACGGTATCGTGATGAACCATGCGATTGAACACGTGGCCGATCCAGTCGGCAGCTTGCGTGAGTGTCATCGGATTCTAAGACCGGGAGGCCGTCTTATCCTGGCAACTCCCAACATCGAAAGTTACTTTCACGGAAGATTCCGTCAGCATTGGCTGCATCTGGATCCGCCGCGGCATTTGCATCTTTTCGGGGCCGGGACACTGGCTGAGGCGGTCCGGCGGGCCGGGTTCCCAAAACAGCGCACCTTTACAGTTTTGGGAGCACCCTTTGCCTACCGGGCGAGTGAGGAGATTCGTTGCTCTGGCAAGTTCCGTCCCGGTGGTGCATCCTTAAGGGTGGGGATTCGGGAAGCGTTCGCAATGTTGGCGGAACTTCTCATGATAAAGTGCGGGCGAGGTCTCGGAGAGGAGCTGAGGCTGATCGCTGAGAAGTGAAAACAATGCACCAGGCACAAAATCCGGAGGAACGCGGAGCGGTTTCACCGGCTCTCGATCTCACGGTAATTATCTCGAGCTATAACACTCGCGTGCTGTTGCGAAACTGTATTCAGGCGATTTATCAGCACACCCACGGGATCGGCTTCGAGATCATTTGCGTGGACGACAATTCGAGCGACGGCAGCGCCGAGATGGTCGCGGAGATCTTTCCCGAGGTAATCCTGGTCAGAAATCGTGTCAACCAGCTTTATGCCAAGAACCAGAATCGAGGCATGCGCATGTCGCGCGCTCGCTATGCCTGTTTGCTGGACAGTGACACGGTGCTCAAAGGCAACGTGTTCAAGGCGTTGGTTGAATTCATGGATGAGCACCCGGACGCGGCAGTGTGCGGCCCAAAGTTGCTGAACATCGATGGTACAGTCCAGCATTGCGTGCGAGGCTTTCCCGGCCCTGGAGTGTTCTTTCTGCAGGCGATCAATTGGCACAAGCTGGCCCCCGGCAGCCGTTTGATGAACCGCTATTACAACACTGACTTCGACTACTCCAAAGCCCAGCCGGTGGATAGCCTTGGAACTTCGGCATACGTTATTCGCCGCTCGACGTGGGAAAATGCCGGTATGCTGGACGAACGCTTTCGCCTTGCTCTGGTAGATCTTGCTTATAACTACAGGTTGCGGCAAAAAGGCTACAAGGTTTACTACACCCCTTGCGCGGAAGTCATTCACCTGGGCAGCCAGAGTATCAACCAGAATCCGCTGGCCTCGCTGCGTGACCAGAGGCGGGCTCTCGTTGAGTTCAGCGAAGCGTACGACTATTTCGGCAAGAGTGCCGTGACGAAGAGACTCGTTCGTATTGCCGTAACGCTTCGTTATTACCTGAAAGTGCTGGAAAACCGTTTCAGCTCCGACAAGCGCGTCATCAAAGGGCCTGGAGCACCAAGCAGGGAACAGGCGGCGCGAGCAGCTTTGCTGCGCAACTCGGAATAAACTATGGGTCGAGCGGTTCTTTACGGAAAAGCATTTCGCTGGACAGGCTTGATTCATTCTTGTCTTGCCGGCAGAGCGTGTGACGCCCGCTGTGCGCGCTCCGGGTTTGCTCACGAGCAACGGATATGGGAGATGGTATGAGCCGCCCAGTACGATTGCTGCTGTACAAGCCTATCGTAATGATTTGCGATGTGGGTCTGGTCAACGCGGGCTTCCTGATCGCATTCTTCCTGCGCCGTAACCACTTGCTTACGCCCCACGCTAACATCTCCTCCTACCTGAATCTGTCGGCCCTGGTGTCGTTGACGACGCTGGTGATTTTTCATCTCCTCGACCTTTACCGTGACTGGCTGCGGCGGTCCCTGCGGCATGTCCTTTATTCCGTCATCATTGCGGTGGGCATGACGTTGCTGACCACGATGGGCCTGGGATTTTGGGCCCGCCAGTTTGCCTTCCCGCGCAGCGTCCTGCTGCTGGCGGCTTTCATACAGGTGGGATTGTTGTGCAGTTACCGGGTGGAGATGCGGCGGTTATACCGGCGCTGGTTCGGCAATCGCCGGACGATCGTCATTGGGGAACGCGATGATGATGCCTCCCTAGTCATGGAAAAGTTCGAGGAACACGATGTCGGGCTGTATCGCATGCAGGGATATGTGCTTCGCCGAAACTTGCGGCCTCCGTACACAGAGTTGGACGACGCCGAGACCATCGTATTGAGCCAGAGTCTGGAGCAGAAGGAAGACATCATTCTGCATTGTTTCCGATGTAGGAAAGAAGTGCTGGCCGTCCCCAACCTTTCGGAGTTGACTCTGTTTGGAGCCGAGGCCCGCGAAGTCGACGATCTCCTGATCCTTGGGATCCAACCGCACCGCTTGAATCCCGCGGAGGAGTTACTGAAACGGACACTGGATCTGGTGGCGTCGTCGGCTTTGTTGCTGTTGAGCAGTCCTGTGCTTGCCATCGTGGCCCTCGTAATACGCGCGACCTCCGCCGGACCCGTGTTTTACCGGCAGGAGCGAATCGGACGAGGGGACACGCCATTCCACGTTCTGAAGTTTCGGACCATGAGCGTGGATGCTGAGAAACATAGCGGCCCGGTGCTGGCTTCCGAACACGACCCTCGGATTACAGAAATCGGCCGTTTTCTTCGGACTCTCAGGATTGACGAGTTACCGCAGCTGTTAAATGTAATTAAGGGAGAGATGAGCCTTGTCGGACCTCGTCCTGAGCGGCCCTACTTCGTGCACCGCTTCGAGAAGAAGCTGCCGGCCTATGGATTGCGTCATGCTGTGAAGCCTGGCATCACCGGGCTTGCTCAGGTCATGGGCCGCTACGGCACCACTGTCGAAAGCAAACTGCACTTTGACCTTCTCTACATCTATAACTACTCATTGCTGCTCGACATGAAGATACTTTTCCAGACCATTCGGGTTGTGCTGCAGGGAGACCAGGCCACCGGCCTGAAGATGCGAGCAGCATCCGGTGTCGCCCGGGCGGCAGCGGCAGGGGTTGGTACTATCAAGGACATCGTCGAACCGGGCAGTTCTCATACCGATTGACTGGTTTCCCCGTCGGGATCGCGGCTCTCCCCGCTGCGCTGGAGCTTTCGCCAATAGGGGTGCCATAGCCGCCGCCGTACTGCACGCCAGACCCGGACAATCGGTCGCGACATGAGCCAGAGCCAGGAGCCATCCGACAGCAGCCTTCGCAGGCCGGTCCGCGCCGTGTGCTGCTGCCGAATCTCCTCCAACGCCAAGGCAGTCGAGTAGGTCATGCGGCGGTAGGTTGCGATTCGAGGATCCAGGCAGGCGGCCCATTGGTTGACGATGGACAGCGGTTCCGCATGAAGCCGGAGGCGGTGCTGGTGCGACGCCGACATGCTCCCGGGGTGAATACGGTAGCGGCAGACGACTTGCTGCACGGCGCGCGCCTGGTAGCGATGGGCGATCGCAATATAGAGATAATAGTCGGGAACAACTTGAATGGTATCGGGTATCCCTCCGACCTCGGCGACCGCCGAACGGCGCAGTACCGCTGAACTCATGGCAATGAAACAAGCGTTGCGAAAGAGCGCGGCAAAGATATTGCCTTCCGGGAGTAGCTCGAATTCGTGGGCATAGTCGTAATCGCGCAGGTCCCCGTGCCGGGAGTCGAATAGCACGGTACGACCATAGATAATGCCGACATTCTCATGGGCGAGCGCCATCTGCTTTTCCAGTTTGAGCGGCAGCCAGATATCGTCCTGATCGAGGAAGGCGAGCCATTCTCCCCGGGCTTGCTGGATCGCGCGATCTCTGGCTTTACCCAGGGGCGTGTCGTCAGGTGAGAGAAAATAGCGAATCCTCGGGTCGCGGTACTCGCCGACAATCTTAGCGCTGTCGTCAGTGGAACAATCGTCCCATACAATGAGTTCCCAGTCCGCGAAGGTTTGCGACAGCACGCTGTTCAGCGCTTCGCGCAGAAAAGCGGCGCCGTTGCGAACGTTCATGATGATGCTGACCAGGGGCATGAGTGCGTCTTGCTGGCTTGATCCTACACGCTCGCCTTGATAGGCGGTCTTCGCCAGTACGGGCGCCGGACAGTGCGGCGGACGAGGTGAAATACAAACGCAAAGGGACGCGCCAACTGCGAGCCTACCGAGCCTTCGGTAAACAATCGGACAGCTCCCTGGCGCAACGTCGTGCGGCTCCGCATCTCTTCGAGGGCAATGGCGGTCAGGTGCCGTTTACGGCAGAGCGCAACAGTGTGGGGATCAAGCTGGTCAGCCCATTGGTCGACGAGCCATAGTACTTCCCGATGCATCTCGACTGCCACAACGTGGGACATGCTGCCGGTGTGCGTGCGGTAGCGGCAGACCACTTCCTGCACCGCGCGTGCGCGATACTTGCGGGCAACGGCGACGTAAAGATAATAGTCGGGAATAATGCGAACTTCGTCCGGTATGCCCCCGGTGGCTTCGATGGCGGAGCGGCGGAACATGGCGGAGCTCATCGCGACGAAGCAAGACTTAGTAAACAGTTGAGTGAAAAGGTCGCCCTCGGGCAGGAGCTTGTACTCGTGGGCCTGGTCGTAATCTCGTTCCCGTCCGGCGGGATAAAACCGGACCGTCCGCCCATAGATGAGACCGGTGTCGTCTTCGGCCAGCGCCAACTGTTTTTCCAGCTTTCCGGGCAGCCAGATGTCGTCCTGATCGAGAAAAGCAATCCACTCTGCCTTGGCTTGGCGAATGGCATCGCGTCTCGCCTTCCCGAGAGGCACATCTTCCGGAGAAAGAAAGTAGCGGACTCTGGCATCACGGTAATCGGAGACAATGGCCGCGCTGGCGTCCGTGGAGCGGTCATCCCAGACGATGAGTTCCCAGTCTTCGCAGGTTTGGGCCAGGACGCTGTCGATGGCTTCCCGCAAGGTTAGCGCCCCATTGCGAACATTCATGATGATGCTGACCAGAGGCATAGGTTAGGCCGGGCGGTTTAGGGGATGGTCCAGACTTGGTAGGAGGACATGAGCACACAGTAAAACAGAATCTGCCAAAACGCTGTGGCGAGAGAGGTCACGCCGCAGACCAGCAGAAAATGGTCAGCTCGTCCTACAGTTGCCGGCAGGCCGATAATCAGCACGGCGCGAACGGTTCCCGCAATCGCCGCGAGGGCAAACATCGCGACTGCCAGTCCAAAGCGAGACTTAGGAGGCGGTTTTAGAGTTACCGTAACGGCCGGGGTTGATCGCCGGTACCACAGCAACACCCAAATCGCCAGCGCGAGCATTCCCACAATAGTGCTGAGGTATTGCAGCGCGGCGAACACCTGCATGCGATGGTGGACGAGAGGAACGTGTACGAAGCTTCGCAGCCACACAAATTGCCGCCACGGCCAGGTGTAGGGGTGAGTAAAGGAGTCCCATACCACATGGCTCAGGACGCCCAGCGAAATGGATCCCAGGATTGCCAGGAAGCGGGCAGCGCCGGCAAACTTGAAATCGGCGGTTTGGCCGCGCAGTCGCTCTTGCATTGCGGCGGGCAAGAGCCCAATCGTTGGCCGCTTGATTATGTTGTGAAACAGCCACAGCGCGGCGAGCGAAGCGGGTATGGTGAATTCGATGAGCCCCGGAAACTGATGTCCCATGCCGCGGTACTCGGTGTTTCCGATAATGTAGGGAAAGTCTGGAGCCATGCTGCCGACAATAAAGGCGGACGAAACCAGGTTGAGTTTTCGCAAGGGCAAAACGGCGGCTGCGTGAGAAACGGTGAAGGGCATCCAGGTGACGTCTACAAGGGACGAGCTCTATTCTCTCAAGTATAGCCGAGTGGCGGCCGCAAGCCGCAGGAAGGCATGCTCGGCAAAATCAATTACAATCAGCGGACACTACAATTCCGCGAATTGGCCCAAGAATCTATGAAACGTGCTCCGCTGGCTGGCGGACCTTCCATTCCATTGCAAGAGGACGATCGTCCCGCGATTGCAGGCGGCGCACCGGTCCGTAGGCGTGACGCTCGGCTGGTGTTTGGGGCGCCGGTAATCGGCGACGCCGAGATTGCCTCGGTCGTAGAGTGTCTCCGCAGCCGCTGGATCGGTTTGGGTCCCAGGGTTGAACAGTTGGAGCGAGAGTTCGCTCGCTATAAGAGCGCGCCTTACGCCGCCGCGGTAAGCAGTGGAACGGCAGCCATACATCTCGCGCTGCTCGCGCTGGGCATTGGTGAGGGCGATGAAGTGATCGTGCCGGCCATGACTTTCTGCTCCACGGTCCACTCGGTTGTGCACGCCGGAGCACGACCGGTACTGGTGGACTGCAACCGCAGTACCTTCAACATTGATCCCGGCCTCATCGAGAAGCAAATTACGCCTCGCACCAAGGCCCTTCTCGTGGTGCACATGTGCGGCCGCTGCTGCGATATGGACCCGATTCTGGAGACCGCCAGGCGTCACAAATTGCGTGTCATCGAGGATTGCGCCCATGCGATCGAGTCCGGCTATAACGGCCAACCCGCTGGACTGATGGGCGATGCCGGCTGCTTCAGTTTTTATCCCACCAAGAACGTGGCCACATGCGATGGCGGCATGGTAATCACCCGCGACCCGGAGCGACAGCAGCGCGTGAAGGTCCTCTCGCTGCATGGCATGACCGCCGATGCGTGGAGCCGGTTCGTGGGCGGACCCAGCGGCTACGAAGTTGTCGCCGCTGGATTTAAGGACAACATGACCGACCTGGCGGCGGCCCTGGCGCTGCCGCAGTTGGGTATGATCGAGGAACACTGGAAGCGCCGCGAACAAATCTGGCAAGCCTACAACCAGCGGCTCAGCGGACTGCCTCTGGTCTTGCCGCCGGCCCCCGAACCGAATACCCGTCACGCCTATCATCTGTACACACCGCTGCTCTTGCTGGAAGAGATTGGCGTGTCGCGCGAGAAAATCATGGCCGCCCTCGCTGCCGAAAACATCGGAGTAGGTATCCATTACGTTCCGATTCACCAGCAGCCGTATTATCGCGAGCGCTTTGGATTTAGCGATTCTGATTTCCCCCATGCGACGTTTGTCGGAGAACGCACCATTTCGCTACCGCTATCGCCCGCCATGTCGGAGCTGGACGTGGACGACGTGGCGACTGCTTTGGCCCGTATCTTTCGCTACTACAAAGCTGCAGCATGAGTCGGATTCTCAGCTGTACTGCAGTGTTTAATTTCCGGGGACGCGTTTGAAGAACCGTCTACTCCTGGCCGTTTTCCTTTGCAGCGGCGCCACGCTCGCCGCTTTTGCCCAGCAGACGCCACCCCTCCCCGCTTCGCCCTCAGGTCAATCACAACCCACCGTTTCTTCCCCTGTCTCGACTGTTTCTCATCCCAACGAGAGCAAGTTCTTCATCCACCTGGCAGAAGACCAAAAAGACATTTGGACCAGTCCGTTTCATTTAAATCCGAATGATGCCAAATGGCTGGTTCCGATGGGCGGCATCGCGACAGGACTCTTCGTCACCGACCCGCAAAGCTCATACGCCATGCGACTGGACAATCAGCACGCGCTGAACCTTGCCGCTAACGCGGGCCTGGCTGCCGCCGGCGGGTTAACGGGGGCGGCGTACATCTGGGGGCGTATCACTCACAATGACCGCGCGCGCGAGACTGGGGTGCTGGCGACGGAAGCCATGATCAATGCCCTGGGGGTCGATTACGCCCTTAAAGGTATTACCGGCAGAGAGCAGCCGTTCCCCTCGGACTTTCAGAATATTTTCTTTCACGGAGGCACATCGTTTCCGTCGGACCATGCGGCCGTGACCTGGGCGTTCGCCTCAGTAGTTGCGCAGGAGTATCCACACCTGGTTCCCGAGTTCGGCGCTTACGGTTTGGCGCTCGGAGTCAGCTTGGCACGGGCTGCCGCGGACCAGCATTTTCTTTCCGATGTCTTCATCGGAGGGCTGATGGGCTACCAGATCGGACGGCATGTTTACAAAGTACGGCACAATCCCGAGATCGACGACGATCTGAAGATCGTCGCTGAGCAGACCTCGGCGCCCCGTCCGACAAACTTCGCGAGTGTTTACGTCCCGCTGGACAGCTGGATCTATCAAGCTATGGAGCGACTGATCGGCGGCGCCTATATCGATACAGCGTACGTGGGGCTGCGGCCCTGGACGCGCATGGCGTGCGCCCAGATGCTCATCGAAATGAATGCCAAGGTGGAGTACCACTCCGACGTTCCTTCGGAAATATGGAAGCTCAAGAAGGCGCTGGATGAGGAATTTGCTCCTGAAATCGCGGCGTGGGATGGGCATCCGACGGAGTCGCTGCAACTGGACTCGGTGTACACCCGGGTGATGGACATCGCCGGCACTCCGGTGAACGACAGTTATCACTTCGGGCAGACTCTCATCAACGACTACGGCCGCCCTTATTGGCAGGGCGTCAACAACATCACGGGGTTCAGCGCCAGCGCGAATGATGGCCGCTTCGCTTTCTACGTCGATGGGGAGTATCAATATGCACCCACCATCCCGGCTTATCCGCTGTCGGTTCGGCAGGTAATCGCCAGCGTCGACGAGAACCCTTTGCAGCCGCCGACGCCAATTTCCGCCAACCAGTTCACACTCCTGAATACCTACGCCCTGGCCAAATATGCAGGTCTGGATTTTTCTGTAGGCAAACAGAGCATGTGGTGGGGCCCGGGAGAAAGCGGCGCTTTGTTGATGAGCAATAACGCTGCACCGTTCTGGATGCTGCAAATCAACCGCACCATACCGATGAACATTCCTTTGTTATCGAGGGTTCTGGGGCCATTCGAATTCAGCAATTACTTCGGTGCTCCGGCCGGCCAGGAGTTTCCTCCGAACCCATACATGTTCGGACAGAAGGCCAGCTTTAAGCCAACCGAGAACCTGGAATTTGGATTTACCCGTAATGATGTATTCGGCGGCGAGGGTCACGTCCCCCTTACGTTCGGGTCTTTCTGGAATGCGTTTACCAGCGTCAACGATGTTACGCCCCAGGTGAAGTTTTCGCGCAACGATCCGGGCGCGCGCCATGCCAGCTTCGACTTCTCGTGGCGGCTGCCCTTCGTGCGCCGCTGGCTAACGTTATACTCCGACTCGCTGGTGCACGACGATGTCAGCCCGGTGAGCGCGCCCCGGCGCTCGGCCGTTAATCCCGGCATCTATCTCACCCATTTCCCCGGTCTTCCCAAGCTCGACTTTCGCGCTGAGGCCGTTTATACCGATCCGCCCACGATAGACAGCATGGGCGGACAATTCATCTATTGGGAAGTCGTGTATCACGACGTCTACCTGGATAACCGCTTTCTGATGGGAAATTGGATAGGCCGCGAAGGTAAGGGTTACCAGGTGTGGAGCACCTACCATCTGACTCCACAGAGCAGCATTCAGCTGGCGGTAAGAAATAGCAAGATTGCCAACGATTTCATTCCTGGCGGCAGCACGCAATGGGACTGGAGCGTCTCAGCCATGCTGTGGCCGCGCAAAGACCTGGAAATCCAGCCCCTGCTGCAGTATGAAACTTGGTGGGTCCCAGTGCTGGCTGCCACACGGCAAGCTGATTTCACCAGTTCGGTCCAACTCACTTGGTGGCCCAGTATCGCCGGTATACGTCGAGCTGCACACTGAAGGCCGTAGGTTTACGAGACGATCGCCCCTCGCAGCGACAAATTCTCCGATTGTCTTCACGTTCACGCTATGACATCCTTTGGCTGCCAAAGCTTCACAATCAGCCAGCAACGCCTCGCCTCGCGAATAGCGAGGCGGTAAATTGTAGGGGGGAGAAATCCATGCCTGGAAAGTCGTTGAAGCATCTACCTTTGCTTGACATTCACGTTCCTACCATCGCCTGCTTCAATCAAGCTAAGACCCCGATGGGCGTAGAGTTCGATGCCCTCATTTCTGCCATGCAGAAATTCGTGGACGAGCATTTCGCCCCGGTGTGGGGTACGCCGGCCAAACTGGTGAAGTCCAAAGGCTTCCTCAAAGGCGCTTGGGCGATCGCGTTTCTCGACAAGACGCGCGACGCATCGATGGAGGGCTACCATGACGTGACTCCGGAAGGGCTGCCGATGTCCAAAGTGTTCGTCAAGAACATCCTGGATCAAAAGGACAAAGTGAGTGTGGCCGCTTCCCATGAACTGGCCGAGATGCTGGTCGATCCCAACGCGAATCTCTACTCTACCGGGCCAAAGAAGAACCACTTGTATGACTATGAAGTTGCAGACCCGGTGGAAGAGTTGTTTTTCGAGGTGGACGGAATACCCATGACCAACTTCGTGTATCCGGCTTATTTCGAGGCATTCCACAAGAAGGGATCCACTCGTTTCGACCACTTGGGATCACTTGACCGGCCGTTTGCTTTGCACCTGGGCGGCTACCAGAGCTACTGGGTCAATGGGAAAGAGAAAACAGAGTGGGGTTCGAAAGCCAAGAAGGCGCGCTTTAAGAAGGAAGACCGGCGCGGGCATCGCAGCAGCTTTCGTCATAAGACGAAAAGAAAAGTGTCGAAGGTTAAACCGGCCTGAAGGGAGTTCCCTTCAAAGGCCATTGCGAGCAGCCTTTGGCGTGGGAATCTGCTTTTCCGTGAGCGGTCAAACAGCAGATCACGCGCTGCGCTCGTGATGACAATTCAAGCAGTGGGATGACAACTCAGAAGTAACGACTCCAGCGTTGCCGCGCCGGAATTACTGCAGCTTTGCGTACTCCGCGTGGGCTTGTTTCAGGATTGAAAGGTCGGGGTCGGCGTCTTTCCATAGCGCGAGGAAATCGCGATATGCGGTGCGCGCCTTGTCGCGGGCTGCGGGGTCCTGGACGGCGTCGAGGGCATAAGCGCGAGCCAGGCCAAGGCGAGCCAAGGCTCCCCATGGAAAGTTGACCACCACTCCCGGGTGGTTGATGAATTTCTGGAATTCCGCAGCTGCAGCCTTGCCGTCGCGGAGCATGAGAAAGGCTTCTCCTCGCACATAGGCAGGGCAAAGAAATACTGTCACTTGCGCGACTTCGCCGAGTTCGACGGTGGTCGCCACCTGCAATGTATCGATGGCCCGGTTGGGGTCTTTGCGCTGCAGCGCATTGGCCGCTCGAATGGTGGGTAGCCAATACCGCTGGACCAGGGTGTCCAGCGGGAACGTCTTGTCGAGTTCAGCAGCCTGCTTTTCTGCTCCCGCCGCATCGTCTGCTCGCGCCAAGGCCAGGGCCGCAATCGCCCGCACGTCGCGGTTAGGCGCCAGCTTCACGGCTGCTATGGCGTCGCTGCGGGCCTGCTCGCGGTCGCCGGCTTCGACCTCGCGAAGTGCCGCCGCCGCCTGGTACAGCGCAGCCTGTTCTATCGCATCGTTGTGCTGGGCCACATCCATCGCCCGCTGGGACAGTGCGCGCGCGTTTTTCATCTCTCCATACCAACCCGCAGTGTCCGCCTGATAGGCCAATACCAGATCTTCCGCGCCGGGCTTGTCAATCGCGGCCGCTGCCAGTTGCGCCATCTGGGCCTTGTCATCTTTCAGAAAGGCCAACTGGTAGCGATTTGCTATGAGGTACTCACTTTCCAGTTTGCGCTCTGCGGCCTGTCTGTACACCGTCTCCGCATCGTTCAGCCGATTGACGCTGGCGTAATCGCTGCCAAGGTTGAGATAATTATTCTCATCATTCGGCTCCAGGCGCAGCGCATCCTGAGCTTCCTGCAACGCCTTTTCCCAGCTTCCAAGGGCGCCGTAGACATCCCCCAGATTTGTACAAGGCAAATAGTCCCGCGGGTAAGTCTGTTGCCAAAGCCGGTAGATCTCAATTGCCTTCTCGAGCTCCCCAGTGGCGTAGGTGTAATACATAGCTTCAATGGAGAAGCGCTCTCTCTCACTCACCTTCACCCGAAGGTCGTAAGCCTTGCGTGAATTCTCCGCTGCCCGGCCCAACTCCCCGAGATTGCCATACACAACCGACAGGGATCGGTAGGCGATGGCAAAATTCGGATCGAGTTCCACCGCTCGCTTGTAGAAAGGCAGGGCCGCTGCATCCCCTTTGGTGGCGCGCGTCTTGCTTCCCAGACTGTAGGCCTGCAGGGCTTCCAACGATGGCGTAGTCGCCTCCTCCACCGGCGTAGCATACTTCTGCATCGAGCTAAGCGACTCGCCCAGCTTGCCACGCAAGCTGACCGCCGCACGGTCCAAAGCCTTCAGCACCGCTTCCTTGCTTGCCGCCTGCTCCTGCGCTTCCGCCAGCACATCCCCGGTGTTACAGTCCAGCGCTTTGAGGCCGACTACATACTGGCTGCCGAGGGCGGCAATTGAGCCACTCAGCATGGCCCTGCTCCCTGTGCGCTGGCAAATCTCGCGTGTAACCTCCGGCGTTAAACGGTCCCCGGCAGAACGCCCCATCATCTTCAACGTCTCATTCACTCTGCGCTCGGAAACCAGGTCGAGGAAGGGTGACTGCTCAAGTTGAACTGATAGCCCTTGCTTCAACGTGTCATCAAAGACACTGTCGCCCGTGGTGTTCACGAAATCGGAGAGCACAATGCTGTCCTTGTCGGTCAGCGGTATGCTTTGATGTGGGCGATAGTAAAACCAGCCCGCGACAAGGAGCGCGACCAGGAGAATGGGAAGAGCGACTCTCCAAAGCTTGCTGAGGTGGACTGGCGGAGAAGTTGGTGGAGGTACCCTGACTGCCGTCACCGCAGAACTGAGACCGCTGTCCATATCCCGTTTCAGCCGCTGCAGGTCTGATCGCATTTCCGCGGCGTGCTGGTAACGTAAGTCGCGGTCCTTTTCCAGCGCCTTGTTGATGATCCGTTCCAGTTCGGGCGGCACATCGGGATTGAACCGGATGGCTGCGGCGGGCAAGGCATCCAGAATGGCTTTGGAGATGACTCCTGAACTTTCTCCCCGGAACGGTTGAACACCGGTAGCCATTTCGTACAGGACCACTCCGAAAGAGAACAAGTCGCTGCGGCAGTCGAGTTCTCTGGTCCGGACTTGTTCCGGCGACATATACGCCACCGTGCCGACAGCAAATCCGGGGCTGGTGAGATGTGGTTCGAGGGTTATGGTTGCAGAGAGCTCTGTGGCCGACGTGTGCTTGCTCGACGAACCGCTCATTGAAGTGACTTTTGCCAGGCCGAAATCGAGGATCTTGGCGTGACCTCGCTTGGTGACAAAGATGTTGGCCGGCTTGATGTCACGGTGTAGTATGCCCTCGCTGTGCGCGGCGTCCAGCGCATCAGCTATGTCGATGGCGATGCGGAGTAGGTCATCCATCTCCAGCGGCTGCCCTGCGATGTGGTGCTTCAGAGTTGTGCCATCGAGGAACTCCATGACCATAAAGACACGGCCGTCCTGCTCGCCAATGTCGTAAATGGTGCAGATGTTGGGATGGTTCAGCGCCGAGGCGGCGCGGGCCTCGCGGCGGAAGCGTTCGAGCGCCTGAGGATCGCGAGCGACTTCATCGGGAAGAAACTTAAGCGCGACAAAACGGCCCAGGCGGGCGTCCTCGGCTTTGTACACCACGCCCATTCCGCCGCCGCCGATTTCCTCGACGATGCGGTAGTGGGAGATCACCTTGTCGATCATTAGGGTTTGTGACCTTAGTGGTCGCTTAATCTTAGGGATTATTCGCTGGTCAATCAACAACGGCGGTATGTTGCCTCCCGTGCGGAAGGCAGCGGGGAGTTCTTCCGGCCCTCGCGTGGTCGGAAATGCATCGATTATGGCTCGGTCAGGGACAGAAGGAGGTATACTCGTCCAACGCCCAAGCGAATTCCACCTTATAGGTTTTTGTGAGCTAAGCCCGAGGGAAGGCGCAGCTACGGTCGCAGTCGGGTGCGACCATGTCGGCAAAATTTCGGTACCGTGAAAGGGACACAATGCAGAGCTCGCGCCACATCCGGATGTTGGTTCTCGCCATTAGTCTTGTAACAGCCTCGCTCCCCTCCCACGCGCAAGTGGTTACGGCCACCCTCCCCGCGGGCACCGATACATTTAGCGCGGCGGTGAACGCTACGACTAACAATACCTTATGTCGCAAATTTCAACTGCGGTAACCGGCCGTGCCCCGGGCCAGGAACGGTTACCGTAATCAACGGCGCCACCAACAAAACGGCAAGTGTGACCGTGGGAGATTAGCCATATGCCGTGGCCGTCAACCCGACGACCAATAAGATCTACGTGGCTAATTACTGCGGTAATGACGTCAACTGCTTCAGCCTTGGGACGGTAACCGTGATCGACGGAGCCACCAATAACATCATTACCACGGTTACGGTCGGATATTATCCGTATGCGTTGGCGGTCAACCCGACGACCAATAAGATCTACGTGGCCAATTTTTGCGGCAACGATCCCAACTGTGGCAGCACCGGGACGGTAACCGTGATTGACGCTAACAACAACTACACCCCGTCGACAGTCAACGTGGATGTCGGCCCTGACGCCGTGGCAGTAAACTCGACGACCAACTACATATACGTGGCGAATGCCTGGTGCAACACCTTCCCCACATGCTTCAGCGCCGGGACGGTCACAGCGATCAACGGGACTAACAACAGCACTCAAAGTGTCAACGTCGGCGTTTATCCTTATCACCTCGCCCTGAACTCGGCAACCAACAAGATCTACGTTTCCAATGACTGCGGTAACGATCTTGATTGCGCCAGCCTGGGAACGGTGACTGTGATTGACGGTGCCACCAATAACACGACAACGGTCAATGTTGGGGCTTATCCCGAAGACATCGCGGTTAACCCGACGACCAATCAGATCTATGTGGCGAACAACTGTGGCAACCTGTCGTGCAATACTCCGGGGAGCGCGACCGTCATTAATGCCAACAACAACTACAGCACTACGACTGTTAATGTTGGCTACCACCCCTATTATCTGGATATCGATACGGCCGCCAACAAGATCTACATGGCGAATACCTGCGGCAACGATCCCAATTGCAAGAGCCCGGGGACGGTGACCGTAATCGACGGGGCAACCAATTCCACCCTCCCAATCGCTGTCGGGGATGAACCTGATGCACTCGCGGTGAACTCCTCCACGCATACGGTCTATGTTCCGAATTTTCTGGATGGGACGGTATCGGTCATCGGCGGCAATACCAAACTGCAACTGGTCAACGTCACTCCCTGCCGTTTGGTGGACACTCGCTCAAACGGCGGCCCGATTCAGGGTGGCTCATCACGGAATTTCACCCTTCCCGGACTTGGTGGCTGCAACATTCCCGCGACGGCTGCTGCCTATTCTCTGAACGTCACAGTGGTGCCAATTACTACCTTGGGCTACTTGACCATCTGGCCCACGGCGGAGAGACAGCCCGTGGTTTCTACGCTGAACTCGCCGGATGGCCGGGTCAAGGCTAACGCGGCTATCGTACCGGCAGGCGTCAGCGGCGCAGTCAGCGTGTACGTCACCGATACGACCAACGTCCTTCTCGACATCGATGCCTACTTCGCGCCTGCTGCATCCGGAACCTATCAGTTTTATCCGCTGACGCCGTGCCGCATTGTGGACACCCGTAACGGCGATGGAGGAATGCTGAAGGCGGGAGTGGAACGTGACTATACGATTCCGGGAAATTGCAACGTTCCCAGCAGCGCGACGGCCTATTCGTTCAATGTCACGGTTCTTCCATCCGCTGGAGGATTGGATTACTTGACGGTGTGGCCCAAAGGCGAGCCGCAACCCACCGTTTCCACCCTTAACGACAACACCGGTACGATCGTAGCCAATGCTGCCATCGTGCCGGCAGGCAGCGAGAGCGCCACCGCGTTCTACGCCCACAGCAACAGCACCAACCTGTTAGTTGACGTCAATGGCTACTTCGCGCCGGCGGGAACAGGCGGGCTGTCCATGTATCCCCAGGCGCCTTGCCGTGTACTGGACACGCGCCAGAACAACGGTCCGCCCTTCATGGGCGAGAAAACTGTGAATGTTGAGGGCAGCGCGTGCGCGCCAGCCAGTACCGCAAGCGCGTATATCTTCAACGCTACGGTGGTGCCGCCTGGTCCGATGCTTTACCTGACCTTGTGGCCTGACGGCGAGAAGCAGCCTACGGTGTCGACGCTGAATGCCGAGGACGGCTTCATCACGTCGAACATGGCCATTGTGCCGACGACGAACGGTTCCATCGACGCCTTCGCCGATGCTCTGACACAACTGATCCTCGACATCTCCGGCTACTTCGCTCCGTAAGACCGCGCCGCCATATCCCGCAGAAGCCCCGGCGCCCGGAAGGCATACGTCTGATCAGTTCCCGTCACTGGTTCGCGCCAGCCATCGAGGAAGCTGGGATCGCCGACTTCACTTGGCATTGTCTGCGGCACGCTTTTGCCAGGCGTCTCGTGATGGCTGGATTTGATTTGCGGACTGTGCAACAGTTGATGGGACACAAGACGATTCAGATGACGTGCCTCTATGCTCACCTTGCTCCAGAGCGTCAGTTGGCAGCCGTGGAGAGGTTGTGCGAGACTGAGGCTGCAACAGAAAAAGCCAACTGACACCAGAACTGACGACACCAGCCGCGCTTATCGTTGTCCCATGCGAACTAGGCCCACGCGAAAGACCGTGCCACCCCCGTAGACCCCGCCCGCTTGGGTTGTCCCGTAGAAGTTCCCGTCGGTGGCTTGCACTAGACCGCCGTCAGGGCTTGCGCCGCGATCAACAGCAACCGTTCATCGTTTGTTTTGTCCGATCCATGAGCGGCCTCGGGCTCGGCTATCCTGATGGCCGCAATCCCCTAATCAGCAGCAAGAAACTCAACACGATATCGAAGATGGCCATCGGCGTGTCGAACCACCAGAGGTTCACGATGCTGTCGAAGTTCGGAAAGACGTAGAAGACCGCTGTACACGCCACGCACCACGCCGACGAAATGACGCCGAAGGCAGCCAGCCAGCGAGGGATATAGCGGGACTTGAACCACAGATAACCACAGACGGTGGACGCCAATGCATTAAACAGCAGGCCGACGTAGTAATAATCGTAGCCGCTGCCCAGATCGAGTCTCGCCAAGGTCTGCAATCGCTCCGGTTCTAACGCGCGCAAGTAGTCGGCACCGCCGAGCAGCCGCAGGGCCTCGAACAGCTTGAGCGTCACCGCGAGCCACATCAGCGCCCAAACGAGTCTCCAGAACGCCGCGAGTAACGCGAGGCCCTGGCCGACCGGCTTGAGAATCACGTACAGCGCTGTGAGAAGGACGACCAGGCCAACGCAATAAACGATATCGCCCGCGATACCGAGACGAAAGAGCCGCTCGTGCGCCAGGATGTTGCGAGCGGTTTCAGCGGCGTTGCTGACGATCAGCCGGTCCTGAATGGCGAAGTTGACGTACACGACGATAACGAACGTCGCCAGATAGGACCATCCCGCTGCCTTGGCAGCTTTGCGTTACGAGTCGTCGATCATGGTGAGCGGCATACGCCCTCCCGGTCTCGGGGTGAGGAGATGCTAGCACTACGTTTTGCAGGACGGCAAAGTTTCGACTTACGACGGTTGTGAAATGGCGATTTATCGACAGCTATCCCGCTCGTGCTGAAGGATGGCGTTACTTCGACTCCGCTGCAGCCTGTGAAATCGCGTCTTCTATGCACACTGAGGCAAACTCAGAGAACACGCCACTGGGGTTCTTGGCGAATGTTTTTGCGGCGTTCAACAAGCCGATATTGCCCTCCTGAATCAAATCCAGCACGGAAACGCCGGACGATGCTGCGTGGCGTTCTGCGATAGACACAACAAGGCGGAGATACGATTCAATGACTCTTCGAGCGGCATCCTCGGTGTCGCCGTGCCACTCGTCTGTGGTACCAAGCCGCCGAAATATCTCGGCCTCTTCCGCCGTCGTTAGAGGCTGAACGCTGGCGGCCTCACGTAAATACAACGTCACAGGATCGTTAGAGTCAGACGTTTCCATCTTGAGGTGCATCTCCAGAGTGATTCTGTGTCCGGCTGCTTGCGTAATTGCGATATCACAACAGCTACGAATAGATGGTCCGCCCGAAAAGCCTCGTCTATGGCGTGATCTCCCAGACAACGCCGCAGCCCCCGTTACATTGTGAGCCTGTGCCACCTTCAGATGCCGTTCCGTAAAGATTTCCATTCGCGTCGAATGTGACGTTGCTTTGCGGCTTTCCACCGTCGCTGCCGCCGGTAAAATCGTGGAGGTCGGTATAGGTCCAACCGCCGCCTGACGGGGTCAGCTTGAAAACCGATCCGAGGTTATGAGCGCCGTCATTGTAGGTGGTGCCATAGAGATTGCCGGCCGCGTCCATGACTAGGTTGCTATTCAGCGGCCCCGTGGAACCGGTAAAGCTGTTCAGCACGGTGAACTCCCAGCCTGACCTGCCCACCGGTGTCAGCTCATAAACGGTGCCGCCGCCGCCCGAACCGAAGACCAGAGTAGCCCCATACAGATTGCCTAGTTTATCGGTGATCAGACCGCCCCACAGTCCTCCTCCATCACTTCTACTTTGAAAAGTGTATAGAGTATCGTCACTCCAGCCCGATCCCACCGGAGTGAGTTGAAAGATCACGCCACCGCCTAAACCGCCGCTGTAAGCAGTGCCGTGAAGACGTCCTGATTGGTCGAAGATTACCCCGCCAAGCGGGTTTGCCCCGTCATTGCCACCAGTGAAGTTGTACAGGACGCTTTCGGTCCAACTGCCGCCGGAGGGCGTTAGCTTGTAAACGGCACCCCACCCATAAGCGCCGCCCTGACTGGTTGTGCCGTAGATAGCACCCGCCTGATCAAAAATGATGTCGCCCGAGGGAACAAACCCATCGCCACGGCTGAAGCTGTAAAGCACGGTTTTATTCCAGGCGCAGATCGCGTGTGAACAGGCGGAGGGCTGAGGTCTGAGGTTGAAAATTGTGCCGCACCCGTTGCAGCCAGTCCCGCCTGAGGTGGTCGTGCCATACAGGCTTCCGTCGGGTCCGATTATTACCCTGGCTTGCGGGTCAGACCCGTCGTTACCTCCCTGAAAGCTGTACAAGGGGGTGAAAATCCAGCTGGCGTTCTTCTGCGTCAATTTGAAAACGACACCGAAATCGCTGCTGCCGCCAGCACTGGCGTCGCCGTAGAAATTTCCGGCTTCATCCATCGTCAACCCGACCCAGGGAGTTGCTCCGTCTTGCCCGCCGGTGAAGTTATGGACGACGCTGAACGTCTGGGCCTGCGTGACCTGGCTCGTCGTGACACTCAACGCAAGAGCCAGCAGGAAGGCGAAAGCCGCTGGCCTGATTGTGCCGCCGACAGTAAACGAGCGATGGTTTGTCGGGCTCGTCATGCTGGTCTCCTTTACAGACGTGACCGTTGACGGTTGGCGTTCTTCCTAAGAGCACTCTACACCCGCTGCTTTCCATCAGAAAAGCATAGTTGTTGTAATCAGGCGTGGCTGTTGAAAAACTCTTTTTGGTCGCTTAAATCGGGCGACCAGAAATGTCTCGAAATTCGAGAACATCGTTTATACGGCATTCTGGCGCAATCTAATTTCTGCTGGTTTGGGCGCGTAA
>JBEKXQ010000026.1:0-47380 GCA_049511915.1 Candidatus Korobacteraceae bacterium
CTGTGTTGTGCTATCGTCGGACACGCGGAAGCCTTTCTTTTTGCTTTAAACACTGACTTGACACCATGTTTGTAGCAGAAGAGAGCTTCCGCGTCTTCATTGTCACGAATTATTCAGGCTAGCTGGCCCGATGGCACGTCCACACCGTCCAGTCGCGTGATCGTGACTATTAACTACCCCTACGTGCCTTATCTGAGTGTGCCTGGATTTAATGCTCCAACTATGCAGATCACCGCTGAAGGGCGGATTGTGTTTTGACGAGGTATAGGCCATGACATCAGGTGAGATTCAAGGCGTGGTCCAGGCGAATCGCTTTCGCCATGAAGCTGGGCAGGCGAGCATTCTCGTTGTCCTGATGTTGAGCGTGTTCCTGCTGGCGGTGTTGGCGTTCGCCGTAGACTACACCAACATCTGGTTTCAGCGTCAGCAGATGCAAACCGCGGCTGATGCCGCTTGTCAGGCCGGCGCAATGGATCTCTATCAGATTGCCGGTGGGGCGACGCTACCTAACATGGGTTTCGCCATCGGTACTGCTGGGAACTGCAATGCCTATGGTTCCAATGGTCCAACTATGTGTTGGTACGCGAGTAAGAACGGATTTAACGGGTATAGTAATGGGGCCGCGACGGTATCCTGGACATTCCCTGGTTCGGTCGCGGGCGTGACCGCCCCGCCTTCCTCAATTGCCGCTTATCCTTTTCTACAGGTCTCGGTCTCGTTGCCGGTGAAGACTTACTTCAGCACCCTGCTGACAGCCAGCCAGACGCAACTGGTTGCAGCCAGCTCCACCTGCGGACTGACATCGATCATGCAAGGCGCTCCCATCATGGTCTTGCATCCCACCATGTCGGGATCGCTGTCTTACTCCGGAGGCGCATCGCTGACCATCGTGGGCGGCCCGCCGCGCAGCATCGTCGTAAACTCCAGCAGTGCGACTGCGGTCTCATGCGGCTCCAGCGGTGTCATCGATACCAGCAGCGGCGGTCCGAACTTTACAGGTTCTGACGTGGGCACCTATGGCGGTCCGCACACGGCTCCGGGTCCTTCTACCGGATGCTACGGAACCAATGGCAACACTGGGTTAACAGCGGGCTTTAACGGAGGAACGACCGGCCATTGGGACTGGCCTGCCAGCCCCGTTCCCGATCCCTATGCCGCCGTGCCGCTGCGGCCGGGATGAAGAGTGTCACGCCACTGACTAAATCGTCGAATGCGTATTTCACGGTGACGGCGCCCGAGATTGACGGATGCCCCGATACCGCACCGACCAACTACTATAGCTGGAGTCCTACCTGTAGCCTTTCCGGAAACGATAAATGCCGCGGCTGTATTGAATATGCCCCCGGTTACTACCCTAGCGGGATTAGTCAGAGCGCTAATGATGTTGTTGTTTTCTTGCCGGGTGTTTACTACATGGATGGAGACCTGTCGATTGGCGATAGCGATACCATCCGCATGGCTAAGCCATGCGCCAATTCCCAAGGAGTTATCAACACCACGCCCACTACCGGCAATTGCAGTTCTGTGACCCAGACTGCCGGGGCCAACGGCAATGGCGGCGGAGGTCCCTGGACTTGGCACCAGACTGATGGAGTCATGTTTTACTTTCACGGAACAGCGAGGCCGGTAATCAGCGGAGCATCGGGAGCTCCCGACTCTCCGAGGGTCGACAAGACCCCAGCCACCGATCTGACCTGCAATGGCAGTACGCCTCCTAGCTATCTCAACCTGCCCAGCGCGCTCGATACCAACATCATGCTTGCCCAGTGCACCACACTAGGCTCCTACTACGACAGCGCGGGGGACACTACCGATGCGCTGGGCACGATACGTGGCCTGCTGATGTTTATGGACCACGCCGACACCGCCTCACCGAAGCTGGAAGGCTCGGGAACCCTGGCCTATACCGGAACGCTGTATTTTCACTCGACCAGCTATGCGACCATCTTCGATGTCCCGGGGGGAACGACCACTGGAACGCTGATCTGGGGCAACGTCGTTACCGACCAGCTGAACCTCAGTGGCAGCGGCGCTTTAATGATGGCGCTGAATCCTTCCGCCACAACGCCGATCCTGAAGGTTGGCTTGTTGCAATAAACGCAGAAAGTCCCTATTCCGCCAGGATCGGTTCCGCCACGGGCGCATCGGCTTCCGCTTCGGTTGCGCCCTCCGTGGCCCCCACCAGCTCTGAAAGTTCTTCCATCTGCGACTCAGGTTGGTTCACTTCCTCAGGAGCGAGCTCGCGCAGCAGGACAACCGAGCGGCCAGCCACATCCAAGGCCTGGTCCATAAGCCGCTCGTCAAATGGTCTTTCCAGATCATGAGTGTTCATCAGCAGCTTCCAGCCACGGCCTTGCGGCGATGCTGGCAAAGTGTAGGTCACGTTTTCGCCATAGGAGTTCAGCAGGATGAGGAACGAGTCATCCACCAGGGGCTCACCCGTCTCGTCGGTCTCGCCCAGGGTCTGGCCATTGAACATGACCGCCAGGCTGCGCATCCAGCCCGTGTTCCACTGTTCCTGCGTCATCTCCTGACCGTCGGTCCGGTACCAGGCGATGTTCTTCGATGCAGGATGATAAACATCGCGGTCCTGAAAGAACTTCCGTCGCCGCAGGTTGGGGTGAGCTTTACGGAACTGGATGAGTTGGCGAGTAAATTCCAGCAGCCTGGTTTGGCGCTCGTTCAGATTCCAGTCATACCAACTGATTTCGCTGTCCTGACAATAGGCATTGTTGTTGCCGCGCTGCGTGCGCCCAATCTCATCGCCGCCGCACAACATGGGAACGCCTTGCGAGAGGAACAGCGTGGCTAACAGATTGCGCTTCTGGCGCTCGCGCGCGGCAAGGATCTCCGGATCGTTGGTGGGGCCTTCGACGCCCATATTCCACGAGTGGTTGTCATTGGCGCCGTCCTGATTGTTTTCGCCGTTGGCTTCGTTGTGCTTGTCGTTGTAGCTGACCAGGTCTTCCAGCGTGAAGCCGTCGTGCGCGGTGTCAAAGTTGATGCTGGCGTATGGCCGGCGACCGTCGTGCTGGTAGAGATCGCTGCTGCCAGTCAGCCGGTAACCAAGGTCGGAGAGCTGTCCTTCGTCACCTTTCCAATAGCGTCGCACCGTGTCGCGGTATTTGCCATTCCACTCCGCCCACAAGACAGGGAAGTTGCCAACCTGATAGCCGCCGCTGCCTACGTCCCATGGCTCGGCGATCAGCTTGACCTGAGAGACAACTGGATCCTGGTGAATGATGTCGAAGAACGCCGCCAGACGGTCGACATCGTGCAGTTCGCGCGCCAGTGCAGCTGCCAAATCGAAACGGAAACCGTCCACGTGCATTTCCAGCACCCAATAGCGCAAGCTGTCCATGATGAGTTTCAGCACCTGGGGATGGCGCACATTTAAGCTGTTTCCAGTCCCGGTGTAGTCCATGTAGTAGCGCGGGTTGTCGGGGACCAGCTTGTAACACGTGGGGTTATCGATACCGCGAAAGCTGAGCATGGGGCCAAGCTGATTGCCTTCGGCCGTGTGGTTATAGACCACGTCGAGGATGACTTCGATGCCCTCGCGATGCAGGGCCTTTACCATCGCCTTGAATTCGGCGACCTGCGCGCCCATATCGCCGGAGCAGGAATATACGGACTCCGGGCTGAAATAGTTGAGAGTGTTGTAACCCCAGTAATTGCGCAGTCCCCGGTCTACCAGGGCCTTGTCGTGAATAAACTGGTGGACGGGCATCAGCTCAACGGCAGTGATGCCAAGCTGCTTGAGGTATCGCAGCGCCGGAGGCGAGGCTAAGCCGGCATAGGTTCCGCGCAGGTCCTGGCGGATATGCTCATTCAGTTTGCTGAAGCCGCGAACGTGCATCTCGTAGATGATGGAGTTGCTGAGCGGCGTGCGAGGCGAGCGGTCATGTTCCCAATCGAAGTACGGGTTCACGACTACGCTCTTGGGCATACCGCTGGCGCTGTCGCGGCGGTCGATGTTCAGGTCGGCATTCTCGCCACCAAACCGGTAAGGATATATCGGCTTCGCCCCGTCAACGCGTCCGGCGATTGCCTTGGCGTAGGGATCGATGAGCAGCTTGGCGGGGTTGAAGCGCAAGCCGCGAGCGGGCTCCCATGGTCCATGGACGCGATACCCGTAGAGCTGCCCCGGTTGCAAGCCCGGAATGTAGCCGTGCCAGACAAATGCAGTTTGCTCGGCCAGTTGAATGCGCTCGATCTCTCGCCGGCCACGATTGTCGAAGAGACACAGCTCAACTTTGTTGGCGTTTTCCGAATACAGGGAAAAGTTAACTCCAGTTCCGTCCCAGGTGGCGCCCAAAGGGAACGGTTTTCCTGGCAGGCAGTGTCGTTCCATTCATCCTCCGCAGTCCGCCTAGGATTGGATGCCGATTTTGGCCCCTCAATCGTAGCATTGGCGTGGTGGCGCGCCATTTGCCCGCATGGCTTACCGTTCGTGCCGATTTCATCCCGTAGTTCTGATTGAGCATGCTTTTGGAACAACACCGCGGTTAATCTCTCGCAAACTGTACCTTTAGGCAGGCGGCTGCATCCTAATTGTCTATGCGGACTCCTGGGCTGGGAACGTGCGCCAATCCGGATTGCCAAACCGAATTCAAGCGACTCGGCACTGGCAGAATTTACACTCTGCCAGCGTCGCATCCTGAAGCTTGGGGCCTTCCGCCTCACGTCAAACAGAAGGTCGTCTGGCTGTGCTCCCAATGCGCCGTGACGAAACAGGTCGAGTTCGACCAGCAACACTGCCAAGTGCTCATCGTCAGCCGGCACCAGTCGCGTCGGCAATCGGCGTAAAGGGTTTTCGCCAGCCGCTTTATCCGCACGACAGGCTTCATAGTTTTACGGACTGAGCTGCCGGTCCAGCGTACGAATCGCGTTGCGAAAGCCTTCAGGAGTTACTCTTACCGGTCCCTGGTAGGGGCGGTCAATGTTTGCGATCGCCACCAGCACTAACGAGATCAGGAAGCTCAGCATAAACACCTGCAGCAAGTGAATGCGGAAGTTCGCCACGCCAAAGAAACAGGAAGAAACCACGGTGATGATACCGCCTATAATCAGCACAGCCCACAGGATGAAGGGCAGGGTTTCGCGGTTCTGGGTGGCCCGAATGCGACGGTACTGCGTCAATCCCCGTAGCTCCTCCATCAGTTGATAGGCCGCAATCGCGTCGGGCTGAGCGTGCGCCTGGGCCTGTCCGGCAAGGGTCCAGAACTGGTCGATCATCTCGCCGCCTTCCGGCGGCATCTCGCGGTTCAACATCGCGGGCCACTCGCGGTTCAGTGCGTTGTCGGCATAGCGCGCACACAGCTGCTGGATCGCCCGTGCATTCGTATCCTGTAACTGGCTGGCGATGCGGAAAACATTCACCAGCGAGTTAGCTTCCTGCTCTTCATTGGCCTGTGCCTGCTGAAACATGTTCCATACGCCCGCCAGAGTAAAGGCCAGAATCACCGCATAGGTGGTGCCGATGACCGCGACGACGGCGCCCGTGAAGTCGTTCGACTCCTTGCGGGAGGGCACGGTAGTGGTCCGCGTCACGAGGAACAGAAAGAGCACGGCTGCACTGACGCAGGCGATAATAATGAAGACGTTCATCATCATTGGTGGCTTACCTCTTGCAAGCGGACTGCTGGCGGTGTAACAGCCTATTATTGATTTTGCAGATGTGCAACGTCGATTCAGTCTTGGGTATTCGGTTGGCTGGCGACAGGGAAGAGCCGCCCCTTAGAATCCCTACCAAGTCCAGCGGCCCGGTATACTTCTGCAACGGCGCCTGAGCGCCGGCATCGAACACCCATGGTTTCCCGGCCACAACCCATCAACGAGCAGGACCTGCGCGATCTCGGCTTTGGTGCGGTCGTCTCACGCGAGAGCCATCAGCGGCTGCTGAATCGCGACGGCAGTTTCAACGTGGAACGCCGCGGTCTGGGCGTCCGGGCTTCGCTGAATCTCTATCATGCCTTGCTCACCATGCCTTGGGGACGATTCGCCCTTCTGGGCATTGGCGCCTACCTTCTGGCGAACGCGATTTTCGCGCTTGCTTATTTGGCGTGCGGCCCTAAGTCTCTGATCACCACTGCGCCCGGGATGGACCTGCCTCCCTTTCTGCGCGCGTTCTTTTTCAGTGTGGAGACCATCTCCACCATCGGATACGGGAACGTCGTCCCCATCGGCATCGGCGCCAACGTGGTCGTTACCGTCGAGGCGCTTGCCGGCTTGATGGGCTTTGCCATCGCAACCGGACTGGTATTTGCTCGTTTTTCCCGTCCCACGGCGAACATTGTGTTCAGCAGCCATGCAGTCGTTGCCCCATACCAGGGCATCAATGCACTGGAATTTCGCGTGGCTAACGCCCGCTCCAATGAACTGATCGAAATCACCGCCAAGGTCGTCTTCAGCCGCTTTGAGCAGGTGGATGGCGCGCATACCCGGCGCTACTATCCATTGACGCTGGAACGCGACGGCGTGGTGTTCCTTCCCTTGACCTGGACGGTGGTGCATCCCGTCGACGAACATAGTCCTTTGCGCGGTGAGAGCCCGGAATCGTTGCGTAAGGCCAACGCGGAGATCCTGGTGCTGTTAAAGGCGTTCGACGAAACTTTTTCCACCATCGTCCAGACGCGCACCTCTTATATTTCTGACGACGTAGTATGGGGAGCTCGTTTTGCCAATGCCTTCATGGCGGATGCGGCCGCGAACTTCGCCAAGAAAAAAGCTCGCCACGGTGACAAGGTTGCCGTCGATATGCGGCTTTTCGACATAATCGAGCCGGTTCCCGAGCGATTAAACGGTTGAATATCGCTCGCAGCTCGCGCACAATGTTTTCGGCTCTTCGATCAGAATTGGTCCCAAGGTTTTGTTGCGTTGTTGCGGTTCAGCTTCAGCGCCGGCAGTTTGTGTCCGCCTGCGCCCAAACACAAATGGAGGAATTATGGCTGAAGCAGTTCTTAGCGGTATGAAGAAGGCCTCTGGCTGGTCCATTGCGCTGGGTATCCTGATGATCGTGGCTGGTCTCATCGCGATGGTTGAACCCGGCGTTTCTGGGCTGTTCATCGCCCTGATTGTAGGATGGTCCGCCATCTTTAACGGCTTCGCCCAAATCATGTACGCTTTTCGCACCCACGGCGGCACGCACGTTGCGCTGGAGATCATTCTTGGGATCATCTATATCATCGCGGGTGTTTACCTGATAATGCATCCCGTAGGGTCATTGCTGGCGTTGACCTTGCTCCTGGCCTGTTTTCTTCTCGTCTATGGCATCTTCGCTCTGGTGCTGGCGTTCAGGATGCGGCCGCACAATGGTTGGGGATGGGTGCTCTTCGATGGCATTATCACCATCCTGCTCGGTGCGCTTATTTGGAAGCACTGGCCGATCAACTCTGAGTGGGTAGTCGGGACTCTGTTCGGCATCAGCATCTTCATCTCGGGCATAACGCGGTTGATGGTGTCGCTGGCAATCCGGAGTATGGCGAGCTCGGCGGCCTGATACCTGGTAGGAAGGAGGACGACTGCAGAGACCGTTGTCGCCGCTCCGGGGCTCGGGGGCTCATTTTCCACTCGACCTGGGGCTACGCCCCGGGCTAACTGCGTTGCCGCCGCTTCGCGGCTCGACCTTTTTTATCCGCTCTCCTGCTGCCGTCTTAGCCTTCTGGTTTCCGCTAGCAGCGTCATGCTGTGCATCAGGTTCTGCATGGTGACAATCCCCACGAGCCGTTGCTGATCGACCACGGGAATCATGTTGAGCCCCTGCCGGCCAAGCTTGCGAAACGCGGAAGCCAGCGAGTCCGTGCTCTGCGCAATGTCGAAAGCCCGCACCATAGCTGACTGCACATAGCCATTACCGCTGCGGCGCAGCGCTTCCACAATACGTTGCTTGCTGATGATGCCGACCATATCGCTGCCGCGAACGACAGGGAAGTCGTCCTGAAGCGTATGCACGGCTTTGTGCAACGCGTCCTCCAGCGTATCGGCCGGCGACAGTGTCGAGAAGCCGGTCAGCATCACGTCTTCCATGCGGACGCTTTCCAGTACCGACTGGAAGACAACAGAGCGATCCTCAAGTTGTGCGCCTACGAAGAGGAAGAAGCCGATGAGCATCAGCCACGTATTCCACACGCCGAGAAAGATGAACAGCATGGCAAATCCCTGGCCGACCGTGACGGCCAGGCGGGTGGCGCGGACGTACTCCATGCGCTCGGCAAAGAGCGCGCGCAGCACGCGGCCGCCGTCCATGGGATAGGCGGGCAGCAAGTTGAAGGCGCCAAGGAACACGTTGCCCCAAAACAGCGCGCGCGGCAGGTTGCTGGCATTGACCAGTGGCCGGCTCAAGAGATTGGCCTGCGGCAAAAAGAGAAAGATCACTACTCCTGAGACCGCGGCGATGGCCAGGTTCACCAATGGGCCGGCGATAGAGATGCGGATGTCGCGCGCAGGATCGGCTGTACGCTGGCCGGCGTCTTCCATCAGCGTTACGCCGCCAATGGGTAGCAGGATGATGGAGCGCACAGCTACGCCGCTGCGCCGGGCGACCAGCGCGTGCCCCAATTCATGCAGCACCACGCATAGAAAGATGATGGCAACCAGCGCCAATCCGCGGACCGCGCCGGCGGCGCCCAGCGCGACCGATTGCGTGAACCACACAAACACCAGCAGGAACAGGAAGGTGAGGTGGATGCGGATGTCCACTCCGAACAAACGTCCCGCCGGGATCGACCAGCTTCTCATTGCTGCGAACTGCCTCCAGCTTCATTCTATAGCCTATCAGCCGTCGGCCATCGGCTATCAGTTATGCTGTCTCATGCGCGTGATTGCCGGACAATACCGCAGCCGACCTCTGCGATCGTTGCCGGGCCTCGACCTGCGTCCTACCAGCGATCGTCTGCGCGAAACTTTGTTCGATGTCCTCGTAGCGGCGAGGAGCCTCGCGGACAGCGTTTGGCTCGATCTGTATGCTGGAACCGGCGCCGTCGGAGTTGAAGCGCTTAGCCGCGGAGCGCGCGAGGTATATTTCGTGGAATCGGCGAAGAAACATGCTCGGCTGCTGCGCGAAAATCTTTCCGCCCTCGGAATCGAGACCGGTTACGAACTGCACGAGCGCGAGGTTTCGAAGGCGCTGCCGCTGCTGGAGACGACGGGCGTGGTTTGCGATTACTGCTTTCTCGATCCGCCGTACCGGATGCGCGGCTCCTACGAACAGACCCTCGGCTATCTGTCGCAATCGCGATTGCTGCAGCCCTCCAGCGTGGTTATTGCCGAGCATGAAAAGAAGTTCGATCTCGACGAGCGCTTTGGGGCGCTGGTGCGATACCGGCGCCTGGAACAGGGAGACGCGGCGTTGAGCTTCTATAAGCTGGGGTGAAGAAACAGTTGTCAGTAGTCAGTTGTCGGAATACCCATACCTCTGTGGCAATAAGGAAGGAGCACACCATGCCGATACTAGGCCCTCACAAGAAGTGGAAGTATGATCTGCATCCCAGCTTGCAAATGGCGCACTCGGTCATCGCTGGGATGAAGGAAAAAACCGGGCGCTCGATCGACGAGTGGGTGCGACACATCAAGAAGAACGGCCCGGTCGCAGAGAAAGAGCGCGCTGCCTGGCTGAGGAAGGAGCACGGCCTGGGCACTAACTATGCTTCATGGATTGCCGGCAAGTCGGTGGGCAAGAGCGATGCCTTCGAGGATGCCGGTGAGTATCTGAGGCACGCCGAAGATTTCGTCGACAAAATGTACGCCGGGCCAAAGGCACACCTGCGGCCGGTCTATGACGGGATCCTGGCCTACTCCAAGACGCTAGGCGATGATATTGGAATCTCTCCCTGCCGGACCATGGTCCCCATCTATCGCAACCATGTGATCGCGCAGATCAAGCCGACAACGCGGACACGCATCGATCTTGGGCTGGACCTGCGGGACACGAAAACGCCGAAGCGCCTGATTGATACTGGAGGGTTTGCCAAGAAAGACCGCATCACCCACCGGATCGAAATTACCAGCGTCGAGGATTTCGACGACGAGGCCAGGCGCTGGATGCGGGTGGCGTACGAGATGGATCGGTAGGCAGTTGTCGGTTGTCAGTTGCCATTCAGCAAAATCTACTTTGGCGTTTTCTTGAAAATGTTCAGTTCCACCGGGCCACCGGGACCTTTCACCAGCAAGACCTTGTCGTTCAGCTTGGCAGGATATTCTTTGCCCGGACTCCAGTCGATGAAAACTGCAGCGGGAGCGTTAGCCCGGCAACCGTAGACCGTACCCGCCATGCGCATGAAGATCTTGTACTGGTCTCCATTTTCCGGATGCTGCGCGCTAACCGCGACTTTTTCGATCGAGACAACCGTGGCCGTCTGATAACCTTCGTCCCCACTTTGCGCATAGGCGAGCATAGCAGTCACGATGACGCAGCACGATAATGCAATCAAACATTTCTTCATTAGTGCTCCTCTCCGACAGCGAATGAAAGTATAGACCGAATGCCCAATGCAGACAGAAATAATGCTGGAACGACTGCGCAGCGGAGAGACGTTACCGTCTTACGGGTGAAGAAGCTTTGAGGCAATGGCTTGGAAAGCCGCATTTAGCTCAGCTGTGCAGGTGGGCGAGGGACAGTTCGGTATATAAAAAAACTCTCCTGCTGGTTGGCTTGGAATGTAAGTTGGATAGCGAGGGTCGTTTGCCAGTTGTGCCAGGAAAGCTTGCGTAGCCGGAGATACGCTTTCGCCCAGCCCAATCGTGTAGATGTACGTGGGGATCGGGCTCTCGGTACGCATGGAGTTGGCGGTATAAATGGCACGATACTGGCTTTCAGCCGTGACATCGGCCCGGACAAACTGTGTTTGTTGTCCCGTTTGCTGAGATAGAAATGTGGTGACGGGGTTTCCTTGAGCATTCAGGCAAATGTCGCCATTGATGTCGTAGGGGAAGCCGTTTGGGCAGCCGTTATTGCACGTGCCCCACTGGCTCTCATGGCCCGACTCGTTAGTGCAGCCGTTGGATGAGTTCGGGCTGCAGGTGGGATCAAGGAACCCGACATAGTTGCCTGAGTCATACCCTCCGTAATTGATAAGCGTTAAATTATTATTGTTTTTACCCCCGCAATGAAAGTTGTCCTGCACGGTATTCATCAGGCCGTCCGTGAAGTACACCAGAACCTTGGATACCTTCTGCCCTGGGTTTATGACAACGCTGTTGTTTTGCAAATCCGCGAGAGACATTGGGGCGCCTACGGTAGGGCTTAGAATGGGCTGGCTACCTGCCCCCGTGCCGAAAGTGCCGCCGACGAACTGCATTGATGCGACAGCACTATCGATTGGCGTGATGAAGTTGTGACCGATGGGAACGTCTATCCGCGCGTTGGAAGAGAAACTAAGCAGGGCAACTTCGTCAAAAGAATTGTTGAATAGACCGATGAAGGTCGGGACGGCCGACTGAATTGCCATTTCTCCGCCATCCGTAGTCATGGAACCTGAGCGGTCCAACACCATGGACATGATCACCTTAGCCCGTGCCGTGCCAATGTAGGGGGAAGCATTGCTGAACTGCTGTCCTCCCTGCGCGACAGCTACATTGGTTGCGATGGCAATCAACACAAATAAGATCGGGAAGAAAGCCGAGCATCTGCCGGTAGCGCGAAACATATAGGGCTCCCCTTCGTGCGCGAAATCCTCACTTCCACAGCGCCATCAACATTTCACACGCGCGGGCTGCGGCTTGTCAGTGACCGTTGCCGCTCCGGGAGGTGACAGCTAGGAAACAGAATTGGGCGTCTCAAGGCAAGTCTACCGTGTGGGGGGTCGCAGGGAAAAAACATTCGCAGTCGATTGACGGCGAGTTTCGAGCCTGTAACACGATAGCTTCCGAGAATAGCCAACTCATAGGTAATCCGAGCGCAGGCTGGATGGTCTGTCACGCCGAAGGTTCTGCTATTCCGCATGGCGGCGGGGAACACGTTTGGAGAGATTGCACAGTGTCTCGTAGACCACGGTATCGGAACTGCGCGCTAAATCCCAGGCGGTGATCTGCTCTTCGCCGCTGCGGCCGATCAGGACCACTTCATCACCAATGGCGACTCCAGCGATTCGCGTCACATCGATCAGCGTCAAGTCCATCGAGACACGGCCGACGATCGGAGCACGTTGTCCGCGAATTAGCACCTCGCCGTGACCGACCGAGGGATGAATGTGGCACAGGGCTGGCTCGTGTCCGTTGCGGACGGAAACTTTGCGCGACAATCCATCGCCGTAGCCGACCGAGACGGCTGCAATGCGCGCGGGCGCGGGTGTTACGTAGGCGCCGCCGTAACCCAGCGGCTGTCGAGCGGGCACATCACGCAGTCCCAAAATGTGCGTCTTCCAGGAAAGCACTGGTTTGAGCGACAGGGCCGCCACATCAGTTACCGGCGAACCATCATGGCGAGACGGTGCATACTCATATCCGTACAACAGGAGCCCTGGCCGCACGAAATTGTGCCAGGTGTTCGGCCGGGCAGCGACTGCGCCGCTGTTGGCCAGATGGCGCAGCGGGGGGTGCAGTCCATAATTTGCCAACGTGCGCAATGCCGCCTCATAGCGCTCAATCTGGTGTGCCGTGTCCACATCATCCAAAACTTCAGACGAGGCGAGATGACTGAAGACACCTTCCAGTTCAATCTGCGGCAGGCGCTTCACGCCTTCGGCAAATGACTCCAACTCCGACAGCGGCAGTCCCAGACGCGCCATGCCGGTATCGATCTTGAGATGGATGGCTACTCTTTGCGTCAAACCTAGGCGTGCGGCGGCGCGAGCTAGGTCTTCGGTCTGCTGCAAGCGAAAGACGGCTGGGGTCAGGGAATGCCGAATCGCTTCGTCTTCCTCGCCGGGATAAAGGCCGCACATGATCAGAATTCGGCCTTGAACCCCGCATTGGCGCAGCACAACCCCTTCGTCGGTCGAAGTGACGCCAAACCACTTGGCGCCCGCCTGTTCCAACGCGGGCGCGCATTCTTCCACCCCGTGCCCGTAAGCATTGCACTTCACCACCGCGCAAACAGTGACGTCAGCGCCGACATGTTGCTGAACCACGCGAAAATTGTGGCGCAATGCGGACAGCGAAACTTCAGCCCAGTTAGGCCTAGTCTCAATGCGGCTGGATGTTAGAGCGGTCGCCAAGATTCGATGATACAGGCTGCGGACGATGGATTACGAGAGGCCGATTCAACCGGGAAACCATCTCGTAAACCATACTTGATGCTCTTTAGCTGGTGCGGGAGACGGTTCGCGAGCATCTCGACATAGAAGGCTATAAGAGGAAGCGGATTTGGCCATTCGTGGCAACTGGTTAGCTCTTGGACTGCTCAGCGGTTATGGATTGGTTGGGATGTTCACCCGCCGCTGAAGTTTAGGCCCTTTCCCCACCGCACCTGATCGACTGTCCACTTGCTTGGCCATCTGCGGCTAAGTATTGGACATTTTCTGGTGTTGACAACACTAAAGAGCTATTGGTGTTCCTCCTTCCGTGGTGTAGAACCGTCTTGATACTGGCCAGTGAGTACCTAAGGTCTTGATACTTTGCCTTAAGGTGTAGTAGGTCTGGAACTGAAGCACGGAAGCAATTGACAGCAATAAAAACTAAATAGGAAAGCTTCCGATATCTATGATGGTTAACGTGGTCATCGCCGACAACCAGGCAATTTTTCGTGCGGGCGTTGCCAAGCTTTTGGCTGTGGAAGAAGACCTCCGAATCGTTGGACAACCCGCTGCGCCCGAGCAGATACTCAATGCTCTGGAGAAACTGCGGCCAGCAGTAGTGATCTTATCGACTGGCTTCCTGGCTTATCTTCCCGCGGTTCAGGAGATTGCACTGCGACGGCAAATTGCCGTCCTGGTGATCTGCGATAACCGCGAAGACGCTTCCGACTTCATGCGCATGGGTGTGCAGGGTGTAATCTACCGTTCGGCCAGCAGCAGTATTGTGGTGGAAGCTGTGAGGCGGCTGGCGCAAGGGCAATCATTCTTGCAGAGTCCAAACTCTGCCGAAGTTGAGGTCAACGAAGACCTGGTGGGAGCGAGGGTACGCAAGCGGCTCTCAGACAGAGAGTTGCGAATCATCGCGGCCATCGTGCAAGGCTATAAGAACCGGGAGATTGCAGCCCAGCTGTACACCAGCGAGCAGGTCGTCAAGAATGCTCTGCGCAATATCTTCGACAAGATAGGGGTCTCGGACCGCCTGGAACTGGCTCTTTTCGTTGTGCATCACCGGATTCTGGCCCAGGCTACCGCCTCGGTTGCCCTCGATCCGCCGGCTTCCCGGGTGGCTGCCGCTGCTGCCGGCTCGGGCAATCAGCGAGTCAGAGTCGCTTTGCCCTCCAACTCCATTAACTGACGGTCAGCCGATGCAGTAAGCTTCCCGGCGCAGGCTATGTCGCCGCGTGGTCGCTGGTCTTCAGCAATTCATTGACGATGGTGACGAGTTCCTCGGGGTTGACGGGCTTCTCCAGATAGAGGTCGGCGAGCGGTTCGGCCGCTTGGAAAGCTTCGGCCACATACCCGGAAACCACCACTACCGGCATGGTGGAGTGCGTCTTTGCGGCTTGGACAATGGCGCGGCCGTTCGCATCGCCCAGGCGCCAGTCGGTGACGACGGCGTCGTAGCTGTTTTGCGCCAGTTTTTCGATAGCATCATGGGCCGAGGTTGAGGGAGTTACTTCATGCCCGGCCGCCTGAAGAATCGCACACTTCAGGGTTACGATACTCGGTTCGTCGTCCACACAAAGGATTCTGGCCATACCGTTTTGTCCTTGGAGCGACAGGGCTGGGGACTTCGGCCAACAAGCAGATACAGGTCTTTGCGGCCCAACCACTTCCCACTTGTCCGTTATTGTTTCTAAGCGTTGTTCGGTTGTCAAATCGTAGTTGCTAAAGCTTGGCTCTTTGCAACTTACGATAGGCCTCGCTCTTGGAGAGGCCAAACTCCTTGGCTGCTTGTTTCAGCGCTGCCTTTTCCTCGAGCTTTTCCAGGCCGACCAGTTCCTTGACCCGCTTCGCGACCGTGTTGCTGGAAGTCGGCACGTGCGCCATCTCCTCTGCTTTGCCGATCAGCAGCGTGATTTCGCCTCTTATCTCAGTCCGTTTTTCCAGTTGCGCGAGAACTTCCTCGGCGCGGCCGCGCAGGAATTCCTCATGCAGCTTGGTGACCTCGCGTGCCATGACTATATGACGCTCTGGACCGAGGACGTCCACCACATCGCGAATGCTCTCCACAATGCGATGCGGAGCCTCGTAAAAGATTTGTGTGCGCGGAGAATTGCGGACAGCCTCCAGCGCTGTTTGCCGGGCACCTGCCTTGGCGGGCAGGAAGCCTCCGAAGTGGAAGGAGTCGGTGGGTAGGCCGCTCGCGACCAGAGCACAGAGTAAGGCTGATGCGCCCGGAATCGGCACCACGCGGATATGGTGACGAATGGCCAGCGCCACCAACCGGTATCCCGGGTCGCTGACACCGGGCATGCCCGCATCGCTCACGATGGCGACGTTATCCCCGCGTTCCAGGTGCACCACCACTTCGGCCGCGCGGGTCAGTTCGTTGTGCTCGTGATAGCTGAACGTGGGCTTCTCGATGCCGTAGTGATTCAGCAGTTTGGCCGTTTGCCGGGTGTCCTCGCAGGCGATCAGGTCCACTTCCTTCAAGGTGCGCAGGGCGCGCAGCGTAATGTCTTCCAGATTGCCGATGGGTGTTCCCACCAGATATAGCGTTCCCGGAGAAGTGGGATCGCTTTCAGTATTGGCTCCCAGATTCTGCATTGCCTTTACCACGAGCCAGTGTAGCACTCCAGCAGAGGCAGCACGGCGGGCATTCATGTGCCAAAAATTCCCCATATTCCCGTTTGCGCACGGTCCCTTTTTTGTGGAATTTCGTCCTGTCGTCACATGGGAGCACCGTCTTTTCGAATGCTTTTGGCAAAGGCGAGAGAATCACGGCCTTAATGGCACACGGCGCACTTGCCGATCTGCTATGCAGATTCCGTGAATCGGAGGCTGCATGCGCTATTTACTGTGTGCTTTATTGTTCAGCTGTTCTCTGTTTGCCCAGAACCAGGCCGAAGCCTCGGCTCCTCAGCCATCAGGAGCTACGGCGGGAGCGTTCTATGTCGATGGAATTGTGTATCAGTATGCCAGCAGAACCGATCACACGGTGGTGGCCGCGGCCCATTCGGTAATCAATCACAAGTTCCTCGCGGTGAAAGTGCGGGTGTATAACGCCGGCCAGCGATCGGTCACGGTGAAGCCGGAAGACATCCTGGTGGAAGACGTTATCGCCGGGCATGGTGTGTCTGCAATCCCAGGCGCGGAACTCGCACGGAGAATGCGCAAATCGTACAACATGGCCCGCTTCGGTGTGAATGCTATGGCAGGCAGTGATTCACGTGACGCTCCAATCACCAGCGAGATGGCGAGTCCTCAGTTCCTGCAGCTGATGCGAGCAATGGCCGCGCGAGCCAACAGTGGCGGCGATGCGGTAAATAACCTTCTCTACACCGATACTCCTGGGGCTTTGGAATCGGGTGAGGAGCCGGTCCATGCAGAGGAGTGCGACGTGGTATGCCGCCTTCGCACACGCGAGGGCCAGGGTGCAGATGTACTGGCGCAACTACAGCGGCAAAACTCGCCTGACTTCGTGGAACAGTGCGCCTTGTTGGCTAATACGGTTCCGCCGCGAGCCAATGTGGCAGGTGTTCTCTATTTTCCCCTGGGCAAGTTGTCGGAGAGTGCGGCCGCGCCGAACCACGGCAAGAAAGTCCGGGTGGTGCGAGTGACTGTGCCCCTCGGCAGTGAGAGCTTCCAGTTTTTGCTGCCGGTGGAGTAGAGCTGGCCATCTGCACAAAGATTGACGGTATGCCACATTTCCCCATTGCCATCCGTGAATATGCGTCAACTCCGCGACGCCCGTCGCCTCAAAGCGTGGCTGCAAGCCGGCAAAACAGTGGAGTTGCGCGAACGCGACCGCCCGATTGGCCGCATCGTTCCTGCCAACGGCGACCAGCTCCGACCTTGCGGCGCGCGCCAAGAAGATTTTTGTCGACCGGGTGCTTGACTCCGTGGAAACGCTCATCGAACAGCGGAGACGTGCACGCTAATTCCGATATGCCTTTACCGTTCGGGCTCACCGAGTCACAACTATCCCTTAAGTGAGAGCTGACGGCTGAGAGCTGACGGCTCGCTCCTCACGCAAATGCTGTCTCTGTGTACTCGCCATACACCTGGCGCAGCGCTTCACAGATTTCGCCCACCGTTGCGTAGGCCTTCACCGCTTCCACGATGAACGGCATGGTGTTCGCGGGCGAGATCTGCCCGTTGGCGCCGGCTTTCGGCTCTTGGGCTGCGGCGTTCTTCAGCGCGTCGAGACGGCGGCGGACTTCGTCGTTGGAGCGGCGCTCGCGCAGGGCTTTCAGCTTCTTGCTTTGCGCCTGTGCGACTTCCTCGCCGATGTAGAGAATGTGCGGTGAAGGCTCTTCAACGACGAATTCATTTGCGCCGACGGTGATTTTCTCTCGCGCTTCGGTAGCGCGCTGGAACTGGTAGCTGGCTTCGGCGATCTCCTTCTGCGGATAACCCTTCTCGATGGCTGCGACCATTCCACCCATAGCGTCGAGCTTATTGAAATAGTCAAACGCCCCGTTCTCCATGTCGAGCGTGAGCCGCTCGACGAAGTATGAGCCGCCCAACGGGTCGACGGTCTGCGCCACGCCTGACTCGTAAGCGATGATCTGCTGGCTGCGCAGCGCGATACGCACAGCCTCCTCGGTTGGCAGCGCCAATGCCTCGTCATAGCTGTCTGTATGCAGCGACTGCGTTCCACCCAACACGCCGGCGAGCGCTTGGATGGCTACGCGCGCGATGTTGTTCATCGGCTGCTGCGCGGTCAGCGAGACGCCCGCCGTCTGCGTATGGAAGCGCATCAGCCATGTGCGCTCGTTCTTCGCGCCGAAGCGGTCCTTCATCAACCGATACCAGATTTTGCGTGCGGCGCGATACTTGGCGATCTCCTCGAAGAAATCGTTATGGGCGTTGAAGAAGAAGCTAAGGCGCGGGCCGAACTCGTCGACATCGAGGCCGCGGCGACGCGCCCACTCGACATACTCGACGCCGTCGTAGATGGTGAAGGCCAGCTCCTGGAGCGCGGTCGAGCCGGCTTCGCGAATGTGGTAGCCCGAGATGGAAATGGTGTTGAAGCGCGGCGTGAACAGCGAGCCGAACTCGAAAGTGTCGATCACCAGACGCATCGATGGCGCCGGCGGATAGATGTATTCCTTCTGCGCGATGTATTCCTTCAGAATGTCGTTCTGAATGGTGCCGGAAATTTTCTTCCAGTCCGCGCCCTGTTTTTCCGCGACCGCGAGATACATCGCCCACAAGATCGACGCGGGCGAGTTGATGGTCATCGAGACGGTCGTCTTCTCCAAGTCGATGCCGTCGAAAAGAATTTCCATGTCTTCCAGCGAATCGATGGCGACGCCGCACTTGCCGACCTCGCCTTCGCTGAAGGGATGATCGCTGTCGTAGCCCATCAGCGTGGGCAGATCGAAGGCGACCGACAGGCCTTGCCCGCCGTGGGCCAAAAGATACTTGTAGCGCTGGTTCGTCTCCTCCGGCGAAGCGAAGCCGGAAAACTGGCGCATGGTCCACATCTTGCCGCGATAGCCGGAAGCGTGAATGCCGCGCGTGTACGGCGGCTGGCCCGGATAGTTGAGGTAGCTGTCGTAACTCCAGTCCTCGGGAAGGTCGGCGGGCGTGTAGAGGCGGCGAATGGGCAGGGCGGAAATCGTGGTAAATCGGGCGTCGCCGTGCTCGTCGAGGTTGATGCCCGTGGACGCGCCGATGGGCTTCTCGGGATTTTTCTCCAGCGTTGGCGCGAGCGTCTTCTCAGCCCATTGCTTCTCGGACTCGGAAGGATGACGCCCGGCCTCGAACAGATCGGTCACCGGCGATTCGGACAGGACTTTCCCGTTAGACTTGCGGCTGCTTGCCATGAATACCCCACAGTAGGACGAACTCTACATGCTAGTAGATGCGCAGGATGCGGGCAAGGCGCGCAATCTGCCGCTGCTCAAGGATTCGGCCGCTGCCCTACTCAAAGAACCGACGGTTGCGCCCGCCGCTTTTTTTGACCTCGTACATGGCCAGGTCGGCGCGGTTCACCAGCAGCTCCGCTGCGTGGCCGTGATCGGGGTAGATGCTGATTCCGATGCTGGCGCTGACGTGCAGCTCGCGACCCTCGATCAAGTGAGGCGCTGCCAAACTGACAAGGATCTTCTCCGCCACCAGGGCAGCGTCGCTCGCCTCCTCAATCTCCGGCAGCAGGATTACAAATTCGTCTCCGCCGTGGCGGCTGACGGTGTCCATGTCGCGCAAAGTCTCACGCATGCGCTTTGCTACCGATTTAAGCAAGGCATCGCCGGCAGCGTGACCAAGCGAATCGTTGATAGCTTTGAAGTGATCCAGGTCAACAAAGAGCACTGCAAGTTTCTTGTGGTGGCGCTCTCCCATCCTGACCGCCTGGATGAGCCGGTCATTCAGCAGAACGCGGTTCGGCAATTCGGTGAGAGAGTCATGCAGCGCCAGGTGGAACATTTTATGTGCCAGGGCCTGCGATCTACCGACATCGCGAAAGACAAGTACGGCTCCCACCACCCGGCCAGCATGATCGCGGATGGGCGCGGCAGAATCCTCAATGGTCAATTCCGATCCGTCACGCCGGATGAGCAGGCAGTCCGCCGTAAGCCCCACCATCTGTTCCTGTTCAATCGCGAACTCCAGAGGATTAGCGGCTGACTCGCGAGTTTCCCGGTCGACGATGCGGAAAACTTCGTCCAAGGGCCGTCCCAACGCTTCCGCGAGCGTCCAACCCATCATTCTTTCCGCGACTGCATTCAGATAAGTGATCCTTCCCTGGACGTCCGTGCTAAGTATGGCATCGCCAATTGAGTTGAGCGTGGCCTCTACCCGTTCCCGGTTGTCGCCCAGCATCTCGGCGGCGAGCTTTACGGCCATCACGGTCTGAACTGCGCGGGGAAGCGAGTAGGCATCCAGACGATCTTTGGGAAGGTAATCTTGAGCGCCGCGGCGCACCGCTTCTTTGGCGACTTCTTCCGCGGCCGAGTCGCTTAATACCAGGATGGGGACTCCCGGGGCGCAGCTCGATACTTTGTCTAAGGTCTCGATCCCGTGGCTGTCCGGCAGGGAAAGATCCAGAATGACAACTTCAATGCTCAGCCGTTTCAGCCGATCCAGACCCTCGGACAACGTGTTGACCCACTCCACCGGCAACGGATGCGGTTGAGCGCTCAGCAAGGACTCCCGGATATTTCCCGCGTCGCCGGCATGGTTGGTGATAACAAGGGCACGGCCTGAGGGTTGCCGCCTCGACCATTCCATTGCCATCATCCGCCTCTCGCGAGTGGCTCTTTCGCAGCGTGATGAGGTGCACTGGAGACGATTCAGGAAACAACAGTGAGCAGTTTCCTATGCAGCTCTCACCGCTCGGTTGGCTTTGCGCGAACCTTTGATGTCCGGCAGCGAACATTATATGAAATAAATCAAACTCCGCGCCACAGGCTGTAATCCGAGCCATTGACGGTGAGTAGCTCGGCGGTTGCATACCAAAGGAAGCCATGCCCCCACCCAGGCTTTGCTTGTTTGGGTGAGGTACGATGGCGGTCTATTCGGTGCGAGACGACGCAAGAGCAGCAGCCACCTTGTAGATGCCACCGTCAATTCTCTCACTCTTCAAGCCGCGGTTCATCCGTTAGGAGTTAGCTTCATTGTTGCGGCGGCGATGCCGGTTGCTGCGGCTGCTGCGGGGCCATCGTCGGGCCGGTTCCAACCCCTCCTGGACCGAGCGGCACAAGGTGAGGCGTGGTCAGTTCGTTAGGCGCGCTCGCCGGAATTACGCCTTGCACCTTAGGCTCATGTTTCACCTGACTCCCTTGGGCGTCGATTACGTCGATGCCGAGCTTGCTCAGCGTGTCGGCGGTTGAGAGATCGAGCTGCACTTTGGACTTCTCATAGTTGGTAGCTGCGGCAAGCACGTTGGACTCGGCTTGCGTCAAGTTGCTCGAAGCCTGCAGCACCAGCGTGCTGGTAGACGCGCCCATGACCAGTTTCTTCTGTTCCGCATCCAGGGCTTCGGCGGCGTAATCGCGAGCCGAAATCGCCGCTTGCAACGCGACCCAGTTTTGCGTCAAGGCAAACTGCGCCTGCCGCACCTGCAGCTGAATCGTGTTCTCTGTCTGAAGCAGGGCCAGTTGCGCCTGGCGATATTCCAGATCGTTGCGCACCTGGTCGGCCTGCACTTGGCGGTTGCGCAGCGGGATGTTGAGATTCACGCCCACGCCCTTATCCGGAGCGCTGCCGTTGAACAAGTTGCCGAAGGCGCCGGCGTAGCTCGTCGGGAATCCGGGCGTGGCACAGCGAGTCGGGTCGTTGCATAAATTATTCCCAGGCCCTGCCAGCGCCGTGGCGCCGTAGAAGGCGTACAGATCGAGCGTCGGCAACAATTCATTGCGAAGCGATTTCTTGGTGATGACGTTGTTGGTCAGCGTCAGACGGGCGGTCGCGATCTCCGGCCGTTCCTTCATGGCCTGCGCGATCAGCTCGTCCACCGTACCAATCTCATATTCCGACGTGGTGTTGAGGGTGTCGGTGGGAATCACCGGCGCGACCGCCAGGATCGGATCGGCCATGTTGCGCGTGATCGCATTCTTCATCAGCAACTGCTCCAGCTGAAGGTTCACCTGAGCCGCAATCAGGTTTTGCTTGGCCGTGGCGACTGCACTTTGCGACTGCACGACGGTGAGCGGCGCCAATGTCCCCTGATCCACCTGCTTTTGATTATCCGAGAGCGTCTTCACTGCCAGGTCAAGCGCGCGCTGTTGTACTTCGACGTTCTCGTAGGCGTTCACCAGGTCCCAGTAAATGTTCTCGATCTGCGAGACCGTGGTGATCAGTTGGTCGCGAAACGTGATTTCCGTAATCAGCTTGTTATTGCGGGCGATGCGCAGATAGCGCAGGTTGGGATCGTAGCCGAAACCCTGCAGCAGATGCTGCCGCACCTGAAAGTTAAAACTCGGCGTCAGCGTGGGATTGAGGGTGTTGTAGATGGAGTTTTGCCACAGGCGCGTGTTGTCGAAGCCGACGGTCAGCAGCGTGCCCGTAGGAAATCCCTGGGTGTAGTTGAAGTTTGCCGTCGTGGTGTTCTCGTATAACTCGTTGGTACCGGAGATGACCGTGTTGGATTCCGGCGTAATCGAGTGAGCCAGCGAGACCGTTCCGGTGATGACCGGATCGTAGTTGTCGAGCGGCGGTCCTTCGCCCTGGGTCGAGGTGACCAGACCGGCCGCGCCGGCGCCGGCTCCGCCCACACCGATCGTCGTTCCACCCACACCACCGCCGGTTGCGCCGGTGGTCGATGTTCCGGTGCCTCCGGCCGAGGTCGTGCCCGTAGTACCGCCCGGCGTGCCCTGGAGCAGTCCGGCATTAACGCCCAGCGCCACTGCGCCCGACGAAGTGCGCAGAATGTCGGTGTCGGCAATCGACAGGTTGTAACGCTGAATGCCGATGTCGAGATTATTTTCCAAAGCCAGCGCTACCGCGTCATCGATCGACAAATACATCTTGCCGTCGCGGATCATCTGATCCACCCGCGTCGAGTTTGCCACGCGCAGCGGCCCGACCCCGCGCGGGGCATAGATGATGAACGGATTGGGCCACTGCCAGCGTCCCCGAGTGTAGTCCTGCTCCGAATAGGGATGGGCGTTGCGCTGCGGTTCCGGCGCCTGCGGCAACGGTGTTAGCGTCGACTCCTGCGCCGCGGTTTGTTGGGACGCTGCCGTTGACTGCGCCGTGGCCTGTTGCGGTGCCGCACTGGAGTCGGACGCGCTCTGCGGTGCCGGCGCGGTATTCTGTTGCGGCGATGCATCCTGGGCAAAACTGGAAATAGCCAGCAACCAGAGCAACAGCAGCGGGAAGAGACACGCTAGCACCGATGCGGCACGATTCGAAGTCGAATTGGAAACAAACATTCTTTGCTTCTCCTAGAAGAACGCCAAGAGTTCTACCTGCCTTTGCGGCGATTTTCTGTCGCCTGACGTAGATGGCGGGACAGTTGGCGGCGATTCGGTCTCAAGCTGACGTCGCAGGGGGATGGAAATTGATCTCAACCTCACGTTGCAGGAAATTAGTATAGCTGACGCACTAGCGCGACAAGTGGATGCTTTACATACCTTTACACTGCTTAACAGATCGAAAAGCTTGAGTAAGGAATCGCTATATTGAGGAGCCTGTGGGCCGCAATCTGAAAATCACGCTGGCGTACGACGGTTCCGAGTTTCATGGATGGCAGGTGCAGCCGGGGCTGGCAACCGTGCAGGGCACGCTCGCCGACTGTCTGAAGCGGCTGACCGGCGAAGATGTCCTGCCGCAAGGATCGGGACGCACGGACGCCGGAGTCCACGCGCTGGCGCAGGTGGCTTCCGTGCAATTGGAGAGCCCGATCCCGGAACGCAATCTGATCATTGCATTAAATGACATTTTGCCCGCGTCGGTGCGGGTGGATTCGGCGGTGGTAGTGTCAGACGACTTTCACGCGCGCCACTCCGCCAAAGCCAAGACCTATCGTTATCGCATCTATCGCGCCGACATTTGTCCGCCGTTTCTAGCGCGGTACGTTTACCACGATCCCTATCCCATGGATGAAGAAGCTCTGATGCGTTCGTCCGATCAGGTCGTAGGCGAGCACGATTTCACTTCCTTTGCGGCGTCCGATCCCGACCGCAGCGCGCGGATTGCGGAAGCAGCGGAAGAAGCGGAAGAAGAAAAAGACGAAGCCTCCCGTTTTGGTAGCGTGTCCAACGTCCGTACTATTCACTCGTCGTTATGGGCTCGCACGAGGGAGGAATTGGTCTACACTGTGCGGGGAGACGGATTTCTGCACCATATGGTGCGGAATCTGGTAGGAACCTTTCTGCTCGTCGGCAAAGGTTCGCTCAACATTAGCGACGTGCCCACTATTCTGGAAGCCCGCAATCGCAGTGCTGCCGGACCCACGGCTGCCGCTTGCGCCCTGTATCTCGTCAGCGTCGAGTACTAGTCATCGATATGGCGAGCGCAGCGAAACGAGGCTTAGGCATGAGAATCTGTGCCGTTTTGCTCTTGTGCACGGCGGCAGCGTTCGCCGCATGTGTCAACGGCTATCCCACTGTGCAGAAGGAATACGCCTCTGCCGTAATGGTTTTTGTTGGAAACGTGGTTGGAGACCAAAAGACTCCCGACAGCATTGATGGCTATTTCCTAGACGGAGACACGTACAGGGTGGTCCCGACGCATGTCTTCAAAGGTAGCGCGAAAGGGAGCGTTGAGTTGTTCAGTGAAAACAGTACAGGCAGGTTTCCAATGCAACCTAACCGAGAGTATCTATTGTTTGTGTATGCAGACCACGGACGACTCATTGCGGACAATTGCGGAAACTCCGATCTAATGTCCAGAGCAAGAAAAGCAGCCGCTGAAGTGGCGCGCCTTTCCGGCGAACGATGAAAATTCAAGACGGCCCACTACCGAAAATCGGAGGCGCAACCCTCGTCACCACCAATCCCGCAACCGGCGAGGTTCTGGCCGAACTGCCCTGCGCAACTCCCGACGACGTGCTCGCCGCTGTCCTACGCGCCAAGGCCGCTCAGCCGCAATGGCAAGCGACTCCCGTGCGTGCGCGTGTTGCCGTGCTGCGGCGGTTCCAGGAACTTCTAAACGAGCGGCGCAACGACGTAGCGCAATTGATTTGTCGCGAGGCCGGCAAGCCCACCGCTGAAGCGCTTGCCACTGAAGTTCTGGTCGTGCTCGATGCGGCGCAGTTCTGCATTCGCAATGCGCACCGATTCCTTCGCGACCAGTCGCTGCCGCACGGCAATCTCGCCATGAAGACGAAGCGCGGCAAGTTGGTGCGCGAACCATACGGCGTGATCGGCATCGTCGCGCCGTGGAACTATCCCTTCTCCATCCCCGCCATCGAGACGCTAGGCGCGCTGGTCACGGGCAATGCGGTTGTGTTGAAGCCTTCGGAATGCACTCCGCTGGTCGCGCTGGAATTGCAGCGGCTCCTGTTAGCTGCGGGTTTGCAGCCCGATCTCATGCAGGTCGTCGTCGGCGAGGGCCCGGCCGGAGCGGCGCTGGTCGAATCGCCAGTCGATAAGCTGATGTTCACGGGAAGCGTTGCAACCGGAAAACGCGTAGGCGAAGCGGCCGCTCGTCGCCTCCTGCCGGTCGTGCTGGAACTGGGCGGCAAAGATCCCATGATCGTGCTCGACGATGCCGATCTGGAAGTTGCCACCAGTGGCGCCCTCTGGGGCGCATTCATGAATGCTGGGCAGACGTGCCTCTCGGTCGAGCGCTGCTACGTCCATCGCAGCCTCTACGAGCCATTTCTTGCCCGGTGCCGCGAGAAGATCGCCAAACTGCGCGTGGGCAACGGCATCGATTCCGAGGCCGAAATCGGGCCCATGATTCACGAGCGCCAGTTGGAGATCGTTGAGGAACAGGTGAACGACGCCGTGCAACGTGGGGCACGCTTGCTGGCCGGGGGCCGACGAATCACCGAACTTGGTCCGAACTTTTACGCTCCTACCTTGCTGGCCGATGTGACCAATGACATGCGCCTGATGCAGCAGGAAACATTCGGCCCGGTTCTGCCGGTCGCGACGTTCGATAGCGACGAAGAAGCCATTCGCATGGCCAACGACAGCGAGTTTGGTCTTGCGGCCAGTATCTGGACTGGTAGTCGTCGCCGCGGCGAAGCGATGGCCGCCAGAATCAAGGCTGGGACCGTAATGCTGAACGACATGATCTCCTGTTTCGGCATCTCGGAAGCGCCGCACGGCGGTTTCAAGCAGAGCGGCATCGGCCGCACCCATGGCGAGATGGGACTGCAGGAGATGGTGCAAACGAAATACGTGGATGTCGACCTGATTCCCGGAATCCGCAAGGTGTGGTGGTTCGGCTATGGCAAGCAGTATCAACAGCAGATGAACGGGTTTATTGATCTGCTCTTCGCAAGGGGATGGGCGAAGAAGTTGAAGGGCGCTCTGCGATCCGCAGGACTCTTCAAACGCTCGACGAGACTCTGAGGAAGCTCAAGCAGCATTCCGCCGCGTCTGTTTGGACTTGAGGCGACTACGCTCCACTCTGCGCTGTACTCGTTTAATCAACAGGTCAGCCAAGTCCAGATACTTACGAATAAATGCGGGACGTTCGCTTTCGGGTTCCATCTCGTCCGTAGGCGGCCGTATGACTTTCTGCCAACGGCTAGCCCGATGTTCCTCGTTCCCCATTTCGGTTCGGCCCCAGCTTTCTAATGAGAACATCAGGCGCACCTCGCCTGTTTAAGTTAGATGGCCGGTTGCACGTGCGGTTGGCCCGGGGGTAGTCGATTTCACAACTCTGACTCGTACCACGGCTCCGATATTGCGATAATCTGGGCAACCATGGATACTGCCAACATGCCCGAGGCCACGCAGAGGGATGCTCCTCAGCTTCCTAAACACAAGGTGAAGTACAAGAAGGCGTTTCAGCGCGCCTGCAATGAGTTGGACGAGAAGGGCAAGCTGTGCGGCGGCCATTTGAAGCGCTGGTTTTACCTAGCGGATGTTCTGGAGCAGACTTGTGGGGACGTTCGACAGGCCTTTGGCGACAAGGCGGAGATTTATCGCTGCGAGCATTGCCGGACCCTATATCTGCCAAGCGACGAGGAGCCGCGGGGACGCAATGTCGCCGGTCTTGGGCGCCAGTCCATGTTCGGCCTGACCCTGACATCGAAACCCGGCCAGGAAGAAAAAGACAAGCAATAGGCCCGGTTTCGGCGATAATTTGAATTATGCAGGGTGGAGCACACCTTCAGCGGTGCAATAAGAGCCACATTACCGGTGCGGCTTTAGACCGCTGCTGAGGCGTAAGCGCCGGGCTCTAACCCGGCGAACGGGAGCCGATTTCAAGGGTAGTGCTGGCCTTCAGGCCAGCGGAAAAGGGCTGTGCATCATTCCCGAGCAGGCTTCAGCCTGCGACACTCCGGCGCTGTGGGGCGTCGGTTGGTGGGGTGCCAATTAAGTGACTGCCAATATTTCTGAGCTGATTTACGACTGGAACACGATCTACGCCAGGTCGATGGTCCCAGCTGGTAGGGTCCTGCTGAACGACGAATCGCTCCGCGACGGCTTGCAATCGCCCTCGGTGCGCGATCCCTCCATCGAGAAGAAGATCGAGATTCTTCATCTGATGGAAGCCGTCGGCATCAACATGCTCGACATCGGGCTGCCTGGCGCCGGCCCGCGGGCGCAGGCGCACTGCGAAGCGCTGGCCCGGGAGATTGGCCGCAGCCGGATGAAGATCAAGCCGAACTGCGCGGCGCGCACTCATCAGAACGACATTCGCCCCGTCGCAGAGATCGTGGAGAACACCGGTGTCCCGGTTGAAGTGGCCACGTTTATCGGATCGAGTCCTATCCGTCGCTATACCGAGGACTGGACCGACGACTTTCTGCTTCGCACCACAGAAAATGCCGTCAAGTACGCCGTCTCCCTCGGCCTCGACGTGATGTATGTGACCGAGGACACGACGCGTTGCGATCCGGAAACCATCAAACGCCTGTACAGCACCGCGATCCGTTACGGCGCGAAGGCTATCGTGATTTGCGATACCTGCGGTCATGCCACGCCGATGGGCGTGGTCGCGCTCATGCACTTCGTCATTGAAGAGGTGGTGAAGCCGTCGGGCGAGAACATTCGCGTGGAGTGGCACGGCCATTGCGATCGCGGCCTGGCAGTCGCCAATTCGATTGCTGCTCTGGTGGCAGGAGCCGAAGTTGTCCACGCGACCGCCTGCGGCATCGGCGAGCGCGTCGGCAACACGCAGCTGGACCAGATGCTGGTCAACCTGAAGCTGCTCGGCATTGAACCGTGGAAGAGCCAGGACCTGACTAAGCTGAAGGAGTATTGCGATGCGGTCTCAAAGGCGACGGGCGTTCCGATTCCCAAGAATTATCCCGTAGTCGGCGACGATGCCTTCCGCACCGGCACCGGCGTGCATGCCGCGGCCGTGATCAAGGCTTATCGCAAGAACGACGTGATGCTGGCCAACAGCATCTACTCTGGCGTGCCGTCGCACTTTTTCGGCATGGAGCAGATCATCGAAGTTGGGCCGATGAGCGGCAAATCCAACGTGCAGTTCTGGCTGGAACGCCACGCCATTCACGCCACCGACGAGTTGGTCGATCGCATCTATCAGCGCGCGAAGGAATCGGACCGCACCCTCACCGACGAGGAAATCATGGAATGCGCGCACGCCGCGAATGGAGTGCAGTCGGAGATGGCATCGTAGCTTGCAAGGGGCATCATCGCGCGATGCCTGTAGCCTGCCTAGCTGTCCTTCTTGAGACTTGCCAGCAGCTTCGCGGGGCTGCCCGTTGTCACTAACTCCCCACGGCGAGCCGATTTCATTGCCGCAACAGTTTTTGAGATGGGCGCTTGGATTCTCCGCACTAAATACTCACGCCATATTTATGGCAACCTGTGAAATAATCGTAGCATGAAGCAGGAATCGGTTCGCACAACGATTGACATTCCCGCGCCCCTGTACCGCAAGCTGAAGGAACAAGCCGCTGCGCGCGGAGAATCTGTCCGCGAGCTCGTCTTAGCAGGCGTTAAGAATGTCTTACTACAGGCCCGCCGGCCACGCGCCAAGCGAGTCAAGTTCCCGATCATCGTCTCGGAAGGTCCGAAAGTAAATGTAACTAACGAGCAGATCTATGAACACGTTGAATTTCCTTGATGCCAACGTCTGGCTGGCGCTCTTGTGGAGCCGGCACATGCATTCCGAGAGAGCCCGGCTTTGGTTCGACCAAACCAACGATGAGCAGTTCTTCTTTTGCCGTTTTACTCAGGTCACCGTCCTGAGACTCCTGACAACTGAGAAGATTATGGGAACAGACACGAGGACCATGGCGGAGGCTTGGAAGACATGGGATCGAGGCTGCGACGATAGCCGCATTGCGTTTCTACCGGAGCCGGAGGTTTTCGAGCGAGAGTTCCGGTCCCGCTCACGGCTGTCTAGCCGATCACCCAAAGTCTGGGCCGACGCCTACCTCGCTGCATTCGCCTCAGTTGCGGGCCTGAAACTCGTAACTTTCGATCGCGCTCTCAAGTCTTTTGGTGATTTCGTGTTCGTCCTCTGAAAGCCGTTTTGCCCCTCCTCTTCTCTCCACCTCACCGCCGTATTACCATGGAACATCCTCATGGGCCCCACTCCTCCACTGCGCGCTTCTCCCGGAGAGGCACTCTCGCCAAGTGAATCACGAGGTTCGCGCTCGGCGCAGCAGCAGGTTGCGCGCATGGCCGAGCTTCGCCGAGTGCATGAAGCCTTTGCCTGGTTCCGCTCGCACGCTCGCGAGCTGGAAGAGCTGCAACTCAAGGTAACCTCAATTCCTGCTCCTCCATGGGGAGAAGCCGTGCGCAGCCAATGGCTGGCGGAACGGTTTGCCGAACTGCATTTGTCGGACGTTCACCTTGACGAGCTGGGTAATGTCCTGGGTATCCGGCCGGGCAGCGATCCCGGCGCTCCGTTCATCGCGCTCAGCGCTCACATCGATACGGTTTTTCCCTCGGGCACGCCCATCAACGTTCGGCGTGACGGCGACAAGCTTTACGGACCCGGAGTGTCCGACAATTCGTCCGGTGTCGTGGCCTTGCTGGCAATTGCCAATGTGCTGCAAGCAGCAGAAATCGCGAACATCGCTCCCATCCTGTTCATCGGAGACGTCGGCGAAGAAGGCGAGGGCGACCTGCGAGGCATGAGGCACATCTACCAGCAGCCGCGATGGTCAGCGACGATCGCGTCTCTGCTGGTGCTCGACGGCGCCGGCACCGATACGATCATTGCCGAAGGCCTGGGCAGCCGCCGATATGAGGTCACTGTCCGCGGACACGGCGGTCACTCGTGGAGCGACTTCGGTATGGCCAATCCTATCGTCGCTCTGGCGCGCGTTATAGACCGCTTCAGTCGCACGCCTGTCCCGGTCTCGCCCAAGACCACGTACAACATCGGGATCATCACAGGCGGAACATCGGTGAACTCCATTCCGGAGTCGGCGACCATGCGCGTAGACACGCGCTCGGCGTCAGTGGAGGAACTTGACCGGCTGGAGCGCGCCCTGCATGAAGCCATCGACCATGTCATTCCTGAGATCACCGCTCGCAAGAAGCAGGAGTTGCTGACGGCGGAGGTCCGGGTTATTGGCAATCGCCCCGCAGCAGACCTGCCTACCGAGTCGCAGCTGCTGAAAGTGATTCGCGCCGTCGATGCTCAACTGGGCAACACTGCCCGGATCCAGCGCGCTTCCACCGATGCGAACATTCCGCTCTCGTTGGGAAGGGAAGCCATCGCCATCGGCGGCGGCGGCAGCGGCGGCGGCGCCCATACCATTCATGAGTGGTACGATCCCACCGGCCGCGATCTTGGACTGAAACGCATTCTGCTGCTCACGCTGGCGCTCGCCGGAGTGTCGGAGGAATGAAGCGGTGGGTTGTGATAACGCGTGGTTACGTCAACTACGATTCCACCCGTCCTGTTGCTTCGATTTGTCACATGCGGTTGCGGCAGAAGTCACTGACAAGACGCTCGCGGCTCTAGTGCAATTCTGGTGGGTGTCCGCGAATTGAAGGCCTTCCTCACACACTCTCTCATCGCTCCGGCGTGCCGTGAAGTAAGACCTTCAGTTTTGTTCTCCCACGTTCCGGACAGCAGGGCGGTATCTCATGCACGGCAAATCACATTCCCACAGTCCAATCTTCGGTATTAGCTGGAGTCCGGCGAATACAGCAGTCACCGCCCTGCTCACAATCCTGATTCTGACACTCACGGCGCAGGCGCAGACGTTCAGCGTAATTCACAACTTCACCGGCGGAGCGGACGGCGCAGGTCCCTTTGCCGGGGTTACCATCGCACCTTCAGGAGTTCTGTACGGAACGGCGGCAGGCGGAGGAACCGGCGGTACCGGCAACGGCACGGTTTTCAAGATGGCACGGCATGGTTCCAGCTGGACTTTTGACCCGCTGTACGAATTCACCGGTGCGAGCGATGGGGGTACCCCATATGGAGGGGTAGTGATCGGCCCGAATGGTGCCTTATATGGCACGACTTATGGCGGCGGTTTAGGCGGCGGGACGGCATACGAACTGAGACCTTCGCCATCGTTTTGCAGGGCGGTAGAGTGCTATTGGAACGAGCGCGTACTCCATGCTTTCACCTTCACGGGCCTCCCGGGCACGGGCCCTCTCTATGAGAATCTGATTTTCGACCACGCCGGAAATATCTACGGCACGACAACCTTCGGCGGCATCTACGGCCTTGGAACCGTCTTCGAATTGTCGCCTTCCGGCGGCGAATACACCGAGAGTATTCTCCACAATTTCGGCTCCGGCCTCGACGGACAAACCCCGTATTCTGGTGTGATCTTCGACGCAGCCGGGAACCTCTACGGGAACACAGTGGCAGGGGGAACCGAAGAAGGAACTGTTTACCAGCTCATTCCCTCGGGGGGCGCTTGGGTGGAGAATATCCTTGCCAACTTGGGCGATAACACTGGCCATCCCCCTGAGGGCACGCTAATCTTCGACCAATCCGGCAACCTGTTCGGCACTGGTTTTAACTTCGGGCCCGGAGGCGGCGGCACGGTGTACGAGCTGGCGCACGGAAACTGGGTTTTCTCTTTGCCCTATTATTGGGGTTCCAATCCAGCATGCTACCCACAAGCGGGGCTGACTTTGGGCGCTGACGGCAACTTGTATGGCGTTTGCTCGTACGGTGGTAGCAACGATGACGGCTGGGTTTTCAAGTTGACGAATTCGAACGGCATGTGGACGATTACCGACCTTCACGATTTCGACGGGAGTGATGGTATTGAGCCCGCGGGCGCCGTAGCTTTCGATGCGAGCGGCAATCTATTCGGCACCTGCGTCGAAGGCGGCAACACTAACTGCTCTGGCTTTGGCTGCGGTACTGTCTGGGAGATGACGGGCGTAATTGGTCGCGAATAATCAGGCAAATGCGGCTTACGGCCCTGAACTGTTACAGTCCATCCATGAGTTTGCTGATCGAGACGCCCAACCCTGAGGCGATCTTCTGAAGCGTCTGTATGCAGATTCATAGGTAACATCCCCGGAAGCGAGGTTAGGCGGTAATGGCGAACCCTGAACATCTCGAAATCCTCATGCAAGGGGTCGCCTGGTGGAATTCTTGGAGAAAAGAATTCCAAGATGTTGAGCCGGATCTGATGGAGACACGCCTGTCCGAGATGCTGCTCTAAGGGGCTGACTTACGGGGAGCGAACTTGAGCGCTGCTGACTTGGAGGGCACCCGCCCCCACGGGGCAGATTTGACCGGTACTACTCTCATCGCTACTGACTGCAACGGTGCGGACCTCTCTGGCGCGAAGCTCAGTCCTGCAGGACTGCCTGATGCGAACCTAATGTGGGGTAATAGCGTAGATAGCGTAGATGATGAGCGCTCAGGCACAATGGGCGGATTCTCAGTTGTTGCAATATCCCCATAGCACCAATCATTGCAAAAACGTTTGAAGGCACGCATTCCGGCCTCCGGCGACGTCACAGGCATGTGTGACGAAGCTGCTAGGTGTCGCGCCCGGCCCGGGATACAATGTAAAACGGAAGGTCGAAGGCGGAGCTGTGTTCGGGCGCGCTTCGCGCAACGTCCTCCAGAGCGTGACTGAGTGGGTCAACTTCAGCAACGTTTTTTCTTCCGCCCGCCCCGCCAGATTTCTAAAGATCAAACCTCCGCTCGACTCCGAGAATTACCCTCTAAGTGGTTACGGCTCAATATTTTGCGTGTAAATCTTTTAATTTCAATATTTTGCAGACCGTCCCTAGTGTTTTCAAGATTTTACGGCGGAAATGGGGGAGGGGGGTGGGTAGGCTTCGCGCCGATCATCCTCACGCTGGCGCTTGCGATATCATTAACCGCCTTGAATACGAATGGCTCTCCAGACTCGCCCGAAAAGACGTCCGATGGCGACGCTCCCGACATCATCTTCATCAACGGAGACATCTACACCCAGTCGATTCCAGCGCGGGCCCAGGCCATGGCGGTTCGCAACGGCCGCATCGTCGCCGTCGGCTCCAACGACGACATCCGCAAGGTGAAGGGCGGCCGCACCCAAGTCGTCGACCTGGGCGGGCACTTCGTCATGCCCGGCTTCAATGACGCGCATGTGCATCTTGCATACGGCGGCCGGGAAATGTTGCAGGTCGATCTCATCGGCGTGAAGTCTCTCGCCGAGATGCAGCAGCGCATCGCCGAGCATGCCAAGACGGCAACGTCCACTGACTGGATGGTTGGTGGCGGCTGGGACCACACGCTTTGGATCGGCGAAAAACTACCGACGCGCCAGGATATCGACGCAGTCACGGGCGATCACCCTGCGGTCTTCGCGCGTGTTGATGGCCACATCGCCGTCGCCAATACCGCTGCGCTGAAGGCCGCGGGAATGTTCGTGAAGATTCCCGACCCTCCAGGAGGCGAGATTGATCGCGACGCCAACGGCCAAGCCACCGGCATTGTTCGCGAAACCGCGCGGGCCATGCTCATGGCAAAGGCGCCGCGACCGTCGCTGTCGCTTCGCCGCCGCGGCATCGAGCTTGCCGTGGCAGAGGCCGCTCGCTGGGGCGTAACCTCGGTCCAGGATTATTCCGATTGGGAAGATTTCCTCATCTACGAAGACTTGGAACGGGAAGGGAAGCTGACGCTTCGCATCAGCGAATGGATTGCGTTCAACGATTCGCTCGACCTGCTGCAACAGCACCGCGCGCAGCATCCCGCCGACGATCCCATGCTGCACACGGCGATGCTCAAGGGCTTTATGGACGGCTCGCTGGGTTCGCGGACGGCAGCTTTGCTGGCGCCGTATTCTGACGATCCCGGCAATTCCGGTTTGCCACAATATAATCAGGCCACGCTGAACCGCATGGCGGTCGAGCGCTCGGCCGCCGGATTCCAGTTGGGATTCCACGCTATCGGCGATCGCGCTGCACAGATGGCGCTTGACGCCTTTGCCGAGGCCGAACGCGATGCCCGCGAGAATAATCGCTCACGCGATTTTCGCTTTCGCATCGAACATGACCAGGTCATCGCTCCCGATCAGGTCGCTCAGTTTCGCGAACTCGGGGTTATCGCTTCCGTCCAGCCCAGTCATTTACTGACCGACATGCATTGGGCGGAGGAACGCATTGGGCCTGAGCGCGCCAAGACCGCGTATCCCTGGAAGGAATTCCTCGACCACGGCGTTCGGCTGGCTTTCGGAACAGATTATCCCGTCGAACCCATTACACCATTCCGGGGAATCTATGCAGCTGTGACGCGCAAAAATGAAGCCGGGACGAAGGAATATTTCCCGGAGCAGAAAGTCACTATCCAGCAGGCGCTCGCCGCCTACACCACAGGCGCTGCCTACGCCCAGTTCGCTGAAAAGGAGAAGGGAACTCTCTCGCCAGGCATGCTGGCTGACTTTGTCGTTCTCGATCGCGATTTGACGAACGTTGCTCCACCCGAGATCTTGAAGACCCAAGTCTTGCGGACGGTCGTCGGAGGGAAAACGGTGTACGAAGCAGGCAAATCAGCCGCCCAACAGTAGCTCTGTCGGGGCGCATCAGAGTTAGCTTATATTGGTGACCAAACGTGTTCTATCGCCGTCTAATCGCTTGAGAACCCTCAGTGATCCCCTTCACAATCACAGTCTTTTCGCGGCGACTGTATAATTTCCATTTGGCTCGTTAGCTGGAGGACAGGGAATGGATTCGCAAGCTTCAGGTTTAAGGCAAAGGGTTAAAGCCAATCGCTTTGCCTCAACGATGGTTATCCTGGCAACCCTTACGCTAGGCATTCTGATTGGCACGGTTGTTTCTGGGGCCGTCAAGGGCAATCAGCAGAACTCATCAGCTGACGCTACGCCGCTGAAAGTTCCTTCGCCCGTCCAGATGTCAAATCAATTCTCCACCATTGCCCGGGAGCTTGAGCCCTCGGTGGTCAATATCAGCACCGAGACCACCATCAAGAACCCGCACCAGCGCATGATGCCGGGAAACCCTCAGGACGAAGGCCCGGGCGGCGGCGGTGGCGATGAAGATAATCCCTTCCAGGATTTCTTTAACCGCTTCTTCGGCGGCCAGCCGGGGCAGGGCGGTCAAGGCGGCCGTGGTCAGGGCAGTCCCGATATGCGCGAGCGCTCTCTTGGCTCGGGCGTGATCGTCGACTCCAAGGGCTACATTGTTACCAACAATCACGTCGTAGACAAGGCTGACAAAATTCGCGTCAACCTGATGGGCGATCCCGAGACCGTGACCTATACCGCCACCGTGATCGGCACCGATTCGGAAACCGATTTGGCGGTGATCAAGATCGACGCCAAGAAGCCGTTGCCCGCCGCCAAGCTGGGTAACTCCGAAGCCATGAACGTCGGCGACTGGGTCCTGGCCATCGGCAGTCCTTTCGGTTTGAACGAGACTGTGACTGCTGGCATCGTTTCCGCGATCGGCCGCAACATCGTTCCCGGGCGCCAGTTCGAGTCGTTCATCCAGACCGATGCCGCCATCAATCCGGGCAACTCCGGTGGTCCGCTGGTCAACATGAACGGCGAAGTCATCGGCATTAACACCGCCATCTACACCAGCGGGGGCGGCTACCAGGGTGTCGGGTTTGCCATGCCGTCCAACACGGTGGCTAATGTCTACAACCAGCTGATCAGTCCGGAGCATAAAGTTTCACGCGGCTCCATAGGCGTCTCTTTCAATGCCGTACCGAATCCGGCGGTCGCCCGGGTGTACGGTGTCAACTCCGGCGTGACCATCGCCAGTATTACCGCGAATGGACCGGCGCAGAAAGCTGGGCTCCAGACCGGCGACACGATCGTCTCGGTGAATGGAAAGCCGGTGAAGAATGGTGATGAACTGGTTGCCAACATCTCCGCGCTGAAGCCAGGATCGACCGCCAAGATCGGCTACGTTCGTAATGGCAAAGAGGCAGCCGTGGAGGTCACCATCGCCGACCGCGCCAAACTGTTCGCCAATCGTCTGGGAGGCGAGCAGGAAGAAGGTGAGGAAGGCCAGCCGCAGGAGAGCAAGTTCGGCGTCACTGTCCGTGGCATCACCCAGGATTTGGCAAACCGGTATCAATTGCCAAATACCAAAGGCGTGATCGTGCAGGAAGTGAAGCCCGACAGCTTCGGCGATACCGCAGGACTGAGTCGCGGCGACATCATCCTCGAGATTAACAAACAGCCGGTGAACAGCGAAGAGGATTTCCATCGCATCGAAACGCAGGTCAAGAGCGGTCAGGATGTGGTTTTCCTGGTGCGCCCGCGCGGCACCAAGGACAACTCCACGGTCTTTATGGGAGGCACTTTACCGTAACTGGGAAGGTACCTCGGTTTCCGTGAAGACAATTAACTGATCAGCAATCCCGGCGATGGCGCTGGTGCATCACAAGAAAGCGATGCCAGCGCCGGCCAGTTCCATTTAGGGAACCCGGCTCGTTTTGTTGTTCCCCTTTTTGCTAAAGCTTCATTACAATGAGGGGAATTAATCGTGCAGTCATAAAATTAGCGAAGAGGTGGTCGTTGCCTATCGGAAATCGATCAACACAAATCGCCGGTGTGATTCTTGCATCGTTGGCGTTAGCCGGTTGGACATCGGCCAGCACGACGAGCAAGACAACAGCGAAGCACCTTTCCAGCACGCATCATAGTTCGGCAAGCCATCATTCCTCCCCGCGTGTGACCAAGGCTGCATCGCACTCCCACGGACAACACGGCATCGATGAGGAGCGGACGGTCGCCATTCAGAGCGCCCTGATTCGCGAGCATTACCTGACAGGTGAGGCTTCCGGTGTTTGGGACCAGGCCTCTAAAGATGCCATGCTCCGCTACCAGGCCGCCAACGGCTGGCAGACGAAAATTACTCCGGATTCGCGCGCCCTTATCAAGCTCGGACTGGGCCCCGATCACAAGGGCCTGCTGAATCCCGAGACCGCGAATATCCCCTCGCCGCATGAGCTGGGTGTAGACAGCCCAACCCAACCGGGCGGAGCCGCCGACAGCCAATAGCGTTTAAGTGTTACGGCAACAGCAGCGAGAGCTGGGTAATGTGTTTTCTCACACGGCTTCCGCCGCGAAGCGCTGCTGATCCGCGGAGCAGGGCAGCAGAACGGTGAACACCGTGCCGTGCAGGCCGTCTCCGTGGCGGGATTCGACCTCGATTGTGCCGCCGTGCCGCTGGGCAATTTCTTTCGCAACCCACAATCCCAGGCCCGTGCCCACGTCTTTCTTGGTAGTGAAGAATGGCTCGAAGATGCGGCTTCTATTTTCCGGTGCGATGCCCGGTCCGTCGTCTTCCACTCTGAACCTGACAGCCTGGCCATCGTCGTGTTCAACACAGTAGGCCTCGATTTTGAGAGTGCCTCGCGCGTCCACGGCGTGGGCTGCGTTGGAAACCAGGTTCGACATCAGCTGCTTCAACTCTCCGGGCCAGCCCAGGATTGGCGGGCACTCCTCCAGCCGAAGCACCAGGTTTATGTTCTTGCTCTTGAACTTGTTGGAATACAGTTTCAACACCGAATCCAGAAGCGCGGGAACATCGAGGGCCGCCGGTGATTTCGACTCACGGTAAAACCCCAGCGTCTGCCGTGTGATATGTGAAACCCGCTCCAGTTCCTGCTCGGCCAGCGCCAAGTCACAGGCCACATCGGGCGGAAGGTCAGGCCTGGTTTTCGCCAGATAAATGAGGTTGCCAACTGCTTCCAGGGGGTTGTTGATTTCGTGGGCCACGGTCGCGGCGAGGCGCGCAGCAGCGGCCAGTTTCTCGGTCTTGCGGAGAATCTCCTGCGATTTGCGCTCGTGCGTCGCGTCGCGGAACACCAGGACCACGCCGACCAGCTGTCCTTCGTCATCATGAATGGGCGCAGCGCTGTCTTCAATCGGGATCATCCTACCGTTGGTGTGCTGCAACACCGTGTGGTTAGCCAGTCCCACGATCTGGCCCTGCTCCATTACTTTCTTAACCGGATTCTCCACGGATTGGTGTGTGACCTCGTTGAAAATAGGGAAGACCTCGGCGATCGCTTTTCCTTTGGCCTGCGCCAGATTTCTGCCGGTGAGACGTTCCGCTACCGGGTTTATGAAGGTCACCACGCCACGTTCATCGGTGGCGATGACTCCATCGCCAAGACTGGTGAGGGTGACCCGGAACCACTCTTCGCGCTGCCTGATCTGGGCAGCATGTTTCTCCCGCAGGTTCATCTCGCGCAAAATAAAGTACGCCAGCAGGATCAGCCCAACGGCCGCCAGCGTGCTGGCCAGGTAGATACAGGCAACGGTGAGCCGTATGCTCTGTATGTACTTCTGGGTGCGGACAGCCTCCAGCGAGGCTTCTTGCCGGTGCATCTCGCCAACCAGCGCCCGGATCTTTTCCATGGTGAACAATCCGGCGTTGGTTAATACCAGTTGCCGGGCCGCTTCGGGATTGCCCGACTGGTAGAGCGCAATTGTCGCACCCAATTCGTTGAGTTTCTGCTGCGCCAACAGTCCCAGCCTTGCAGCATTGGCCACTTCGTCGGGATTGTCCGCGGTCAGCTCCGCCAGCTTTCGAATATGGGCGCTTACCTCAGGGATTGCGGCGTTGTAAGGCGCCAGATATGGCGGCTCGCCGGTGTAGAGATAGCCGCGCTGGCCAGTCTCAGCGTCCTTCAGGAGTGACTGCGTCTCCGACAACTCTAAGAGGACTTGTTGCGTGTGGTACACCCACGCCTGGTTTGCCACCTGCACACCCAGTTGCCGCCGAATGACAATGCCGTTGGCCACCAGCAGGACCATTAAGACGATGAAACCAGTGATGACACTGAACCGTTTGTAGACGGGCTTCATGAGGAAGATTCCCACACCTGGAACACAATTCTCAGTGCAGAAATTCTAAACGAAAACGCAGTGCCAGTTACAGAGGGCTCTTCCGGCGGCGGCGCCGCCCTGACGTTCATTGTTCCGTACAGGTGTGGTGCTGCTCCCAATCTTGTAGCGAACCGTCGGCTACGGAGCATATTTTCTCCTCACCACAACTCCCGCAGATGGAGAGGATTATGGTGCGCCCTCCATCCTCAATAATCTGACGGGAAAATACCGCAAACGGATCGGGGTATGACGGAGACATCCGTGCGACCTCAGGAACTGCCGGCTCAAGAACAATGGGCCTACTATAAAGCCGCACTTCCAGGAATGTCTGTCTGCCACCGGACTTAACGCGACGGGCCAAATGGCACCAATGATGCCAAAATAGACATCGCCCGCGCCGCGCCAAAGTGGCCTATAGTAATCTGGCGTCTGTTCCGGCTTCTCTTTAGTGTCCTTCTCCCGCTTCAGCGCCGGGCATCAAGTTCCTCAGCGGCGCCTTAAGCTGCTCCTCCAATTCGGGATGAGGTAGCGGCTTGCGCGGCAGCATCTGGTCGCGCATGGCGGTGTTGTAGACGAAGGTCGCTTCCACCACCGCAGCCTGGGCCAGGTCTCCGGGCGACAGCTCCTCGTAGACGTCCATGTTGGAGTGGTGCGTGCGCGACCCGTAATCAAGCGGGTCCTGGATGAACTGGAATCCCGGAATGCCGATAGCATCGAAGGCTTCGTGATCGGTGCCGCCGGTGTTGCGCAGGGTGAGCGTGGTGACGCCGAGGTCCTTCAGCGGCTCAATCCATTGCGCGAAGATCGGTGCCATGGCCGCGTTCTCCTGAAGATAAACGCCGCGAATTTTTCCGCTGCCGTTATCGAGGTTGAAATATCCTGAGATCTTCTGGGACTCGGGTTTGAGCTGCACCGGGCCGCCGGGCTTGCGCACCCATTCCGGCAGCTTGAGCTGGTCGGGTGCGGTCGAAAGCGGCACTTGGCCGAAATGCTGCCGCACGTAACCGTAGGACCCGAACTCGCCTTCCTCTTCGCCAGTCCATAAGGCGACGCGAATGGTGCGCCGCGGCTTCACTTGCAGGGTGTTGAGAATGCGCATTACTTCCATGGCGACGACTGTGCCGGCGCCGTTGTCGGTAGCGCCAGTCCCGGAGGCCCACGAATCAAGATGGCCGCCCACCATCACGACTTCATCCTTCAGCTTGGGATCCGTGCCGGGAATTTCGGCGATCGTATCGAAGCCGTGCTCATGATCGCCCGTGAACTTCGTGTCAACACTCATCTCCATCGTGACTGGAACGTTCGCCTTCAGCAGCCGGTAAACGCGTCCGTAATTCTCAATGGCCATCACCACGACGGGAAGGGGATTAGCGCTCTCGCGTTTGTAGGCCTCCCAGCCAAAGCCGACGCTGCTGTCGTCGAAGATGGTGCCGCCGGAGCCGCCGCCGTTTTGACCGTCACGACTGGGAGTTATGACTGCCAGCGCATGTTCATCGGCCAGAAACTTTCCAATCTTCTGCCGCAATGCCAGACGCTTCATGTATTGCTGCAGGAAATCTCCGCGGTCGCGGGGCTTCAGTGGCCACTCGGTCAGTTCCTTGAGCTCCTTGTCGTCCATCCGCGTCCACAGAGGCTTTTCCACCGGAGGCACTTCACGCATCGCGCCGTAGAGTACGATCTTTCCCGCGAGCTTGCCTTTGTACTTGTCGAGGTCCTTCTCATCGCTGACATCGATCCAAACGGCCGAACCGGTCACCGCGCCGTTGGTTGCCGGCGACCACGGCCCTGCCTGCGCAATGAACACTGCCATGTCTGGCGAGGTCATGCGAACCCAGGTGTTGAGTTGCTGCCAGCCCATGCCGAACTCGCCCCAGTCTTCGAGATGCGCATTGCTGCAGCCCATGGCCGTGAATTGATCGCGCGTCCACTCGTTGGCATGCTTCAGGTTCTGCGAGCCGGTCAGGCGCGGCCCAATGTCGTCAAACAGCGCAGAGGCGTATTCCATCGCGTGCGAATGGTTCAGGCCTTCGAGGCGGATACGCTGATACATGTTGAGGTCCAGCGTCTCGACCTGGGGCTGAGGCTGGTCGTACGACGGCTGGTTGACGCTGGCCGAAGCGGTTTTCGACTTATCGGCGGCGGCGAGTGGAAGAGCAAAGGCGAGCAGAACGGCGAGAGCAACGGGCAAAGTTCGATGTGGCATTCGATATGTGACTCCAGCGAGAAACTGCAAACTTGCAAGACTATCAGAATGCCCAGGTCAAACAAGGCGTGTGTGACGAACTGAAAAGCTGGAGTCGCTCTCTGTCCGCTGGCGAACGCGCTGTCCGGCGGCGAACAAGATGGCAGCTCTCTCCACTAGCCAAAGCTTTGCAATCGCAACAATTCAGGAATCTTAGGCTTGATAGCCCACGGCAACCCGATTGCACCGAACTACTTGGGATCCTGCCAGGAGTGAAAATGCTCAGCTTGTTACATGACCTTCAGTACGCCGTCCGTCAGATGCGGAAATCTCCGGGCTTCGCCATCATCGCCATTCTGACGCTGGCGATCGGCATCGGAGCCAACACCACGATTTTCTCCGTGGTCAACGGCGTGTTGCTCAATCCGCTGCCGTATCCCGAGTCCGATCGCCTGGTCATTCTGTTTCACAACAAGCCCAACTTCACCAAAGGCTCCATCTCTTATCTGAACTTTCTCGACTGGCAGCGCGACAACCGTTCCTTCGATGCGATGGTGGCCTACCGCTGGGGTAACGCGACGCTCGCCGGATCGGGCGAGCCAGAGAACCTCACCGGACAAATGGTCTCGGCGGGTTTCTTTGAGACCCTTGGGGTGAAACCGATGCGGGGGCGGACGTTCACGGCTGACGAAGATCGGCTCGGCGCCAATCCCACCGTGCTGATCTCAGAGGGACTGTGGAAGCGGAAGTTCGCCTCCAATCCCCAGGTTCTGGGACAGGCCATCGTTCTTGACGGAAGACCGCGGACCATCATCGGCATCATTCCCGCCAGCTTTCAATTGCGCCAGCATAACTTTCGCCCATCCGACATGTACACACCAGTGGGCGAATATACCGACCCGCACTTTCGCGATCGCCAGGCGTCATGGGGCTTGAATGCCATCGCGCGCCTGAAGCCAGGGGTAACGCTGGCCCAGGCGGCCCTAGACATGGAGCGCGTGAACCGTGGGTTGGCAGCCGCTTATCCCGACGTTGACGCCAGGATCAAGACGACCATCGTCCCGATGAAAGAGCTGATTGTAGGCGACGTGCGGCCAGTGCTCTGGGTGCTGATGGGCGCAGTACTCTTCGTGCTGCTGATCTCGTGCGTCAATGTTGCCAATCTGCAGCTGGCCCGGGCGACCGCGCGGCAGCGCGAGTTCGCGATGCGAGTGGCGCTCGGCGCCCAACAGGGACGGCTCCTACGGCAGGTGCTGACCGAAAGCCTCGCGCTTTCGTTGGTGGGCGGTGCTCTCGGCCTACTGCTTGCCTACTGGGGAAGCAAGGCTGCGGTAGCGGCGATCCCTGACATGCTGCCGCGCGCGGAGAATGTCGGAATGGACGGCCCCGTTTTGTTCTTCACCCTCTTAATCTCGGTACTGGCGGGAGTCATTTTTGGCTTAGCGCCGGCGCTCAGGACCTCGCGCACCGATGTGAGCTCGACGCTCAATCAAAGTGGACGTTCGTTGGTGGGCAAGCACGCCCGCGCGCAGGCCGTCTTTGTCACCCTCGAGATGGCGATGGCGCTCATTCTCCTGGTGGGCGCGGGACTGATGGTCCGCACCCTGGTGCGACTGTGGAACGTGAATCCTGGCTTTCAGTCCCGCGGCGTGATCGACTTCAACATAGCGCCTTCCTTGTCACTGTCCAAGCAGTCGCCTGACGCAATTCGAGCGGCCTATCGACAGTTCGAAGCTACCTTGCGCTCGGTGCCGGGAGTAGAGACCGCTGCGTTCGACTGGGGAGCTGTCCCCATGATGGGCGACGATGAGGAGCCGTTCTGGACCGATGGCATGACCCGGCCGGAATATGTTGCCAACGCCCCGTTGGCGTTGCGCTACGCGGTGAATCCGGAATACCTGAAACTGATGCATATTCCGCTGCTTGAGGGACGCTTCTTCAGCGACGCGGACAGCGAACACACGGCGCGCGTAATCGTGATCGACGAAAGCTTTGCGCAACGGCAATTTCCCGGACAGGATCCTATCGGCAAGCATGTCTACTTCCCGCCGGAGAGCACGGACGGCGAGCGCAGCGACGAGATTGTGGGCGTAGTGGGGCACGTCAAGCAGTTCGGCCTGGCGCCGGACAAATCCAACAACGTGGAAGCCGAATACTATGAGCCCTTCCAGCAGCTTCTGGACCGGATGATGCCGGTGCTCGGCCAGGGTACTGACGTTTTCGTCCGCGTGCACCAGGGAGTCGCTCCGGAATCCGTTTTTCCCAGCATACGGCGCGCGTTGCGGCAGCTCGACGGCGACATGGTGGTTGACGGAATGCGACCGATGGAGCAGGCGGTCGCCGATTCGATTGCGCGCCAGCGCTTCGCTATGATGCTGTTCTCCATCTTCGCCGCCGGTGCACTGCTGCTGGCCGGCATCGGCATCTACGGCGTGCTGTCTTACATTGTGGGACAACGCACACGAGAAGTTGGCATCCGCATGGCCCTGGGTGCGCAGAAAGGCGATGTGGTATGGGCGGTCCTGCGCGACGGAGCCGGAATGACGCTGCCGGGCGTGGGCATCGGCCTGGTGGTCGCATTGGCATTGACGCGGCTGATGTCGGCCATGCTGTTTGGCGTGAAGCCGACCGATGTAATCACCTTTGCCTCGGTCGCGTTTCTGCTGTGCGTGGTTGCGCTGCTGGCGTGCTACGTGCCGGCGCGGCGCGCGGCGAAGCTCGACCCTATGCAGGCGCTTAGGTCGGAGTAGAACGGCATTGGATCAGCTTCTGCGCCGTCTTTTGAAGTGCGCGGCTTGCGGGTGCTTGCGGCGCTTCAGCGACATCCAGCGGCCCAAGGTTTCCGACGATGGCAGGAACGCCATCAAGGCGACAAATCCGCCGATGACCACCAAAACCTCCGATGAACTGATCGCATTGGTGTTGCCGGGATTCTGCACGGGGATTGGCTCATTGCGAGCCTTGTGCCAGCCGAAGAACAGCAGCGCCGCTCCCAACACGAACACCAGCACTCGAGTTGCGATTTTCACCGGCGCGTTCTCCCGTGAAAGGAGGATTGTAGTCTCACAGGATGTTGACGGCGCGTGCCGCGAGCAGCGCGATGGTAGTTAGCGATATCACAGATTGCAGCATCATCATTACCTTGGCCCACCGGGCCAGGACCGCAGTGTCGGTGGGCGAAAATGCGGTGCTGGTATTGAATGCCAGGAAGAGATAATCCAGAAACATGGGGGACCACGATGGGTCTTCCTCGGGGTGTCCCATCATCTGAGGAAATAGAAACGCGCTCTTGGCGTTGCCCTGCTCTCGCCCGATTGGGCCGCCGGCATCCAGCTTCCAATACCACAATGCAAATACCAGAACATTGGTGAACCAGAGCAACGCAGCCGAAGCCAGAAGTGTCCGGGGCGGGTCTTTGTGACTGGGCAGACCTTCAATCAGCAGCCCCAACGACGCGATTAAAGCCAGTGTGATAATCCCCAGCGCAGCGAACGTCAGTGTTCGGGAAATGTCGTAACGACCCCGCCGATAGCTGAAGACAATTGGGATCAGCAGAACAAAAATAACCGCAAGCAGAAGCCATCCGGGGCCGACGGAAAGCCGTTCCGGCAGGGCCAGGTAAATCAGGCCATCGGCCAACATGGCGACGAGGGCCGGCCATCGTGGTTCGCGGATCTTCCTGGTCGTCATATCGGAACGGCCACTCCTCGCCATTACAAGGGAGAATTGGCTCATCAGGGTATCACTTTCGGCGTGGGAGAAGCGCTTCCGCCGCTGCAAATAACGATGCGAACGCCGTTCACGAAAGCTAGAATAATGGAGTGGGGCTTGTTGCGCATAACGTGCTGTCGCTGTTGAGCGGGGCCCTGAATGCCACCACGCTGCACGTCTTGGTTGTTGTCTTTGTCGCGACGCTGATCCGGTCTGCATTCGGATTCGGCGAAGCGCTCTTTGCCGTTCCGTTGCTGGTTCTGCGACTTCCTCTTGAAACTGCCGCTCCTCTGGCCGTGCTGATCTCCATCACCATCGCAGCTATTGTCGTCGCCCAGGACTGGCGAAAAATCCACGTCCGCACTATGGGATGGCTGACGTTCGCCACCGTGTTCGGCATTCCCCTCGGCTTGCTGCTGTTGACCAGCAGTCATCAACGCTTTGCCAAAGGGATGATGGGCATTGTGATCATCGCCTTCGCTGTCTACTCGCTCATTGGCGACAACCCGCCAGAACTCAAAACGGACAGCATGCCGTGGCTTCTTGGCTGCGGATTTTTCGCGGGCGTGCTGGGCGGCGCCTATGGCATGAACGGCCCTCCGCTGGCGATTTATGGGGTCATGCGCCGCTGGTCGGCTAAGCAGTTCCGCGCCACACTTCAGGGATACTTTCTTCCTGCAAGCCTTCTGGGAATGGCTGGATACTGGTGGAAAGGCCTATGGGTTCCGGCTGTTTCGCACTACTATCTGCTATCGCTGCCGGCCATGCTGCCCGCGATCCTGCTGGGCAAGGTGGTGAATCATTGCCTGCACGGCGAAGCCTTCCTCAAGTACATCTATGCGGGGCTGGCCGCGATTGGAGCGGTCCTGCTGCTGCAGGCTTGCGCTAAGGGCTAGTTGCTAGCTGCTAATTGCTGATTTGTGACGCATGTCATTGAATCCCGCCGCGCGCGGGGGTATATTGGCGCGTTCTTCATAATCCGGTCGCGATTGCTACGCGACCAGCGAGACAACTAAATTTATGCCTCAGAATTACGTACCTATTTTCATCTTTGCGCTTGTGGCATTCCTTGTCGCCGCCGGAACGGTTGCTCTTTGTGCCCTCATCCGTCCCAAGAACCCGTTTAAGACAAAGCTGATGCCCTACGAGTGCGGCATCACGCCCTTCGACAATGCGCGCGGCCGCTATACCGTACGTTTCTATATCGTCGCCATTCTGTTTGTCGTCTTCGATGTGGAGACAATCTTCCTGTTCCCGTGGGCGGTGCAGTTCAAGCGGCTTGGCCTCTTCGGACTGCTGGAGATGATGATCTTCCTCGGCATCCTGATCGTGGGATACATCTGGATTTGGAAGAAGGGCGCGTTGGAATGGGTGTAGCCACTGTGGCGCCCCACGAAAAACTATCGGCCCCATTCGCCTCGACCACGCGGATGGGTTTTCTTTTTTTGGGGACCAGATGTGCCAACGTGCGTCACTGTTGCGAGCTTGCAAAACATAATGTGATGAACATCACAGTGCGACGTGACCCTCGCACCAGAAGGTGACCACCTCAACCTGTTACAAGTAAAGGTCCCAGAGAGAGAGCAGCGAACCGTAGAAGAGAGCAGCATGCCCGACGAGACCAAAGACTCAAATCCCGTCTTGCCTGAATCGACGCCCCCGGCAGCCCCTAAGCCGGGGTTACCTGGGCAGGCTGGCGCATCCGCCCCGGTGAGCGCGAAGCCGGTGCCAGCCGAGACGTCCGAACCATCGGCGACGCAAGCGGCTGCTCCCGTAGCAAAGCCCGCTGAGACGGCCAAGCCCGCCGAGACGTCAAAGCCTGCAGCGCCTACAACAGGCGAAAAAACGGCGACGCCGCCTGCCGCGGCCAAGCCCGCCGCTCCAGTTGCTAAGGCACCGCCAAAGCCGGAAGGTCCCAAGCCCGAGCCGTGGGATTCGGATCTGGCGCGCAGCCTGAAGAGCCAGTATGGCTCCGGAATCCGGGAAGCCAGCACGTACGTCGGACAGAAGTATCTGGTGGTCGACAGCTCGATCTTGTACGAAATTTTGCTCCGTATGCGCGACGACGAACTCTTCAACTACTGCGTGGACATCACCGCGGTGCACTATCCCAAGCGCGAGACGCAGTTCGACATTATCTACATTCTGTACTCGTTCCATCACAACGAGCGCGTGCGCGTGAAAACTCAGATCAAGAATGGCGAAAACCTGCGCTCCGTCGTCGGGATTTGGGAGACCGCCAACTGGTTGGAGCGGGAAGTTTACGACATGTTCGGCATCTCGTTTGACGGGCATCCCGACCTGAAGCGCATTCTGCTGCCTGATGGCTGGAAGGGTTATCCGCTGCGCAAGGATTACCCGATTCTTCAGCAGGACCAGGAGTGGGTGAAGATCAACCTCGGCATCGAGAGTGGACAATGAGCGATTTCGAAAACGATTATCGCCACGCAAAGCCGGGCCAAAGTG
>JBEKXQ010000027.1:0-60162 GCA_049511915.1 Candidatus Korobacteraceae bacterium
AATTTGTCGCGCAACTTCGGTCATCAAAGCGCGTCGACGGCAGGCCTGGACTACGCTTCCGGAGACGCGGTTGTGCTGCTGGATGCCGACTTGCAAGATCCGGTTTCGGTGATTCACCAGATGATCGCCCGCTACTGCGAGGGCTACGACGTTGTTTAAGGTCGTAGAAGCCAATCATCTTGCCGGACGACTCCAATGCAGCCCAAATGCGGGCATGTTCATATGCGGTCTGCTCGGTATAGCCAATGATTGGCAACGCCGCCAAAACGGTGCGCAGATAATGCTCGCGCTTGGTCTTGTGTGATCCTGTAGCCCGTTCCACTCCGTGCCAAAGCTCTGCAACCGTGATGGCCGCGATTTCAAATTGATCGTTGGGGCGCGATGCCACCCAGCTCGTGAAGTCGAAGGTACCTTTTTCGCCGCAAATAACAACGTCGGCGTCAAGAATTATCGCCATTTGTCACCCGGAGCTTTGAGGGTTTTGCGGGCGGCCTACAAATCACGACGCCATGCCACGGCTTCGTGCTTCGCCAACTGGGTTTGGCCCAAAACCAGAGCCAGGCCCCGGCCAGAACAGGTCTTTCCACCATCAGGCACTAGTCGGGCAACCGGAGAGCCATTCCTGAGCAGTACAAATGTGACGTTTTGATAGTAGGCCCGGTTGACGCAATCAGCAAAATTTCGCGCAGCCTCTGTCACGCTAATGGCAGTTGTTTTCATACAATAAGATTATCAGATTTTACGCACATTGACAGTTTTAGGCCCGATCGGAGCCGCCGCTTGCTTCGCGGGTGAAGGAGCGGGAACTCCAAGCCGTGTCTTCGCCCCGGTTTTCGTGGCCGCCCGTACTTATGGCAGGCGTGCAATGCCGGGAAATGAGTCGAAGCCCGAGTCGAAACTCAAGATCTGCTCGATGCCGTTTTTTTCCATGACAGAGAGATGTACAGCGTCGCGAGCCGACAGGCGTCGATACTCCAGAACGATTTGTTTGGCGCGCTCGATGACTGCGCGATCTACGACCAGAACGCGATCCACTATGCCAAGCAGGGCGTCGAAGGCAGGTTGGATTGCATCCCGGCGATTGATTGCCACATAGCGATGCAGGATTTCCTGCAAAACCTCGGCATCGGTGACAAGTGGTTGGCGATCTCTGATCAATTTTTCCAGTAAACGCTGTGCGTCCGTTTTGTGCGGATGATGTCCGCCGACGAGATACATCGGAATATTGGAATCGACCAGAATCACGGCCGCGCACCGCTTCCATATCCGGACTCGATTTCCGCAAGCATGCTGTCAATATCTCCGGCAGGGAAGTCATATTCGGCGGCCAGACGGATGACTTCCAGCTTCTTGCTCAGGCTGCCCGTGGGCTCCTGACGGCGGGCCAAATCCAGAGCTTGCCGGACCCACTCCGCCAGGGACATGTGACGTGAGCGCGCAACCCGCTGAATTTCTCGATATTCCGGATCTTTCAAGATCACCTGCAGTCTCTTAGGCATACCATTAGTTTAGATGACTCATACCCATGAGTCAAAATGACCGCTCAATCGAGGCCAACTCTTGACAGCAAAGAATCGGCGGCTCAGGGCGTGCGGAACAAACGTGCCCGAACCTTGGCTTTTGGTCCTGATCTCGGCCGCACGCTCTGGTACGAAACCACAATGCGTGCCGGTTGGTTATCGGGAATAGTCTGGGGAGTCCGGAGCATTGGTCAGCTCCATGAGAACGACAATCGGTTTGTTGAGTTCTCCGGATGGAATAGAGACCATGTGGGCAACCCGGTAGCCCTGACTGCATAACGCATTAATTTCTTTGAGATGGGAATCATCCCCGCGACCTGCCGCGAATCTGTAGGTTTGGGCTGAATCGCTTGACATAGTTATCTCCTTTTAGGTGGTGAGGGGTTCGAATATCCACGATCGCAATGCTTCGCCATAAGACTAGCGGCGTTGGTATGCTACCACCTCAGAACAATTACCGGTCCGTCGTGTAAGCTGAGGCTGGTTGCTCACGACTGCAACTCGCTCCATCGGCAGCGTTGGTGCAACTCCGGCAAAATCCGGAACCAGGAGGAAGAATTGAGACATTCCGTACGCGCAGTACTATTGGGCCTGGCACTCACCATAACCTCAAGCGCATGGGCGCAGTGGTCATCGGATCCTACTCAGAACCTTGTTCTCTCCAACATGCTTAACGCGGACCAAGTGCAACCCAAGACCGCAGCCCTTCCCAACAACGCCTGGTATGTGAGCTGGTTCAACAATAATGGCGTGATTCCCAACTCGGGGTACAACGTCTACTATCAGCTGCTCAGTGCGAACGGAGTGCAGCAGTTCCCGCAGAACGGCATTCAAGTGGCCAACGAGACTGGGTTGAGCTCCACACAGGACTACGGACTTGCTATCGACGGCGACGGCAATGCCTTGTTGGCGTTTCAAGACCTCCGCCGCGATCCCAACAACCCGCAGATCACCGTCGCCAAGATGAGCCCCACGGGCGAGGCGCTGTGGGGACCTTTGGGCATAGCGCTGACCTTTGGCAACCTGAACAGCAACAATGCTCCGAAAGTGACGGTCACCACGGATGGCTACATCGTGGTTGGCTGGACTTCGAATAATCAAACCGTGCTTCAGAAACTCACTCCCAGTGGCAGTCCTGTGTGGGTGGGAGCGACGGCATTTAATTACGGCGTGGTGCTGCAGCAGTCTGAATACTACTATTCGTTGGCCGACCTCCACGCCGGCGACAACGGCTCGGTGGTGGTTTCCTTTGTCGCGAATCAAGGCTTCGGCAGTAATAGTTATCTTTACGCCAACAAAATCTCGCCCAGCGGCCAACTCCTGTGGGGATCAGGCAACGTTCACGTTTTCGACGGCGGTTCGCTGCAGTTCGGCGAGTTTCCCTACTTCGTTCCTGACGGCAACGGCGGCGGCGTATTTTCGTGGTACACCAACAGCCCCACGCTGCAGGTTTACGCGCAGCACATTCTTACCGATGGCACCGAGGCATTTGGACATAACGGCTCACAGGGCGCTATTGGCGGCTCGGATGTAAGAGTCTCGCCTAGCGTCTCCTATAATCCGTCGACCCAGGAGACCTTTTTGTTCTGGACCGAAGAGGATTCACTGCAGAGCGTTCAAGGAATCTCGGCGCAGAAATTCAATTCGGCGGGCGCGCTGGAGTGGGGTAACAGCGGATTGGTGATCGTGCCCTTGGGCAATGATGCCCAGATTAACGCGGAGAACGTGCAGATTGGCACGGGTGCGCTGGCTTATTGGATTGACGAGCAGGTAACCGGCAACGGCACCATTGAAGCAGTCAAGCTCGATGGCAACGCCAATTTCGTATGCCCTGAATTTCCGGTCTCGTCCGCGCTGTCGCAGAAGGCACGGCTGTGGGCTGGTCTCGCGTCTTCTGGCCTCAGTACGGTCGCTTTCCAGGACTACCGCTCCGGCAATTCGGACATCTACATTCAGAACGTCAATCCCGACTGCACGCTCGGCATAGAAGGGCGATGAATCGGCTTTGTTCTCAAGGCAATTGCTGCTACCCCGCAGGGGCAGTGCCTGCGGGGCGCGCTGGCGATCTTTCCAGCATCGGATTGACGGCGCGCATGCGCCCCGAACTTTCGCGAAGGTCTAGTCCGTAGTGGTCAGCAGGCCCGCTTCGTCGTATGCGGTCCCAGAGCATCTATTCGGAAATCATCCCGATCGTCCCCAGCCATGTCTCCACCAAGTGAGGCCATCCCGTTATCGGGAACTTCGTACGCCGCAGTCCAAATGCATGGCCGCCCTGAGCATACAGATGCATCTCCACCGGAACCCCAGCGTTCTTCAGCGCAATGTAGTAAGCCAGCGAATCGTTGACATTGTCCACGTGGTCATCCTCTGCCTGCAGCAAGAAAGTAGGCGGAGTCTGATGGGTGACAGGAATATCAGGATTCAACCCCAAATCTTTATCGGCAGTCGCCGGATAATGAATCACAAACTTCTTGGTGCCTTGCTTTGCATCCCACTCCGCCGCGGACAGCGACAGATGGCCCGGATAAATAGCCACTGCAAAATCGGGGCGGCAGCTCTCTTTGTCGGCGGCGTCGACAGCCGGATACAAACGCTTCGCAAAATGCGTGCTCATCGCTGCCACCAGATGACCGCCTGACGAAAACCCAAGCACACCAATCTTGTGCGGATCAATATGCCACTCCGCCGCGTGAAAGCGCACCAGCCCCACCGTCCTCTGCGCATCTTCCAACGCCATTTGTGATTCCGGATACGGCCCTGATTTCGGATACGGCGCGGGTTTCGGATACCCCGGCTCGCCCGGCACGCGGTACTTCAACAGCACACACGTGATCCCCTTGGACGTCAGCCAATCACAGACCTCCGTGCCTTCAAGATCGATGGCCAGATCCAGATAGCCCCCACCCGGGAAGACAACGACCGCTGCGCCCGTATTCTTTCCTTGTGGCGAATAGACCGTCATCGTGGGCCGCGTGACGTTGCTCACCCCCACCGCCGGCCTGCCGGCAACCAGGAACTCCTTGCCCGTCGTCTTAGCGACCTCTGACCCCGCGGCAGGCTGCGGATCAGGCACAGCTCCCGGCCATATCGGCACTTGCGTATGCCCCGGAGATGGTTGCCAGGCAGTCTGCTGCGCGCTCAGACCGCGAAATGCAAGAACAACGCAGAGAGCAAAAAGCAAAGGCTTCATCACAATCCTCACAGCGACGGTTCTAGTCTCCGTACACGTAGAAGTGTTGCTGGTAGCTATGGAGAGCTTTATCGCTTCGAGAGTATCCGACGATGGTGACCTCCTGTAGTCCAGGGTGAAGAACGATCGAGGGCAGGAACACCAAGTAAATTACATTCTCCAGCTTTTGCTTTTCGTAGAAGCCCCAGATTGGAAGCGTGTGGCCCTTTAGGACTTGATCTGAGGTGATAGCGAACACCTCATCCATAGGTTTGAACTCATCCTGACTTCGCAAAAGAGCCCATCCCTCCAGCAAGGCTCCATCGCGAGCCGGGACGTGCATCACATCTGCGGCCGCTCCGAATTGGCTCACTGAGGCCCCATTCACCGTGATGATTCCTCCGGTCATAGCGGCCGAACTTTCTTTGGGAGGGCCGCCCTGGAACCGGTTTCGCCAATCGTTTAGCCCCACGACCTCGCCATCGAGGAACGCCGGGTCATGAAACTCCCGATCAGTTGCCTTTTTGGTCAGTTGCACTGCCCAAGGTGGAGGGTTGATGGGAATTCTTAGCTGCGCGCCCACAGGAAGCGCATCGAACACGTGCACGTACATGTCGAAGTAGATGCCTGGCGCCCGCACGATGTGCCAATGGACGACGCAGGAAATAAGTATAGCCAGCATCATTGCCGCTCCGACGGCCCTCGCCCACTTCGAAACGCGCTGGGTCGCGATCCACAACACTGCCACGACAATCATCAGCCTCGGTATGAACCAATAGCGCTCCCCAACCCCAGGCATCATCATCGTCGGCCATTGCTCACCTCCACCGCCCACCACCACCGGGGACGCGAGCGAAGCGGCCAGCATCATTGCCGTGAAGAGGAGTGCGCATCGCATCTCCAGGCTCCCATGGCGGAAGATCCACGCGGTCACGGCGAGCGCCGCAATCACAAAGCAGCAACTGAATATCGAGGAGGCAAGAGGAATATGCAGGACTCTCGCGACCTTCATCGATGCCGGCAGGTCCGGAACGAAGCCACGGATCACCACCAGCTTGCAAAACAAAGGGAAGCTCGCCCCCAGATTGCCGAGATTGGGTCTACCTACGATCAACAATGAGACTGTTTGTGCCACCGCCCCCACACCAAGAATCGCGAACTGGGTTATGGTTCGCGAGCTGCGCCGATAGAATGCGACGATAGCCGCAATCGGCAGCAACAGGACGCAGTACGGTCCGGTCAGTGCTCCGATACTGAGCGCGACCCTGTCGAACCAGGTTCCAAGACGGCTTCGCGGCGGGGAAGCTATCAGAATCAGGAAGCTCAGCAGCGCAATCTGCCATTGTGAGTTGGGCAAATTGCCCCAGACCTCATGCACGCCAAAAATTCCAAAGCAGAGAAACGCCAGGAGAAGCCGCACTCGAAAGGGCCCCAGGTTCTCCATCCGGGGAGTACAGATGTAGATGGCGGGAAGACATTGCACGGCGAGCGCAGCCAGGTTGAAGAACAGCGGTACGAAAGACAGCGGTAGAAACAGAGACAGTCCGGCGATCAGGCGCGGAAAGAGGTGCACGTACCCTGAGTGGGGAGTTAGGACGGAGTGCAGAAAACCGACCTCGTGTGCTTGCTGGTAGAAAACCTCCCCGTCCTCCGCCCAAAACTGAGGCTTCAGCAGCACCTCGGGTGATCGCGAAAAGTGGGCGACAAAGATGGCCAGGCCGAGGAGCACAAAAAGCGCGGCATGACTCTTGGCTGTATGCGATTGAGACGGGAAAAGACCTGGCGATGCCACTCGAGTCGGCACCCTGGTGACGACCTCCTCGTCACCTTTCACGGCACTCAACTGCGTTTCCGAAAAGCATTGCTGTTCCTTCTCGCAAACGATGAGCGAGCGGAAGGCGCTGCGCTCGGCAGAAGTCTTCGAGATCCTGAACAGAAAACGTAATATATCACCAGGCACCAGCTTGGGACGGTGATGTATAACGAGCCGGTAACAAGTCTGTGGGTAAGAATGAGAGAATGGCTGGAGCATCGGGCGCAGTCGGATTCGCTTTAGTCGCCTTTCACTGTGGACTTCTAAACTCATCATGAATGCACCTCGTCCTCTCGTCCTCATCATCCTCGATGGTTGGGGTTATGCTCCGCCGTCCCCGGCCAATGCCATCTCGCTGGCGCGCAAACCCAACTATGACCGGCTGCTCGCCGAATATCCCAACACGCTGATCCACACCAGCGGACGCTATGTCGGCCTGCCGACGGGGCAGATGGGCAACAGCGAGGTCGGACATCTCAACATTGGCGCCGGGCGCGTGGTCTACATGGACATCACCAAAATCGATTTGATGATCGAGAATGGCGAGTTTTTTACGAATCAAGTTCTGCTCAATGCGATGACAGCGGCCCGCACGGGCGAACGCCGGCTGCACCTCTTCGGACTGCTCTCCGATGGCGGCGTGCACTCGCAGCAGAATCATCTCTACGCGCTGCTGCGCATGGCGAAGCAGAACGGCGTGGAGCGCGTCTTCGTGCACTGCTTCATGGATGGCCGCGACACCCTGCCCACCAACGGCGCCGGCTACATCGAGCAGTTACAGCAGAAGATGCGCGAGTATGGCATCGGCAAGATTGCCACCGTCAGCGGGCGTTATTACGCAATGGACCGCGACCGCCGCTGGGAGCGCCAGAAGAAAGCTTTCGACGCGATGGTTTACGGTGATGCTGAAGGCGGCCGCTACGCGGACGCGGTGCAGGGCGTGAAGGACTCCTACAACCGCGGAGTCACCGACGAGTTCATCATTCCGTTTGTGCTGACCGGCGAGCGTGGCCAGCCGCTGGGTAATATTCGCGACGGCGACGTCTGCCTCAACTTCAACTTCCGCGCCGACCGCGCGCGGCAGATCACGCGCTGCCTCGGGCGCAACAGCCACTTCACGCCGCAGGATGGCCGCGAACTGGAAGGCGCCGAAGATCTCGATCACACCATTCCGCGCAGTCGCGTGCCCAAAGATCTCACTTACATCTGCATGACGCAGTACGACAAACATTTCACGCTGCCGGTCGTCTCGCCTCCGGTGTCTCTGGCCAATATCCTGGCGAATGTGATGGCCGACCGCGCCCTTCGCAACCTACGCGTCGCGGAGACCGAGAAGTACGCGCACGTCACCTACTTCTTCAACGGCGGCGTAGAGAAGCCGTTTCCCGGCGAAGATCGCGTGCTGGTGGCATCGCCCAGAGTTGCTACCTACGACCTGAAGCCGGAGATGTCGGCGCAGGGCATTGCCGACGCGGTGGTGAAGGCGATCAATGACAGCACCTTCGACGTGATGGTGGTGAACTTCGCCAATGCCGACATGGTGGGACACTCGGGCAAGATTCCGCCGACCATAACGGCGGTGGAGACGGTCGATAGCTGTCTGGGTCAGGTCTACAGTGCACTGCGCCAGAGTGGAGGAGCGATGATCGTCACCGCCGACCACGGCAATGCTGAGCAGATGATCGATCCCGAAACTGGCGGCCCGCAAACGGCGCACACAACCAATCCAGTGCCGTTCATCGTTGCCGCCGAGCATGCGGTTACGATTCCAAACTTGAAGGGTGATCCGCGACGCTTCACGCTGCGTCCTGATGGCGCCCTGCAGGACATCGCGCCAACGATGTTAGGGATTATGGGCATTCCGCAGCCCAAGGAGATGACTGGGCGGGACTTGCGGATATTCGCGGAGCCGGCGAAAAGCTAATTCAGCAATTAGCATTTAGCAACTAGCAATTAGTATTAGGTCTTGAGCTATGAGCTAAGTACCGAGTGCCGAGTGCTAAGAGCTAAATGCCAAGTGCTAAGAGCTAAAAGCCAAGTGCTAAGAGCTAAAAGCCAAGTGCTAAGAGCTAAAAGCCAAGTGCTAAGAGCTAAAAGCCAAGTGCTAATTGCCAAGTGCTGCCGTTGTTCTCGTCTTGCGAATCACCAGCGGCATCACGCCCGGGAGGCGCAGGAGTTCGAATGCGGTTGCCTGGGCGAGACCCGGCAGCGACAGCAGCGAGCGCATGCGCGACGCAGCCGACAACAACGGCGCGAATTGCCGTGAATAGTCCTCCTGGTACAACGCTACCGATTCACCCAATCTAATTTCGCTCGAAAGGAATCTGCAGACGCATTGCGCCGCCAGTCGTCCGCTGCGCAGTGCGATGGAGATGCCGTCGCCGACGAAGGGATCGATGAAGGCAGCGGCATCGCCGGCAAACAGAACGCTGCCGCGCACCGGCTGTGGGCTGCGGTAAATCAACGGAGCGGTGCTGACTGGCTGGGTCACCGGCTTCCACCCGGCCGCTCGTTCTGCCAGCTTCGCGTGCAGCGCCAATACCTCCGGCAGCGATGTGGCGCGGTCAGAGCGCACCATGGCGCAGGCATTGATTACGTCTGTCGCGACGGGTTGAACGCCGCAATATCCATTTTCAAAAAAATAGAGATCGGTTGCTGGGCTGGGACTGAGCTCGCGAAAATGACACTTCATGCCGATCCACCTGGGGCCGGCTGGGATGGTTCGGTCGGGCGTAAATTGCGACCATCGGCCCGCCGCGATGATCAGTGCCTTTGCGGAAACGTTTCCAGAGGATGTGATGAGACGGAACGGCCCGCCGCCTTCAGCGGCAGTGACCTCGCAGTCGGTCCGCGTTACAACACCGGCATCTTGTGCTGCCATCCAAAGTTGTGCGTCGAGATCGTAGCGAGTGATACTGAGCGCCGGTGGGGAAACTGGAGCCTCGATCGTTCGCGTGCCCAGGAACAGGCGTGTGCGATCGATAGGCGGTGCACCGTCGAGAAGCGCTCGGCCGGCCGGCAAGTTCTGCAGCAGGCTGGCAAGCACATCCAGCGCCTCGGGGGATACGAACTCCCCGCACACTTTGTGACGCGGAAAGCTGCGAGCCTCGAGCAGGACAACGCTTGCTCCCAGGCGCGCGGCCGCAATGGCGGCAGAGCTTCCCGCCGGGCCGCCGCCAATGATTGCGAGATCGAATTGGGGAGCGGCAGTTAGCATTTGGCACTTAGCATTTAGCATGTAGCGCTTACAGTCACGGGCTATAGTTGGCAAATTCGCAATCGACGCTTCACGACTAAGTGCTAACTGCCAAGTGCCAAGTGCTAATTGCTAGTTGCTAATTGCTTTCTTTCCACACCAACACCCCCATCCGATAAAGATAATGCCTGGCGATTGAGATGCGCCGCGCCGGCAGTCCTTCCAGCAGGCGCTGTATTTCGTGGACCGTGTATGCGTTCTGCACGGACGCGGGCGCGTCATGCCAGGTGATGCGGCTGCGAAAGAGCGGCAATCCGGCATAGACCAGCCACAGATGCAGACGGCTACGGATCAGGTCGTTGATCAGGAGCGCGCGCCGGGCAACCCGTAAACCTTCGCGCACAAATCGGAGTAGCGAGTCAGGGTCCAGGTGATGCGCGAACAGAGAGCAGCTGACCACGTCGAAAGCATTCTCGCGAAACGGCAGGCGGAGCGCATCGCCGCAAACCGAGGCCACGCCGGTGCCTGGCAGATGCGACGGTATGCGATCCAGCAGGGTCACGCGCAACTCCGTTCCGTCGCGGCCGAGAGCGCGCTGCGCGGCCAGCGGAACGTCACCGGCACCGGCTGCAACCTCCAGCAGCGACAGCTTGCGGCAATTGCTCTCAACAGCGATACGCCGCAGTAGGGCGACCGTCGTCTGCGTGCCCCCGAACCAGTCGTTGATGTGACGCAGGTCTGTCAATGACGATGCCACTTCTGCAGGCGATCCCAGGTCTTGGTCAAGCAGCTCAGAAATGGCCTTGCGTCGCATGGTTGTTGTGGAGGCGCCAGACTGCCGGCAGGCCTCGTATCACGGCCCGCTACGATGGTAGCAACAGGGAGATGTTGATGCGAACTCGGGACCTTAGAGGCAGGAATCTCGTTGCTCAGAGGTGGAAGAAGAGGTGTCATAGTTGGAAAGACGATGTGGATGTCAGCCTGCGGCGGGTCATCACCCGATAGTGCAAAGATATGCGCGAGAGTTGGCTCGGGTCCCTGTATTCGGCTGTTTTTCAGTTTTGGACGCACACTTGCTTACTTACAGTCAGGTCGGTCCGGCGGAGTGCCGGCTGGGCGAGCAATACCGGAACCAGGGGAACAGCGGTCTTGCTCGTACGGTATCGGTCAAAAACATGGGACTGTCTCTGCCGGACCGACACCATCGAGACGCAGATGAAGGGCCGATGAGCAGCTGTGGCGTTCGCTTTCCCTTCCGCTCGATATTCATTGCGCCTTGCAAAAGCATTCCTCCAGGCAGCATCATTCTTGTGTGGCTTTGATAAATGAAGCGCCCAACCACCTTCCTCTGGGCGGGGGCGATTTTCAGAAAAGCAACGAATAGCGCACGCCACTCGTCTAATAGGAAGGTAATTAATTCCAAAGGGATTCTGTGGAATCAGGTCGCAAGAATAGTTGGTGCGTGCCGGTGGCAACCTTGGCGGTCTTCGTGGCCATGGGGATCGCTTCTGCGCAGCAGAAAACGGGTGCCACGCAGCAGCCGGCCGCATCCGCGCAGCAAAAACTGGATATCGATCCGCTCGAATTCGTGCGACGCGCGTCGAAGAACGAGATCAAGGCGAGCGATGTGCAGTATTACTGCATGTTCAAAGACACCACCGAGTACAAAGACCATTCCATTACGAAGGAAATTGTCCGCACTCCACAGGGTGGACTGTCGAGCACTTTGCTGATCAACGGCCATCTGCTGACCGCGGAAGAGCGGCAGAAAGACAACGAGAAGCTGGAGAAGTTCGCGAACAATCCGGACGCGCGGCGCAAGCGGCGCGAGGCCAACGCAGCCGACGATAAACGCTCTGAAGAGATGTTAGCCAGCCTTCCCGATGCTTTTCTCTATACCTACGACGGCACTGACCACGGCCTTAACGGCGAGGAACTGGTTCACCTGAAGTTCCGGCCGAATCCCAACTTCAATCCGCCGAATCACGAGACCATGGTGTACCTCGGCATGCAGGGCGACATGATCATCGATCGCAAGGCCATGCGTATTGCCAAGATCGATGGAACGCTTTTTAAGGACGTTGACTTCGGCTGGGGAATCCTGGGCAAACTGTATAAAGGCGGCAAGTTCATCATCGTACAGCAGGACGTCGGTGGCGGCGATTGGGAAGAAGTGCAGGAGACTCTGCAATTCTATGGCAAGATACTCCTCGTCAAGTCGCTCACCATCTGGTCCACGGAGACCATGACTGATTTTCGCCCGGTGTCCTCCAACCTGACCACGGCTCAAGCCCTCGATCTGCTGCATAAGAGCGTCGATGTAGTCGCACAAAGCGGCGGAGCAGTGAATCAGGCGCAGAACAATCACAAGTAGATGAAGATGGAGTTGACGGGGCGCGCCTTCAGGCGCCTCGCTTAAGCCGTGCCCCTTCAAGACCGGATGCAGTCCTGCCTGAGCTCTTCCTTGCGTACCGTCAGCGTCTCGATCAACTCTTTCCTTGGCTCATAACCTCGCCCCGGCTTGTCGCTGACTCTAATTGTCCCGCGAGGCGAGACCTCGACCTCCGGTTCGATGATGTCTTCCTTCCAGTAGCGCTTTGACGCCGAGACGTCGCCCGGCAGCTTGAAATCAGACAGAGTTGAAAGTGCCACATTGTGGGAGCGGCCGATTCCTGACTCCAGCATCCCTCCGCACCACACGGGGACGCCGAAGCGCTGCGCGACATCGTGAATGGCAATCGCCTCGGAAAATCCGCCGACGCGTCCGACCTTGATGTTGACGATGCGGCATGCGTCCAGTTCCAGTGCGGCTTCGGCGTCGCGGGCGCTACGAATGGCTTCGTCGAGGCAGAGCGCTGTCCGCAATTCTTTCTGCAAGCGAGCGTGGAAGTAGAAATCGTCGCTCCACAGCGGTTGTTCGATCATCAGCAGGTTGAAGCGGTCGAAGTTCTTCAGCTGCTGTTCGTCGGCCAGGGTGTAGGCGGAATTTGCATCGCAGCTCAGAAGAATGTCCGGCCAGCGCGCCCGAATTTTCTCCAGCACTTCGATATCCCAGCCCGGCTTGACCTTGATCTTGATGCGCTGATAACCGGCAGCCAGCTCCGTTTCCACTTTCTGCAACAGCTGCTCGTGCGAATCCTGAATGCCGATGCTGACGCCGCAAGCGATTTCACGCCTCGTGCCGCCCAAAAGCTTCCACAGAGGAATGCCTTTCTCCAGCGCTTCGGCATCCCACGCGGCATTCTCCAAGGCGGCTTTGGCCATGCGGTGCTCGCGCACCTGCGCCAACAGCGCGGGAACTTCGCGCCCGGATTGCAACGTCTTGTCCAACAGCGCCGGGCCCAGATAGCGCACGATGACGGCCCAAGCGCCATCGATGTACTCCTCGCTGTAGTACGGGTTCTCGCCGGCGACACATTCGCCCCATCCCTCCAGGCCATCACAATGCAATGTGACCAGCAGAACGCGACGGGTGTAGGTGCGTCCGAAGCTCGTCTCGAAAAAGTGGACGAGAGGGATTTTCAGCTCGCGCAGGGTGATGGCTTCAATTCGCATGTGATCCACGACCAGTTATACTGCCGTGCATGCATGAACTCCAGCCCGAAATCGAGCGACTGTACGCGATGGGCGCAGACGCATCGAATGATCCTGCTGCTTTCGAAGTTTTTGTGCGCTTCCGCGATGCCCTGACCGCGGGGCAGGTTCGCGCCGCCGAGAAGATCGACGGCCGTTGGCAAACCAACGCGTGGGTGAAGCAGGGCATCCTGCTCGGCTTTCGCATCGGCAAACTGGTAGAGAGCGGCGATCAGAAAGTGCTCTCGTTCGTCGACAAGGGTACCTATCCGACGCGTCACTTCTGCGCACGCGAGGACATACGCATCATTCCCGGCGGCTCGTCAGTACGCAGCGGAGCGTACGTTGCGAAGTCCGTGGTCTGCATGCCGCCAATGTTCATCAATGTAGGCGCGTATGTTGACGAGGGCACGATGGTCGATTCACACGCGCTGGTGGGCTCGTGCGCGCAGGTGGGTAAGCGAGTGCACATCAGCGCCGCGGCGCAAGTCGGCGGGGTGCTGGAGCCGATCAACGCCTCACCGGTCATCATCGAAGACGACGTGCTGATCGGCGGCAATTGCGGCGTGTACGAAGGAACGCAGGTAGCCTCGCGCGCAGTCCTCGGCGCAGGAGTGATCCTGACGCGATCCACGCCGCTGTTCGATACCGTGAAGGGCGAGATCTATCGCGCCACGGCAACCGAGGGGCTTCGCGTTCCAGACGACGCGGTGGTTGTGCCCGGCGCGCGCACTATCACCAAGGGCAAAACTGTGGACTGGGGACTGTCGCTGTACACGCCGGTCATCATCAAATATCGCGACGAGCGGACCGACCGCGGCGTGGAGCTGGAAGATTTGCTGCGGTAGGAGGCCGGCTTCAGCCGCTGAGGTAAGTTCAGCGCTGGATTACCTCAGCGGCTAAAGCCGGGTTCAATTGAATCGGCTGTCACGCACGCCTGAAGGCGTGCTCCACCCACGTTCAATGCTTCATCTGACGCGATTCATGAAACAACCTTCGCATCGCCGCCAGAACATCGCGCTCCTGATCGCCGCCACTGCCGCGATCGCGGCGCTGATTTGCTCGCGCTTCGACGGGCCGTCGGCAGCCATGCTATTTCCCGCTCTGCGCTGGATTGGGTTGGCCGCCCTTGTCGTCTACGGATGCCTGCGACGCACGCTGACCGCATGGATCTTCATCGCCATGCTGCTGGGCGCAGAGATCGGGCACGACCTCCCCAACGTCGCCGTACACCTGCGTGTGCTGGCACTCATCTTTCTGCGGCTGATCAAGACCATCATTGCGCCACTGCTGTTCGGAACGCTGGTGGTCGGCATCGCCGGGCATTCCAACCTGCGACAGGTTGGCCGGCTCGGGCTCCGCTCCATCATCTTCTTCGAAGTGGTCACTACCATCGCAATCTTTCTCGGACTCGGGGCGATCAACCTGAGCAAGGCCGGTGTCGGTGTTCAACTGCCCGCGCCCAGCGCGGCCGATACCAGCTCCGTCGGCAAGCTCAGCGCGGAAGACACCATCCTGCACGTCTTTCCGGAGAACATTGCCAAGGCCGTCGCCGACGGCGCGGTGCTGCAGGTGGTGGTCTTCAGCCTGATCTTTGCGGTGGCGCTGGCCATGCTGAGCGAGGCCAAACGCCGGCCCATGCTGGCCTTCTGCGAGAGCCTGAGCGAAGTCATGTTCAAGTTCACGAACATCGTTATGTACATGGCGCCGCTCGGCGTGGGCGCAGCGGTGGCCTACACTGTGGGACACACCGGGCTCGGCGTGCTTGGCAGCCTGCTGAAGTTACTGCTCACGCTTTATGCCACGCTGATTGTTTTCATCCTCGGCGTCCTGTTGCCGATCGCATTGCTGTTTCGCGTTCCGCTGCGGACATTCATCAAAGCTGTGGCCGAGCCGGTCACAATTGCTTTCGGCACCGCAAGCTCCGAGGCTGCGCTGCCGCGCGCCATGGAAGCGATGGAAGCCATAGGCGTGCCGCGCCAGATCGTCGCGTTCGTCATTCCCGCCGGCTACAGCTTCAACCTCACCGGCAGCTCGTTGTATCTTTCCGTCGCCGCGATCTTCGTCGCGCAGGTTTCCGGCATCCATCTCTCGCTTGGGCAGCAGTTGATGATCATGTTGACGCTGATGCTCACCAGTAAAGGCGTGGCTGGAGTTTCGCGCGCGGCGCTGGTGATCCTGCTGGCTACGGCATCATCAACGGGACTGCCGACTGAGCCGGTGTTTCTGCTGCTCGGTGTCGACCAGTTGCTCGACATGGGACGCACCGCGGTGAATGTGCTGGGAAATTGTCTGGCAGCCGTGGTCATGGCGAAGTGGGAGGGCGATTTTCAGGCGGAAGCGCCGTCGGCCGTGGTGGCCGACGCGGCGAGATAACGCGTCTCTATTGCTGGCCGGCCGGTAGTGGGATCGCGTTCTTTGTCCGCCGAATTTGCAGGTGCCTCCGACGGAAATGTCCCAGCGCGCGCTCGCCCCAGATCTTGACGAAGTAATAGTTCAGGCTGCCGCCGATCACCCCGCTGACAACTGGAATCAGGCGCGCCGCCCACTTCTCCACGATCTCGGCGCTGGCGCTGACAGCGATGCGCTGGATGACGCGCGGCACGAAGCGGCGGACAAACTGCTTTTCAACCAGCTCGCGGCTGATGTCCACGCCCGCAGCGCTGGCGGCGGCTGTCCACAACTCGGCTTCTTCTTGTTCGGTGTTGTAGGGAAAGCCGTATAACAGGCTGAGCTTTTGAATCATGCGCAGGGTGATGGCGGCGAGGATGCCGAGGTCGGGCAGCATGGTGAACAGCCCTCCCATGCCGAGCCCCGCGCCTTCGGCGGCAGCCATGCGCATGTGAGCGCGAATCGTCTCCTCGGCGATGTGATCGAGCAGTTCCGGGTCAACCGAGTACACGCCTTCATAGGTCAGCGCCGGAAGATCATAGGCCATCCGCAGATGCTGAAGATAATTTTCCGGATTGACCTTGATGGTGTCATAAGCCTTGAGGAAGGCGTTGCGGACCGCCAGTTCCACGCCGCGTCGGACCCAGGATTTGTGATTGTTGCCAGCCATGATCGCTACATACAGTATAAACAGCGTCGCGGTCGGACGCAGGGCCGCAGGTAGAGCCGGCCTTCAGGCCGGCGTCCTGTCGTTTGTTTTGATTCGGGTGTGGCTTCGGCCCGTGGTGACACGACCAAAGTCGCACCAAATTTCTCTCGATGCCTTGACGCAGCGCTGAAAGCCTGCCCCGAGCGTAGTCGAGGGGCGCTGCTCTACCACCTTCGCTGTGCTAGCATCAAAATTGCAGATGCCAACAGGAAAGCTACAGGTTATTCCGCTCGGCGGGCTTGGCGAATTCGGCATGAATTGCATGGCCATTCGCTGGGCTGACGACATCATCGTCATCGACGCCGGATTGATGTTTCCCGAGACCGAACTCCTCGGCGTGGACATTGTCGTACCCGATCTCAGCTACCTCATCGAGAATCGCCAACACGTCCGCGCCGTGGTGCTGACGCACGGCCACGAAGACCACATCGGCGCGCTGCCATGGCTGCTGTCGGAACTCAATGTGCCGGTGTACGCAACCGAGTTCACGCTGGCCTACATCGAAGGCAAGCTGGAAGAGCACGCTCTGCTCGATGATGCTGAGCTCAACGAGATCAGGCCCGGCGAGAACTTCAAGATCGGTCCTTTCACCATCAATCCCATTCATGTGACGCACAGCCTGGTGGACTGCGTCGCGCTGGCGATTCACACGCCCCTGGGCGTTCTGATTCACACCGGCGACTTCAAGGTCGATCCCACGCCCACTGACAACCGGCTCTTTGATCTGCACGCCTTCGCCGAGTACGGCAAGCAGGGCGTGCTGGCGCTGTTCCAGGATTCCACCAACGTCGAGCGTAAGGGCTACACCCCGAGCGAACGCGCGGTGCGCGCGCGCTTTCAGGAGATCTTCTCCCGCGCCGAACGCAAGCTCTTCATTTCCTGCTTCTCGTCGTCGATCCATCGCATGAAGCTGGCGGTGGAGCAGGCCTTCGAGAACGGCCGCAAGGTTGCGCTGGTGGGCCGCTCCATGATGGAGTCGTTCGAGATCGCGCAGGACTTGGGCTACATCGAAGTTCCCGATGGGCTGCTCATTCATCCGGCGCAGATGCGCGACTTCCCGCCGGAAAAAGTTTGTGTGCTCATCAGCGGCACGCAGGGCGAACCGATGTCGGCGCTGTCGCGCGCGGCGGTGGACAATCACAAGCACGCCCGCATTCAACCGGGCGACACGGTGGTGCTGTCGTCGCGCATCATTCCCGGCAACGAAAAGGCGATTTATCGCGTCGTGGATCATCTGTTCCGCCGCGATGCTCACGTCATCTACGACGATGGCTCATCGCCGCCGGTGCACGTCAGCGGACACGCCAGTCAGGAAGAATTGAAGCTCATCATCAACCTGGTGAAGCCGCAGTACTTCATCCCGATTCACGGCGAATACCGGCAGCTCAAGCTGCACGCCGAGATGGCCGGCGCCATGCACGGCTCGGTCGGCAAAGTCATGATGATCGAGAGCGGCGACATTCTGGAATTCGACGAATTGGGTGCGCGCAAAGCCGGAAAGATCAATGTTGGCCGCGTCTGCATCGATTCAAACTCCATGGGCGATGTGGTGGAAGACCTCGTCATTCGCGACCGTCGTCACCTCAGCGAGGACGGCATTGTGCTGCCCATCATCGCCATCAACAAGCTGACCGGGAAGGTCGAGACTTCGCCGGAGATTGTGATGCGCGGCTTCGGCGCCAGCATGAGCGAAGAGGACGGCTTCCTCGACCAGGCGCGGCAAACGGTGATGCGAACGCTGGAAGCGTCAAGCGATGAAGAGAAGGGCGACTACGGCATGATCAAGGAAAAAATCCGCCAGGATCTGAAACGTTTCATCGTGAAGAACACCTCGCGCCGCCCGCTGATCATGCCGGTGATACTGGAAGTGTAGACGCTGCCCCCTGTCGTCGGCAGTCAATTGTTGCAGGCACAATTGACAAGCGACTATTGTCACATTACACTTCATTGCAGTGATCAAGAGCTTCAAGCATCGCGGCCTGAAGCGACTCTAAGAGCAGGGCGACCGTAGCGGCATCCGTTCCGATCTGCTGGAAGCTGTCGAACGAATCCTGACGGTCCTTGACGCCGCAGCTGCGCCGCAGGCTATGGATCTTCCGCGATACCATCTACATCCACTAAAGGGCGAGTTGAAAGGATTTTGGTCCGTAACCGTGCGAGCCAACTGGCGCATCGTTTTTCGCTTTGCGGGTACGGACGCCGTTGACGTCGAGCTGATTGATTATCACTAGGGAGACGGTGTGACATGCCCATGAAGAATCCTGTCCATCCCGGACGTGTCGTTCGACATGATTGCCTCGAGGCTTTGGGACTTTCGGTGACGGAAGCTGCCAAGGTACTCGGCGTCACCCGGCAGGCTCTCAACAACATCGTGAATGGCAAGTCCGGCATCAGTCCGGAGATGGCAATCCGGCTAACCAAGGCATTCGGCAGCACTGCAGAAACCTGGCTGGGGATGCAGCTTGCGTATGACCTTGCAGCAGCGCGCAAGCACGAAAGCAAGATCAAGGTACGCCGGCAGAGGGTTGAGGAACTGCGTGCGAGCTAACATGTCCCGTGACCGTCGGCGATGACGACCGTCCCCTGGCAAAACCGCCCGTCGCACAAGGCGCGTCTGCTTGCGGGGCTCCTCCTGTTGATTCCGGTTGTCGTGGCGCTTCTCTATCCCCTTGCGCAGGATTATCTGCGGGCCGCGTCCTTGCTGGATCGCATCTCCGATCCACACGCGTCGGGCTGGATCGCCAACTACGACGTGCATCCGGTCGATGTGCGCGACACCACCTTCGACTTCCGCGGTAAATCCATCCCCGCCCGTATGTATCTGCCACGCGGCGTCGGCTTCGCGCCCGGCATTCTGGTCCTCCACGGCATGCACGAGCTCGGCATCGACGAGCCCCGCCTGGTGGGCTTTGCGCGCTCGCTGGCCGCCAGCGGATTCTTCGTGATGACACCGCTGGTTCCAGGCATCGCGGACTATCGCGTGCAAGCGGAGTCGGCCGATCTCATCGGCACGGCGGCACAAAATTTCGCGCAGCAGCTCAGCGTGCCCAAGGTGGGCATCTTCGCCATCAGCTTTTCGGGAGGTCTGGCGCTGCTGGCCGCGAGCGATCCGCAGTATTCGCCGGCGATTGCCTGGGTTGCTTCCGTCGGCGGGTATTACGATCTGGCGCACGTGCTGCGCTTCTTTGCCAACGGCGAGGCGGTCCGTCCCGACGGAACGATCGAGCATCTGTCGCCGCACGAGTACGGTCCGCTGATTGTTGTGTATGACGAGCCTGGAGATTTCTTCTCACCGCACGATGCGCCCATCGCACACGATGCGCTCAAGCTGCTACTGTCCGGCAACGGCAAAGCTTCCGAAGCGCAGACTCAGGCGATGACACCCGGCGGTCGGCAGATCATGCAGGACATTTACCACAAACATCGCGAAGTGCTGACGCCGGTCGTTCTCGCTGAAATCGGGAAGCGCCGCGAGGAGTTGGCGGCTGCCTCCCCGGCGGGCCGTCTTCGCTTTCTGCATGTCCCTGTGTTGTTGCTGCACGGCTCCGACGACACGATCATCCCTCCGACTGAGCTGTTGTGGATCTCGCGTGACATCCTGAAGGAATATCTGGTCAGTGCAATCATCAGTCCTGCTATCAGTCACGTCGAGGTCGGCAGCAAAGCCGGCCTGTGGGACAAGCTGGCGCTTGTACACTGGATGGCGATGTTGATTCGCGAGGCGCGAAGCACTGCCGGAGGCACGGGGCCAAAATTGCCGGCTGGTGAATGGATTGCTACGGTCGAGAGATAGTTCGGGTAGAGCTGGCCTTTCGACCGGCGGCACAGTCTTTAGTTAGGGAATTGTTTTCGCTGTCACAACCATGGTCACACTCGAAGACATCAAACGCGCGCAGCAAAGATTGCACGGCATCGCCGTCCGCACACTGCTGATCGCTTACTTTCCGCCCGCGCAGAGGGCCGACGCGAATCCCGGAGATAACGCCGGCCGCGGTCAGCTCTGGCTGAAGCCGGAGAGCCTGCAGCCGGTCGGCTCTTTCAAGCTGCGTGGCGCTTATAACAAAATCGCGTCGCTCACCGACGAGGAGCGCAAGCGCGGCGTCATCTCGTACTCCAGCGGCAATCACGCGCAGGGTGTTGCCTACGCTGCGCGCGCGCTGGGCGTGAAGGCCGTCATCGTAATGCCGCGCAACGCGCCCAGGCTCAAAGTTGATAGCACCGCTGCGCTCGGGGCTGAGATCGTCACCGTCGGCCCGGCCTCCACCGAGCGGTTGCAGAAGGCGGAAGAACTCGCGCGACAGCACGGGTATGTCATCGTGCCGCCTTACAACGACGAGCAGATCATCGCGGGGCAGGGAACTGCTGGCCTCGAAATTCTGGAGGATTGTCCGGATGTCGATCTCGTTCTGGTGCCCGGCGGCGGCGGTGGATTGATCAGCGGCATTTCAGCCGCACTGAAGCTGAGCGGCTCGCACGCGAAGATTGTCGGCGTCGAGCCGGAGTTGGCCAATGACGCGCAGCAGAGTTTCCGCAAAGGCGAGATCGTTGAGCTGCCGGCCGAACGCGTTTCCAGCACGCTGGCCGATGGACTGCGCACGCAGTCGATTGGGCCCATCAACTTCGAGCACATCCGCCGCTTCGTCGACGACATGATCACCGTCACCGAGGACGAGATCCGGTCGGCCATGCGACGAATGGTCAGCAATGCGCGCATCGTCGCCGAGCCCAGCGGGGCGGTGACCTTCGCGGCATGGCTCTTTCACGCGAAGGAATTGCCGGAAGGGAAGAAGACGGTCGCGGTGGTCAGCGGCGGCAATGTCGATCCGCACTTGCTGGCGCAGGTTCTGAGCGAGCGGGAAGAGCTATAGATCGCAATACTCCCGTGAATTTCACGGAGAGCCGCTAACCGCAAAGCTCTGCTGCTTACGCCGCTCTTCTAACGCCATGCTTAGGCACTTCGCGGCGCTCGCTTCGTCGCCAATGGTGTTGTAGGCGGTATACATTCGTACCAGCGTGTCGGACCGCAGGGTTGCCATCACGCCCTTATCATTTTGCGTCAGCTCAATCACTTTCTTGAACCGCTCGATTGCTCCGCGCGGATCGCCGTGCTGTTGCTCATATACCCCAATGTGGTAGTAGGGGTATGGAAGAAGCGGATCCATCGCGGTTGCGGCGCGGAAGTGGAGCATCGCGTCGTCCGCATGGCCTTCCTTCTGCAATGCCTCGCCGAGCACATTCTCCGCCCCTGAGTTGTTCTTCGTGACCTGGACTGTGTGCGACCAGAGGGCTACATCGCCAGACCAATAGGTGAGTTGGCGATGAGTGGCGAAAGCCAATAACAACAGTGTCGCGACGCTCGCGCCAGCCACCCAGACCTCGGCAACGTGCAATTGCTCTGCCGAGTCTGCCGCGCCCCAGCAGACAGCGATGAACAGTCCCACGAACGGCAGATACGCGTAGCGATCGGCCATGGCCTGGCCGCCAACCTGGAGCAGCCCGATCATCGGGACCAACGTGCCCAGGAACCAAAGCCATCCCACGGCGAGGTAGCGGCGATTTCCGTTAGCAACAGCCAGCACAGTGATCGCCAGCAGCAAAATAGATTCCAGCCATACGTGCTGGAAGCGGCTGGTATGGGGATAAAAAAACGCCAGGTGCGTGGGCCAGACGGCCTTGCCCAGGTATTGCGTGTACGAGACAACGGCGTTCTCCACCCGCACAGCGAATGAATACGATCTCTGTACGCCGCCGATGGCGCCGCCGGCTTGCTGTGCTGCGACGGTGAGGAACGCACTAACGGCGGACAATACCAGCAGCGGCAGCTTCTCCAGGACAAGCCACGAAAAGCTTTTCGCCGGGATGATCGCGTCTACTGTAGTGGAGGCGGACTGATCCGCGCTGGCAAACATCCGCCCCAGAGGCCAGTAGTCCCACAGCAGAAGAATGAATGGCAGCGTGACGACCTGGGGTTTGGACATCAGCCCCAGCACAAACAACATGGCAACGACAAGGTAACGGCCCAGGCGCGGCTTGCTCGCGTACCACCGGTAGGCGCCCAATGTCAGCAGCAGAAAAAACATGCTCAGCAGGTTCTTGCGTTCCGCGACCCAGGCGACGGACTCGACGTTCATGGGATGCAGCGCAAACAGCGCAGCCACCATCAAGCTGCGCCCGGCGCGAGCGGTCGCCCGCCACAGTATCCAGAACAGCAATACCGTGTTCAGCACATGCAGCAAGAGGTTAGAGTCGTGGTGCAGGCCGGAGTCGAGGGAAAACAGTTGGACGTCCACAGCGTGCGATAGCCAGGTCAGCGGATGCCAGTTGGCCGCATAGTAACTGGTGAATGACCACTTCAACATCTCCCAGTTCAGTTGAGTGATGTGGACGTTGTGGGTCACGTACTCGCCGTCATTGAGCGAGATAAACGGATACCGGTTCACCGGGAAATACACCGCGAGGGTTGCAATTACCAGGACGAGGCCAAGAGCCAGGAGAATGCTTCGCGTCACAGGCCGGCCAATGAGGCTCGCGCCGTGCCTGGACTGAACCTCATGTTCATGTACCAACCGAACGGACATCATCTCTTCCTTCTGCGATTAACTAATCTGCACTGGCGCTGGCGCGCCCATGTTCCGTTCGCTGCAGCCAAGCCTGCCATGGGGATTGCTAGCCGTACCGTCGCAGGTGTGGTGAGTATATAGGCCAACGATTTCCACGTGAAATCGGTACTTTGCCGAGTTGAATCCCACTGCGCCTCAGCCTGAGGTTGAGTAACGTACTCCACCTTGCCGTAATGGAGGAGGCATCCGACCGCTGCGGGTTCCCGCTAGGTATCGCTATTTCGCCGTTCATCCGAAGGCGATATTTCGCCAATTGAAGAATAATGTAGACCCAAATTAACTTCGGGTTTGCCGACAGTCCGGGGTTATTATAGTGGCTCGGATGGCGTCTGAAGACTTGGGAACACGGAGGTTCCTTTCCCATGACTCCGCTGATTCGTCCCATCGCGGCCCTATGCCTTGGATTGCTTATTACGAGCAATTCGTCCAGAAGCCAGGATAGATCGCAGCCGCTGCCCACAGCGACGGCAGCGTCTCAAGGCAGGTTAGTTTCACCTCTCAGTCCGGCAGACAAGACCGGGAACCTCGGCCAGCATCCTGCCACGCAGCCGGCAACCAGTATCAACGTCAGTGTGGATGTTCTGAGCAACCGTCATGTGCTCAGCTCCTACGTTTATGGAGGAGCCTATCCCAATAACGCTGCCACGATCACCGACAGCGGTACGACCCTGGTGCGATGGGGCGGGGATGCGACTTCGCGCTACAACTGGCAGGCGGGCACCTACAACGCGGCGAATGACTGGTATTTCGGGGACTACGGTTACACCGAAATCGGCGACAGCAGTTCGACCCAATTCATTACCGACGTCGAAGCAGCGGGAAGCAATCCGTTAATGACGATGGTAATGCTGGGTTGGGTTGCCAAAGATGTCAGCGACGGCAGTGCCTACAGTTTTTCGGTCGCAAAGTACGGACCGCAATGTGCCGTGAATCCCTACAATTCCGATGACGGCGACGGAGTGGAGACCGACTGTCAGACGGACATCACGGGAAACGATCCCACGGATGCCAATGTCGAGCTGAAGGACTCTCCTCAGTCGGGAGATCCGCCGGGAACGGTCTATCGCGATCAATGGGCTCCGGCCCTGGCGACGGCGTTCGGCAGCGCGCCCCATTTCTATGACATGGACAATGAAATCGACATCTGGGGCAGTACGCATCGCGATGTGCATCCGAATCCATCCGCCTACAACGAGATGCGCGATACCTACATTGCCGAAGCGCGCGCTCTGAAGGGATGGGACCCGAATGCGATCCGGCTGGGCGCAGTCAGCTGCTGCTGGTGGTTCTACTGGAATGGGGCCAATAACAACGACAAAGGCGCCCATGCTGGAAACGATTTCCTGCCCTGGTGGCTGAACGAACTCTATTGGCAGGACGAACTGGCGGGTACGCGGTCGCTGGATGTCTTCGACATTCACGCTTACCCGGATGGGCCCGATACCTCGCAATGGACTCTGGCGCAAAAGCAGGCGCTCTCATTGCGCATCTATCGCGACTACTGGGACCCGACTTATGTGAGTGAATCGGGCGATATCAACCAGCAATGGGTCACGCAAATCCAGCCCAACAGGACGATTCCGTTTCGCATCCCGCGAATGCGCGCGACGGCGAACATGATCTATCCCGGAACGCCGTTCAGTATCACGGAATGGAGCGCTAACTTTGCCGGCGAATCCGATTATTCGACAGCCTTGGCCGATGCTGATGCTTACGGCATTCTAGGGCGCGAGCGCGTCTATCTGGCGTCGCGTTGGACCGCCCCGGATCCGGCGAATCCCAACTACCTGGCGCTGAAACTGTTCACTAATTACGATGGGAAGCACCATACGTTCGCGACTACATCTGTATCCGACACCAACAATGGCAGCGCGAATTTGTTCAGCAGCTATGCAGCGCTGAATTCCACCGGCACATCCTTGACCGTGATGGTATTGAACAAGAATCCGTCCAGCTCGGTGCAGGCGCAGTTTGCCATCAACGGATTTACGCCCCGGCAAGTGACGACGTATACGCTTTCGCCGAATAACCCCACAAAGATTGTGGCGATGCCCCCGAGGCCATGGACTTCTGTCCTGCCGTTCGCTCCCTACACGGCTACCTTGCTGGTGGTGAGCGGCACGGCCCAGCTGCCGAGCGCGGAATGGGACCTTAACCCCGACACGACCATGGTGGCGGCGGGCGGCAAGGTAGTGCTTCAGCCGAAGATACTGTCAGGATCGGGAACGGTGACTCTTGGTACTCCACAATCAGATCCCGGAATTGTAGTCTTGGTTACACAACCGCACCTCAACTCAGGCCAAAACGGAAGCATCACCGTGATTGCCGGCATCAATCCGGGCTTTTATCACTTCACGGTTCCCGGCACGGACAACGAGGGCGTAACGCAAAAGCAGAGTGGTTGGATTGTAGTGGGGAATCCGCCAGCATCGCTGACCAAGACCGGCGACAATCAATCAGGACCACCGGGCGGCCAGCTGAATCTTGCCGTGACTCTCAATCCCGGCAGTTCGGGCGGAAGTGCGCCGGGCGCGACGATTCTGTTCAGCACCAGCGCAGGTTCGCTGTCGAGTCGCACCGTGGTCACCGATTCGTCCGGCAATGCGCCTGTCGTGCTGACCTTGCCTTCAAGTCCGGGAACCGTTCACGTTACCGCCGAAGGCCCTTATGGACTTGGCCACCCGGAAGTAACTTTTGCGGAAACTGTGCAGTAGGGGGAAGGATTGTTGCTGGTTTGAGGTGATCCGTGTGCCATGACAGGGTTTGCGTGTTGTTGGTTCAGAAGGTGAGGCCTCGCGCTGTCCCAAATTGGGCCTTATTGCGATGGTAGTACAACTACTGTCGCATTTTGCCCCGCACTTTTTACATGTCAATATGGCGAAACACAACAATAAGCCCCAACTTCCTCATTCCGTTGGAAATATAAAGTTGGCAGAATCTGAACAAAGCTACCATAAATCTGGTATAATGGAATTAGAATTGAAGTTGAGAGATCCCAGCCATGCCGGCTGGGTTTCGTGTTTCTAGCGAGTTTTGCCCATAGTCGCCGTCACGATTCCCCTTTAGTTGCACCCCACCTTCTCCGGAATGCTTGACACCGACCGGCGCATCCGGTAGTTTCTTCGTATGTTGTCAGCGACTCAACGAATGACCATGGCCATGTGCACCCTAGGCGGTGCCGTGTCCACGTTCGGAGCCTGACAGCCCAAGCAGAAAACTCCAATCGTGACTGGCCGCCTAGGTTGACAGGCGGTCTTGCTGTTTCTGGGCAATTTTCGATTGGAGCTTTCTATGACTTTCTCGGCTGAGCTGTTTGCGACAACTGCGGTACGCGGTGGCCTGGCGCCCGATCCGGCGACCGGCGCTGTCCTCACCCCCATCTATCAATCCACCACTTACCATCAGGAAGCGGTCGGCGTTCACAAAGGATTCACCTATTCGCGCGCCGCGAACCCTACCGTCTCGGCGCTTGAAGCCGCTCTCGGCGCTCTGGAAGACACGCCTCCGGCCGTATGCTTCGCCACCGGCATGGCCGCAATATCGACACTGTTTCTCGCGATCCTGAGGTCGGGCGATCACGTTGTCGTTTCCGACGTGGTTTATGGCGGCACGGTACGGCTCTTCCAACAGGTGCTGGCGAACTTCGGCGTCGAAGCTTCGTTCGTCGATACCTCGGATCCGTTAGCCGTTGCGAAGGCGATCCAGCCCAACACCAAGCTGGTGTTCATCGAGACGCCCGCGAATCCCACGCTCAAGCTGACCGACATCGCTGCGATCGCGAAGATCGCCCACGCGGCTGGCGTCAGGATAGCGGTCGACAACACATTCCTCACGCCGGTATTGCAGCGGCCATTAGAACTCGGCGCGGACATCACCCTGCTTTCGACGACAAAGTACATCGAGGGCCACAACTCAACTGTCGGCGGATCGATTGCCACGCACGACCCGGCGCTGCTCGAACGGCTTCGCATCGTACGCAAGACGCTGGGCTGTATCCAGTCTCCGCAGGAAGCGTGGCTGACTCTGCGGGGACTCAAGACGCTTCCGCTGCGACTGCAACAGCACTCGACCAACGCGCAGAAAGTTGCCGAGTGGCTGGAGCAGCATCCCAAAGTCGCGCGTGTTCACTATCCCGGTCTCGCCAGCTTCCCGCAGTTCGCTCTCGCCGAAAAACAGCAATCGCTCCCCGGCGGAATGCTGGCCTTCGAACTGAAAGGCGGCGCCGACGCCGGCATTCAGCTGATGAACACGGTTCGCCTCTGCCTGCTGGCTGAGAACCTGGGCGCGGTCGAGACGCTGATCACCCATCCCGTCTCGATGACGCACGGCGACGTGCCGCGTGATATTCGCGAGCGCACCGGCATCAGCGACGGCCTGGTGCGGCTCTCGGTTGGGCTGGAAAATCCGGCCGACATCATCGCCGATCTGGAAAGCGCGCTGGCTGGCATTGCCATCACCGCCGATACGCAGGAGGTGGAAACATGTCTCGCAAAGTAATCGTTCTCAAGTTCGGAAGCTCGGTGCTGCAATCGCGCGCGGAACTGCCTCATGCCGTGCATGAGGTCTATCGCTGGATTCGCCGGCAGTACAACGTGGTCGCCGTCGTCTCGGCTTTCGCGGGCGAGACCGACCGGCTGCTGGGAACGGTGGAAGGGTATCGCGACGCCAATCCGGAAGCGATTGCCCGCGTAGTCGCGACCGGAGAAGAAGTCGCGACGGCGTTTCTGGCGCTGGAACTCGACCGCTTCGGCATTCCGGCGCAGGTGCTCGATCCCAGCCAGATCCAGCTGATCGCCGAGACCAACTCCAACGACACTGAGCCGGTCAGCGCCGACATCGCGGCCATCGAGAATGCATTCAAGCTCGGCCGGGTCGCGGTGATTCCCGGCTTCGTGGCGCGCGATCGCAGCGGACGTGTCGCCCTCTTCGGACGCGGCGGCTCAGATCTGTCGGCACTGTTCCTGGCCAAGCAGCTGGGCGCGCGTTGCCGCCTCATCAAGGACGTCGACGGCATCTACAACAGCGATCCCGCAACCTGCTCCAGCGCGCAGCGCTTCGACGAGATCAATTTTGCCGATGCTCTCGCCATCGCCGGCAAAATCGTACAGAAGAAAGCCATCGCCTTCGGAAGAAAGACTGGAATACCGTTTGAAGTTGCGGCGCTCGGCGAGAACTACGCAACTATCGTTGGCAGTCACCGCTCGGCGTTGGCTGCCAGAAGCCATGCGCAAGCGCCGCTCAAAGTCGGGCTGCTCGGTCTCGGCACCGTTGGCCTGGGTGTTTTTCAAGAATTATGGAAGCATCCTCACCTCTTCGAGGTGACCGGCATCGCCGTTCGGCGTCCTGAGCTGCATCTCGATCACGCCCCCAATGACCTTTTGACTCGCGACTGCTGGGACGCGATCGACGATGTTGATGTCGTGGTCGAACTGATCGGCGGAGTCGAACCGGCCGGCGACCTGATCCACGCCGCGCTCCTGGCGGGCAAGCCAGTGGTTACGGCCAACAAGCTTCTCATCGCCGGAGATGCCCGGCTCGACGGACATCGCGGGCTGCGTTACTCGGCAGCCGTCGGCGGCGCCGTCCCCGCGCTGGAAGCAGTACGGGCACTGGCCCATTCCCATTCCCATTCCGATGCCGGGCGTATCGTCTCCCTCTCCGGCGTTCTGAACGGAACTTGCAATTACATTCTCGATCGCATCGGCGCGGGATGCTCGTGGGAGCAAGCTGTTGCCGAGGCGCAGGCACACGGCTTCGCCGAGCAGGATCCCAGCGCCGACCTGTCCGGCTCGGACACGGTTTGCAAGCTGCGGCTGCTGGCACGCCTCGCCTTCCCGGATACCGACGCGCATTACGTCAGTTCAACCGGCATCGATTCCATCGACCTCGATTGGGTGCAAGCGGCGGCGCGCGACGGCCATCGCGCGCGGCTGGTCGGCACGGCACGGCTTGCCGATGGCAGAGTTCATCTGGAAGTGAAACCGCAGCTGGTCGATGCAACGCATCCCTTCGCTCAGATCAGGAACGAAGAGAATTGCCTGCTGATCGACAACGGGCACTCGGATTCGCAGCACGTCTGGACGGGACGCGGCGCGGGCCGCTGGCCGACCACGGCCGCGGTAATGGCCGATCTTTTCGACCTGAGCCGCGAGCGGCGAGCAGTGGCCGGCGAGCAGCGGTCAGTGGCCAGTAAGAAACCTATTCCGCCGCAACTGACAGCTGACAACTGGCAACTTACAACTGATTTCGGAGGTGCGGCGTGAAATTCGCAACCAGATTATTGACCTTTGACCCGGCGCCCGGCGATCGCTTTACGCCCGCCAATACGCCCATCTACCAGACGGCGACCTTCCGCCAGGACGATGCCACGGAGTTCGGCGAATACGATTACTCGCGCAGCGGCAATCCCACACGTGCGGTCGTGGAAAAACAAATTGCCTCGCTGGAGAACGGTACTCGCGGCTTCTGCTTCAGCACCGGCTTGGCGGCGATTACCGCGGTCACGCGCCTGGTCTCGCCCGGCGAAGAGATCCTCGCGTGCGACGATCTCTACGGCGGGACTTACCGGCTCTTCTCACGAATCCTGGCCAAGCGCGGGATCAACGTTCGCTATGTCGACTTCAACAACCTCGATGCGGTCGCCGCCTCGATCAACAGCAGCACAAAGCTGGTATACCTCGAATCGCCCACCAACCCGTTGCTGCAAGTCATCGACATCCGCGCGGTTGCCGAAATCGCCCATCGCACCGGTGTCCTCGTCTGCGTCGACAACAGCACCATGTCGCCGTACCTGCAGCGACCGCTGGAACTCGGTGCGGATATCGTTCTGCATTCGGCGACGAAGTTTCTGTGCGGACACAGCGATGTGATGGCGGGCGCGGTGGTCGTCAGCGACGACCAGCTTGCCGAAGAGTTGTACCTTATCCAGAACGGCGAAGGCGGAGGGCTAGCGCCATTCGACAGTTTCCTTCTGCTGCGTGGGATGAAAACATTGTCGCTGCGCCTCGACCGCCAACAGTCGAACGCTCGCAAAATTGCCGAATGGCTGGATGCGCAGCCAGGCGTGGAGTGCGTGTACTATCCGGGACTCGCCGATGAGCGACAGCTAAGCGTTCACCGCGCGCAGGCGTCCGGTGACGGCGCGGTGCTCAGCTTCGTTACCGGCGACGCGGACCTCTCGCGCGCCATCGTCGAAGCTACAAAGCTATTCAACATCACCGTGAGCTTCGGCGGCGTCAACTCCACCATCAGCTTGCCCAACTACATGTCACACGCCAGCATTCCGCAGCATCTTCGCCAGCAGAAGAGCATCCCGGCTGACCTGGTCAGGGTGTCCGTAGGCGCGGAGGATGTTGAGGATCTGCTGGACGACCTGAGCCAGGCGTTTGAGTTTGCGTCGCAGCAGAATGTTGGGGCGCGCGCGGTGGCAGCCGATTGAAGCCCCCACTCGCGCCTTTCCGCTATAATCCCGGTAAAAGCCACCGGGTAGGGGATGATGTCGGGAGCTACGGCAGTCAAAGTTCAGCAGGAGGATGTAACGGTTGATTCTCCGCGATTGCTTTGCGAGCTGGAGCCATGGCATCGCGTGTTCTTTCGCAACCTTGCCGACGTAATTCTGCGACGTGAGCCGCCTCCGGTCGAAACTACTGCAACTCCGGTTCCTCTCCGGCGCGATTACTTCATCCAGACCGGCATCGATCCGATGCGATACCTGGAATCCTACGGCGGCCACATTGCCGTGATCACGCTCGTTTATCTGGTTTGCACGCTGCCGTTCTTCAATCGTGCGCCGAAGCTGAATTCGCCGTACGAAAACACAACGATCTCCTACTACCCGGTCAGCGATTATCTGCCGCCGATCAACACGGCCGCTAAGGCTGCGATGAAGCCGCGCCACGGCGCGCCCAAGTTGGCCAAACAGGAGATTCTGTCCGTCCCGCCCAATCCGGACAACACGCATCAGACCATCGTCACGCCGCCGAAGATCAAGCTGAACCGCGATGTCCCGTTGCCGAACATCGTGGCGTGGACGCCCATCCCGTCTGCGCAGCCGGTGGCGGCGTCGGCGCGTTCGGTTTCGCAATTGAAGGTGCCGCAGCTCGACCCCGATGTGGCGGCGCCCACGGCCGATGTTTCAAAGGTCCACGCGAAGCTTGATCTGCCGACATTGCCGCAACCTTCCGTAGTTGAGCCTCCGCTGACGGCGGACCAGTTGAAGCTTAAAAGCGGCCAGCTGAACATGGCGCAACTTGAGCCGACCGTGGCCGCACCCAAGCTGCCGGTGCCAGTGCAGCGCGCCAGCGGAGTAGGCAACAGCGGCGCGAAGGATGTTCCGCCGTCGCCGAATGTGCAGAATCTTCCCGCGCAAGGGCAAGGGCAGCTCATCGCGCTGGGGCTGAACCCGGCGGATGTGCGCGGGCCAATCAGCATGCCCAATGGCAATCGCAGCGGCGAGTTCCATGCGTCCCCCGCCGGCAAGCCCGACGCACCGGGAACGCCCAACCTGACTGGCACAGGTACCGCTGAAAATGGAGGAGGTAGCGGCAAAGGAAACGGCGCGCCTCCAGGAATCACGGTCGGTGCTCCTCCGCCAGGAGCGACCACTTCCGCTGTGGCAGGCACGCCCAACTCAGGCGCGGGCGTTCCGAAAGCGGGCGCTGCTAATCCGGATCAGGAAGCACGCAACCGCATCTTTGCCGCCGCCATGAAGCCGTCGCTGCCCAGCATTCACGATCGCGTGACGTCGCCACCGGTGGCGAGTCTTCCCGAGGATCCCGACCTCAGCATCGAGCAGCGCGTGTTTGGCAGGAGGCACTACTACTCTCTGATCATGAACATGCCCAATCTGACCTCCGCCAGCGGCAGTTGGATCATTCGCTTTGCCGAACTGAAGGAGAGCAATGACAGCAGCGCCCTGACCGCCCCGGTCGCTACCACCAAGGTCGATCCCGCCTATCCGCCGGATGTTCTGCGCGATCACGTTGAGGGTACTGTAACGCTCTACGCCATCATCCGCGCCGATGGAGTGGTCGACAGCATTCGGATACTCGATAGCCTGGATTCGCGTTTGGATGACAATGCGGTACAGGCCTTATCACATTGGCGCTTCCGGCCCGGCATGAAGAACGGCCAGTTCGTCGCCGTCGAGGCCGTGGTGCAGATTCCGTTCCGGATGCGAAAGTTGCAGTAGAAAGCCGCTCCCACCTTCAACAGGATTCAGCGCAGGAACGCCGTTCGCTCGTGGCTGCGCACAATTTGCCGCGCACGCGAAGGGATTCGGCTACAAAGAAGCTTTATTTCTGATCGGTGTTTTCCGCCACAACTGGAGTCTGCTTGGCAGCAGACTTGGAGCGTTGCTCGAACAAAACCACTTCGCCGGGTTTTACCAGTCCCAGTTGTTCGCGAGCTTCCTTTTCGATCACGCTGGGGTCGCCGCGCTGCAGGGCCTGCACGCGATAGTCAAGCTGTTCGTGCTCGACCTTGATACGCCCGATGTCTTGCTCCAGCGCTTGCACGTCGGCCCGTTTGCTCTGCCATACCTTCATGCCATTGGCGCCAAAGACGACTTTGTACCCAATGAGAACCGCAAGCAGGGCAATGCATAGCGTCGCCATTACGCGGCGCATGCGATAGAGCCATTTTCCGGCGAAGCGAATCGTGATCTTCACAGCATTTTCTAGTGGAATTCGCTTCCTGCAGCCAGTCAAGCAGAGTTCCAGCGAAAAGAGAGCAGGGAATCAACTCTGATACAACGAAGAGATGGCGAAACCGCTGTTTTCGCTGTCACCACCTTGTCGGGACTTTTGCCCCACGCACTGCGCTTGAACAGTAGGGCGTGTTACAGTCTCAAACAAAATGCTCAGGAGATACCTTGATGACCAATGCGCGCCTTGTGCTGACCACGGTTGGCCTGAAGGAAGCGGCGGAAAGGCTCGCTCAACAGCTGGTGGAGCGGCGCCTGGCCGCCTGCGTCAACATCGTTGGTCCTATACGTTCCATCTACCGCTGGAAACACAAGGTCCACAATGAGCAGGAATATTTGCTGATTATCAAGACCACCGCCGAGCACGCCGCTCAGTTGCAGTCGGCCTTCAAGGTATTGCATCCCTATGAGCTACCTGAGTGCGTTCACTTGCCGATAGAGGGTGGCAGCGAGGACTACCTAGCGTGGCTGGCAGCAGAGGTCAGCAGCGGCGAGTGAGTGTTAAGGCAACACGGGTCCGCCGATCACGAAATGCTTTCAACATTGTTTTGACTACGGTATAACTCCTACGAACACGCTGCCACGAGGTTAGTTGGCATGAGTGAACAATGTTCTCGCTGGATATGTCTCCTCTGTTTTTGCTGTCTATCCGCCTTTGCCCAACAGGATAGTCAGGCGAACACCTCGCAAGCTGCTGCATCGTCTCCCAGCAGCGCCGCGAGCCACCTCATCACGCTCGATGTGGTTGTAGCTGATCAGTTCGGTCACGCCGTCCCTGGTCTGCAACAGCAGGACTTTTCGCTCCTGGACAACAAACTGGCGCAGAAGATCGTCTCTTTTCACGCCCTGGCGGGAGGGCTCGCCAGCGATGACCCGCCCGTGGAAGTTATTTTGGTGGTCGATGAAGTCAACACTTCGTTTCAGCAGGTAGTGATCGTGCGGCAAGAGATAGAAAAGTTTCTAAATCAAAACGGCGGCCAGCTTGCACGGCCTGTCTCGATACTCTTCTTTACCGACTCTGGAGCAGCAGCCACCACTCCTTCAAAGGACGGAAAAGCCGTACTCGCCGAACTCAATCAGCACAAACAGCCGCTGCGCAACACGAGCCGGGCTCAAGGAGGGTATGGAGCTATCGAACGGCTGAACTCATCGGTTCGCACCGTGGGCCAACTCGCCGACTTCGAAGCGAAACGGCCGGGACGCAAACTGGTGATCTGGATGAGTCCGGGTTGGACGTTTCTCGCCAGTCCGCGGGTGCAATTGAGCTCCAAGGATGAGCAAGCACTTTTCCGCACCGTGGTTAGTCTCTCCGACGCGCTGCAACGGGCCCACATCACTCTTTACAACGTTAACCCTGCGGGCAGCGGAGGCAACGCGCTAAAGTCTTACTACAAGTCCTTCGTAAAGGGCGTCACGACGGCCAAACAGGTGGAGGCCGGAAACTTGGCGTTGCAGGTTCTTGCCTATCAGAGCGGGGGCTTGATTCTCAATTCAAGCAACGATTTGGCCGGCGAGATCGCAACCTGTGTTAGCGACGCCAATGCCTATTACGTTCTCACTTTTGAAGCCGCTCCGGGAGACGGTCCCAACGAGTATCACGCGCTGGAAGTTAACATCGACAGGCCAGGACTCGAGGCACGGACCCGCACCGGATACTACGCGCAGCCCGAGCAGATGCACTAGGAAAACTGACTAACTGGTTAGTCAAAGGGGACGGCGTGGTTTGAAAGGGGCGCAGCTTTAGCTGCGCCATAACCGGCTCCTTTTGTTCTTGTCATCACGAGCGGGCTTCAGCCGTGAGGGCTCGGCTTTTCTGAGGCTTTCGCAAACTGTTTAGCCACGGAGGAAACTTGCCGTGCATGCCGGAGGCGGTTTGATACAATATTTCACGACCGCCTCTGAGGATAAGGCGTTCGCCGCAGAATTGAGCCGCAACTTCTACTAACTTTTTACGCTCGCCTGAACCGCGCTGTGTTCGGCTCGAGGCGAGATATTGCCCCACAAGCGAAACCCTTCGCTTTGCGCGGACGCAACGTTATAGGGAGCCCGTTCTGACGTCGCGATCTGGTCATATCGCATACAATCCGGCGTACCACCGCTTCGCCGTAATCCTGGCCTGGGCTACGTTTCTGCTGATCGTCGCCGGCGCACTGGTGACCAGCAACGATGCCGGCCTGTCGGTGCCCGACTGGCCCACTTCCTTCGGATCACTCTACAAGCTGCCGCCCATGGTCGGAGGAATAAAGTACGAACACGGCCACCGCATGATCGCCGAGTTCATCGGGCTGATGATCATTGTGATGGCGGCTTGGACGCAGCGCGTTGAGACCCGCAAATGGATGCGGGTGCTGGGCTGGACCGCCTTGGGAGCGGTAATCGGACAGGGACTCCTCGGCGGCCTTACCGTACTGAATTTCCTGCCGTGGTCCATCTCTACGGCGCACGCCACGCTGGGACAGATGATCTTCGGCATCGTGGTCGCGATGGCGTTGTTTACCAGTCGTTCCTGGCTGCAGGATTGCGAGCCCGTGGCCGAATCGGATTTGTGGCCGAGTACACCGGTGCTCACCGCGATTGCCGCGGCTTGCGTCTGGGTGCAGTTGATTCTGGGAGCTGCCTTCCGCCACTCCGGCATCAAGCTCTTGCCGCACTTGATCGGCGCGGGCGTTGTTACCGCAGTCTTGTGCTGGACGGCCGCGCGCGTCCTGGCGCACTATGGCAGCGTCGATCATCTGCGCAAGCCGGCGCAGCTCTTGCTGACACTGCTGATGATTCAGCTTAGCCTCGGTTTCTGCGCCTACTTCACGCGCATGGTCTTTGGGCATAACGCCGTGCAGCCGTGGCAGATCATGGTGGTAAGCACCGTGTCGCACGTTGCCTGCGGCGCCCTGGTGCTGGCGGTGAGCGTGGTGTTGGCCATTCAGTCGCGTCGCATGATCAACGCTCACTCTACCGAACCGGCAGCGCGCACTGCGCACGGAAAGGCCGTCATCGCATGAGCACTGCCAGCCAGCCGTTGGCTATTCCCCGCGCGGGATTTGCGTCGCTGCTCCGCGACTACGCCACGCTGACCAAGGCGCGCGTCACCACGCTGATCGTGATGACCGCGTGGGCTGGCGCGTATTTCGCCGCCGCCAAGTCGGGCGTCTCGTCGCTATCTTGGCCGCTGTTGCACGCGCTCATCGGCATCGGTTTGGTCAGTGGCGGCACCGCGGCCATCAATGAAGTTGTCGAGCGCGACATTGACGCGCTGATGCGCCGCACCGCGCGGCGTCCGCTGGTAACCGGCAGCATGAGCCTGCTGCACGCCTCGGTCGTCGCCTTCGGCATGACCATCGGCGGCGTAATTTATTTGTGGGCAACCACAAACTGGCTCACCGCCGTGCTGGCGGCATTGACGTCGATAAGCTACCTCACGGTGTACACGCCCATGAAGCGCGTCCACCCCATCTGTACTTTTCTCGGCGCATTTCCTGGAGCGATGCCTCCGGTGCTGGGCTGGACCGCGATCCGCGGCCGGCTCGATGCCGAAGCACTGGTGTTGTTCGCCATCCTTTTCTTCTGGCAGTTTCCGCACTTCCACTCTATCGCCTGGCTCTATCGCGAAGATTACGAGAACGCGCGCATCCGCATGTTGCCGGTCGTCGAGAGCGATGGCCGCTCGACCGCATTCGCCATCGTGATGTACGCCCTGGCGCTGGTTCCTGTCTCGCTCGCGCCTACGCTGATGCGCATGTCGGGATGGGCGTACTTTGCCGGTGCGCTCGCGCTCGGCCTCGGCATGCTGTGGTTCAGTCTCCGCATGTGGACGATGAAGCTCGCGCCGGTCGCTCCCGAATCCAAGGTGCGCGCGCGTCACGTGCTGCAAGCGTCGGTAATCTACTTGCCGCTGTTGTTCGCACTGATGATGATCAACCGGGCGTAAGAAGCCGTCTGCTATCAGCCGTCAGCTTTCAGCAAAATCGCAATTCGCTTTTCGCCTTTCGCTTCTCGCCAGATTCCTAACCAGGATTCCTAATGGGGTGTGTCATCCTGAGCGGAGGATCGCTTCTTTTGCGATCCGGAGTCGAAGGACCCCTATCTTCGCGTGTCAGTTCAGCTAGAGCCTGCCCTGAAGCAAGTCGAAGGACGTTGTTCCGTTCGACCTGCCTCCCCGCGCCATATAGAATCATCTGTGGCCCTCATGACCGCTTCTAATACCCTCCATCAGCCGATCGTAGAAAGCTCGGATGCCGCTGCGGCCGCCGTCATTCAGCTGCAAGCGCTGCGTCATCAATACGGAGATCGAGTCGCACTTGCGGGCGTTTCGTTTGATGTTCGTCCGGCGGAAATCTTTGGCCTGCTCGGCCCCAATGGCAGCGGCAAGACCACGACTTTCCGCATTCTTTCGACGCTGATGCTGCCCTCAGGCGGCCGCGCGCTGATCATGGGACACGATGTGGCCCGCGAGCCCGCTCTGGTGCGCCGCAACATCGGCGTAGTTTTTCAGGCACAGAGCATCGACATCAAGCTATCGGCGGAAGAGAACCTGATGCTGATCGGTCACATCTACGGACTGCGCGGGGCACCGCTGAAGAAGCGAGTGAATGAGATGCTCAACCGCGTTGGCCTGGCCGATCGCGCCAAAGAAAAGGCGGAGACATTTTCCGGAGGCATGCAGCGGCGGCTGGAACTGGCAAAGGGACTGCTGCATCATCCGTCCGTCTTGCTGTTGGATGAGCCGACGACGGGACTCGATCCTGGCGCGCGCCGCGACCTTTGGCAGTATCTGCAGATTCTGCGCGACGAAGAGCGCGTGACCGTCCTGGTGACAACGCACCTAATGGAAGAAGCCGAGCGCTGCGACCGGCTGGCGATTTATGCCAATGGCAACGTTGTTGGGCTGGGCACGCCGGCGGAGTTGAAGAGCGAGATTGGCGGCGACGTGATTCTGCTGGAATCGCACGAACCGGACTTGTTGGCGCAACGAATTGAACAGCGCTTCGGGCTGCATCCCACGGTACTGGATCATCGCGTTCGCTTGGAAATCGAAAGTGGACACCGCTTCGTGACCGATGTGGTCGAGGCGTTTCCCGGAGAAATCGAGGGCGTGTCGGTGCACAAGCCCAGCCTCGAAGATGTATTCATTCGACGGACCGGACACCGCTTCTGGACCGAAGAGAGCGATGCAGAAACGAAGGAGTAAATTCACCACGGAGAGCACAGAGTTTCGAACCATCGACACCGGGACACGGTAGCGACATTCTTGGGTGTCATCCTGAGCGAAGGCGTCGCTGCTTTTTGCGACGCCGAAGTCGAAGGACCCCTATAACTGGCATGAGCCTTCTGACAACCGACAACTGAATCATGGCTACCAACACGCAAACGCTCCCCGTAACCCTGACTCCCGCGCACGCGGGCACGCTGCTGCCATCGCTGTCGCTGTGGTGGCGCGAGGTCGTGCGCTTTTATCGGCAGCGCTCCCGCGTGGTTGGCGTCATCGCTTCTCCGCTGCTGTTCTGGATCGTCATCGGCTCGGGCTTTGGTACGTCGTTTCGAGCGAGCGGCGCCGGCGGCCAGCATTATCTGGCGTTCTTCTTTCCCGGTGCGCTGATCATGATCGTGTTGTTCACTGCCATCTTCACCATGATGTCGGTCATCGAAGATCGCAACAAGGGCTTCCTGCTTTCCGTCCTGGTGGCGCCGGTCAGTCGATCTGTCATCGTGTTGGGCAAAGTACTGGGCGGAGCGACGCTGGCGACCTTGCAAGGCCTCATCTTTCTGGTATTTGCGCCGTTCGTGGGCGTGCACTTTACACTCGCCAGCTTTGGGCTGACGGTGCTGACGATCTTCCTCGTCTCGTTTTCGCTGACCGGGCTGGGCTTCATCATCGCGTGGCCCATGGATTCCACGCAGGCCTTTCACGCCATCATCAACCTGTTTCTGATTCCGCTGTGGTTGCTGTCAGGATCGCTGTTTCCGCTTTCGGGCGCGTCGCTTTGGATCCGCGTGCTGATGCGCGTTAACCCCCTGACTTATGGAACCGAGGCGCTGCGCTCGTTGCTGTTTCCAGGTTCGTCGTCAACCGACCTGTCGCTAAGCGGCAATTTTGCTGTGCTGGCGCTATTCGCGCTGATAATGTTCGCACTGTCGTTTCTGGTGGCCAACCGGCGCTCTACCAAGCCCGCGGCATGATGCAATTAAGTCCCACATTTTTTCCGGCCCTCGATGCGGTACTGAACGGCTCCAGCGCAGTGCTGATCGGATCGGGCCTGTATTGCATCAAGCGCGGCCGCGAGCAGGCGCATAAACGCCTGATGCTGGCAGCCTTCGTCACCTCGATGCTCTTCCTGATCTCCTACCTGTACTACCACCTGGTGCTGCGCGCCGGGGTGACGCGCTTCGCGGGGCAGGGCTTTTCGCGGCCGCTGTATTTCACCATCCTGACTTCGCACACCATCCTGGCCATCGTTGTTGTACCGTTCGTCCTGATCACGCTGGCTCGGGCGCTGAAAGGGAAGTTCGCGCGCCACAAGGCGATCGCGCCCTATACCTTCGCCATCTGGATGTACGTCTCCGTGACTGGCGTGGTCATTTACCTGATGCTGTACAAGATCTTCGTGCCGTAGCGGCGCCTCTGTTCAATCGCTTACAAAAAGTAAAGGGCGACCGAGGGAGCACTCGGTCGCCGTTGAAATTGAGGAGTTTAGGTTATCGCAGCGGTTACTGCGGTAAAGCCACGAAGCCGCTGTTGATCGGCGGCGCGCCGTAGAACCCCACCAGATCGCCCGCGTCATTGATTCCATTTACGACCGTCGAGCCGACGCCATTGGGATCGTCAATCGAGGTGTACTGGCCGCTGCTGACGTTGTAAATAAATCCGTGAGACAGGCTGGCAGCATCCAGATAAGTGCCAACCACCTGTCCTTTGTTATTCAGTCCCAGTGCCTGGGTGAACGTGCTGTTGGGATAATCCAGCTGCGTGAAAACTCCAAAATTCAACAGCCAGCCGTGGTTCACCATGCTGGAATCGATGAAGAATCCGCAGACTTCCTGCGAATTGTTAATACCGGTCGCCTGCGCTCCGCCTACCGCGCCGGGGATCGTGATCACCTGAAACACGCCGCCAACTTCGTCATAGACGTAAGGGAAATCGGGCGTGGTGTTGTTCTGGCTCAGGCTGTAGTAGCCCGAAGCCTGCTTGAAGTCGTTCTGGCTCAGCAACTGATTGAAAGCCGTGCCGGTAAAGTCGACCGTAGTATAGGTGCCGTTACTGGTGTGGTAGAAGCCGTGGGTCACGCTGGCGTTGTCGACGTAGAAGCCGGAGGTCGTCAGGCTGTTGTTGATGCCGATGACCTGAGTCATAGCCGAGTTCGGATAGTTTTCGACGGTGAACTGCATGGGCAAGTTCAGAGTGAATCCTTGGTTGTTGAAAAAGTTGTGGTAGCCGGCAATGACCATGCTGTTGTTAATGCCCAGCAACTGGGTAAAGGGATCGTTGGTGTCGTTAGGGTTATTCACCGTCATAAAGGTGTAGCTTTGGGCAAACGCTGACGTGCAGAGCAGCAGCGCGAGGGCGAGGGCGAAGGACAGTTGAAAGCGTTTCATGGTAGTTTCTCCTCTTTTTGGCGGCCGCAGCCGCAAGTTTTGTTTGTTCTGCCGATCTGTTCGCGGGGAAGCCCGAATTCCTTTGCATCTTGCTTCCGGCCCCGCGCTTCATTTCCGGCGACGAGTGAAAAATACCGCCGATGCGCGTTCGAAGTCCTAAAGCCTCAGTTAAAAGGGCATTGGGAATTTGTTGGGAAAAGGTTAGGGCACGGGATGACGGCCTATGCTGTTGAAACTAAAGCGTTAGTCGAGTGGAGGGGCAGACGGGAAAATGCCTGGATTGCCGGAAGCAATTCGCGGTTTTTTCGGAAACCGAGTTCGGCGATAATCAGCTGTGACCCAAATCAAGGCAGAAGCATTTGTTGATCTGCAAGACGACGCCCCGGTAAGCGGGTTTATTCATCGCGCGGAGGGCGCCGATTTCCTCGTGTTAACCCACGGAGCCGGTGGAAACTGCAAGGCCCCGCTACTGGTCGCGCTGGCCGATGCATTCGCGGCGGCTGGCCTGACCACGTTACGTTGCGACTTGCCGTTTCGGCAGAGACGTCCCACGGGACCGCCGTCTCCATCCGACGCCAAGCGCGATCAGGATGGGCTGCGCCGCGCCGTGACCCTCATGCGAAAGAAGTTTGCGGGACGAGCGTTTCTGGGCGGCGTGTCCTATGGCGGACGGCAAGCCAGTATGCTGGTCGCGGCCGAGCCTTCGCTTGTCGAAGGACTGCTGCTTTTGTCGTATCCGCTGCATCCGCCGGGACGTCCCGCTCAATTGCGGACGGCACATTTGCCCAGCCTACGGACACCCACTCTGATGGTCAGCGGAACCCGCGATGCGTTCGGCTCGGTCGACGAACTGGAAGTGGCGATCAAACTGATTCCGGCTCCGGTGAAGTTGGTTGCGATTGAGGGGGCTGGTCATGGTTTGCTGCAGAAATCGAATCGTGGGGAGTTGCCGGGAAGAGTGGTCCAGGAGTTTCAATCCTTCTTCCACTCGCACTGAGCTCTGCTGCCCATCCTCATAGTTCCGTTGATCCCGCGGTTTCAGTGCTTTCCGCCAAAACGAGAGTTTACGTTTTCTTGACAAAACGGTGACAACCACCGGGTTGCTTTGTTGCAGCATAGGCTGCCAGCAACCATCTTCGGAGCCTGGAGGGAACCGGCATGAGAATAGACATTGGCAGGTGCTCAATCACCGCCGTCGGTTTAGCTGTTGCGATTACTTTCGCGCTGGCGGCCATGGCCGGCCCATCGGCGCAAGCCCAGACGTTCAATGTGATTTACAGCTTCGCAGGACACAGCAGCGCAATGCATCCGATCGGCGGAGTGACAGTCGACCAGCGAGGCAATCTCTATGGGACGACTGCCTGGGGCGGCGCGTTTGACGGAGGCACCGCATACGAACTGCGGCGCACCGGTTCCAGCTTCGTTTTTGGTGTGATTCACAGTTTTGAGGGCGGCACGGATGGGGGCTTTCCTTGGGATGCTCCCACCTTCGGACCCAATGGCACGCTTTACGGAACCACTGGAGTTGGAGGCACGCACGGAGACGGCACGGTTTTCAACTTGCAACCTCCAGCGAATATTTGCCGCTCCGTATCGTGCCCCTGGAACGAGACAACTCTTTATAACTTCACTCGGGGAAGTGACGGAGGCAATCCCCAGGCTGGCGTCATCTTCGATGCGAGCGGAAATATCTACGGCACGAATGTGAACGGTGGTGGCGGGGATGTGGGCGTCGTCTATGAGATGACGCCCTCGCATGGCAGCTGGACGTATCAGGTGCTCTACACTTTCACGGACGGACAGGACGGCGCTTATCCTTCCTCGCTCTTGATATTCGATCCCGCAGGCAATCTCTACGGCACCACCACCTCGGGCGGACTGCCGGGATGCCAGGGCTTCGGCTGCGGTACGGTTTACAAGCTGACGCCCTCAGGCTCAGGCTGGGCAGAGCACACTCTCTACAGTTTTCTCGACGGGACCGACGGCGGCGCGCCTTCCGCCGGCGTCCTGATGGACAGCTCGGGCAATTTGTATGGAGCCACTCCTGGCAGCAACGGCAATGGCGGGACAGTGTTCGAACTCAATCCCTCGGGCGGAAACTGGACGTTCAATCTGGCTTACGATCTCAGCGGCGGCGGACCTGGACCTTCGCAAAACCTTGTCCGGGACGCTGCCGGTAATCTATATGGCGTGTCCTGGGGTGATGGCCTTTATGGGCAAGGCAATGCTTTCAAGCTGACGCCTACCGAAAGCGGTTGGACCTACACCAGCCTGCATGACTTCACCGGCGGCTCAGATGGAGGAAACGCCCTAGGCGGGTTGGCGATGGATAGCAACGGCAACCTTTACGGCACAACGTACATGGGCGGGCTGGCGAGCTGTGGTTATTGCGGCGTCGTCTTTGAGATCACACCGTAAAACAGTTGCCGGTGGTCAGTTGCCACTAGTCAGGTGAACAGGTTCGTCACCCAGACGGACGACCCGCCCAAGAGCGGGTAGTCCCACCCAAGCTTCATGGGCTTGGGTAGGTCTTTTGTTTGAATCACAGAAAATCTCATTCCGCCGATATCACCTCGCAATGCGTTATGCATCACTGACAAGTCCGTGTTAAAAGCGTGAAATTCTGGTGGGTGTATCAGGAGAAGACTCCCAGCCTTGTTCCCATTCAGTTCCGCTCGCGCCCACACGCGAAGAACAAGACCTCCGCCTCACCTCCCGAGTGCCCACGCGCGCCCTGTCTCTCACATGGCCCACATTCCTGTCGAGCCGAATGGCAAGGAGGAAAGCCAATGCATACCAAAGAGCATCCTAGAAATTCGCTCTTCGGCATGAACTGGAATCCAGCGAATGTGACGCTGGTGATCATGCTCACGCTGCTATTCCTGATATTCCTATTCCTGTTCCTGACTCTCACCGCGCAGCCCGCGCTGGGGCAGACGTTGAACGTACTCTACAGCTTCGGCGCAGGGAGCGACGAGTTTCCCTTCGGCCTAACAATGGATGCAAAGGGAAATCTTTACGGCGCGACCTATTACGGCGGGGGCATCTTCAAGCTATCCCGCGGAGGTTCCGGCTGGGTCTTAACCACGCTCTACAGTTTTCAGGGAGGCGATGACGGAGTTCTGCCCGAGGCTGGTGTGATCTTCGGCCCGTCGGGCATCCTTTACGGCACTACGTCCGCTGGGGGAAGCCAGGGATGTTCCGGAAACGGCTGCGGCACGGTTTTCAGTCTGAGGCCGCCTCCGACAGTTTGCAAAGCTGTGTCCTGCCCTTGGACAGAAACCGTGCTGTACCGGTTTACTGGAGCGCTGGATGGGTGCACTCCGAACGCTGATCTCCTCCTCGATCGCGCCGGCAACCTGGATGGTACAGCGGCAGCTTGCGGCTCGGCGGGCGGTGGGACGGTCTTCCAACTCAATCCCTCTGGCGGCGGCTGGACGCTCAACGTCCTTCACAGTTTCTCCTGGGGAACCGACGGAGGCGCTCCTTCGGGCGGCTTGCTCTCCGACCAATCGGGGAACCTCTATGGCGTGACTCAGTATGGCGGCAGTCCCTACAATGGTGGCATAGTTTACGGATTGACGCCTTCAGGATCTGGATGGACCGAAACCGTTCTTCACGTCTTCCAGGGTGCACCCGACGGAGGATGTCCGTTAGGTGGCCTGATCTTTGATCGATCCGGCAACCTAGATGGCACCACCTCATCCCGGGGCCCCGGGGGCGACGGCACGGTATTTGAGCTGACACCAGGAGGTGCTGGGTGGACACTATCCGTCCTTTATAGCTTCGTCGGAAGCGGGGGCAACGGGCCTTGCGGACCGGGGAGTGCTACCAATTTGGTGATGGACACATCAGGTAACCTCTACGGTACGACGGAGTCCGCCGGCGCTTACGGAAACGGTAACGTTTTCAAGTTGACACCCTCCAACGGCAGCTGGGTGTACACCTCGATTCACGACTTCAGCGGCCATGACGGGATGTATCCGACTAGCAACCTGATACTTGACGCGACGGGCAATATTTACGGAACGACCATTTACGGGGGCGCCTATGGCGCGGGTGTCATCTGGGAAATCACGCCCTAACCAGCAAAAGCGAATGGGCAAGGCCAGCATCGTACACCTGCTGCCTTGCCCATTTCCCGGTGTCAGGCTTGCGCCGCCAGTCCAGCATTCCCGATCCAGCGGGTCACTGGCTTGGGCGCTGCTTTCGGAAGTATGTCCAGATAGATGACCGCATAGCGGAACGCCATCACTCCGGCGGCAATCACCAGCACACTAGAAGCCAGCTCACTCCACTTCGGCACGTAATGCGTGCCCATCGCAGTTTGCAGCGCATTGATCGACACGTTGAGCCGGTCGACCATGAATCCCGCCACCACGAAGGCACAAGCCCAGTACAGCCGCTCCGGGTTTCCGCGCACGCTCTCAAAGCTGAGCAGCGTGATCGGTATCGCCAGGAACAACAGCACCTCCAGCCAGAAGTATCCCGCTTCATTGGTGAACTGAAAGGCGTAGCCGAGCGCCTGATTGCCAATCAGATCGAGCAGTTTGAAGAAGGCGAAGACGATCAGCAGCAACTGGATCATGCGGCCGCAGTCGCTGAGGATGCTGAAGTCGACGCGCACGTTCAGCGAGCGCATGCAGAGATAGATTGCCATTACCGTCAGCGCCAGCCCGGCCGGAATCGCCGACAGGTAAAACATGGCATGCATATATGGCGAATACCACAAAGGATGCAACTTGCCGCGGGCGATCAGGTACAGTCCGCCGAGAAACGACTGATGCATCGAGGACAGCAGCACGCCGGCCAGCACCACGCCGATGAGAATCTTGTGATGGTAGTGCAGCACCGTCTCGCGGAGGTTCTTCCACGGCAGCTTCTCGATGACCGCCGGCGCAAACTCAAACGTAAGTACGGTGGTATAGGTCATGATGCAGACGCACACATCGAACAGCACAGAGCGATGGTTCCACATCACGATGGGATGCCAGAAGCGCCACGGCAAGCCGATCTCGTAGAGGTATCCCACGCAGACCGTCAGGTATCCGAGGAACGAGATGAGAATCGATGCGCGCAGTATTGGCCGGTAGCGCTCCATGCCCAGCAGATAAACCGCGGCGCTGATGCCGAAGCCGGCGGCCGACAATCCCACGCCGCAGAGCGTTCCGAGGCCCACCCACAGGCCCCATGGCATCTGGTCGCTGAGATTGGTGCTAGCCCTGAATCCCTCGAAGAACCGGATATAAGTCGCATAAAGGCCGGTAACAAGAATGATGGCTACTATGGTGCGCCACAAAGTAATTTCTGATTTGATTCGCGCGAACATGGCTAGCTCCTTTCGCTCTTGATCTTGTTGATGACGGTTTTCTCTTCGGCTTCCGCCAGCGCAACTTCGCGCCGCCGTTGCGTAACCCAGTACAGCGCGGAAAGAATGGTGCCGCCCATGATGACGACTTTGGGCGAATCGCCCAGCGCGCTGCTGGTAAGAGTCGGCATAGGCTGGTTGCCTGTCGGCGCAGGTTTGAATCCCAGCTTCTCGAAGGGCACGTCGGAGACAAACAACACGCTGCCGCCGCCGAGTTCCTCGACGCCGTAGATGTGCGGAACATACGACGAGTCGCTGCGAATGCGGCTCCAGGCTTCATTGATCAGGGCGTCGCGATTACCGAAGATCGTCGCCTGTACTGGGCAAGCTTCAGCGCACGCCGTCGATTTGCCGGCTTTGATGCGGTCGACGCACATATCGCACTTCTTCACGAACGGGGCCAGCTTGGTCCACTGATAGCGCGGTACCTGATAGGGGCACGCCAGCATGCAATAGCGGCAGCCGATGCACTTGTCGGCGTTGTAGACCACTGGGCCCAGCCGGGTCTTACTGATGGCTTCCACCGGACACGCCGAGGCGCAGGCCGGATCTTCGCAATGCATGCAAAGCTTGCGGACGAACTTGTCGCCGCGGGCCTCGACAACCGTAAAAGCGGTGTCGGAAAGAGTTGGTTCAGGGTCGGTGCCGAATCCGTGGAGCTGCTTGCAGGCGGTCTCGCAGCCCAGGCAACCGATGCAGCGCTTGATGTCGATGAGTAGTCCTTTTTCTTGTGCCATAACGTCCTCCAGTCTCCTTTGCCGGGCTGCTCTAGGTCAGGAAGAATTCAGTCACCAGTTTTTGCTGTACACCGGCGTCAACCTGGAAGAGCAGGCCCTTGACCGGCAGGCCACCGTCTTGTGCCAGGGCGGGAGTGAGTTGCTGCACCATCGCAGCCACGCGCGCCAGGCTGTTCTGCATCCATGGCATCACGATCGGGCCCTGCAGAAGATTCTTGATGTTGGTCGCCAGCTCGGGAGCTTTGATCGAGCACAGCCAGCCGTTCCGGTACGGGTCTTCGATGGCGAGGTCCGGGTTCTTCAAAACTTCGTGGTTCACCGAAACCAACACGCCCTCAACGGGGCACAGCATGTCGATGCTTCGGCCGTCGCGCGTAATGGTGCACAGCGGCTGTCCCTGGCGCACCCAGCGATTCAGGTCAGCAATTTCGATGGCATCGATTTTGCCCAGCAGGTTGCTGGCGAAGGCATCGATGCCGACGCGGGCGTTCTGCCGGCCCTCGTCCACTACCCAGGTGTGACCCGGATGGAAGCAATACTCCTGTGGAACTTCAAACCCGCCTTGCTTGACCATGATCGGCGGTGCGACTCGCTTGGCGGGCGCGACTTGCAGTGTGTTGGCCGCACTTTCCGGACGGCGGAAGTACATTACGGTAAGAATCAATAAGAACGTCAGCAGGACAAATAAGATCGACATAAGGCCTCCTTGCCTGCTCCGCTCGAGGTCTGAAAGAAAGATCGTGCGCTCCACCTTTACATGTGCATGTGGAGGGCAACGCCCTTCCCAAAAAGGGCATTGTTTCTAAAGGAGATAGCGGACTGGTGCCAATAGGGGATGGCTTAACTACTGCGTTTTGCAGGGCTACCGTCGCACTTTGCAGTAGTGCGAAAGGAGGGACTAACTACCCGTCATGCGACTTCGGAGGTGGCGTTGCGCGGGCGGATGGCCTTACCAACGCCTGAAGATTCAGCAACCCGCAAATCGTAGTCGTTCTGCAGGTTAAGCCAGAACTGGGCCGGCAGGCCGAAATACTTTCCCAGCCGAATGGCCGTATCAGCGGTGATCGACCGCTTACCGCGCACAATGTCATACGTGCCCGGGAAGCTCAGTACCTTCGCCAACTCATAGACACTGATACCCATCGGTTCCATGAATTCAGTTTTGAGAATCTCGCCCGGGTGAACGGCAAACACTCTGGCCTTTTTTCCGCTCATCGTTTACTCCATCACTAATGATAATCCACAATCTCAACCTCAAAGGCACCGCCGGCATGCCACACGAAACAGATACGGTACTGATCGTTGACCCGAATGCTGTGCTGCCCCGTCCGGTTTCCGCCCAGGGCCTCGAGCCGGTTTCCAGGTGGCGTCCGAAGGTTGTCGAGCTCGATGGCCGCATTCAAAATGGCGAGCTTCTTAAACGCCCGGCGTTCTAAAGCCACAGGCAAACGTCGACTCTTACCGAGGCGCCACAAGCGTTCTGTTTCGGCATCTCGAAAACTGACGATCATCGCTGCTCGTTATAACGATGCGCCGCACTACTACCGTGAAGCATTAGTATATCGCCAACGTTCTCTTAGCGTTGCAAAGAATAGCCGGCAATCGCTCCTCACACCAGTTCATGTGTCTTCTTCAGCCGCCGCAGCAGCGAGGTGGGATGGATGCCGAGAATTCTCGCGGCGTGCGTCTTGTTCTGTCCGGTGGCGTTTAACACGTCGTGAATGTAGCGGTCTTCCAGCTCGCGTAGGCTTACAAATTGATCGCCCGTTGGCGAAAGGTCGAACGAATTCGACATCTCCTCGCGTTCGGGCTCTTCGTGATAATCGCGGACTTCCTCAGGCAGGCCCTCTTCGTCGATCTCATCTTCCTTCGACAAAATCATGGTGCGCTCGATCACGTTGCGCAGTTCGCGAATGTTCCCGGGCCAGGGATATTTCTGCAGTAACTCGGCGGCGGCAGGCGTGAAGCCAACAAAGTTTTTCTTCAGCTCTTTGTTGAAGAACAGCATGATGTCGAGCGCCAGGGGCAGAATGTCTTCACGCCGCTCGCGCAGCGGCGGGATAAACAGCGGCAGAACATTCAAGCGATAATACAAATCCTCGCGAAACTCGCCTTGTGCGACTGCTTCTTTCAGAACTTTGTTGGTCGCAACAATGATCCGCACGTCGACCTGAATGGGCTTGGTGCCGCCCAAGCGGAGGAAGTTGCGCTCCTCAAGCATGCGTAATAGTTTGGCTTGCAGGCTGGCGGAGGTATTGCCAATCTCGTCGAGGAAAAGCGTTCCCGTCGAAGCTTTCTCGATCAGCCCTTCCTTACGGCGACGCGCGTCGGTAAACGCGCCCGGCTCGTAGCCAAACAGTTCGCTCTCCAGCAGGGTGTCGGGTAGCGCCGCGCAGTTCAGCCCGATCATCGGCGCCTGAGCGCGCGGGCTGTTGTAATGGATCGCTTTCGCCAATACTTCCTTGCCCGTGCCGCTCTCGCCCTGAATCAGAATGGTGGTGTGGTCGCTCTCGGCCGCGCGGCGAGCCATCTCCAGCACCTCGCGCATCGCTGGGCTCTGCGTGACCAGGCGACCGAAATCGTAGCGGCCCTTGGCCGTTTCCACCGTGTCATGGACCCGCACGCGCAACGCCAGCATCTCTTCCGCGCGCTGAATCGTGTTGACCATGTCGGCGAGATGGAAGGGCTTGATCAGATAGTCATAGGCGCCCAGCTTCATTGCTTCCACGGCGCGGTCCACCATGTGATAAGCACTCATCATCACCACGATCATGGCCGGCGAAATCTTCTTCGCCTGGCGCAGCACTTCGATTCCGTTGATTCCCGGCAAGACGACGTCCAGCAAGGCGAGGTCAGGCTTTTCTTCAGCAACGATCTTGAGCGCGTCTTCACCGCTGGTGGCGGACAGCACCTCGTAGCCTTCACTGGTGAGCGCGCGCCCGATGGTGCGCAGCGTCAGGGCCTCGTCATCGACAATCAGGATGGAATGCGGCATAGCTAAACGATAACCTCCTCGCTGTGTTGCACCGTCTTGCCCGCCTGACGGATGGGCAGGGTGACCCGCACCGTGGTGCCGCAGCCGGGAATGCTCTCCAGTTGAATCTCGCCGCCGTGACTGCGCACGTAACTTTGCGTAATGCTCAATCCCAATCCTGTCCCGCGGCCACGCTTGGTGGTGAAGAACGGCTCAAAGACATGAGGCAGTATGTCAGAGGGAATGCCGCTGCCCGTGTCGCATACCCGCAGCTCGATCAGCTCGGAGAATTTCACTTTGTCGGCGAGAATCGTGATACGGCCGCCGGGCGCGGTGGCTTGTGCCGCGTTCAGCAGCAGGTTCATCAGAATTTGCGACAGCTGGTTCGCGTCGGCAGTGATGCTGGGCAGGTCAGGAGCAATGCAGTTCCGTAGCTCGATTTGCCGGAACATCGGCTGATGGCCGACAAACTTCATGGTTTCCTCGGCCAGACGCCATAGGTGCACCTTGCTTAAGGTAAGCGGGCCTGGGCGGGCGTAGTCCAGCAAGCCGCGCACCGCGGAGGAGATGCGCTTGGCTCCCTCAATACACTGCTCGATCTCTTCACGGTGCTCCTCATTGGCGTCGCGCCACTCCAGCTCCAGATGCGACAGAATGCCGAGCAGGGGATTGTTGATTTCGTGGGCAGCACCCAAGGCAAGTTGCGCCAGTGAGGCGTACTTTTCGTAGTCCGACAATTGAGACTCGAATTGCATCTTCTCTTTCGCCAGCTCGCGCTCTTCTTCCAGCCGCCGCACCAGTTCCTGCTGCGCCATATTGCGCTCGTACTCGCGATGATTGACCAACTCCTGGAGACGGGCTAATTCGCGGTCTGTTGCCTTGAGCCGCGTCCGCGAAAACACCACGGCCACGATCGCCAGCATGAGCCCCAGCGCGAAACCACCCCAAAATCCTTCGTTGCTGGGACGAGGTGTGGAATCAGCCGCGCGGCAATTAGCGCACAAGAGGAACGCGAAGATGCCAGGCAAGAGCAGGACGCGTAGATGCAGTGCGCCTCCCGCTTGGCGGCGCGCCGTTCCGCTGCGAGGTTTCAGGAAGGTTGAGAGGAACATTTACCTCTCCCCCTATGACCTTCGCGCAGTATGGACAATGGAGCAGTGATGGGAGTCACTTGAAGGGGTGATGGGTGACGCCGCAGCTTTGTACCAGACTGGTGGAAAGGTCTGAATCAGCGGTCACGCAAGCAGATTGTCATCACGAGCCGACGAAACCGGGGTCCCCGACGAGCGCCGGTTTTGCGCTCGTTGGGATGAATCAGTCGGCGAGGGATCTGCTTTCCCGATCGTTCCCGCAGCCTCTTTGTCGCAACGCTAATTCACCGTCAGAGGTACGATAACGCTGCCGATCTTGCCACTCAGGTTGTCGCGAACTACAAACCTCACTTGGTAGTCTCCCGGGGACAGGTCGAGGAAGTTTCGGTACACAATTCCATCTGTTTTCAGCTTTGCCAGCGTCTCAGGTACTATCAACCCCTTCATGGTTTGCGATAACGTACCTGCGCTCACGCCTTTGTGTGTAGCTTGAGCGACGATTTCTACATCGATGCGATTCTTGTCCGTCTCATCGATTAAACCGTTCACCGGCACTTGCAAGACAAAACCCACTTTTTTCTTGTTTCCGTCCGCCTGCACTCCCTGCCACTGCTCGTTTATCGGAATGCCGGTGCTTTCAAACGGAGAGATCAGGGCAAACTCGACATCAGCCTTATGTGTCCGTTCAGGATTGACGGCTACGTCGGTGACCAGGTATCCGGCGCGCGCGCGCACTGCTGCGTCTTTGCGCGAGACAACAACTTGCAGCTTTCGCCAGCCGGGCTTGTTATTGCGGTGGTCAAGATAATAGCTGAGCAGGTAGTAGGACGAAGAGTCCTGCACGGCGCGGCCGAAAGCGCCGGCAAGATCGTTGGTGTTGTAATAGGCGACACCGCCCGTCATCTCGGCGAAATTCTTCAGGCTGTTTAACGAAGCCTGCCGCAGCGCGTCCGGAGCGTCAGCGCCAAGCATTGAGCCTTGGGCATCTGCAGAGTACTTCGAATCAGTCACCAGACCTCTGGCGTCGAGCGGATAAACCGATATCTGAGCATCGTTCAGTGACTTCAAGGTTCGCTCGTAGAGCGCCCGCAAGTTCGCGTCCCCTGGTACTGAAGCGAAGGAATCAAGGTTGAAAGGAAAGCTGCCCGTCACCCAGACCAGCGACTTTCGTCCAGGAACACCCGATAGAGACCAAGCCAGCGACAGGAAAGCCCGCAGCGTGGTTTCGATGGCCCGCGACTGGGTGTCGGCAGCGTTGATAGCATCCTGTTGCAGGACGAATCCGCGGATCTTAGCCTCTGGAGAATCACCGGGCCTGATTCCGCCCAGAGCGCTCGGCTGAGAACCGCCCGCCGCGAGCGCCTGTGCATCGCCGCTGAACCGCTCCATCTCCGAAACTTTGCCGCTGGCTTTCTTCAGGATGGCAATGAGCTCAGCCGGATCAGAGTCGAGGCCACTCAATTCAGTCAGCCCTTTACGGTCAATCACCATTAGCCCCAAAGGCTGCGACGCATCAAGATGATTTGCCAGGTACTTGACCAACTGCCCGCGGGCGTATGCCTGACCAAGGAACGGCGTATTTACTTCGTCGAGGACAATGACCGTGAGCGAACGGGGCTTGCTCTCCTCGGGAGTCAAGTTCGTAAATATCCCAGCCGGGCTTGTATAGGAGGCCACGACACCTGTTGGCGGTGTGATCTCCTCAAAGCCGGCGATGGTCTGCGGTTTGCCGCTTTCCAAAATCTTGAAGTCAGCCTTGGTCAGTCCTTGAATATGCTTGCCGGCTGCGTCCGTCACGACTACCGGAACCTGTACCAGCGTAGTCTGCGACTTGAATTGAATCAGTTTGCCCTGATCGCCCGAGCCCACGCGTTCGGCATCGGCCGGGCTGTTCGTGGGCTGCATACCGGTCGCGCCTCCTGCTGGCGAACCCGGTACCCATGGGTCGGTACTGCCAATCATCTGACCGGCTGCGAAGCTTGACACAGCAAGCAGTAGCAGGACTGTCTTCAACATCCATTTGATGCAAGTACGATAGGTCATATTGTTACCGGCCTGCGTTGTCATTTCGAGTTTTCCGGTACCTCGACTCGCCGGGCGAGGGCGTTGCGCCATCAAACCACTCTATCGCAACCCCCGCCCAGCTTGTGCGTCCATGCCAACACTAGCATGCGATCTGTCACGAAAATATGATCTTTTGCGCCAATTCAGTGGCAGGCGGCTATGAAAGTGAATTCGTCAAACGGTAGAGTATTGCTATGTCCAATGTTCCCACGGTTGTGGCTCGTTCGGTGGGTAAAATCGCGAAGTCTGTGGCGCGCTCCGGCGGCGGCGATCATTTGCTCAAGACGGTGGGCCTCGACCGCGAGGCGCTCGACGATCCGGTCCTCAGAATTCCTTATGCCGACATGATGATGCTTTCCGAGCATGCGGCGAGTGTGACAAGGGATCCTGCTTTTGGACTGCACGTGGGCGAGCACGTCGACATGCTGGAGTACGGCGTCGTCGGACGTGCGGTCATTACCAGTTCTACCCTGGGAGAGGCTCTCAGCAACCTCGTACGGTACTTGCCGATCTGGACAAATGTTGGCTTGTTCAGCTTGGATATGGACGGGCCGGTAGCGCACTTCCAGTGGCAGTATTCGCACTGTTCACTGCCGGAGCCTCGGCATGATTGCGAGATGTCAATGGCGACCGTGGTGGGACTTAACCGCCTGTCGTCAGGCGCTGGTTGGAACCTCCGCGAAGTATGGTTCCAGCACGCAAAGCCCAGGGATGCTTCTGAACACACTCGAATCTTTCGTGCGCCGGTTCGATTTGGCATGTCGACCAACGCACTGCTTTTAGATAAGCCGTCACTTGATGTCCCATTACGAACTGCACACCGTGGTCCGCACCGCGCGATTACCAAGGCAGCAGAGCAGTTGCTGCCGAAGGCTTGGACTGAGGCAAGCTTTTCTCAGGGAGTGCTCAGCTTCATTCGGCAAAACCTGGGCGGCGGAGCCTTCGACCTCGAGGCCGCAGCCCGTGCCCTGGGTATCAGTCGCCGCACTTTGCAAAGAAAATTGAGCCAGGAATCTTATTCTTACCGGCAATTAGTTCAGCAGGCCCGCCGCGACCTTTCGCAGTATCTTCTTCTCGACACTTCGGCCACAGCCTCTGCAACTGCGTATGCTCTTGGATATTCGGAACCAAGTGTGTTCCAACGTGCTTTTCACAAATGGCACGGCAAGCCGCCGGGACGATACAGGCGAGGCTGAAACTCGCAGAAATCGACAGCAAGAACCATCTCTGGAGTTAAGGAGTGATCTCGAAGACCACGCCGTCGCCATTCGCGCCACCAGCCTCCGTCGTACCGTAGAGATTGCCGCTGGCGTCGACTATGACGCCGCCAAAGGGTTCTGCTCCGTCACTGGCTCCGGTGAAGTCGTACAGGTCGCTGTAAGTCCAGCTGCCGCCGGAAAATTTCAGCCTGAAGACATTTCCGGCCCCGTAGCCTCCATCCTCTACGGTGGTTCCGTAGAGATTGCCGGCCGTATCCATCGCCAAGCTATTGGCAGGCCCGGCGCTTCCGGCGAAGGAATAAAGCACGCTCAGCGTCCACTGGCCGTTTGAAGGCGTTAGCTCGAACACCGTGCCGCCTCCACTCGAACCTCCGACGGTAGTGCCGCCGTAGAAGTTGCCGGCATTATCGGAGATCAAGTCGGCGGCAGGATTAGCGCCGTCGTTTCCGCCCTGAAAACTGTACAGAACACTCTCACTCCAACCCGAACCCGAAGGGGTCAGCTGGTACACCGCTCCGTCACTGTGCGCTCCGCCGTAGTACGTAGTCCCGTAGAGGTTGCCGCTTGGCCCGGCGATCAAGCCCGCAAGAGGATATTGCCCATCGCCGCCATCGAAGCGCTGAAGAACGCTCTTTGACCAACCACTGCCTGAAGACGTCAGCTCGAACACAGTGCCCAACGAGCCGAACTGCAGGTAATCGAAAGTTGTGCCGTATATATTTCCCGACTGATCGAACAGAAGCTTACCAATTGGATAAGCTCCATCGCTACCGCCCGCGAAACGGTACAGCACGCTCTCCATCCAAGGGCAAAGTGCAGCTTTGCAAACCGATGCGGACGGGTGCAGATTGAAGATTGTGCCGCAGCCGCTGTATTCATAGATCTCGCTGCAGGATCCGCCGCCTCCGGCTGCGGTCGAGCCGTAAAGAGTCCCATTCGGTCCGACAACGGGGGCCGTGACCGGCCCGGCTCCGTCATTACTTCCGGAAAAGCTGTACAGCGGGGATAGTATCCAGCCGGAGTGCTTGAACGCCAGCTTATAGACCGTGCCGAAGCCTGCCCCGCCAGCGGAAGCCGCTCCATAGAGGTTTCCTGCCTTATCAATCGTCAAACCTGCAACTGGCTCCGAGCCGTCCTGTCCGCCAGCGAAGTTATGAATTACAGAGAAAGTCTGTGCGCCCGCGGATGGCACGATGAGGACCAGCGCAAACGTTACCGCGGCAGCAGCGGCGCCAATTGTAGTCGGATGGGAATTCTCTTACTCTGATGGCATACCATGAAGATTCTCCCTAACCACAGAGATCGTACGAAGGCGCGTCACTGTCCCCGCACGAAGCGATGCTAATTGTGCCTGTGGGAGCTTGATTACGCAAGCAAGCGTGAGTGCAAACGTAAAAAGGGGATGATTGCTGTTACGGCCGGCAGACAGGGGTAGGCTTTGGGGTGGGTGGAGGGATTCGAACCCTCGACAGCCGGAGCCACAGTTGGGGTTTCGGAGAAGCCCTCAGGCGGACTCAATCACTTACAGTTGGGACGAACGTCCTGAGGTGGGGCATTCCAAGCTCATTCGGCGCTTAAGGGGCAACAGATTGGGCAACAGAATCGCCTCGTACACAAGCACTGGCTCGTGGCAATCTCGCTGTTATGGTTTGATCATTGGCTGGGTGCTTCCGCCGGACCCGCGCTGCTCGTCGATCGGCCGCTCTTTGCGAACCAGGCTGGCTGCGCAGAAGCTGGGCCCGATGCACGAAAATAAAAGGATCTAGCCACACGCTGGACTTCGACGAGGTACGCATGCCCCGATTGCTTTCAGTAAATGTCGGCCTTCCGCGCGACGTGACATGGAACGGCAAAACTGTCCGAACCGCAGTCTGGAAATCTCCGGTTACGGGACGGCGAATGGTGCGCAAGCTCGATATAGATGGTGATGCGCAAGGCGATCTCGCCGGTCACGGCGGAGAGCACCGCGCCGTATTTGTCTACCAGATGGACTCGTACCATTACTGGGAGCGCTTCTTAGGCCGCAGTGATTTTACTTTCGGTCAGCTCGGTGAAAACTTCACGGTGGAGGGGCTTCCCGATGACGAGGTGTGCATCGGCGATCGATACCGCATCGGTGGTGCTTTATTTGAAGTAACGCAGCCACGCGTGACGTGCTACCGCGTCGGCATTCGCATGAATGAACCTCGCATGCCAGCGCTGCTCGTGGCACATCACAGACCAGGGTTTTACTTTCGCGTGTTGCAGGAAGGAGAAGTTGGTGCAGGCGATGACATTGAAAGAATTACTGACGGTCCAGAGCGAATCAGTGTGGCCGAGGTTGACGCCCTCCTGTATTTGCCAGGACATTCCAGCGAGCAACTGCAACGCGCGCTGCAGATTCCTGCACTTAGCAAGGGTTGGCAGAGTTCGTTCCAAGCAATGCTCCAACAGGACTTGAGCTCGAAAACTACGGTGGGGAATCCGGGACTCGCATATGAGGAACAAGCACCAGCATGGCCCGGATTTCGACACATGCGAGTCGCGCGTATCCATAAAGAAAGTGATAACGTAACTTCCTTCGCTCTGGCGCCGATCGATGGGCAACCTCTTCCTGTCTTCCAGGCCGGTCAATTTGTCGTCTTGCGGCTGCTCGTCGATCCGGGCAAACCGCCGGTTCTTCGCGGCTATTCGTTGTCTGATCTGCCCGGAGCCGATCATTTCCGCATCAGCGTCAAAAACGAATTGAATGGAATTGGAAGTTCATTTCTGTGCAACCGTGCGCGAGAGGGCGATCTATTGGATGTTAGTGCGCCGCGCGGAAGCTTTACTCTGCGTCCCAGCCAGAGTCCTGTGGTTCTCCTGAGCGCTGGAGTAGGCGCAACGCCCGTAATGTCGATGCTGCACTCACTCGCCGCTGAAAATTCGCAACGAGAGATCTGGTGGATCTATGGAGCGCGCAATCGCGTCGACCATCCATTTGCAGAAGAATCGCGTTCCTTACTGAAACAGCTCTCTCGCGGACGAGGATACATCGTCTACAGCAGGCCCGCTGCAATCGACCAAGTCGGGGCAGACTTCGATGCTCCCGGGCACATTGACGCAGCTTTGCTGGAGAGAATCGGAGTGTCACGGAATAGTGACTTCTATCTGTGTGGTCCATCCTCATTCTTGCAGAACATGCGCGATGGGCTGCGAAACTGGAGTGTGCTCGCCGATAATGTGCACACGGAAATCTTTGGTTCTCTCGAGGCTATTACCCCTGGTATGGCGCGGGTTGTGCACACTCCTCACCTACCACAAGGGCCGCCCGGATCTGGCCCCCCAGTCTCATTCGCGCGTAGCGGGATTACCGCCGCTTGGGATCCGAAATTCGGGAGCTTGCTTGAACTGGCGGAAGCGTGCGACGTTCCGGTCAGGTGGTCGTGCCGGACTGGAGTCTGTCATACCTGCGTGACTGGTCTGATTGGCGGATCGATTTCATATGCCCCCGAGCCACTCGAAAGGCCCGCTCCTGGGAACGCGCTTATGTGCTGCTCACAGCCGAACTCAAGCGTGATTGTTGATCTTTGACAGAAACATTCCGAGCCAGGAGTCCTGTTGTGGGAAGTTGAGATTCTCGCATCAATAGCTAGTGTTGCTGGGCAAGTGAACTGTGCGATTTCTCGGCTCACAATATCAGGCACTTAGCGGGGCAGACTTACGGAGGTAATTGGGCAAGCCGGAGAGCCAGTCGGTGGGCACCCTACTTGCACACGTCAAGCCGGCTGTACTCACTCAAAATCCCTGAGCCAAAACTCCAGCGGACCACGTTGCTCGTCCTTCACCCGTTGGGCCTCCATCTTGCGCAGCTCAGCCCTGCGTATCTTTCCCGAGATCGTCTTGGGTAGTTCATGGAATTCGAGCTTCCGCACGCGGTTATATGCAGCCAGTTTCTCCTTAGCGAAAAGCAAGATCTCACGGGCAATCTCTGCGGAAGGACGTGCATCAGCCACGATGGTAACGAAGGCTTTGGGAACGTTGGTGCGCAAGGGGTCTGGACTGGGAACGATAGCGACTTCGGCCACCAGAGGATGCTCCATCAGAATGCTCTCTAACTCAAACGGACTGATTCGATAGTCAGAGCTCTTGAACACGTCGTCCGCTCGCCCCACAAAGAAGAAGTAGCCCTCCTCGTCGAGTGAGGCTTGATCTCCTGTGTGGTAAAGACTGTTTTGCATAACCACTCTCGTCCGTTCGGGATCATCCATATAGCCGGTCATCAGGCCAGTGGGCCGGGGATTGAGTTTCACCGCGACTTCTCCTTCCTGACACTCCTCGTCCTGCAGATCGACCACGCTGATCTGAAACCCGGGAAGCGGGCGGCCCATGCTGCCCGGTTTCACCTGCTGCCCCGGCGAATTGCCGATGAGTGCTGTTGTTTCTGTCTGGCCATAGCCATCGCGGATGACCAGACCCCAAGCCTTCTCGACTTGCTCGATCACCTCAGGATTCAGCGGCTCACCTGCGCTTGCCAATTCACGCAACGCGCGGGGCTTCTGCCCCAGCTTCTCTAGAATGATCATGCGCCACACGGTGGGAGGAGCACATAATGTTGTAACCCCAACTTCTTCCAGCGCGCTCAGCGCATTAGCGGCACGAAATCGAGGGGCATCGTAAACGAAGGTCGTTGCGCCGGCATTCCAAGGAGCGAAGAAGCAGCTCCAGGCGTGTTTGGCCCACCCCGGCGAGCTGATGTTCTGGTGAATGTCCGTTTCCTGAATACCAATCCAGTACATGGTCGAGAGGTGACCCACGGGATAACTCTGGTGAGTGTGGAGCACGAGTTTGGCTCTGGCCGTAGTTCCAGATGTGAAATACAGCAGGAATGGATCGTCTGCCTGAGTGGGAATGATCCGGTAATCTCGTGTCTCTTGCAGCGCCGCGGCGTAAGACAGCCAACCAGCGGTCTCACCGCCCACGAGAATCCGCTTGACCTCGGCATCGGAGGGAATGCGATCAATTGCGGTTTCATCGGTCACCACAATGCGTGCGCCACTGCGCGCGAGCCGATCGCGAATTTCACTTTCGGTGGCGAGCGTTGTTGTCGGTACTATGATCGCGCCGATTTTGATGGCCGCCAGCATGAGTTCCCAGATGGCGGCAACGTTGGGAAGACACAGAACGATCCGGCCGCCGGGCTCGACTCCCTGGCGCTGCAGAAAGTGCGCCACGCGATCGGAGCGTTCGGACAGTTCCTGGTAGCTCAACTTGACTTCGTCCTTGCCCTCACGCCAAAGCCACAAGGCTGTCTTGGTATTACCGTGTGCATAGAAATCGAACCAGTCGCGTGCCCAATTGAAGTCTGTCAAGTCGGGCCAGCGAAACTCTCTGTAGACCTTTTCATAGTCGGTCCGATAGTTGAGCAGAAACTGACGAGCAGCAATGAATTTATCGGTGGCTGACATGTGTTTTCCGGGTGGGAGCTGGAGATTACGAGCTGACTTCCGTTTTATCTCCCAGTAAGCCCGAACTATATACCCCGCGAGCGAGTCCAAGGCACTATTTTTCAACGTCCGCGGCGCGCTGCGTCAGCGAAACAATCGCTAAGCTTCGGTCACGATGATCCTGAACGACACTTCAGGTCAGAGAACAATAGATGAGCGCGCTGTCGAGATTGAATGTCCTCATCAGCGGCTGCTTGAATTTGTCCGTTTTACCTGGCGGATGAAAAGTCGACGACATTTAGATCCATAGGGAATTGGTCGAGTCGCGGGCTGGCCGTGGGAAATAAGCCTTTGCTCCAGTCTCCTTCCACCCCCGACGCAGCCGCAAAATCCGCCTCAGGAATTTGCCCCGCGAGCAGGAAAGAATCTATCTCGTAGGGTATTCCGTTCGATCCGAGAACAGAGGCGCCTTCCATCAGATGAAAATGCAGATGGGGCGCCGAGGTGTTCCCGGTATTTCCCAGCTTTCCCAAGACCTGACCGCGTTTCACGCGATCACCTGGCGCCACCGCGACGGAGCCTTTTTGCAGATGAGCATAAAAGGCGAACACGCCGCCACCCAGATCCAGCACGATGTGATTTCCATCCACGTTTTGCACCGTGATCGTCTTTGGGTCGGGCAAGGTTCCGGGTTTCTGGTCGTTGAGATCATTGAATATATCTACGACCGTGCCGTCGGCAACCGCCAGCACGTCAGCGCCATAGCTGGAGTAATTGTGGACGTCTGAAGGATCGCCATGAACCAGCCGGCCAGCATCGTCCAGACGCATCCAATCGATGGCGAAACGCTGGGCGAAATAGATTTTGCCGTTCACAGGGAGGCTGCTCGAGCGGTGGATCGCGGTCGGCCCGCAACATCCGTTGACTGCTATCCAGCCCTTGCCCGCAAGAGGAGGACCGATCCTGGGCAACTTCTGAAGGACCTCCAAAGGTGCAACCGTATAGCTAAGGAGAACCGGGGC
>JBEKXQ010000028.1:0-45145 GCA_049511915.1 Candidatus Korobacteraceae bacterium
ATCCAGTGCCCGCAACACCCGCTCGCGCAAGTCCTGCGAATAGGATTGCATTCATGCCTCTCCTTTACCGGCAGAAGCATTATGTCACAAGACTGTATATACTTAAATTAGAAATGCTCTAAAGCTAGTGCAGGCTCCTTAGGGAAACTCTGATCAAGTTCTGGTATTTGAAGGGGACGGCCTTCAGGCTGTCCGTAAACCCCGCAATACCATTGCAGCTTTAGCCGCTGAGGGACTTCGTCACGACTGGATCAGACCTTCCTTAGAGACCGCCGAAGCCGTACCCTTCCACATGGAACTTGAACTTGCTGGAACTTCTTTCGTCGTCCCTCCGTACCTTTCCGTGTCAGCAGACTTAGAGCGGCGAGCGCGGCAGCGTGGCCGAAAGGAGTGGAGCGATGGACGGAAACATTGTGGGATTCGCGGCTGTGGTTATGATCTTCGGTATTCCGATGGCCGCACTGTACACGTATTACCGGGTGCGCAAGCTGCGTACCGAGGAGCGCCTGGCGGCAATTGCGCGCGGGGTGACGGTTCCGATGGAGCCGGAGCTTTCACACGCGGCGCGTTCGCGGCGCGCGGGCATCCTGTTAACCAGCGTCTCCATTGGCTACACCATCGCCTTCGCGCTGATCGCGCGGGCCGAGCCCGATGCCTGGATGGCGGCAGCCTTCGGCGTTATACCGCTGGCTATTGGCATTGGCTGCTTCGTCGATTCAACTTTGATCCGGCGCGACGCGCGGGCGTAGATAAAATCCCCACTCGAGAAAAAACTTGAGTGGGGCACCCGCTGTTATGGCGTGTAATTGCAAGCCCCGTCGAAGCCACAGCCTTCGTAGGTGTCCTGCATCTGGTCCTGAATGATGTGGGCCACACCGCCGGCTTTCGTGGGATCAATCGTCAAGTCGGTGTCCAGCGTCTTGGTTTCGAACTTCCATCCATCGGGCAGCTTGAGCTTACCGGCGAGCTCTGAAAGATTGTCGATGCTCAAGGCCTTGTCGACTACAGTGACGTAGGACTGCATGACATAGACCTTCCCGTCCGCCGTGCGCATCAGGTAGACCGGCTTGCCTTTTTCGAACAAGTACTTTGAGTCGCGATGAATTTCCATCGCAGTATACGGGCCTTGCATGCCGGTCTTGACGTCGGCTGGTGACATGCTGGCCATCCACGTGGCCTTCACCCCATCGAAATCGACCGTTTCGCCGGCTTTGAAAACCCATAACTGATCCATGGTCCAGTGCCGCCTGGGATTCAAGTAAACCTGGTCGGCGCCGAGCTGGGTTGCGAGTTTCTTGGCGTTGAGAGCGATGAATTTGCCGGGCGGACAAGTGCTGGCATTGGTGGTGTTATAGACCTGAGCCGTTACGTCCGGCGGCTTGCCCATAAAGGCAAAGATTTCGCAGAAGGGATAATTGCGAGCTTTCGAGTTATAGAGCTGCAAGCCTGGGGCAGCGCCTGGGTTGAGATTGATCTGCTGAGCCATGACATAAACATTCAGCAGAAACAGAGCGGCAATGATCAGCTTCCTGGTATTCACAATGTTCCTCGTTGCCGGAATGATATAGGCAGCTATGTCCGACTGTCGACAAAGGTGTCAGACGGGGTTCGATACGACATATTGCTTTTGGAAAGATGGGCTGCGACACGGAGTTTAGCGGAACGCACATAACTGGAGCAACCAGCAAAAGTGTTCGCGCGCACTGACGCCGCTTCCCAAAAGACCTTCGGGGCGTCGAGTCTCGCTTACGGCGTAATCTCCCAGACGACGCCCAGTTGCGAGGACGACCCGCCCTCCTTGGTGGTGCCATAGAGATTGCCGTTCGCGTCCATCGTCAGATCGCCGAAGGGCAAGGCCCCATCGCTTCCCGCACTGAAGTCGTGCAGGTCGGTATAGGTCCAACCGCCTGCGGAGCGAGTCAGCTTGAAAACGTTGCCGTACCCAAACGCCCCCCCGCCATTTGTCGCGCCGTACAGGTTGCCGCTGCTATCCATAACCAGATTGCCGATAGGGCCGCCGCAGCAGGGCGTGTCGAAAGCGTAGAGGACAGTAAGTTGCCAGCCATTGCTCGAGGGCGACAGCTCGAAAACCGACCCGCTTCCGACACCCTTCAGACCCTCGGTGGTTGCGCCGTAGAGATTGCCGGCCTGATCGATGATGAGTCCAGCCTCGAGATACTCTCCTACTCCGCTTCCGGGCGGCGGGAAGCTCATGATGACGCTTTCCGTCCAGCCGGAGCCGGACGGCGTCAGTTTAAATACCGTGCCGCCGCCATATTCCCCGCCATAAACTCCACCTAGGGGAGTCGTGCCGTACAAGTTGCCGGAGCTATCGAAGATCACGTTGTGATCCGGTAATTCCCCGTCACCGCTGGCTACGCCGTGAAAGTTGTAGAGAATATTTTCCGTCCAACCGTCGCCGGAACGGCTAAGCTCGTAAACCATTCCGTAATAGTTGGCGCCGTAATCTCGCGTCGTCCCGTAGATATTACCTGCCTGGTCGAAGGCAACCTCGCCAAACCATGGATTGGCGCCATCGCCGTAGGCCTGGAAAGCGTACAGACTGGTTTCTGTCCAGGGGCACAGGGCGCTTTTGCAGACCGTGACTGGCGGCACCACCTTGAAAACGTTTCCAAAACCGATGCCGCCGTCGGTGGTCGTGCCGTAGAAGATACCGTCGGGGCCAAAGGCCACGCCGCCCCAAGCACCCACTCCGTCGCTTCCGTTAAAGTTGTGCAGCACATTCACCGTATAGCCAGAACCGGAATGCCTGAGCTCATAAACGGTTCCGTCACGCATGCTGCCGCCGCCAGGAGTCGTACCGAAAAGATTTCCGTTGGCATCAACGGTCACGCCCGCGTATGGATTCACGCCGTCTGGGCCGGTGAAGGAGTGCAATACGGTGAAAGTTTGCGCCTGCGCTAGCTGTATTGAGAAGGTCGCCAGGGAACACACCAGCGCCATTGCGAAGACAGTTGCTCGGAGGCTGCTCAGCGAGATTGACGCGAAATGTTGCGCTCGGTTCCTCATGGGTTGTTCTTTCTGCTCAGCGCGATCGACAGGTCTTGCGGACAGGCCATCTCTCACCACGACTCCGGAAACTCAAATGTGACCGCAATCGCGGGGGGATGCCAACGCCGGCAACCGGCAACGCCAGCTTCGGCTCACGAATAAGGCGAATATACGCCAACTGAGTGAGATGGAGGGCCGCCGTTCTCAGTCCATCTTCATCCCAGGCATAGCGGAGTGATCCATGTTGTCGTGGCCGTGGTCGTCGTCATCCGTGGACCAGATTTTCTTGGGATCGGTCTCGTAAGGGTAAACGTGGACCATCCATCCGAGCACATGAGGAAGAAACTGCCCGCCCTCGGCCTCACAGACTTGCCTGGTATCGATAGAACCCAGCAGGCCGAACTTCGCATGCGGACCGAAATACTCGAGTTTCTTTCCTGGCGGCGCTTTGCAGAAATTGACGTGTTGATGCCAGCGCGCGACGCTCAGCGGGATTCGTTCGTTCAACTCCTCCTCGCTGGCGTCAACCCGATCGGTGTACATCACTCCTACCAGCTTGTATCCACCGTCGGCTGTTTTCTTGTAGAGCAGCGAGGTCGGCTTCAGAGGATCAAAGCGCCACCGAGCCTCAAGCCCGTTGGCGCCTTTCGTAAAGTGATATTGGGGTTGCGGAATATTCGGCAAGAAGATTACAAAGCCGTCAGCCAGGGCCTTGCGATAATCCTGATAGGGCGCCATAGCTGTTTTGGCTGCCGCCACAATAGCGTCGGCTTTTTGCTGGTCGCCAGACTTGGGTGGCCTGAGCGACGTCATATACATGTGCGGCATTTTGCCATCCGACATGCTGGCAGCGGACGCATTCTGCTGGTTTGCGGGCGAAAAATTCCCAGCCCGCACTGACGCCGGTCTTCCGAAGAAACCGATTGTCATGCAGGCGAGCACGGCCAGGAAGGCGCTGAAAGCGAATCGTTGAGACACTCGATGCCCCCATCGGGAAATGAACTTATATCTTTGCAGACCCGAGGCATTACGCGCTACGTCGCTCGCCGGTCTCAGTGGTAATACCCCAGTCCAAGGTGCGTGATCAAGCCCTCACCGGGTGCCCCGCTCAAGCCGCTTTTGCTTGAGTGGGTCTTTGACGTTCGAATCTACAGCTATTGGAAGGGAATCCGAACTGGTATCTCGAGACTGTCTCGGTTTCCCACATATTCGCAAACTGCGCGAATATATGGGGCACCCGGCAGCCAACCGGCAACGGCAGCTTCGGCTCATGAATGAGGCGAATGAGACCGAATCGCAGGACGCTATTACACTCTAAAACCAAACTGCAAGAGTGCGGCTTCCTTGGGGCCGCAATGTCCCGGAATATGCTGCGGCACCGGAGCCCGATAACTGGCAATTGAGTGGAGCACGGGCAGGAACTATGGACTACGGAGTGATCTCAAACACAACCCCGCAACACTCTCCACCGCCATAGGTCGTCCCGTAGAGATTTCCGTTCGAGTCGAAAATCAGGTTGCTCAGCGGACGCCAGCCGTCTGCGCCGCCGGTGAAGTCGTGTAGCGTGCTGAACGTCCAGCTACTGCCGGAGCGACTCAGTTTGAAAACCGAGCCACTACGATACGCTCCCTGCGAGCGCGTGGTGCCATACAGGTTGCCCATCGTGTCCATGGCCAGGCTAGCCACCGGCCCCACTTCGGCAAGGGGAAGGCCCGAGCCTAAGTCGTGCAACAGGCCAAGCATCCAGCTTCCACCGGACAAGGTCGCATTGAAAATCGTGCCCCCTTCGCCACCGCCGCCATAGGGGGTCGTGCCATACAGGGTGCCTGACGGGTCCACGATGACCCCGCCTATCGGGCCTAAGCCGTATTGGTCCCCATTGGGAAAGGGGAAACGATGAATCTGTGTCTCCTGCCAACCTGATCCCGCCGGCGTCAGTTGGTAAACCGTTCCGTCGGCGCAGCTACCGTCGCCGCCGTACGTGGTGCCATACAGATTGCCGCTGGCGTCGAAAACCAGGCTTCCCATGGGTGCCGCGCCATCGCACCCGCCGAAGGTGTGAATCACGGTTTCGTTCCACCCGCCGCCCGCCATCGGACTAAGCTCGTAGACTATTCCTGCTTCGTCAGGACCGCCGAGGATGGTCGTGCCGAACAGGTTTCCCAGGTGGTCGAACACGGGTTCGGTCACAGGGGTACCCCCGCCGCCGTCTAACAGCGAAAAGCTATACAGCACGGAAATGTTCCAGGGACACACAGTCGACCGGCAGAAATTGGGAGAGGGCCGCAGGTTGAAAACCGTGCCCACCGCCCCGCTTCCTCCGGATGAGGCTGTCCCGTAAAGGCTGCCGTCAGGGCCGAAGATAACCCTGGCTTCAGGGTTTTCGCCGTCATTGCCATTGGTAAAGCTGTAGAGGGAATTTAAGACCCAGCTGGACAGGCCATGCTTAAGTTGAAACACCGCGCCGTCGTCGAGACTACCTCCATACTCGGTGGTGCCATAGAGGTTGCCGTTTGCGTCCATGGTCAGGCCGGCAGCCGGACCGTATCCATCGGCGCCGCCGGTGAAGCTGTACAGGACGCTGAAGGTTTGTGCCTGCGCCACCTGAGCTGCAATCACGCTCAGCGTCATGACAATCGTTAGCGCAACGATCCTGGCGCGCACTCTTATATAGAAGTCCCCGGGCCGAGCAAGGTGTCCCTTGTTCCTCACAATTCCCCCTCGCCGAAAATAGCTTCCGGATTTCACCACTCTAGTCCTGAGGGGAGGTATTTCCTAGGACCAATGGATACTGGCTGGAAAATAAAGACGTGTAGGCCTGACTGTTTGGAGCGTCCCCATTTCTCTATTCGACGCTAATCCGGCGCGATGTGTGCGTAGATGAAAACTGCCCCGCCCTAGCCAAGAGAAGCTAGAACGGGGCACCGCTTTGTCCCTAATCCCTAATTCAGTCGTAATACTCCAGCCCCAGGTGCGTGATCAAGCCTTCGCCCTTGAGATGGCGCAGCGTGTTCTTCAGCTTCATCGACTGGATGAACAGGTCGTGTTCGGGATAGAGTCCCTCGGCCGTCATCGGCGACTTGAAGTAGAAGCTGAGCCACTCCTGAATGCCGATGCCGCGCAGCATCGACGACCGCTTGGCGAGATCGAGGAAGAGCACCAGGTCGAGTACGATGGGCGCGGCGAGGATCGAGTCGCGGCAGAGGAAATCGACTTTGATCTGCATGGGATAGCCGAGCCAGCCGAAGATGTCGATGTTGTCCCAGCCCTCTTTGTTGTCGCCGCGCGGCGGGTAATAGTTAATGCGAACTTTGTGGCAGATGTTGCCGTAGAGCTCGGGATAGAGCTCGGGCTGCAGGATGTGTTCCAGCACCGATAGCTTCGATTCTTCTTTGGTCTTGAACGAGCCGGGATCGTCGAGCACCTCGCCGTCGCGATTGCCGAGAATGTTGGTGGAGAACCAGCCGGCGAGCCCGATCATGCGCGCCTTGAATCCGGGCGCGAGGATGGTCTTGATCAGCGTCTGGCCGGTCTTGTAATCCTTGCCGCAGATGGGCGCTTCCATCTGCTTCGACAGTTCCTGCATGGCTTTGATGTCAACGGTGAGGTTCGGCGCGCCATTGGCGAAGGGAACGCCTTCTTTCAGCGCGGCGTAGGCATAGACCATCGAGGGCGCAATGTTCTCGTCGTTGGCGTGCATTGCTTTTTCGAGCGCCGCAACCGACTGGTGCGCAGGGCCAGCCTCGATGAACGTCTCGGTCGAGCCGCACCAGATCATGACCAGGCGATCGGCGCCGCTGGACTTCTTGAAGTCGCGGATGTCGTCGCGCAGTTGCTCGGCCAGATCCATCTTGTTCTTGCCCCTTTTGACGTTGGGGCCGTTGAGGTTCTTGACGTAGTTGTGATCGAAGACGGCCTTGCGCGGCTTGATGGACGAGAGGAATGGCTTCACCTGCTCCAGCAGCGAGCGCTCAAGCACGCCCGCTTTGCCGGCAGCGGCGTACATGTCGTCTTCGAAAATGTCCCAGCCGGTGAAGACCAGATCGTCGAGCCCGGCGAGTGGAACGAAGTCTTTGATCTTCGGCGAGCGGCCGTCGGTGCGTTTGCCGAGGCGAATGGTGCCCATCTGGGTCAAAGATCCGATGGGGTGGGAGATTCCTTTGCGTACAGCTTCGACGCCCGCGACAAACGTAGTCGCGACTGCGCCCATGCCGGGAATCATGATTCCCAGCTTGCCTTTTACCGGAGCGATTTCGTCTGCTACGGGCTTACTCTTATCTGTTGGCATGTCTATCAGTCCGTTTCATGAAGGATATGTAAACTTAATATCTTCTCGTATCGGCAACGGCGCCGCAATTGTCGGGCTGCGAATGGGCCTGTTTGCCCACTGTGCGGCGATTTGAGGGATTCGACGGAGACTTATGGCGCAGGAAAAAATCGCAGTTGTGACCGGAAGCTCCAGCGGAATCGGGCTGGCGACGGCGGTGGAGTTGGCTTTGAACGGCTATCGCGTGGTGGCCACGATGCGCGATCTGGGACGCAGCGGCAAGCTGGAAGACGCGGCGCAGAAGGCCGGGGTGCGCGATCGTCTGGATCTGCGGCGCGTCGACATCACCGAAATGGACTCGCTTGCGAGCGCGGTGGACGGCATTGTCCGCGATTACGGCCGCATCGACGTGCTGGTGAACAACGCCGGATTCAGCACCGGCGGCTTCGCCGAAGATATGACGCTGGCCGAGCTTCGCCATCAGATGGAAACCAACTTCTTCGGCAATGTTGCGATGACCAAAGCTGTGCTGGCGACGATGCGCAAGCAACGCTCAGGACATATCATCCAGATCAGCTCGGTCGGCGGTCGCGCAGCGGCGCCGCTGCTCAGCAGCTATAACGCGTCGAAGTTTGCGCTCGAAGGCTGGAGCGAGTCGCTGCGCATCGAAGTACATTCGCTGGGCATTCGCGTGGTGCTGATTGAGCCTGGCGACTACGACACCGACATCTGGGAGCGTAACCTGGTCCTCGGAAAGCAGGCGCTCGATCCCAGCTCGCCGAACAAAGAGCGCAGCCAGCGCTTTGCCGAGTTCGTGAAGTCGCGGACGCCGAAGCGCCGCGATCCGCGCGAGGTCGCGAAGCTGATTGTGCGCGCAGCCAACGATCCCAATCCGAAGCTGCGGTACCTGATCGGCCCCGATGTGAAGATGCAGATGTGGCTGCGCGCGCTGATGCCCTGGCGTAGGTACGAGCGTGTGGTGGCGAAGATGACCAAGATCGACAAAGAAAGTGGCTAGTGGCCAGTGGTCAGTGCATAGGGAACATCCCCAGTGAGCAGTCATGCCCCAGGCAACTAAGCCGGCAACCCGCGCTCCCACTCTTTCGCGCGAGCTTGGTGTCAGCCACGCCAGCGCGATCGTTGTGGGGACCATCATCGGCAGCGGAATTTTTCTTGTTCCGGCGGAGATGATGCAGGCCGTGGGCTCGGCGCGGCTCGTATACCTGGCATGGATTGTGGGCGGCGTGCTCTCGCTGGCGGGCGCGATCACCTACGCCGAGTTGGGCGCGATGAAGCCGCAGGCCGGCGGCGAGTACGTCTACATCCGCGATTCCTACGGGCCGCTGCCCGGATTTCTGTACGCGTGGACGTGGTTCGCCCTCGCCAAACCCGCGTCGATTGCGACGCTGACCGTTGGGCTGGTCCGCATTCTCGGAACATTCCCAGTGCTCGCATTCTTCAACAACAGCGCGATCACCCAGCCCTTTGCGATCAGCTATGGACAAGTGGCTGCCATCGCCGCGGCCGCGCTCATCACTGGGCTGAACTATATCGGCATCAAGCGGGCCGGCGATTTTCAGGTGGTGTTCACGCTGCTGAAGATTGTCATCATCGTCGCCGTCGCAATGCTGGCGTTCACGGCGTCCAGCGGGACATGGCGAAACTTCGCAACGACTTTCAGTGGCGCAACCGGAAGCTTTGCGGGATTCATGGCCGCACTGATCGCTGCGCTGTGGGCGTACGACGGGTGGAACGACCTGAACATGGTGAGCGGTGAGATTCGCAATCCCGGCCGCGCGATTCCCATCGCGTTGATTGTTGGCGTGGCCGTGGTCGCCGCGCTTTACATGCTGACTAACGCCGCCGTGCAATATGTGCTGCCCGCGGCCAGCATCGCTTCCTCCCCGCGGCCGATGTCGGATGCGACGGCCAGTGCGGTGGGCGCGTGGGGAGCGGCCATCGTCTCGGCGGGAATGGCGGTCTCGATCCTGGTGACGATGAATGGCACCATCATGAGCGGCGCGCGCGTGCCCTTCGCCATGGCGCGCGACGGCTACTTCTTCAAAGCGATGGCCGAGGTGCAACCGCGGTTTCATACGCCGTCGGTGGCGCTGATTGCGCAGCTGATGCTTTCGGTCGCGCTGCTGCTGTTTGCGGGAAGCTTTCGGCAGCTGTTCTCGCTGGCCATTTTCGCCGAGTGGTTGTTCTACATGGTGGCGGCGAGTACGGTGTTCGTGCTGCGCAGAAAAGAACCCGATGCGCCGCGGCCCTATCGCACGTGGGGATATCCGGTGGTGCCGGCGGTGTTCATCGCCGCAGCGGCCGTGTTGTTGTATTACACGTTCACGGAGAATATTCGGAACTCAGCGTGGGGCGTGGTGGTGATTTTGGCGGGAGTGCCGGTGTATGGGTATTTTGCGAGGAAGAAGGAGACAGCAATTAGCAATTAGCCCACACCTCAGCTCATGGAATGGGTTGTGTCAGGGCACGGCTTCAGAGTCTGCGTGTGAACTCGATTTCGGTTTCGGCAGTGGAGTAAGAATCGCGAAATACGAGCGCCGTAGGCGCGGAACAGCCTAGCCCAGCACGCAGCCGAAGGCGGAGTGCTGGGTCAAGTGGGAAAAAGGTCAGAGTCCCGTAGGGACGGCACAGTTCTCACGCAGACTCTTCAGCCGTGCGGTAGGATCACCAAGAATGCCGGCTTTTAGCCGCGAATGTGGGTGACAATAGGGGTCCCTCGACTCCGCTTCGCTCCGCTCGGGATGACACATCTGAGAGAAGTGTTGGGCAAGCGGGAAACCCAACTAGTGCTGCTCCTGCAACCACCCATCGATCTTCGGCAGCACGGAGCGCAGCAGCGGCAGTAACTTGCCGCGGACGCGTTCGCCGGTGTCCAAAACTTCCTCGTGTGTGATTTTTTCGTCGGTCACGCCGGCCGCCATGTTGGTGACCACCGAAATTGCCAGCACCTCAATCCTCATGTGGCGCGCGGCGATCACCTCCGGCACCGTCGACATGCCGACCAGGTCAGCGCCAATCGTCCGCAGGAAACGTATTTCCGCCGGCGTCTCAAAGCTGGGCCCGGTGACCGCGGCGTAAACCCCCTCGAAGATTCGCTCGCCCATCTGCTCCAACTCGCCCAGCGCGAATTGCCGGAATTGTGCGTTGTACGCGTCGGACATATCGCGAAAGCGCGGGCCAAGACGCTCGTCGTTGGGTCCGATGAGCGGGTTGACTCCCTGAAGGTTGATGTGATCGCGCACTACCACCAGCGCGCCCCGGCGATAGTTGAGATTGATGCCGCCGGCGGCGTTGGTCAACACAACTGCGCGCACGCCCAGGCGCGCCAGAACGCGTATCGGGAAGGCGACCTGCTGCGCCGAGTGCCCTTCGTAGAGATGCACGCGGCCCTGCATCACCGCCAGCGGCAGTCCGTCGAGGCTGCCGACAACGAGCCGGCCGGCGTGTCCGATCGTCGTGCTTCTGGGGAAGTGCGGGATTTCTTCGAAGCCGGTGACCGAGGTCTCGCGGAGTTCATCGGCGAAGCCGCCTAGACCCGAGCCCAGAACCACGCCGATCCGCGGCCGCAGGAAGGTGCGTGCGAGAACAAACTGCGCGGCTTCTTCGGCGCGGGTGAAGTCGTCAGCGGCGTTGCCGATCATAGGGGTCCTTCGACTCCGCATTCGCAAACAGCGCGAATGCTCCGCTCAGGATGACACTACAGTGGTCAGTGGCCAGTTGCCAGTAAGGGCAAGACCTACGCTTAGGAGGCGGTGTACTCACTCACCGTTCATTTCCCAATTTCTTCCAGATACTTCTCGGCTTCCAGCGCGGCCATGCAACCGGTGCCGGCAGCGGTTACGGCCTGGCGATAATGCCGGTCGGCGACGTCGCCGCTGATGAAAACTCCGGGCGCGCGCGAGCAGACGTAGCCCTCGGGAATCAGGTAGCCATCGCCGTCGCGGGCGAGCTGGTCGCCGACGAACTGCGCGTTGGGAGTGTGCCCGATGCCGAGGAACATCGCGCTGGTGGGCAGGTCCCACTGCTCGCCGGTCTTCAGATTGCGCAGGCGCAGCCCGGTCACTTCTTTCTTGCTGACGTCCATCACGTCGTCGACGACAGTGTCCGTGAGGAACTCGATTTTGTCGTGCTTGCGGGCGCGGTCGAGCATGATCTTGGAGGCTCGAAATTCGCTGCGCCGGTGAATCAGCGTGACCTTGGAGGCGAAGCGGGTGAGGAACAACGCCTCTTCCATCGCGGAATCGCCGCCGCCGATGACGGCGATCTCCCTGCCGGAGAAGAAAAAGCCGTCGCAGGTGGCGCACGACGAGACGCCGTGGCCGATCAGCGCATGCTCATTGGGCAGACCGAGCCAGCGCGCCGACGCGCCACTGGCGATAATGAGGGTGCGGGTCAGCAGCTTGTCGCGGCCGACGTTGACTTCGAGAGGCTTTTTGCTGCCGTCCGCAGCTTTGCGGCTGAGATCGACGCTGACCACGTGGCCGGCGAGGAACTCTGTGCCGAAGCGCGTGGCCTGCATCCGCATGTTGTCGATGAGCTCGGGCCCCTGGATGCCGTCGGGAAAGCCGGGGAAATTTTCCACCAGCGTGGTGATGGCGAGCTGGCCGCCGGGCTCGTGGCCGTCGATGACCAGCGGCGCGAGATTGGCGCGCGCTGCATAGATGGCCGCCGTCAGCCCGGAGCAGCCGGAGCCGAGGATGATGACGTTGCGAATATTGTCGGGCATAGGGATTCGTTTGATTCTGCGGCGCGATGAAAGATGCAGCGGGGTGCGCCCAGTGGGATTCTAGCAAAGAGCTGTCAGCTATCAGCCATCAGCCATCAGCGAACTCCCTTGGCGTGGGTGGAGCACGCCTTCAGGCGTGCATAGGAAGCATTGGCTAAAGCCGGTGTCATTTGATAGGCCGTCATGCACGCCTGAAGGCGTGCTCCACCCTGGCCTGGGCCGAGATTTCAACGCGGAAGGCCATGTTTCCGGCGCATTGCGGAAAGAAAATCAGCGGCGGGACGAGCGCGTCCCTTGTTCACGTCCTCATGGCCTCGGCGTATGCCTTCAACCGCACTGTCGAAGTCTTGCCGCTCCCATTCCAGATAAGCCGCTAGAGCGTAGTCCAAGGCAGTAGCGGGGTCCTGTCCATGGCGCTGGGCATACTCCTCGAGTTGCGCCTTGCGTTCTGGTTTGAGAGGTATCATGTCCATAACTGGCCCCGGGACGCTTCTGTGCTTAAAGTTAAGAGTCGAGAGGATACGTGACAAGCGCGTAGGGCAGCGATCCGCTCAGCAATCGTACAGTGTTCCAGGCCAAAGTCTAGATGCGTAGATGCTGACGGGCTGACGGCTGACAGCTGACAGCTTCTTTTTTATGGCAATGCAACTTCCCACATCCGTCGATGTGCGAGCCTTCCTGCGGCGCGTCTTGCGCCCCAGGTCGAAGCTAGGGAAGACCACGCTCTGGTTCGGCTATCTGGCCATTACCCTGGAGATCCTGCAGGCGATCTTTCGCCCTGCTCCGGGAAGCATTCTGAGCGGCTGGGCCAGCTTCATCAGCTTGCTGTTTGTCGGCTTTGCGCTTCTGATGAGCTTGCGCTGGGTGCGGCGAAAGCTGTTGTGGCGGCTGCGCAACCGGCTCATCGTCACCTACGTTTTCATCGGCGTGATTCCTCTGATTCTGCTGGTGGCCGGGGTGCTGGTAGCCGCATATCTTTTCGCCGGACAGTTCGCAACCTACGTGGCCATGTCCGACCTGCAATCGGAATTGCAGCACCTGGAAGCCACCAACCGTTCGCTGGCGACGCAGTTTCGCAACCTCGCCCGCGGTGGCAAGTTGAATCAGCAGTTGGCGGGTGAGATTGCCAGCGCCTCGGACGAAAATTTTCGTCACCGCTCGGTGAGTATTTGGGCGGGCGATAAAGGCTTCGTGCTGGCTGAGCCGGCACAAGCCACGATGCCGCCAATCAAAGCCGCACTCGCGTTACCGGGAGATTTTGCCGGTTTCGTGCTGGAGAACGACCGGCTGTATCTGCGCGTGGTCAGGCGCGTGGACGATGGCCAGCTTCATCTGACGGTGATCTCCAATCTTCCCATCACGGCGGAGTTGTTGCGGCACTCAGCTTCCGAGCTGGGAGCCATAACCCTGGATCCTCCCGATGAGGAAACGAGTGCCAAAGCGAGTCCTATAGCCGGCGGCCAACCTGCTACTGCCTACAAGAACCGTATGTCCATGACCACCAAGGCCGGTGGTAAGACCTTGACGATCGATCTTTCGCGGAACAGCGCGAGCGGACCGAAGCCTGTTCAGGCCGGCAGCGTTCCGCCGCCCACCAACAGTCTGGATGTGGAGTTTCCCTTTGCCACAAGGCTTAATGTTACCGATTGGGAGAGCGGCAAATCGTTCAACGGTCTGCTGGTGGTCGACACGCGTCCGTCCCGGATCTATGCCACGCTGTTCAGCACCCTGGGAGAAAACGCGGGCATCTTCCGCGACTTGCTGTGGGTGATCGCGATCATCTTCGGCGTCATTGAACTGATCGCGCTGTTTATCGGCGTGCGCCTGACGCGCAGCATGACAAAGTCGGTGGCCGAGCTATATACGGCGACCGAGCACGTCAATCGCGGCGAGCTTCAGCACCGCATTCAGCTCCGCACCAGCGATCAGATGGCGGCTCTGGAGCAGTCGTTCAACTCCATGACGCAGTCGCTGTCTAACCTGATCGCCGAGCAGAAGGAAAAGCAGCGGATGGAGGGCGAGCTGGCCATCGCGCATGAGGTGCAGGAGCTGCTTTACCCGGACGACCTGAGCGGACTGCCTGGCCTGGAAGTGCATGGCGTGTGCCGCCCGGCGCGCACCGTAAGCGGCGACTACTACGATTTCATTCCGCTGAGCGAAGACCGCCTGGTGATTGCGGTGGGCGATATCAGCGGCAAAGGAATCTCCGCCGCGCTGCTGATGGCGACGGTGCACGCCTTCGTGCGCGCTTATTCGCTGGAGCCGGAGCGGACGCTGGCCTCGGTGGCGCTGGGCGCGGGAGTTTCCGACAGCGCGGTCGTGACCGCGACCGGCGGCAACGGAAATTGCCACACCGAACTTTCGCCGGCCTTGCTGATGTCCACCTTGAACTACCAACTCTTTCGCAGCACGCCGGCAGCAAAATACGCGACCATGTTTCTGGGCTGCTACGACGCGGGATCGCGCCTGCTGACTTATTGCAACGCGGGACATCTGCCTCCGCTGGTACTGGGCGGCGACGGCACCGTGCGGCGACTGGAGACTTCGGGTACGGTGGTCGGCCTGTTCGACGATGTGGCGTATGACCAAAGCGAGGTCAGCATGCAGCCTGGCGATATCTTTGTCGCCTATAGCGATGGCATCACCGAGCCGGAAAACGAGTTTGGCGAGTTTGGCGAGGAGCGGCTGATCGAGTTGATCCTGCAGCATCGCGACCAGTCGCTGGCGCGAATCAGCGACATCGTGACTACCGCGGTCGCCGACTGGATCGCCGGCAGCGAACAGCCCGACGATGTGACGCTGGTGCTGGCGCGGGCGCGATAGGCTCGGGTGTTGCGCGCTGCTGAATTGGGTGGAGCACGCCTTCAGGCGTGCAGAAAAGGGTTGTTTTAGAAGGTCGGCTTCAGCCGCTGAGGTAAGTGCCGTTAAGAATTACCGCAGCGGCTAAAGCCGAACCTATTCTCGTGGGCTTTCCATGCACGCCTGAAAGGCGTGCTCCACCCAATATGAACCGCGATTCCTGAGCGCCAGGCTGATCGTCGTGCGAACCGTCCCCTTCGACGGATGAAATAACCGGTAATCGTGATACGCTGTGGGCGCGTGCACACCTGACCAAGGACACCGACATTCCAAAATGACTGACGTCGCACAGGTTCCCTCGCCGAACATCCTGCCCTCGACCCGGCAAATCCAGGAAAGCTACGATGCCTTCAAAACCAAAGGGCTGCAGCTCAACCTAACGCGAGGCAAGCCGGCGCGGGCGCAACTGGATTTGAGTTTGGATCTGCTGGCGCTTCCGGGCGTGACCGACTATGTTGCCGAAGACGGAACCGATTGCCGGAACTATCAAGGGCTGCAGGGAATTCCGGAAGTGCGCCGCCTTTTCTCCGGAATGTTGGGAGCGCCGCCGCAACAAGTGATCGTGGGGAACAATTCCAGCCTGTCAATGATGCATGATGCTGTCGTGTTCTCGCTGCTGAAGGGAACGTGCGACAGCCCCGCTCCCTGGTCGCAGCAGGGCGAGACTGCGTTTCTGTGTCCTGTTCCCGGCTACGACCGGCATTTCAGGATCTGCGAAGAGTACGGCATCCGCATGATTCCGGTGAGGCTCAACCATGATGGGCCGGACATGGACGAGGTCGAGCGGCTGGTAGCGCAAGATCCGTCGATCAAAGCGATTTGGTGCGTTCCCAAGTACAGCAATCCGACGGGAACGGTTTATTCGGATGAGGTCATCGAGCGCCTGGCGGCGATGCCCGCCGCAGCCCCCGATTTCCGCCTCTACTGGGACAATGCCTATTGCGTACATCACCTGACCAGCGAACGCATCGAGATCGCCAACGTCCTGCAGCTGAGCGCGCGTCACGGACATCCCAACCGTGCTTTCGTTTTTGCGTCGACGTCGAAGATCACGCTGGCGGGCGCAGGCCTGGCGCTGTTTGCCTCTTCGCCGGAAAACGTGAAGTGGATGTTGGCGCGAATCGTTCCGCGGACGGTTGGCCCGGACAAAGTGAACCAGTTGCGTCATGTGCGCTTTCTGAAAGATGACGCAGGCATCCACCAGCTGATGGACAAGCATCGCGCCCTGCTCGCGCCCAAGTTCCACAAGGTGCTGGACGTTTTCGATGAGAAGCTGAGCCGCGTTCCCGGTGTAACCTGGAACCGGCCGAAAGGCGGTTACTTCATCACGCTCGATGTTCCCCAGGGCTGCGCCAGGCGCGTAGTGGCCCTGGCCAAAGAAGCCGGCGTCGAGCTCACGCCTGCGGGCGCGACGTATCCCTACGGAAAAGATCCCAACGATCGCACGCTGCGCATTGCTCCTACATTTCCCGCGCTGTCCGAGGTGGCGCTGGCCGCCGAGGGTGTCGCGTTGTGCGTTCTGCTCGCAGCCGCCGAGAAATTCCCCGCCTTCCTCCCGGAGGTGCGGCCGCAACAGTCCGGGGCAGGGAAGACTTCGGGAGTTTGATTCCCGGCCTAGCTGCTACATTTACTCCTATGCGCGCAGCCCGCGAGCCTTCCCTCGCCGATCCGCCGACGACTTCCGCCCGAATCTCGCGCGAACAGGTTGCCATTCTTGCACTGCTCACCGTCGCGGGCGCATGGCTGCGGCTGTCGCACCTGGGCAGCAAGAGCCTGTGGCTGGATGAAGGCGCAACCGTTGCGCTGGCCCGCGCGTCGCGGCAGCACTTCGCGTGGGTATGGTGGCACGGCGAAGCGAATCTTCAGACCATTTATTTCCTGCTGATGCGCGCCTGGATCCATCTGGGCGATAGCGAGGCGTGGCTGCGTTTGCCGTCGGCGCTGTTTGGAATTGCGTCGATCCCGGTGCTGTACGCGCTGGCGCGGAAGTTCATGGGAGCCGCGCCGGCGTTGGCGGCAGCTGCGCTGCTGGCCTTCAGCCCGAGCGATGTGTACTACTCGCAGGAAGCCCGCGGCTACACGCTGGCGGTTCTGCTGGTGCTGCTGTCAACGTGTTACTTCGTACGCGCGGTGGAACAGAATCAGCCTCGGGATTGGCTGCTGTGGACGCTCTTCGGGGTGCTCGCGTTCTACAGCCACGATTTCGCCGCTCTGGTGCTGGTGGCGCAAGCGGCGTCGGTGTTCTTCAAAGCGCCGCCGCTGCCGTGGCGGCGGCTGATCGCGTGCGGCGCGGTAATTTTTCTGCTCGCGATTCCCGGTCTGACGTATGTCTTTCGCGCCTCGCCGGAGAATTTGCATTTCCTGTGGATGCCGCGAGCCAGCGTGAAAGAGTTCTGGCATCTGGCGATGTTCTTCGGCGGCGCTGGCGTGAAGGTGGTCGTCGCCGGAGCGTTGTGGATTGCAGGCGCGATTGCGGTCTGGCGGAGCCGACGGGCCGATGCCGACGCTTTCTGGCGGGGAATGCTGGTCCTAGTTTGGGCGGTACTGCCAGCCGTGATCCTGGCGCTGATCTCGCTGCGCCAGCCGATGTTCCTGCAGCGCTATCTGATCTTCTCGCTGCCGGCGACGATCCTGCTGGCGGCGCTGGGCGTGGATACCTTGCGCAAGTGGGGAATCGGCCTGGTGTTGACGGCCCTACTTTGTGGGATGTCGCAGACGGCGATCACCAAGGGATACCAGAAGCCTCGCGACGACTGGCGCGGAGCCAGCAATGCAGTGCTTGCCTCCGCCGCGCCCGGCGATGCCGTGGTTTTCTTTCCTTTCTACAGCCGCGTGATGCTGGATTATTACCGCGATCGCTATGGCGCGAGCGCTCCGCCTCTGCATGTTTTTGCTCCGGGATACTACGATGGCGGCGAAGATGTTCGCGACCTGCTCAAGGCGCTGGCTGGCGGTCCGCGTGGTTTTCGTCATGTGTGGATTTTGGTCGCGGGTGACGGCGCGAATTTTTGTGGGGGCCCGGTTGAAGAGAAGTTGCAGTCGGTTTACGGAGCGCCCGTGGTGCAGAAGTTTGCCAATATTGATGTGTTGGAATACGGACACTGAGTCGCCCGGATGCCGGTGCATAGCGATGGGTGGAGCACGCCTTCAAGGCGTGCAGAAAGACTCGGCAAACAAGAAAGTCGGCTTCAGCCGCTGAGGAGGTAAGTTAGCAAGCGTTACCTCAGCGGCTAAAGCCGGCAGCAATCGATCAGCTGTCATGCACGCCTGAAGGCGTGCTCCACCCGGGGCGAGTACCTCATTTTTTGAAGCGCTAAAGGACAAAAGCAGATCCCTCGCCGACTGAAGTCGGCTCGTGATGACAAGAAATAAATAGAGAGCTTATGACGGCGCAGCTAAAGCTGCGCCCCTTCAAGTCAGCTTCGGAGGTGATATCCCACAATGTGGGATCTGCTGCCAGAGCGCGCGATCGTGCTCTCTCAATGCGGCAGTTGTCCCGGCCCGATGGTTGCCGGCGCAGTTCCGGACTGTTTGTCGAACATCGCGAAGGCGTTCAGCGCGTCATGCAAATGGGCGAAGATCATTTCCGCGCCAACCGCCTCGGTGATATGGTGCCTGTCGAAGTCGGCTTGCAGATAAGCTGACACTCGCGCGAAGGCCAGCGTCACATCCGCCTGGGACAGGCCCTGATGAAGGTCGAGCAGCATGCGCGCCGCGGTGTAATCGATATTGGTGATGGCCTCGGCATCGACCACCAGCCAGCGCACCGGCGAGGGCGCGGCCCCGACCACGGCGCGAATCTCTTCCGTGAATCGCCCGGCATTGGCATAGAACAACGGAGCCCCAAAGCGGTAGATGGCCAGGCCGGGCGTGGTCATCGCGCCGGCAACGGGAGGACTGAGGTGCCATGCCGCATCGCCGTCGGCGACCAACACTCCGGTGTGCGGATGATACGAGTGGGCAACGATACGCAGCAGCGACAGCACCATCGCCAGAATGATGCCCTGCTCGACGCCCACGCCCACGACGACGACCGCCGTAGTTACGGCCAGCCAGAATTCCCCGGGGCTCTCGCGGCGAATGCTGCCGAGTTTGCGCACGTCGATCAGCTTGATAGCGATGATGAAGACGATGGAGCCCAGCACGCAGCGTGGCAAATACTGCATCGGCTTGGTGAGGAACAGCACTACCATCGCCACCACGATGGCGGTGGAGATCTGCGCCATCTGGCTGCGTCCGCCGGAGCGTTCCACCATCGCGGTCTGGGTGGGACTTCCGTTGACGACGAAGGTTCCGCTGATAGCTGCGGCGGCATTGGCTGCGGACAATCCCACCAGGTCGGAGTTCTCGTCCAGCGACTGGTGATGGCGTTCAGCGTAGAAGCGGGCCGTGGCAGCGCTTTGCGCGAGGATCATGACAAAGCATGATGCCGCGATGCCAATCAGTAACTCGAGCTCTTTGCCGCTGGCGTGAGGCAATCCGATATGCGGCAAGCCGCCGGTCACTGGGCCGATGATGGTGATACCGTGACCGGCGAAGTTCCAGATCTTGCTGGCTGCTACGGCGGCTACGACTGCGACCAGGGGTCCCGGGAATTTGGGAAATAGCCTTATAAGAGACAGGACGCCGAACACTATGACGGCCGATAAAGCAACCGTTGGCAAATGCGCCTGCGGCAGACTGCGGAACACGTCTCTAAGCTGAAGAATCGTTCGGTGCGAGGCGATTTCCAATCCCAGCATTTCGCCGAGCACGGCGATGCCGACCTGAAATCCCACGCCGGTAAGAAACCCGATCAGGACCGTTTGCGAGAGGAAGTCCGCCAGAAAGCCCAGCTTGAGCAGCCGTGCCGCCAGCAGAAACAATGCTGTCAGCAGCGCGACCAGGCTGGCCAGTTCCACATAGTGAGCGCTGCCCAGCGGCGCCATGCCGATGAGTCCGCCGGAAAGAATGGCAGCGGTGGCGGAGTCGGCCGCGACTACCAGGTAACGCGACGAGCCGAACGCGGCGAAGGCCAACGGCGGCAGCAGCAGCGTATAGAATCCCGTGACCACGGGCGTGCCGGCAATCTTGGTGTAGCCCAGGGCTTGCGGGATGTTCATCGCCGCCAGTTGGAAGCCGGCCAGGGCATCGCGGATGGCGCGGGTGCCGGTCAGCGGACGCGCGCTCTGGAACAGATCCCATGGGCGGCGATTCTCTGCGGGATCGCTCACTTCCGGCCCTCGGGTGTGTCGGGCGCGTCGGTGTGTCCCAGCCCGTCCTCGTCACGGTGTTCTTTCTGCAGAATGCTTTTCATCTCGGCTACGGCTGCTTCCCGCAGATCCTTTTCATGCCGTTTCTCTTCCTTCCGAATTCGCCATCGCGCGAAGAACGAGGCACCGGCGGCGCGTTTGCGGGCCTCCAGCTTCGCGGCCTGCTCCAGCGCCTTTTCGCGGTGAAGGACGTCCCACGCGGCTTGGCGCGCGGCGGCGCGCATTTTCAACTCTTGCAGCCGCTCCTGCTCCACCTGTTCCACCAGATGGAGGTAGCTGCTCAAAATGCTGACCAGCGAACTGGTGGTCCAGGCGAAGCTAAACAATCCGCAAATAGCGATGATCGGGGTGATGTTCCGCCAGTGCTGCTCCAGATCCACCGTGCCGTAGCCGACCGTGGTGTAGGCATTGGCGCAGAAGTAAATGGCGTCAGCGGGACGCAGGATGAGGCCAAGCCACATGAGCCCAAAGGCCCATGCCGTAATCTGCAAGATGTGCAGGGAAAGCATCAGAAAGACGGACCAGCTGAACAGAAACCCAGCCCTGCCCAGATGAGGGCGGCCCATTTGCATGCGCACTTGGAACCGCTTGAATCGCACCAGGATGCGATGCAGGCCGAGGCCGTGAAAGAGCACGAGTATCACCAATAGCAACGACCCGATGCCAATCGCAGCCATGGGCTTGAATTCGTCGGGAATTTTGAGCAACAACGACGAAAGGCTGGGCAAGACGGTGTCCCCTTTGGCTATTGCATCAAGCACAGAATGTAACACTTCAGGTCAAGGATGAGCGTGTTGGTGAGATAGCCGCCTGCTCAGCTTGGGCTTACACGACAACTCCCGACTGACGACAACGCTGCCGGAATCCGAGAATTCTTGTCGTGAAACTCTGGACCAAATCGGGACAAGTCAACATTTTCTTTGTGTTGGGTCTAATAGCGGACAGACAACTGCAGTTTTTCTTAGTACGATCAAGCCACTGAGTGGGGTACCAGCATGAGCTCTCTGCATCGAGGGTTTCTACCCACATTCCGAAAGACTGTGCCAGCCACATCCTGTCCGTCGATGATGACGTGGCAATTCTTTACACGCGTCACGCCATCCTCCAACGACAACGCACAAGGCCCCAAAGTGATGTTGGACGAAATTATCCGTCTAACCACCAGCTTACGGAGTCGACGCCGTCCGCAGGCTCCGGCTGTATCCCAAGCCATCAGGACCATGAAGCGGTCTGATGCAAGCTAATGGAGTAGGAGGTCGAGATGGTAGCAAAGTGCTCGAATCCACAATGTAATCGTCAGTTCCGGCACTTAAGCAAAGGACGACTCTTCCTGCTCCCACCGTCAGCCGAGTTAGCGGACTCGGTATGGAAGGTAGACCGCCTCGCGGATTATTGCTACTGGCTGTGCCCTGAGTGTTCGCAGGAATACACGATCGCAAGAGTTGGCGCGGAGTTGCTCTTCAGCAGAAAAGAGCAGAACGGAACTCCGCAAACGCGTTCAAGCCCTGATGTGCCGGGCCGGGACCTGGGCTCAACACTACCTGCTGCCAGTTGAAGATGTAGAGGCGCGGTTGCTTAACTACCGCTGACCATCGGCGACGCCTTCACGTTCATGGTGGGATCCAGTTCGAGCTTGCGTCCCTCGGGGCTGAACCGGGGCAGACGCGTCACACCCCAATTGTGCAGCTTGAACTGGACGGATGTCCCCAGCACGCCGAAGCCATACTTCACGCTGCGCCGGAAGTTGATGGAAGACGCTTCCTCGAAATACTTTGTCGGACACGACACCTCGCCAATGCGGAAGCCGAATTGCACGCATTGCGCCAGCATCTGATTGTCGAAGACGAAGTCAGGCGAATTTTCCATCAGCGGCAGCTTGGTCAGAACCTGGCGGCTGAAAGCGCGATAGCCGGTGTGGTACTCGGAGAGCTTGACGCCCAGAAACATGTTCTCGAACGCGGTGAGAAAGCGGTTGGAAATGTATTTGTACAACGGCATGCCGCCGCGCAAGGCCTGCCCGCCGATGATGCGCGAACCCAGCACCACATCGTAAACGTCATAGGCCACCATGCTAGCCATCGCCGTAATCAGCAGCGGCGTGTACTGGTAATCGGGATGGACCATGATGACCACATCGGCGCCGGCGGCCAGCGCCTCGCGATAGCAGGTCTGCTGGTTGCGGCCATAGCCGTAGTTCTTGTCGTGGACGAACACCAGCAGCCCCAGCTTGCGGGCCACCTCCACGGTTTTGTCTTTGCTGTAGTCGTCTACCAGGATGCGGATGTCGACGAGGTCGGGGATCTCCCGCACCGTCTTCTCCAGCGTCAGCTCCGCATTGTAGGCCGGCATGACGACCGCGACCCGTTTGCCATTGATCATGACGTGGTCCCTGAAACTACCTCTACATGATAGCGCAGGTGGTAATTGCGGCATCCGGCACGGGCTGGGTCAACTCGAGGAAGCCGAGTTCCGCGTTGCCCCTAACCCAGATGCACCCTCAAGTGGTGCGGCTAATCGATTGCGAAAGAACCCTCGTCCATGTACGCCAACTCGTAGAGTCACCTGCAGCGCCGAGGGCAACAATGTCGTTGCATTAGGCGGCGAACGGGCGCAAGATTGAGCTCCTCGGACGCAAAGCAGATCTGCGATCAGTCTGCCAGTTTGGACAGGATGGGGCGGCCACCCGAGCGCTTTTCGCCCTGGAAATGAAAATTGTCATGGCGAGCCCGCAACAACATGCAAGTTCAATCTTTGGCGTCGGTCTGCGAGCGGCGATAACCGCGCCCGTATTGGCGATGGTGTTCGTGCTGACGATCGGCGCAGGCCAGGATGTGCAGGCTCAAACCTTCAATGTGATTCACGATTTCACCGGCGGAGGCGACGGGGCAGGTCCAGAGGCCGGCTTGATCATGGATAGAGCAGGAAATCTCTACGGAACCGCCAGCGGAGGCGGAACGGGGGGTAACGGTACAGTCTTCAAATTGGCGCATAAAGGATCTGGTTGGTTATTGAACACGCTGTACAGCTTTGCCGGGGGCAACGACGGCGCTTTTCCCACAGCCAGCGTAACCATCGGCCCGAACGGCAGTCTCTACGGTACGACCGCGAATGGAGGACCGGGAAACGGCATCGTTTTCAACGTGAAACCCTCACCGGCCGCTTGCAAGACCGCTCTTTGCCCCTGGACAGAGACCGTGCTGTATGGCTTTAGCGGAGGCAGTGACGGAGGCGTACCATTCAGTCCGGTTGTTTTCGACCAGGCGGGAAACCTCTACGGCACAACCTATGTAGGAGGTTCCAACAATAGCGGTACCGTTTACAAACTTGTGCCATCGGGTGGCAACTGGACGGAGAGCGTGCTCCACAACTTCACGGGAGGAAACGACGGAAGCGATCCCGAGGCCGGGGTGACCTTCGACAACGCCGGCAACCTCTATGGCACTACTTACTATGGCGGCTCAGGCATCTACGGTACGGTTTTCCAGTTGACGCCCTCGGGGTCAGCCTGGACGGAGAATATTCTCTACAATTTTCAAGGCGAAGGCCCGGTCGGGTGCTGTCCCTCGGCGGGAGTGATCTTTGACTCCGCGGGCAACCTCTATGGCGCCGCCAGCGTAGGAGGTTCGCGCGTAGGTGGCTCTGTTTTCGAAATGCAGCCCTCGGGAGGAAATTGGGTGTTAACCGTGCTTTACAGTTTTCAAGGAAATGGTACCGGCCCGGTGAGTGACTTGGTCATGGACGCGGCGGGCAATCTCTACGGCACGCTAAACACAGACGGCGCCTATCTGTACGGTTCGGTTTTCAAGCTGACACCGTCCAGCGGTGGTTGGACGTATACCGATCTCCACGACTTCACAGGCGGCAGCGACGGGGCATACCCGTTTAGTACCGTGATACTTGACGCGAACGGTAATCTCTACGGCACCGCCAGCGCCGGCGGAATTGCACTCAGCTGCTCAGGCCCTGGCTGCGGGGTTGTCTGGGAGATCACGCCGTAATTGAAATTCTGCGGCTCCCCCGCGGCCGGCGTTCCAGATCGGGTGACCTGGGGAGGGTGCGGGCTTCGCCAGGATGCTTTCTCCACGTCGGCTGCAAAGTTCTCAGGGGCACGACACCGTGAATCGGTTCACGGTGGCGCCTTGCCAGCCGGTCCCGTTCGAGGGATAGCTGGTGTAGAAGATGTAGTATTGCTGGCCCAGAATGTTAGGGTCATCGCCCATTCCAACGGGAGCGACGTAGACACTGGGCGCAAGCGCGACACTCCGGAAATCGTAGAGCAAGCTGAGGGCCGACCAGGTCAAACCGTTCTTGGATTCGGAATAGTAAAGGACCACTCCGGCATTTACGATCATCTGATAGCGCTGCAGGTAGGAGTTATAGGCGACCTGGAGGTTGCCGCTGTAGGGCGTCTGCTGATTCAGGTCCTGGGAATAACCGCCCAATCCCTGGTCCAGACGCCAGCCGTCATAGTATTTCTGGAACGCGATGGCATGAGGCTTCTTGCCGAATGCGGCCTGCAGCACATCGTCAAGCGGTGCGCGGGCCACGGAGGCAAAGGTCACCGTGTCTCCCCAATGAACGGTGCCATTGGCGCGCCAGTCGGGAAAATAGACGTAGAAATACTTTCCATCAGGAGAAACCACGAGCGATGGATCGCCCACATCAAAGCCATCCATGTCCGTCCGGTAACCTTGATTGACGCGAACAATCTCGCCCAAGTCGGTCCAGCTTGCGCCTTCATTGGTTGACGCCGCCAGGCCCAGTACAGAATAAAAACTCGTGAGGGTTGGAATCTCCGCATGATAGAGCAGCAGCAGGTTGTCGTGCCCGGGCTTGTCGGCGGGAACTTTGTAGACCGGCCCACCCCCCATGTAGTCATAACTCCTATAGAAAGCGCTAATGGTCGCATCTGGGTTGCGATCGATGGTGACATCGACTGGAGGCGCCACGCCGAGCGGGTCGTCAAGCGTGCCAATGGTTCGAGTGATGGAGCCATACTTGTCGTTGCCATAGGAATGTCCATGCCACAGTTGCCGTAAATGCAGGGCTCCGTCGCTGGCGAAAAATACGTAACGTCCGCCCATCTTGGCGACGCCCAACGGTGTATCCGGCCAGGCAAAGCCGTTCGCCAGGTCGTTGATTGGCGGCTGCGCGATGTCTCCGGCAGCTTTACGCTGCGCCGCCGTAGCCACCACCCGATTGTCGATAATCTTCGGCGTGCAGAGGGGAACGATATCCTGGGCTCCAGCATCGACAAGCGACATCGTGGAAGCGGAGACAAGTATGGTTGCCCAGTGAAGAAGCTTTGTAGCTCGCATGCAGCCCTTCCTTCGCATCGTGCCGACTGAGTTCGTAAAGAACAAAGACGCCTGGAGGAAAAAGTCGCGAACCTGACAGCATGAGGATTGACGATTAACGAATGATTAACAGCGCCGGTGGGCACGACACGATCCTTCGTCACGTCGCTATGCTCCATAGATCACTGACAAACCATTTGCGGTGAGAGTGCAATTATCCCTGACGATCGGGTAGAAGGATTCCCCGGCCTTTTTCCCACCCCTTCCGAGCAATGCCGCGCGGCGAGAGATAGACCCGCAACGTTCCTTCTTCCCAAGGCTCAGGCGCGCCTGTTCGTACCCCTGAGTCTGGCTTCTGTTGAGCTGAATGGAGGACAAGCCGATGCACAGCAAAGGACAATCGAGCAGTTCGCTGTTCCGCACAATCTCCCTGGCGGTAATCGCTGCGCTGATGATGGCCGTGGCGATGGTTCCCGCTTGGGCACAAAGTTCCGTTCCACCGACGGCGGTGCAGGCGGCGAAGATGCCGGAGTTCGCGTCGCGGCTGGCCCATCCCGTCAAGCCGCAAGCATCACGCAAGATGCCACCGTTGGCGCCCGCACGAAATCATCGTGGGCCGCTGGATAGCAACGATATGTATGACAACGGCCCCATCAACGGCAACACCGATGCCTGGACGATCAATTTCGGCCTTATCACTAGCGACAGCTTCAACGTTGCGAGCAACAACTCCACCGTCGCCGGCATGAGTTTCGGGGCATGGTTGTTTTCGGGCGACACCCTGACGTCGGCTGAAGTCTCCATCACTTCGGCCGAAAACGGTGGCACCAGCTATTTCGATCAGACGGTGAACTTCACCATGGGAACCTGCACCGGCAACGAATATGGCTACAACGTCTGCACCGTGACGACCAGCTTTAATGGTCCGACCCTGAATGCCGGTACCTACTGGGTGAACCTGCAGAACGCGAGCGTTCCCAGCGGTGACCCCGTGTATTGGGATGAGAACAGCGGTGTCGGCTGCACGGGCCCAGGCTGCCCATCTTCGGCTTCGCAGAATGACGTGGGAACGATTCCTTCGGAAGCATTCACCATGCTGGGTGGCACCATCACGTGCGCCAATCTTCCGGCATCGGATGAAAGGCCGGTGGCGGAGGCCAAGGCTGCGACCGTTCCGCCCTCGCCAACTCAGACTTTCAAAGTTATTTACAACTTTACCGGCGGAGTGGGCGGACAGAATCCCGCCGGTTTGACCATGGACACGCACGGCAATCTCGACGGTGTAGCCGGGGGCGGCGCTTCGGGGGACGGCATGGTATTCAAACTGACTCCCGAAGGTTCCAACTGGCGGTTCACAATCCTGTATTCGTTCTCTGGCACGGACGGCAACGGCCCCGACAGCCCGCCCGTGGTGGCTTCCAACGGCATCGTGTACGGCACGACGGAGGTGGGAGGGGGTTATAGCGGTGGGGTGCTCTTCGGGTTATCGCCCGCCGCACATGCCTCGCCTAACGTTCTCAGCAACTGGACGGAGCGGCTGCGGTACAGCTTCACGGGAGGCAATGATGGATCGCGGCCCGGAGGCAGTCTTGTGCTCGACTCTTCGGGAGATATTTATGGCACGGCCGCGGGTGGTGTGAATAACGGCGGCACGCTCTATGAGTTCACGAAGGGGAGCGCGCAGGTCCTGCATGCCTTTCCCGCCTTCCCTGGCGACGGCACCGGTCCACAGGGCGTGGTCAGTGGCGCAGGCGGTCTATACGGTATAACCGAGTTCGGCGGCGCCTCTGGCACGGGTACCGTGTACTCGCTGGCCGGAGGCTACCACGTCATCTACAACTTCAACTTGGGATCGGGCTGGCCGTTGTACATGGCCGCAGATCAGGCCGGGAATCTGTATGTCAGTGCCACGTATGGGGATCTGATAGACGGTTGCTATTGGATCTGGTACGGCAACATCTTTGAGCTGACCTACCCCGATTGGACGCCCGTGACCTTGAGTAGCTGGGAGAACCTCGCCGCCCCTATGAGTGCCTGGGTAACTCCGGATGCTTCGGGGAATGTTTACGGCACGGTTAACGCCGGCGGAGACGGCGAGGTCTTCAAGATGACTTGCTGCTGGAACTATTCTCCGCTGCATGATTTCAGTGGCTCCGACGGCGCGGGGCCTGACTCTGCTCCCGTGATCGATGCGCAGGGCAACATTTACGGCACGACCTCTAGCGGCGGAGCTTACGGCTATGGTGTGGTCTGGGAGATTACGCCATAGCTGACCCCTTTCGAGTATGCAGAGGGCCGGCATCTCAGATTGGGTGCCGGCCTGTTCCTACCACTGCAGATAGGTTCCACCTTCTTCTTGATCTTGCAGGAGGACAAGCCGATGCACAGCAAAGGACAATCGCGCAGTTCGCTGTTCCACACAATCTCCCTGGCGGTAATCGCTACGCTGCTGATGGCGGTTGCCATCGTTCCCGCCTGGGCACAGAGTTCCGTTCCCCCGACGGCGGTGCAGGCGGCGAAGATGCCGGAGTTCGCGTCACGGCTGGCCCATCCCGTCAAGCCACAAGCATCGCGCAAGGCGCCGCCGTTGGCGCCCGCACGACATCATCGTGGGCCGCTGGACAGCAACGACATTTACGACAACGGCCCCATCAACGGCAACACCGATGCCTGGACGATCAACTTCGGATTCGTTGTGAGCGACAGCTTCAACGTTGCGAACAACGGCTCCGTCGTCACCGGCATGAGTTTCGGGGCATGGTTATTTTCGGGCGACACCCTGACGTCGGCTGAAGTGTCCATCACTTCGGCCGAGAACGGTGGCACCAGCTATTTCGATCAGACGGTGAACTTCACCATGGGAACCTGCACCGGCAATCAGTTCGGTTACAACGTCTGCGCCGTGACGGCGAATTTCACTGGCCCGACCCTGAATGCCGGAACCTACTGGGTGAACCTGCAGAACGCCACGGTACCCAGTGGTGATCCAGTTTACTGGGACGAGAACAGCGGGCCTTCTTCGGCTTCGGAGAGCTCGGTGGGCACGATTCCGTCGGAAGCGTTCACAATTCTCGGTAGTTCCAGCACCACCATCACATGCGCCAATCTTCCGGCATTGGATGAAGCACCGGTGGCGGAGTCCAAGGCTGCGACCGTTCCGCCCTCGCCAACTCAGACTTTCAAAGTTATTTACAACTTCACCGGCGGAGTGGACGGACACAATCCCGCCGGTTTGACCATGGACGCGCACGGCAATCTCTACGGTGTAGCCTCCGGTGGCGCTTCGGGGGACGGCACGGTATTCAAACTGACTCCCGAAGGTTCCAGCTGGCGGTTCACAACCCTGTACTCGTTCTCTGGCACGGATGGCAGCGGCCCAGACAGTCCGCCTGCGGTGGCTTCCAACGGCATCGTGTACGGCACGACGGAGGTGGGAGGGGGTTATAGCGGTGGGGTGCTCTTCGGGTTATCGCCCGCCGCACATGCCTCGCCTAACGTTCTTGGCAACTGGACGGAGAGGCTGCTGTACAGCTTCAACGGAGCTGCTGGATCGCGGCCAGGAGGCAGTCTTGTGCTCGACGCTTCGGGTGACATCTATGGCACGGCCGCGGGCGGCGTGAATGGCGGCGGCACGCTCTATGAGTTCATGAAGGGGAGCCCACAGGTCCTGCACGCCTTTCCCGCCTTCCCTGGCGACGGCTCCGGTCCACAGGGCGTGGTCAGTGGCGCAGGCGGTCTATACGGTATGACCGAGAGCGGCGGCGCCTATGACACGGGTACCGTTTACACGCTGGCCGGAGGCTACAAAATCCTCTACAACTTCGACTTCGGTGCGGGTTGGCCGTTGTCCATGGCCGCAGATCAGGCTGGGAATCTGTATGGTAGTGCCACGTATGGTGATCTGATAGACGGTTGCTATTGGATCTGGTACGGCGGAATCTTCGAGTTGACCTACCCCGATTGGACGCCCGTGACTTTGAAGAACTGGGAGAACCTCGCCGGCCCGATGAGTGCCTGGGTAACCCCTGATGCTTCGGGGAATGTTTACGGCACGGTTAACGCCGGCGGAGACGGCGAGGTCTTCAAGATGACCTGCTGCTGGAACTACACGTCGCTGCATGACTTCAGCGGCTCCGACGGCGCGGGGCCTGACTCTGCTCCCGTGGTCGATGCGCAGGGCAACATTTACGGCTCGACCTCTAGCGGCGGAGCTTACGGCTATGGTGTGGTCTGGGAGATTACGCCGTAGTTGATCCTTTCGAGTATGTAGCGGGCCGGCATCGCAGATTAGGTGCCGGCCTGTTCCAGCCACTGCAGATACGTTTCACCTTCTTCTTGTTGTGGCAGGAGGACAAGCCGATGCACAGCAAAGGACAATCGCGCAGTTCGCTGTTCCGCATAATCTCCCTGGCGGTAATCGCCGCGTCGGTGTTGGCCGTGGCGATGGTTTCCGCCTGGGCACAGAACTCAGTCCCACCAACGGCGGTGCAGGCGGCGAAGATGCCGGAGTTCGCGTCGCGGCTGGCCCATCCTGTCAAGCCGCAGGCATCGCGCAAGCTGCCGCCGTTGGCGCCCGCACGAAATCACCGTGGGCCGCTGGATGGCAACGACATGTATGACAACGGTCCCATCAACGGCAACACCGATGCCTGGACGATCAACTACGGATTCATTGTGAGCGACAGCTTCAACCTGACCAGCAATACTGTTCCAATCACTGGCGCCAGCTTCGGTGTATGGCTATCTCCGGGCGACACGCTGACGTCGGCCGAGCTGTCCATCACCTCGAGCGAAAACGGTGGTACCAGCTATTTCGATCAGACCGTGAACCTCACGATGGGCAGCTGCACCGGCAATCAATACGGCTACAACGTCTGCACGGAGACGACGAGCTTCAATGGTCCCACTCTAAATGCCGGCACTTACTGGGTGAACCTGCAAAATGCCAGCGTTCCCAGCGGCGATCCGGTGTATTGGGATGAGAACAGCGGTGTCGGCTGCACGGGCCCAGGCTGTCCATCTTCGGCTTCGGATAGTGAAGTGGGCACGATTCCTTCAGAAGCCTTCACGATTCTGGGCAATGGCACCACACAGGCACCACCGGAATGCGTGCATGACGTAGACAACTTCAAAATCGTCCACAACTTCACGGGAAACCAGGGATCGCCGTCGGGGGGATTGGCGATTGACCGGGCATGCAACCTGTACGGAACTGCTGCTGCAACTTACAAACTGGCGGAAAATCACGGGAGTTGGATCTTTACGCCTCTCTACAACGCCCTTGGACCGCCGCCGGTCATCGGGCCGGCAGGCGCATTGTATGGCATCGCTAATGCCGGTCTGCAAAATTGCGGAAGCTCAGGAAATCAGGCTTGCGGTTTGGTTTACCGGCTGCAGCCGCCGCCGACGGCCTGCCTCACAGCCCTGTGCGGTTGGGAGCAGACCGTGATTTATGAATTTCAGGGCAATCCTGACGGCTGGCAGCCGACTAGCAATCTGGTCTTCGACGACGCCGGCAATCTATATGGAATAACAAGCTCCGGGGGAATGTACGGGCTGGGTACTGTCTACGAACTGACACCGTCCAACAGCGGCTGGACGGAAACCGTTATCTATAGCTTTCAAGGGCCGCCTCAAGACGGTTCGCAACCTAACTCGCTCGTCATAGGCGAAGACGGCAAACTCTCTGGCACCACTAGTTATGGTAGCTCCGGGAGTGTCATCTTTCAATTAATCCAGACTGACGGTCAGTGGCAGGAAAACACTCTAGAAACCTTCCCGGTCTGTCAGTTTATGTGTAATCAAAATCCACAACTATTCCAGCAGAGATTCGGCACCCTGTATGGGCTGGCTACGTACCTCGAGCAAGATTGCTATGACAGCCATGACGGCGGTTTTTGCTTCAACGTGACCTACGGAAGAATATTTGCATTAACGCCATCCGGTAACAATTGGAACTTCAATGTCCTCGCCGATACGGAAGGATGGTGTGGTGGTCCAGGCGACTGCTTTGCCGTCTTCGAAGGCATAACCTTGGACGCAGCCGGGACCCTGTACGGCACGTTCGATGCTTACCTGGATTACTACTACAACGGGGAACAGTTTTGGACGAGCACGGTATTCAAGTCCCCCCGCTACAACGACCCCTTGATAGGTTTCAACGGGTTGGATTTCCGGGATGTGGAGGTGGATGCGAACGGCAACCTCCACGGCACAACTGGCCCGTGCGGAGAATCTCAGGGTACGGTCTGGCAGATCTCGCCGTAGCCGAGCGTTACAAGTACGCAGCAGGCCGGCATCCAGACCATGTGTCGAGATTAGGTGCCGGCCTCTTCGCGCCACCACGCGAGAGGTTCCACCTTCTTCTTGAACTTGCAGGAGGACAAGCCAATGCGCAGCAAAGGACAATCTCGCAGTTCGCTGTTCCGCACAATCTCCCTGGCGGTAATCGCTACGCTGCTGATGGCGGTTGCCATCGTTCCCGCCTGGGCACAGAACTCGGTTCCACCGACGGCGGTGCAAGCGGCGAGGATGCCGGAGTTCGCGTCGCGCTTGGCACATCCGGTCAGGCCGCAGGCATCACGCAAGTCTCCCACGCTTGCGCGTGCCAGGATGCATCGCGGTCCGCTGCAAGCCAACGACATTTACGACAACGGCCCCATCAACGGCAATACCGATGCCTGGACCATCAACTTCGGTTTCGTCGTTAGCGACACCTTTACCGTGCCAAGCGACGGCGCCAACATTACCGGTGCCGCATTTGGCATGTGGCTGTTCTCGGGCGACACGCTGACTTCAGCTGAGCTGTCCATCACGTCGGGCGAAAACGGTGGCACCAGCTACTTCGATCAGACGGTGAACTTCACGCAGGGCAGCTGCACCGTCAATCAGTATGGCTACAACGTCTGCACGGTGACGACGAGCTTCACCGGACCGGCTCTGAACGCCGGTACCTATTGGGTGAACCTGCAAAATGCCAGCGTTCCCAGCGGCGATCCGGTTTACTGGGATGAGAACAGCGGGCCGTCTTCAGCTTCGCAGAATGAGGTAGGCACGATTCCTTCCGAGTCGTTCACCATTCTCGGTAGCGCGACAACGACCACCACCACCAGTTCAACAACCGGCGCGGACCCTTGTCCTTCGCCGCAATCGGGTTTCCGCGATCTCCACGATTTTGCTCCCGGCTCCAATCCCTCGGGACTGACAGTTGGCCCTGCCGCGAAGCTCTACGGCACGCTTGCCGACGCCGGCAGCCAGGGTGCGGGCTTGCTCTATTCGCTGGCGCAGATGGCTGGGCAATGGTTTGTCAACTCCCTGTACAACTTCCTGGGCGGCAGCAGCGGAAGCAGCCCAAACAGCGTTATCGTCGGACCGGGAGGAGTGCTTTACGGGTCGGCGGCCGGCGGCATCCAGGAGTGCGCAGCTTACGGAGGTACCTATTGCGGCCTGATCTATGAGGCGAAGCCGGGTCCAGCCGCTTGCGCCACGGCCGCGTGTGGTTTGGAGCAGACGACCCTGTACGAGTTCACGGGCTTCAGCGACGCGTGGGGCGGCACGGTCTCAGCCATCGACTCCGCGGGTAACTTGTATGGAATATCCATTTGGGGTGGGACCAACGGGAACGGCGCGCTGTTTGAGCTTTCGCCCTCGCCGGGAGGCTGGACGGAAACAATTCTCCACAGCTTCACAGGGGGAGCCGACGGTGGGCTCCCTAGCAGCTTGCTGATGGGCCACGACGGGAACCTGTACGGTACCGCATGGCATGGTGGTACCTATGGTTCCGGAGTGATTTTCCAGTTCGTGCCGTCGGGTAGCGGTTGGACGGAAAATGATATCTACTCTTTCACCGGCGGTACTGACGGGTGGTATCCCGATCACCTGATTCAGGACGGGCCGGGCAATTTCTACGTTATTGCCGTTTGCAATTCGTGGGGTTACGGTGAGTGCAATGTTGGTGGCAACTATGACGTGGGCGTGATCGGGAGCTTATCGCACACTGCTGAAGGCTGGGTATTCGGCCAGATCCATGTGGCCTGGAGCGACGAGTGTAACGGGTCCTATTACACCCAGTACCAGGGCTTGGCCTTGGGCCGGGCGGGGCATCTCTATGCGACCGAAGAGGGTGGGATATTTTATTACTGCAGTGGGGTCTTCGACGTGGATGCGGATCGCCTGATAGTTTGGGGCCCACCCGGGTTCGCAAATCTGACCTCCGACGCCAACGGCAACCTCTATGGCACTATGGCAGTCTGCAGCCTACCGTATGGAAACAATGCCATGGTCTGGGAGATCTCGCCATAAACCAGCCGGCGGTTGCCAGCTCTGCAACTTCATACGCTCTACGTCGCCGATACGGCGAACGTGCGCGTACAGCTCTTCCAATTGACGAGTGGAGACGAAACCGACACGATGATCGCTTCAGGCAGATAGCACTGCGTTTGAATGCCTGCACTTCCATCGGGGGCAGATCTTCTGTTTCTCGAGTTCCGGCCGGTTGGATTCAGTGCTCAGATCGTGAACGGAGACCGGTGGCCAGCCGTTGCGCGGACGTGTCCGCTATTGCTCAGACCCAAAGGAGGTTGGCATGAGAGTGTGAAGATGTGGAGTTGTCCCTTCGGCATCTCCGTCAGGAGGAATATGTCGAACAAAGTATCTTGTCTTATCGTTTTGGCAGCAGCATCCCTGGCAATGACGTTTGCGGTTGCAGGATGCAGTAAGAACAACATCGCGGACAACGGTGCCCAGAGTCAACCGGCGCAGACCACCGACAACCTGGCCCCCACGGACGGGACCCAGGCGGCAGCTACTAACCCTCAGCAGCAGCCAGTCAGTCAGGCGCCGCAGCAGAACTATCAGCAGCCTGCGCCAGCGCAGCAGACTTCGCCGGCTCCAGCAGTGCAGCAGGCTTCGCAGGACCAGAACTATTCCAATAACGATTCCAGCGCCGGCTACCAGGATGCCAGTTACGGTCAGCCAGTGCTCCAGGCACAACAGCCCCCACCACCGCTGCCGGAATATTCGCAGCCTCCTTGCCCCGGCGATGGCTATCTGTGGACGCCCGGATATTGGGGCTATGCTTCTCAGGGCTACTACTGGGTGCCCGGCGCGTGGGCATGGCCGCCTCAAGTCGGTGTCCTGTGGACGCCGGGATATTGGGGATTTTTTGGCGGCATGTATCGCTACAACTACGGCTCCTGGGGCCCATATATCGGCTTCTACGGCGGCATTAACTATGGATTCGGCTACGGCGGCATCGGCTATCAGGGCGGGTATTGGAACGGAAATCGTTTCAACTACAACCGTTCCGTCAACAATGTGAACATCTCCAACGTGAACGTGTATAACCGCACCGTCATCAACAACAACACGAATAACCGCGCCAGCTACAACGGGCCGGGAGGCATCACTCGCCAGGCTTCGCCGGCCGAAACCGCCGGCATGCGTGGGCAGCGCATTGCTCCCATGAACACGCAGATGCAGCACCAGCAGGCGGCATCACAGAACCGCGAGCAGTTTGCCTCCGTCAATCACGGGCGTCCGGCCATTTCTGCCGAAACGAAGCCCATCGCGGCAGGCAGACCCATCGCTTCGGCAAATGCCGAGCGCAGCGCTCCCCAGCAGCGGTCGCAGCAGCAGCAGCAGCGGGCCCAGGCGCAACCACAACAGCACGCTCAGCAGCAGCAGCGGGCCCAGGCGCAACCACAACAGCATGCCCAGCAGCAGCAGCGAGCCCAGGCGCAACCACAACAGCACGCTCAGCAGCAGCAGCGAGCCCAGGCGCAACCACAACAGCATGCCCAGCCACAGCAGCGAGCCCAGGCGCAACCACAACAGCATGCCCAGCAGCAGCAGCGAGCCCAGGCGCAGCCGCAACAGCATGCCCAGCCGCAGCAGCGGGCCCAGGCGCAGCCGCAGCAGCATGCCCAGCCACAGCAGCGAGCTCAGGCGCAGCCACAGCGGTCGGCGCCCGAAGAAAAAAGGTAGCGGCGAGCCACTGGGTGTAGTCGCAGTGCAACGGATGGCGGGGCTTCGGCTCCGCCTCTTTTTCTTGCTCGGTATAATTTGTGTTGAACGTGAACGCGGCGCGTGGCCGGCAACTCTTTCCCTTAGCGTCAAATTGTTCTTGACAAACCCAACCCCAAACCCGCGCTCTCTATTCTGCTAATCTGAACAGCGCTCCATGCCTTCCGTTCTCATCCTCATAGCGGCAGTCTGCGCCCTGCTGGGCGTGGCTGGAACCGTCTACTTCGCCATGTCGATATGGGCGGCGAAGCGCTTTCAAGCGGAGCGCGGACGCGCGATCGACCGCAAGTTCCCGCCGCCGGTCAGCATTCTGAAATCGCTGCGCGGGCTGGACCCGGACATGTACGCGGCCTTCCGCGGCCATTGCCTGCTCGACTATCCCGAATACGAGGTGCTGTTCGGCGTGCACCGCCTCGACGATCCCTCCGTCGCCGTCGTGGAGCAACTGCGCGAAGAATTTCCGTTGCGCAGCCTTCGCTTAATTCATTGTCCGGAAGAGTTGGGCCTGAACGGCAAAGTCAGCAACCTGGTCCAGATGCTGCCGCAAGCCAGCTATGAGCACGTCATCGTCAACGACAGCGACATTGTCGTCAGCCGCGATTACCTGCTGCGCGTGATGGCGCCGTTCGCGCAGCCCGGCGTCGGCATGGTGACGACGCTCTATCGCGGGCTGGCCGGCAACACGCTGGGCTCAAAGCTGGAGGCGCTCGGCCTGAGCACCGACTTCACCGGCGGAGTGCTCGTCGCGCGCGCGATGGAAGGCGGCATTCGCTTTGGACTGGGCGCGACCATCGCGACCACCAAAGCTGTTCTGCGCGAAATCGGCGGCCTGGAGCCGCTGGTCGACTACCTGGGCGACGACTACGAACTCGGCGCTCGCGCTGCCGCCGCCGGTCACAGGATCGAACTCGCCGACACCATCGTCGAAACCGCGTTGCCGCACTACTCGTTTGGCGAACTCTGGCTGCACCAGATGCGCTGGGCGCGCAACATCAAGGACCGCCGTCCGGCACAATACTTCGGGCTGATCGCGACCTTCGGCCTGGTGTGGGCTGCGCTGGCCGTGCTGTACGATCCGTTTGCCTGGTGGACGTGGCTGATACTGGCGATCACAACGGCAACGCGTTTTACTTCGGCTGTGATTGTGGGTCGCGGAGTGTTGGAAGATCCACGCGTGATGCGCGATCTGTGGCTGCTGCCGCTGCGCGACTTCATCGCCCTGCTGGTCTGGATCGCCAGCTATGCCGGCAACGAAGTGGAATGGCGCGGCCTGCGCTTCCGCCTGCGCAAAGGAAAGCTGGAGCGAGGCTAGCGCGAGGCTATTTGCCATTCGCTCTTCGCCCTTCGCTTTTCGCCAGAGCGAGGGTGGAGCGCGCCTCAGCGGTGTAGGTGTGGCTTGGAAACGAGGGTGGAGCACCGCTTCAGCGGTGCATCTGCTGCTCGGGACGTGGAGACGGCTTTAGCCGCTGAGGTAATAGAGAACGTTACCTCAGGCGCTAAAGCGCGGAGTCAAATATTGCGACCGCAATGCACGCCTGAAAGGCGTGCTCCACCCATCGGCTACACCAACGACTGAAACCGCTTTGGCGAAAAGTGAAGAGCGAGTAGAGAGGGTGGAGCACCGCTTCAGCGGTGCAAAGTGAGCCTTGGAAAATAGATACGGCTTTAGCCGCTGAGGTAACCGATGGAGTTATTCATCTTCGCGCGTTTTCACGCTCGCCCGGGAAATGAGATCGCGGTTGCGGAAGCGATTATGGACGTGGTGACCTCTTCACGCGCGGAGCCGGGCTGTCTCAGCATTCACGCCTTCCGCTCGATTCGCGATCCTCAATTGTTCTACATCCACTCGCGCTGGACCAGCGAGGAGGCCTTCGAGATTCACGCCGGCTTGCCGCATACCGTGCGCTTCATTGAGCGCGTGGAGCGTCTGATCGATCATCCGCTGGATGTGACGCGAGCCGAGATTATTGATATAAATCATTATTAAAATTGATTTATTTAAGTTTATACTTGACAAACTAAACCAACCATCACATAATCGTTAGCGAACTGAGCTATCACCATGGCCTCCCAAACCTCTTGCCCACAATGCGGTCAGCCCTTCAAGATCACGCGTATGGCCTGTCCGGGCTGCAATGTCTCGATGGACGGCCAGATCGAACTGCCCACCCTGGCGCAGCTCTCGCTGGAAGATCAGGCGTTCGTGATGGCATTTGTGCGCCATCATGGCTCCATCAAGAAAATGGAGAGCCTGTTCGGCATCAGCTATCCAACGGTGAAGAACCGGCTGAATGCAATTGGCGCGGCGCTGGACAAGTCGATGCAGGCGCCGTCGCCGCGGGCCTACGTGCTGGAACAGCTTTCGCGCGGCGAGATCACGGTTGAGGATGCCTTGGAGAAACTCGGTTGAAATCGTCACAGGAGAATGGTTATGTCTGCTGAAACCAGAAAAGTATTGGACATGCTGGCCGAGGGAAAGATCACGTCTGCCGACGCCGAGCGGTTGCTGGATAAGCTGGCCGCGACGCCGGACAGCGATGGCGGCAATGGCGCTAACGTTAACGAAACCAGTGCGGCCGCGCCCGCCACTCCTCACAAGAAGTATCTGCGCGTGCAGATCGAGCGGCCGGGCGGCGACGACGTCAACGTGCGTGTGCCGCTCAGCTTTGTGCGCTCGGGAGTGAAGCTCGGCACTCTTCTGCCACCCAAGGTGGTGGAGAAGATGCAGATGGAGGGAATCGATCCCAAGTTTTTCAGCGAGCACGCCAACGATGTGCTGGACGACCTGCACGTCGATATGGATACCAAGTCGGGCAAGCGGGTTCGCGTCTTCTGCGAGTAGGAAGGGTCGCGAGTGAGAATCCCAATGGCCCGGCGTCGCATTTCGCCGTTCGCTCTTCGCTTTTCGCCAGAGCTGGAAGGGCACGGCTTCAGCCGTGTCGCAAGCACGCCATTCGAGAATGGGCTTTAGTTTCTGCGTGAGAACTAAGTTTTCCTTTGGGCAGTGGAGTAAGAAGCCCGGAATCCGGAGCGCCGAAGGCGCGGAGTCATGATAGCCCAGCACGTAGCGGAAGCGGAGTGCTGGGTCAAGTGGGAAAGAATGCCGAGCCCCTCGGGGGCGACACGGCTCTCACGCAGACACTTTAGCCCAGGCCATCAGGCCAAACCCGCATTTGCAGGGTGGAGCACCGCTTCAGCGGTGCATCTGCTGCTAGGAAATGAACCCGGCTTTAGCCGCTGAGGTTTTGAATGCGCGCCTCTTCACGTGCGCCTTGTCTCAGTTTGGATAGCGTTTTATAAACTGCGAGATAAGTTTTCTTTCCGCCAGAGGAATGCGAAACCCGAAAAACGAGCGCCGTAGGCGCGGAATAGTTTAGCCCAGCACGCAGCCGAAGGCGGAGTGCTGGGTAGCGTCGGAATTTTGAGTTGAGTCCCGTTAGGGACGGCAGGGTTTACCTCAGGCGCTAAAGCGAGGTACCAGCTATTGCGCTCCGAAAATGCACGCCTGGAAGGCGTGCTCCACCCATCGCCCATATTTTGGAATCCGCTACAAACCCCTCGCCTCTCGCCTTTCGCTTCTCGCTTTTCGCCAGAGCGGGGGTGGAGCACCGCTTCAGCGGTGCATGTGCGGATTAGAAATGAACCCGGCTTTAGCCGCTGAGGTGAGGGAAGAAAAGCCTTGCCTCAGGCGCTAAAGCGCGGACCCAGATTTTGCGATCCGAAAATGCACGCCTGGAAGGCGTGCTCCACCCATCGCCATATTTTGGAATCCGCCATAAACCCCTCTGGCGAAAAGCGAAGAGGGAAGAGCGAAAAGCAAATCGCGCACACCGAATTTGCGGTATCCTCTAGCCATCTGATTGTGGGGGGAGAGACCGTGAAACATATTGCCGCTGTAACTCTCATGCTCTTGACCGTCGTTCCTGTCCTGCCGGGACAAGCTAAGGAATCATCGCCCAACACCGCCAATCCCATTGTCGCCACGGTGCGGCAGATGGAGACGCGCTACTCCAAGAACCTGACCGGCGCCGCCGACGAAATGCCCGCGGACAAGTATAGCTATCGCCCAACGCCCGAGCAGATGAGCTTCGCGCACCTGGTCATGCACATTGCGGAGTCCAACAACGGGCTCTGCGCGGCCATTGCCGGCGAAGCGCCGCGCGAGTTGAAGCTCAACGAGACTGATCCCAAGGACACGTTGACCAAGGCGCTGAAGGATTCCTTCGCCTACTGCGAATCGGTGCTGGCCAAGGCTGACGACAGCACGCTCGGTCAGCCGGTCACGTTGTTTGGTGGACGCACCAGCACCCACGGAGGCGCCCTGATCTTCCTCGCCGCCAATTGGGCTGACCATTACAGCGAGGCAGCAATGTATCTGCGGCTGAACAACCTGCTGCCGCCCAGCGCCAAGAAAAACTAAGCAAGTAAGGAGCGGCCGATCAACAGTACTGTTGGCGCGCCGCTGGGATCTTTCCAGGCGCCGCTGCGCAGCTCTGCCGAGAGGCATTCGCTGCTATTTTTCTTTGCTTCTGGATGTTCATGCGGTACGCTTACGGGTCAAGACAGGAGCCTTATGAGCGACTTCCACAAACACTTTTTGCAACACCTCTTCGATGAATGGGAGGGTGTGGACGACGACAAAATCGCCGGGTCTCACTTTGACATAGAAGCCTTCGGTGAAAAGGTCGCATTGGCCAAGAGCGCCAATATTGACAGCATGGCCTTCCTTGAAAAATGTCATGAACAAGGCATGTCGGTAAAGAATTCTCTCGCCGCCTTTGAGGCGGAGCTTGCCAAGATTCCACCTAAACCTTAATTTTCGCTGATGCCGACGCTAGGTCCCCTGCTACCAGTCCTGGAAAGTTGGTTCTCTAATCTTCCAGGCAGGATATTGACTGTGGCCGTCACAACCCTCCGGATGGCCTGCTCAGGTCCGCGAGGGTCCGGCTTTTAGACGAACGATGAATACATCCCACATTGTGGGACTTGAATAATTTTTTTGCCTGCAGCATCCTCCGAAAAACCCCATCATCGAAAGAAAACTGGCGGCAACTCGCCGTGAAAGGAAATTCCTATGCCTACAATCACCATCAAAGACGGCACGCAAATCTTCTACAAGGACTGGGGTACCGGACAACCCATCGTCTTCTGCCACGGCTGGCCACTGACCGCCGACGACTGGGACGGACAGATGCTCTTCTTCGGCCAGCGCGGCTATCGCGTGATCGCGCACGATCGCCGCGGTCATGGGCGCTCCAGCCAGACATGGGACGGCAACGACATGGACACCTACGCCGACGATCTGGCGGTGCTGTTCGAAACGCTCGATCTTAAGAACGTCATCATGGTTGGCCACTCCACCGGAGGCGGCGAGGTCGCCCGCTATCTTGGCCGCCATGGGCAAAAGCGTGTGGCCAAAGCGGTGCTGATCAGCTCCGTGCCGCCGCTGATGCTGAAGACGGACAAGAACCCGCTCGGCTCGCCTATGTCCGTGTTCGACGGCTTGCGGGCAGGCTACGTGGCCAATCGCCCGCAGTTCTACTGGGACATCACGCTGCCGTTTTACGGATACAACCGCCCGGGCGCGAAAATTTCCGAGGGCATCCGCAAGCACTGGTGGATGCAGGGCATGTTGGGAGGCATGAAAGCCGGCTACGACTGCATCAAGGCGTTCTCGGAGACCGACTTCACCGAAGATCTGAAGAAGATCGACATCCCAGTGCTGGTGATGCATGGTGACGACGACCAGATTGTGCCGATCGCCGCCGCGGGCCTTGCGTCCGCGAAGATACTGAAGAATTCAACGCTGAAGGTCTATCCGGGCTTTCCGCATGGGATGCCAGCCACCAACCCCGACCAGATCAATGCCGACCTGCTCGCGTTTTTCCAGCGAGGCGCTCAGGCGGCCGCTTAGTCAGTGAAATTAGTTCGCGCCATCAGGTGGTGGAGTTCATTTCAGCTCCGCCACCTGTGCTTCTCGGAAGCGCCGCTAGTACCGTGTTATTGCGAACCGCTCCCCGCGTCATCAATGCGTCTTGCCGGCGGCTAATGGCTCAGTCCGAAATTGTGGTCGAGTGATCTTGGGTGGAGCACGCCTTCAGGCGTGCAGTTGAGATCCTCCAAATATTCCGGCTTCAGCCGCTGAGGTAAGGGGTGGACTTACCTCAGGCGCTAAAGCGCATATGAACTGGGGCTGCAATATGCACGCCTCAAGGCGTGCTCCACCGACACCGTGTGAATTTCAAATTGCGCTACTACTTGCCGGAGTCGTGACCTCCGCTTGGGAGACTGGCATCGTAGGCAGCTCGGGCGATGCGGGCGATCACCTGGTCGCGTGTGGCTTCGTCCGCCGTCGAATCCGTCACGAACACCGCAATCGCAATGCGCCGTCCGTCAGGCAGTGGGATGAGCCCAATATCGTTGGTCGCGTGCGCCACCCCGTTGTCCACGTCGGAAGTGCCCGACTTGTGAGCGACCCGCACTCCGGCCGGCAGATCGGCGTCCAGACGCTTCGTCGGATAGTCCGGTGTCATCCAGCCTAAGAGCAGATCGTTATGCTCCGCCGTCAGCGGCGAATTGTCGGAGATGCGGCGAAGCACCTGGACCGCCCCCGCCGGCTCAAACCAGTTGCGATATTGAGCGGACACATCATGATGAAGGACGTCTTCGCCGTCCTCAAGATGGAAGGTGCTGATGCCGAGCGCGGCGATATATGTGTCCACCGCCTTCGGACCACCCGCGATGCGCAGCAAAATGTCCGCCGCCACATTGTCGCTCAGCGCGACGGTCAAGCGCAGCAGCTCGCGCACGGGCACATCGACTCCGGCATCGGGATATTGCGTCTGCAAAGGACTGTGGACATGCGGCAGGATGCGGTCCTGCGGAAGAAAGCGGATTGGCTGATCCAGCGAAAACGTGCCTTGCTCCACCTGATGCAGGACCATTAGCGCGAGCGGCAGCTTGAACACCGATTGCATGGGAGGCCGCGCGTCGGGATTGAGATCGCAATTCAGCGCGGTCCCCGGCAACGAGCACGCAACGGACACTTTGCCGTGCGCCTCGCCGGCAATGCTACGAATCTGTTGCCGCAGAGGTTCCTGCGCAAGTGCGCATCCGGCAGAGAGAACAAAAACGAGCGCGAAACGCATGAGCGTGAGTATAGGAACTCGGGCGATAGCAGGCGATGACAACTCTGATTCCAGTTGCCGGTTCTAGTTGCCACTTGCTGACAGCTAGCTGCTAATTGCTAATTGCTAATTGCTTCTACTTCAGCTTCACCTGCTTCGGCAGCCGCTTCGGGTCATAGACAAAATCCACCAGCCCATCGCGATAGTCGATCCTGGTCTGCAAAATTCGCAGCATGTTGTATCCGAGAATTCCCGACACCTCGGTCCCCGTCTGCTTGCATACCGGATTCAGATCGAAGGTCACCACATCCTGATTGTCCTGTTCGTAGCGGCAGCCGCCGGCCAGGCATCCGAACTGCAGCGATGCTTTGTCCGCGCGGTAAACCTTGTCGACCGAGCCGCTCATTCCCTTGATCGACAGCCCCGGATCGGAGCGGATCTGCGTGATCTCGGTGGCCGCGCGCGTCGACAGAACGTTGGCGAACGATCCCGTGTCCAGCAGGAAAAGCAACGGGCCGGCGCCGTCCACCTTGGTTGGAACCAGCAGCAGGCCGCGGAAGCGCAACACCTTGCTCCAGTTGGCCATCTCCGGAGAAACGTAGGCATCCTTGGGCAGATTGGCCGCCGCCGTCGCTTTTGCAGCGTTGTTGCTTTCGTCGCCCTCGCTCTCCAACTCCTGGCTGTCCTGGGGCAACGTCTTCAACGCAGCCGGGTGCGCGCTTTCGTCGGGCCGCTTGGGCAGTGGCGACAGCCGCAGCTTCGCGCCGGGTATGTCGATGTCCACCAGGTATGAGGCGAATACGTCGGAGCCGATCAGCCCATCCTCGCCGGTCACCGGATTGGAAGCCTCGGTGACGCGCACAATGCAATCCTGAAATTCCAGATCGCCAACGCGGATGCGATCCACCACTGCGGTGTACCCGCCTTGCTGGCCGGCGTCACCCACTCCCATGATCGGCTGGTAGGCCAGCTTCTTCAGCCCCAGCCTCTCCGCCGCGGCTCGCCCCAGCAACACGCCGCTCGATCCCGTGTCCAGCGCCAGCCGTGTCTCCTGGTCGTTGATCTTAACCGCCAGTCCCGAAGCTCCCAGCTTGGTTCCGGGGCGGGGAAGGGCAAACAGCTTGGTGTTGGTCTCCTGAACGTTGCTCACCAGCTTGCACGCGTGCGTCGGGGCGTCGGCATTCTTCTTCAGAAACGCCAGATACTGCTGCAACTGTCTGGCGACCTGCGGATTCACGCTGGGATTGGCGAGATACGCCTCCAGCGCGGGAATGCGGTCCTGGTGCGGAATCGCATTGAACCACAGCACCTGCACCTGAATCTCGTTGGGCGCCACTTCGTGTGCCCGCTTCAGATTGTCGTAGGCGCGCCGATACAGCGAATACGCGCGATACACACGCGCCAGCCCGAGGTACGGCGCAGCCTCGTCAGGCTTCAGGTTCTCCGCCCTGACGTACGCTCGTTCCGACTCCGGCATCTTGCCTTCGGCAAATCGCAGATCGCCCAGCGTCAACAGCAGCAGCCACGAGTTCGGCTGCAGCGCAATCGCTTTCTCGGCGGTCGCCTGCGCCTCATCCAGCTTTTGCAGCATCATGTAGCAGCGGATCAGGCCCACCTGCGCCGGTACGAATTTCGGATCGGCGTTGACGAGAGCCTGGTACCGCGCGCCGGCCTCGGCTATTTTTCCTGCCCCAAAGAGCTGATCGGCCGCGGCCAGAGCAGAGTTCGGAGCGCCCGAGTTTCCGCTCTGCGTGTTGGCCGCCGTGCTTTGTTTCGCAGAGCCAGCGCCCGGAATAGTCACAGCCGAGCCTTGCGAGTTTGTCCCGTGGATGGTCATGCCGGAACTTGGCGCTCCCGAGCTCCCAGCCTGTGAACCACCCGAGTTTTGCGCCTGCGCAGAAGCATCGCTGGGAAGACAAAGCATGAACGAAACAAGAATGAAAGCCAGAAGCCGTGGGCTCAGTCGCGTCATAAGGTCGTTGCAAATCCTGCAGGCAGGTTAGCACGACGGCGGCTGCCATGCGCCCGAGTCCCGCAGGTGTCTGTGTCGTAGCTACAACTCGCGCCAAACGGTGGAAACAAAGTCATCGCACTTGAGATCGAATCAGCCGCGCGGCGGCGGGATGAAGTTAGCCGGGGCCGTGAGAGGCTGTTACGAAACTCAGGTCGACAGTTGGTCGGTGGATCAAGGGGATCTCACTAGGCGATGGAAACAGCCGCAACGCGGCGGCATGATGTTAGGCGGGGGCGTCAGCCCCCGCTCTAGTGGGAAATAATGCCGGCCGCAGAGCGGCGACACAGGGTTTCGTAAACGCCCTCGTAAGCCGGCGGTCAGAGCGAGGACTTGACTGCGAGCCGAGGAGCGTCGGCACGGCTCCCATACCGACTCTACCTCTGACGCTTGGGCGGAAGTTATGGCGGTAGCATATCCTTGCCTCTGCCTTATCCGCCGCCAACGTCCGAGGCCAAGGCATTTCCACCTGAATTCCCGAAATAGAACCAAAATTGAAAGTCGTACAACTACTTTCACACTTTCGAGTGTAGTTTTTACATGTCAATAC